>NZ_PXOH01000049.1 GCF_003007785.1 Aphanothece hegewaldii CCALA 016 | reverse complement strand
AAAATCCTTTGCCGCAGCTGTAGGAGCAGGACAAGACAAAATTATCCTTTTGGTTCTTGACCGCGCTGGATGGCATATGAGCGAGAAAGTTGAGTTACCATTAGGCATCTTTTTTGAGCCTTTACCTCCTTACTCTCCCGAATTACAACCAGCCGAGAGACTTTGGGCTTTGGCTGATGAGCCTTTGGTCAACAAGAGCTTTGAAACTCTTGATGCTTTGGAAGTGGTTCTCGCTCAACGCTGTCATGTTCTTGCACAAATGCAACCTCAAATTCAAGCTTTGACTAACTATCATTGGTGGCCAGATCCAGAAGTTTTCAAGGCTGGTTAAAACCTCTTTGTATACAATGGCTAATAACTACGGATTTGGTATCATTAAGAGGGTTTGGTCTCCAAATTCAGAAAGTGTATTTTGTTGTTTTAAAAACCGCTAAAAGTCAGCAAATTGTGAATGGATGCTCAATCTACTACTTTAATTAAAACTTAAATTAATCATCATACTCATTTTTATTCTTTCCTTCCATCCGTAAACGAATCGCATCAATCCCACTTAAATAACCATCTGCTTGAGCTAAAATTTGTAGAATATTAGAAAATTGTCGTAACGCGATCGGTGAATATTCAATCACACTAGAAGACTGCATAAACGTTTCTACCCCAATAGCTGTCGCCAGAGCAAAAGCAGTACCCCCAAAGTATTCACCGACAATTTTTGGCGTAGAAGAACCCATTAAAACTGTGCCAGCATATTTCACTTGTTCTAACACTTCCCAAGGTTCATCAACCCATAAAGCTAAATGAGCAGGAGCAAAAAAATTAGATAAATCTATAGCTTTATCTAAAGTTTCAACAACAATAATTAAGCCATAATGTGCTAACGCTTTTTCAGTCGAAATTCGTTGAGAATAGTTTTGAGAATAAATTTTGATTTGTTGTTGTACTGAATCAGCAATTTTGAGGCTTGTTGTAATTAAAATTGAAGCAGCATAAGGATGTTGTTCCGCTTGGGCTAATAAATCAACAGCTAGTAACTTCGGATCGGCTTGTTGATCCGCAATAATCAGTAATTCCCAAGGATAAGTCAATGTATCGATTTTAACCCGATCGCTCACCATTTTTTTAGCCATCGCCACCTCAAAATCTCCGCCACCCGTAATGACATCGACTTTGGGAATAGTTTGAGTTCCATAGGCTAAAGCAGCGATCGCGCCGACTCCACCCATTCGATAAATATTCGTCACACCCGCTTCTTGAGCAGCGACTAAAATTCCTGGATGAATTTTTCCGTTTTCACCTGGGGGTGTTACCATGATAACTTGTTGGACTTGGGCAATTTTAGCGGGGATCGCTTGCATCAAAACCCAACTTAAATGAGCTTGATTGCCATTCGGTACATAAATTCCAGCTTTAGAGACAGGGCGGTAACGTTTAGCGATCGCTATTTCCGCATCGCCAAATTGAACCCAAGATTTAGGAACTCGGCTGAGGTGAAAAGCTTCTGCTTTAGCACAAGCTAATTGAATCGATTTTAGTAGCTCTTTAGAAACTTGCTGATAAGCTGCATCGAGTTCTGAGCCACTAACTTTTAAACGAGATAATGACAGGGGCGACTCCCCTAAATCAATTAAAGCCTGATCTCCTTTTTGTTCAAAGTGATCTAGGACTTCTTTAACTTTAGCTTCTTGGGCTTGTTGCCCTGACTCCCCGAAGCGATCGCGAATGCGTCGTAGTTCAGTTTGGGCTTCAACTAACTGGGTAACAATTCGCAGCATGAAGTTTAGAACCCTTTTTTAGTGACGATTACAAGAGCAGGACACAGACGCACTCTCGTATGATCCTACTTATCTAGCTTACCTATAATTTCCATTGCTTGCCCGCATTTGTGAAGAAGTCGCTTATTTTAGCTCAATTGTTTTTCCTCCATGAGTCCCTCAAAAAACACTTGTCAAAGATTGACTTATTCTGTTATCATTGTCTATCTGAGTCTTATTATTCTTAAATCAACTAAACAACCTTTAAAGAGAAACGACTGTGGCTAATACAAAGTCTGCAATCAAACGGATCAAGATAGCCGAGCGTAATCGTTTACGCAATAAATCTTACAAATCGGCCGTTAAAACCCTAATGAAAAAATACTATAGCGCAGTAGACAGCTACGCAGCTAATCCAACTCCCGAATCAATGAAGTCGGTAGACGAAGCCATGTCAGCCGCCTACAGCAAAATTGATAAAGCAGTTAAACGCAATGTTTTACATAGCAATAATGGCGCGAGAAAGAAAGCGAATTTAGCAAAAGCACTTAAAAAAGTGACGGTCACTGCTGCATCTTAAACAAAGTCTAAGCTAGAATTAATCTAGCTATGTCCATCTTTAAAAGAAAAAAGGGTGACAGGGTAATAGATCTTAAATCGCTGTGACGACAGCCTATAAGGAGTAATGCAATTTATTGATACCCATGTTCATCTGAACTTTAAAACTTTTCAGGAGGAGTTAGTCGGTCTCTGTGAACGTTGGCGAGAAGCAGGAGTTGCTCGTCTAATTCATTCGTGCGTTGAACCAAGCGAATTTGAGGAGATTCAAGCCATAGCTGATCGTTTTCCTGAAATATCTTTTGCTGTTGGTTTACATCCCCTAGATGCTCAAAAATGGACAGCAGAAACAGCCGATCAGATTTTGAACTTAGCCAAATCTGATGGGCGTGTTGTTGCAATTGGAGAAATGGGACTAGACTTTTACAAAGCTGAAAATCAAGCCAAACAAGAACAAGTATTTTTGTCCCAATTGAAAATCGCACAACAACTCGATAAACCCGTTATTATTCATTGTCGGGATGCCGCAGAGAGGATGCGACAACTCTTACGAGAATTTTGGCTTAGTAACGGAAAAGTCAAAGGAGTGATGCACTGTTGGAGTGGCACCCCAGAAGAAACACAATGGTTTTTAGACTTGGGTTTCTACATTAGCTTTAGTGGGATTGTCACTTTTAAAAATGCTACCTCTGTACAAGAATCAGCCAAAATCTGCCCAGAAAATCGCTTACTTATTGAAACAGATTGTCCTTTTTTGGCTCCAGTTCCCAGACGTGGTAAGCGAAATGAACCCGCTTATGTGCGATATGTAGCCGAGTATTTATCTAGGTTACGTGATGTCAAAATTGAAAACTTAGCTCATCAAACAACCGAAAACGCTCATCATCTTTTTGGACTTTCTTATTAATGAGGCGATACTATCAAAATGCTTTTCTTACCCATTCGAGAAGCCGTTAATAAAATGAGGAGCTATCTGCGCCCACAGGTAAGGCAGCTTATAAGCTCCGTAATGATTAATTTTGATTTTTCTTTCTTTGAGCAGACTAATCACTCGTCTTGCTCCATCAGTTTATAGTTTTCGATTCACGTAAAAAAGGCACACATTATATATAAAAGCATGAGCAATCTAAATTCTAATCTGCTTCCTGATCTCATTGAAATTCAACGGTCTAGTTTTCGCTGGTTTCTTGAAGAAGGATTAATCGAAGAACTCAATAGTTTTTCGCCGATTACGGATTATACAGGTAAATTAGAACTGCATTTTTTGGGGGCTGACTATAAACTAAAAGAACCCAAATACTCCGTTGAAGAAGCCAAACGTCGGGATAGTACATATTCAGTACAAATGTATGTACCGACGCGGTTACTCAACAAAGAAACGGGAGAAATTAAAGAGCAAAAAGAAGTCTTTATTGGAGATTTGCCTTTAATGACCGAACGGGGAACCTTTATTATTAACGGTGCAGAACGAGTCATCGTTAATCAAATTGTTCGTTCTCCTGGGGTTTATTATAAAGTTGAAATCGACAAAAATGGTCGTCGTACTTATTCAGCATCTTTAATTCCAAACCGAGGAGCCTGGTTAAAATTTGAAACCGATAAAAATGGTTTAGTTTGGGTCAGAATCGATAAAACCCGTAAACTATCGGCCCAAGTTCTCCTCAAAGCCATTGGATTATCAGATAATGAAATCATGGATTCGTTGCGTCATCCAGATTTCTATCAAAAAACCCTAGATAAAGAAGGAAATCCCACCGAAGAAGAAGCCTTACTAGAGTTATATCGTAAACTCAGACCAGGTGAACCGCCAACCGTAAGCGGCGGACAACAACTCCTAGAATCGCGCTTTTTTGATAATAAACGCTATGATTTAGGAAGAGTGGGTCGTTATAAACTTAATCGGAAACTGCGGTTGAGTGTACCCGATACATTACGGATCTTGACACCTGGCGATATATTATCAGCGATCGACTATCTAATTAACCTCGAATTTGATATCGGCTCAACCGATGATATTGACCATTTAGGTAATCGTCGAGTTCGTTCAGTAGGGGAACTCCTGCAAAACCAAGTCAGAGTAGGACTAAACCGCTTAGAACGGATTATCAGAGAACGGATGACCGTAAGCGAAGCCGAAAGTTTAACACCGGCATCTTTAGTCAACCCCAAACCCTTAGTAGCAGCGATAAAAGAGTTTTTTGGCTCCTCGCAATTATCGCAGTTTATGGATCAAACGAATCCACTAGCCGAATTAACCCACAAACGCCGTCTATCGGCACTTGGACCTGGCGGATTAACGCGAGAAAGAGCGGGTTTTGCAGTGCGAGATATTCATCCCTCCCATCATGGTCGAATTTGTCCAGTAGAAACGCCAGAAGGACCAAACGCGGGATTAATTGGCTCTTTAGCGACATATGCGCGGGTGAATCAGTATGGCTTTATTGAAACGCCTTACCACAAAGTCGAAAACGGACGAGTCAGACGAGATTTAGATCCCGTATATCTAACAGCCGATGAAGAAGATGATGTACGGGTAGCCCCAGGAGACGTAGCCACCGACGAAAAAGGAATCATCCTAGGAGATATGGTTCCCGTACGGTATCGCCAAGACTTCTCCACCACCACACCAGTACAAGTGGACTATGTAGCAGTTTCCCCCGTGCAGATTGTCTCGGTAGCAACTTCGATGATTCCCTTCCTCGAACACGACGACGCAAACCGCGCCCTCATGGGATCAAACATGCAGCGTCAAGCCGTACCTCTATTGCGTCCAGAGCGTCCTTTAGTGGGAACAGGACTCGAAGCCCAAGCAGCAAGAGACTCTGGGATGGTGATCGTCTCGCGGACACATGGTATTGTCACCCACGTAGATGCGACACGGATTACAGTAAAAATCACCAACGAAAAAGGCGACGTAGAAGGAACCCCATCTGAGATTACTTATCCGATCCAAAAATATCAGCGATCAAACCAAGATACCTGCTTAAATCAGCGTCCTTTAGTTTATAACGGTGAACAAGTTGTCCCAGGTCAAATTCTAGCAGATGGTTCGGCAACTGAAGGCGGCGAACTCGCACTAGGACAAAATATTCTAGTCGCCTATATGCCCTGGGAAGGCTATAACTACGAAGACGCAATCTTAATCAGTGAAAGACTCGTTTCTGAAGATGTGTATACCAGTATTCACATCGAAAAATACGAAATCGAAGCGCGTCAAACCAAACTTGGCCCCGAAGAAATCACCCGTGAGATCCCCAACGTCGGAGAAGATGCCCTCAGAAACCTCGATGAACGCGGTATTATTCGCTCAGGTGCTTGGGTAGAAGCCGGAGATATTCTCGTCGGTAAAGTAACACCAAAAGGAGAATCAGATCAACCACCAGAAGAAAAACTACTGCGGGCGATTTTTGGTGAAAAAGCGCGAGATGTAAGGGATAACTCCTTAAGAGTCCCCAACGGTGAAAAAGGTCGGGTCGTCGATGTACGTGTGTTTACTCGTGAGCAAGGCGATGAACTCCCACCAGGGGCTAATATGGTTGTCCGCATTTACGTCGCCCAAAAACGTAAGATCCAAGTTGGGGATAAAATGGCAGGTCGTCACGGCAATAAAGGGATCATTTCTCGGATTTTGCCACTCGAAGATATGCCATACCTCCCCGATGGAAGACCCGTAGACATCGTACTCAATCCTTTGGGTGTCCCTTCTCGGATGAACGTCGGCCAAGTCTTTGAATGCCTTCTAGGATGGGCTGGTGAGAATCTAGGTGTACGGTTCAAGATTACGCCGTTTGATGAAATGTATGGGGCTGAAGCCTCTCGTCTGACGGTACATCGTCTGCTTGAAGATGGTACACAACGACCAGGTAAACACTGGATTTTTAATCCTGAGCATCCAGGAAAAGTCGTCGTTTATGATGGACGCACCGGCGAACCTTTTGATCGACCGATTACTGTAGGACAAGCTTATATGTTGAAGCTGGTTCACTTGGTAGATGATAAGATTCACGCTCGCTCGACTGGGCCTTATTCATTGGTGACTCAACAACCATTAGGAGGTAAAGCTCAACAAGGTGGGCAACGTTTCGGAGAAATGGAGGTTTGGGCATTAGAAGCTTACGGCGCGGCTTATACCTTACAAGAACTTCTGACCGTGAAATCGGATGATATGCAAGGACGGAATGAGGCACTTAATGCGATCGTTAAAGGAAAGCCAATTCCACGCCCAGGTACACCAGAATCATTTAAGGTTTTGATGCGAGAACTGCAATCATTAGGCTTAGATATTGCCGTACATAAGGTGGAAAACGCACCAGATGGAACCTCGCGGGATGTCGAAGTGGACTTGATGACGGATCTCGGTCGTCGTGCCCCAAGTCGTCCCACCTATGAATCTCTAACTACGGAAGATTTAGAAGCCGAAGAAGTCGAAAGCTAATTTCAGTAATCAGTAATCAGTAATCAGTAATCAGTAAAGAAAAATACTGTTTGCTGTTTACTGTTAACTGATAACTGAAAACACTGTTTACTGTTAACTGATAACTGATAACTGAATAAACTATGTTCTACAACTACACGGTTGATAAGAATCGCTTAAAAAAACTAATCGCTTGGACGTATCAAAATCATGGCTCGGCTCGTTGCGCTCAGATGGCGGATGATCTAAAAGATCTAGGTTTCCGTTTTGCCACAAAAGCCGGAGTATCGATCAGTGTTGATGATTTGACTGTTCCACCCGCTAAACGCAATATGCTTGAAAGCGCGGAACAAGAAATACGCCTAACTGAACAACGCTACGCCAAAGGGGAAATTACTGAAGTTGAACGGTTCCAAAAAGTAATTGATACTTGGAATAGTACCTCAGAAGCCCTCAAAGATGAAGTAATCCGAAACTTCCGTGAGACAGATCCCCTAAACTCCGTCTATATGATGGCTTTCTCTGGTGCAAGGGGAAATATGAGCCAAGTGCGTCAGTTAGTCGGAATGCGGGGTCTGATGGCTAACCCCCAAGGCGAAATCATCGACTTACCCATTAAAACAAACTTCCGTGAAGGATTAACCGTCACTGAATACGTGATCTCTTCCTATGGTGCGCGTAAAGGTTTAGTAGATACAGCCTTGCGGACGGCCGACTCAGGATATCTCACACGGCGTTTAGTCGATGTCTCCCAAGATGTAATTGTTCGTGAACACGACTGCGGAACCAAAACGTTTATTACCGTTAGCCCGATGAAAGATGGCGATCGCATTTTGATCCCATTATCTGATCGGCTATTTGGCCGCGTCTTAGCGGAAGATATCGTCGTAGATGGAGAAGTCATCGCCAAACGAAATGATTTCATCGATGCTGAAATGTCGATGAAGATCGAGAAAATGGTCGAAAGCGTAAAAGTCCGATCGCCCTTAACCTGTGAAGCAGTCCGCTCAGTTTGTCAGCAATGCTACGGTTGGAGTTTAGCTCATGGCCACTTAGTTGATATGGGTGAAGCAGTAGGTATTATTGCGGCTCAGTCAATTGGTGAACCCGGAACCCAATTAACGATGAGAACCTTCCACACAGGAGGGGTCTTTACAGGGGAAGTTGTACGTCAAGTTAAAGCCAATTTTGACGGAACAATTCGCTTTGGTGAAGGACTTAGTACCCGTCGCATTCGGACTCGTCACGGGGAAGAACGCGAACAAGTAGAAGTCAATGCCGAATTTACTTTAGTTCCAGACAACAAAAAAACCGAACCCGTTAGCTATTCTGTGACTCCTAGTTCCTTGCTCTTTGTTGAGGATGGACAGAAAGTAACCTTTGAACAGTTGTTAGCTGAAGTCGCCAACGCTAAATTACAGCGTTCAACCGAAAGAGCCACCAAAGATGTTACCACCGATCTCGCCGGCGAAGTACTCTTTTCCCAGTTGGTACCCGAAGAAAAAACCGATCGCCAAGGGAATACAACCCGCATCGCCCAACGGGGGGGTCTACTTTGGGTCTTATCGGGTGATGTCTATAACCTGCCACCTGGAGCCGAACCTGTCGTTAAAAACGGTGAACAAGTATATGTGGGAACAGTATTAGCCGAAACCAAACTCGTTTCTAATAGCGGGGGTGTGGTGCGTTTAGAACCCAATAGCCGTGAAATCGATATTGTTACGGCATCAGTACTACTCGATCAAGCTCAAGTCAGAGTCGAAAGTAGTGGCGGACGCGAACAGTTTATTATTTATACGGCTGATGGACAACGTTTCTTACTGAAAACAACCCCTGGAACCAAAGTCCAAAATAATGCGATCGTAGCTGAACTCATAGACGATCGTTACCATACTCATAGTGGTGGACTCATCCAGTACGGCGGACTTGAAGTCTCGAAAGGTTCCCGCAAGCAGGGCTATGAAATAACACGCGGTGGTACAATTTTGTGGATTCCTGAAGAAACCCACGAAGTCAATAAAGACATCTCCCTACTACAAGTCGAAGATGGTCAGTATGTAGAAGCGGGCGAAGAAGTCGTTAAAGATATCTATGCTCAATCAAGTGGCGTTGTTGAAGTTATCCAGAAAAATGATATCTTACGCGAGATCATCATTAAACCAGGAAAACTCTATCTTGATCTAGATCCCGAAGCTACCAAAATTGAATCAGGACAAGTTCTCAACGCGGGAACTCAGATCACGCCTCTATTGGTCGCCGATGAACTAAGAATGGCTGAATGGGTCGAAACTACCGAAGGATACGGTTTATTACTGCGTCCGGTGCAAGAATTTACGGTCTCAGATGAACCCGATGTCCTCTCTCAAGGTTCAATTAATGCTGAAGGTGGACGACAAATTCGACTACGATCGGTACAACGCATTTTCTTTAAAGATGGCGAACGTGTCAAGTCTGTCGATGGGACACAGTTGATCACGACTCAACTCGTTTTGGAGATGAGCAGCGAAGAAACCGACCTTATGACTCATTTAGCGGCGGATATCGAGTTAAAACCCGATGAGGATGCTGAATGTCAACGTCTACAACTGGTCATGCTAGAAACATTAGTATTGCGTCGTGATACAGAAAGCGATCCATTAGGGGGCAATATTAGTACTCGTGTTCTGGTACACGATAATCAAGAAATTCCCCCAGGTGCAGTCATTGCGCGAACCGAGATCCAATGTAAAGAAGCAGGACAAATTCGCGGTATTAAGAGCGGTATCGAAGCAATTCGACGAATTCTGATTGTTCGCAATTCAGATCTTATTAAAATTGAGACATCGCAAAAACCCAAAGTTAAAGTCGGTGATCTTGTCATTGCTGAAGAGGAAATGGCACCAGGTGTTCACGCTCCCTATTCGGGTCAAGTGGTGGAAATCGATCGTAAAGGAGAATACACAGTTACTATTAGAGGGGCGCGTCCTTATCGGGTATCCGCCGGAGCAATTCTCCACATCGATGATGGAGATTTAGTACAACGAGGTGATAACCTAGTATTGCTCGTCTTTGAACGTACCAAAACAGGAGATATCATTCAGGGTCTACCCAGAATCGAAGAACTGCTAGAAGGACGTAAACCCAAAGAAGCTTGCATCTTAGCCCGTAAACCAGGTATTTGTCAGGTGGAATATGGGGAAGATGGCGACAGCCTTGGTATTAAGATCATTGAAGACGATGGCACAGTCAGCGAATATCCACTCCTGACTAATCAAAGCCTTTTAGTCACCGATGGTCAACGGGTCGAAACGGCTACCCCCCTCACCGATGGACCTGCTAACCCCCATGAGATTTTAGAGATTTTCTTTAATTATCATGTCGATGATCTTGGGGTTTATGAAGCGTCCCTGCGCGGCTTACAAAAAGCTCAAATTTTCTTGGTCGATCAGGTACAATCGGTTTACCAGTCCCAAGGGATTGATATTTCCGATAAACACATCGAAGTTATTGTTCGTCAGATGACTTCTAAGGTTCGCATTGATGACGGTGGCGATACGACGATGTTACCCGGTGAACTGGTGGAACTCCGTCAAGTTGAGCAGGTTAATGATGCTATGTCGATTACAGGCGGTGCGACGGCGCGTTATACTCCTGTTTTATTGGGGATTACGAAAGCGTCTTTAAATACCGATAGCTTTATTAGTGCGGCTTCTTTCCAAGAAACAACACGGGTTCTAACTGAAGCGGCTATTGAAGGAAAATCCGACTGGTTACGAGGCCTCAAAGAAAACGTGATTATTGGTCGCTTGATTCCTGCAGGAACTGGCTACAATGCCCATGAACACGGTGGAGCGATCGCCCCGATTGATTCTCAAAGCGACGAAAGAGAGGACATGACCAATAGTCGCCCTTACTATTCCCAAGCGGACGTACGCCCTTCAGTTTTTTCTAATCGCTTTACCGACCTTGAAGATGATGAGGATATCGTTTTAGATGATCAAACTGCTCGTGCGATGAGCCAAAGTGAGGTTTTAAAACTTAATTCTTTCTCTGATACTCGTATGATAAGTCGGATGACTGATGATGACGATGATGATGAGTTTGAAGATGGTTATGATGACGATGATTACGATGACGATGATGATGATGAGTAAGCATCTATAACTTTAGTCTAAGCTAGTGGATAGTTAATTGTTAGCTATCCACTTTTTCTTTTTGATCAAAGGCACTTTTTAACATTTTGCGTAGTAAACGTTGAATAGATAAATGTTTACCTGGTTTGACTTTGGTTAATGTTCGTAAGATTAAATAATCTCCGCCAAAATTTTCTAAACCATCGATGTAAGTTGGTTCCAGAACATCTAAACATTCTTCTTTTAATTGTTGTCCCACTTCCGAGATCAGGCTGTAGATTTGCTCTAAGTTAGCATGGTGAGCAATTGTTACTTCTACTTTTGCATAGATATACTGTTTAGAATAATTAATTACTGAACCAATTTCTCCATTACGAATAATTTGGAGTTGACCATCAGGATGTCGAATTTGAGTGGTTCTCAATTCGATCGCTTCCACAATTCCTTCGACTGTGCGTTCTTCGAGTTTTCCCGCTTCAATATAATCACCTACTAAATAATAGTTCTCAAAGAGAATAAAAAAACCACACACTATATCATTGATCAGATTTTGCGCCCCAAATCCCACGACTAAACCTAAAATTCCTGCACCCGCTAACAAAGGTGTTGGATCAAGATTAATGAGTTTTAGAATAATAATTCCTGCAGCAAAATAAATCGAATATTTTAAAACACTTTTAAATAAAGGAATAATTGTTAATCGTCTTTGTCGTTGTAAGTCGGTTAAATTCTCGGTTTGTAAAATTAAATCTTCTAAAATAACATTGGTGATTTCAATGGCAACACCACAGAGAAAATAGATGGATATAATGGCAACTATTTCATCAGCATAATTAGAGAGAAAGGCAATAAAATCGATATCTTGGATAATTAGGGTGGCAATTCCCACATATAAAAGATATTCTAAACATTTTTTGAAAGTGGGAACAAGATGACGAAATCGCTGATAGTATCTCAATAAGTTATCAGAATTAGCATATTGAAGACTTAGTGCATCTAAAGTATCGATTAATGCTGAAAGTGCTTTGATGAGCATTCGTCCAACGGCGATCGCTAAATAAGCTTTTAGGACAATATATAAATATTTGGGGATAACATTTGGTAAATTGAAAAATTGGGTACAAAGACTGACTACTAAAAGCCAAAGACTGTTTGTCAATGTCTTTTTTAAATCATTAAAAAATAATTCGATGCTTTCGTCATTGGCTATTATGCGATCGTAGTTTTTCGCCCATAAAGCACCATACTCTAAACCACGATTGAGCAACGGTATGCTAAATTTTACCAACAAAAACAGAATCAGACTTTTAGCGATCGCCGTTACTAAATCAAACCAAAACCGTCTAGGAATACGATCAATCAAGTTAATTTGGATTTCTTGAACGCTTTTTCCCTGATAAATCAAAACACTGTTTAAGCTAATTAGTGCAAAGCATAAACCCGCACAGGATAGGAGTAACAACAAATTCAAATTCTGACGTAGTGTATTCAGTTGCTCTGTTCTACTCCTAAACCATGATCTCCCCATCATCTTGAAGCTAAAATTAATTAGCTTGTTCAATAGTGAAAAGACAATAATCAAGAAACTGACTTCAACGATCGTGATTAAAATATCCACAGGTCAATTAGTCAAATCCTTAACTCATTTTTTAGAACATCTTGGAAAATACATCCCTAGATACTTGACATAATACAAACTTTATGATATTGGCGGCAGATTAGCTATTTTTTGACGAACCGCGATAAATGCGTTCCGACTGTTCAAGGGATAGCCTTTCTTGACCTGGTAAATGAGCAGAATGACCATTTGGAGAAGCTGAGACTTTTTGGGATGGCGTGTCTGGAATGATTTTAAACGTAGATAGACCAGGAACAGAACAGCTTGGATGTAGATTATATTCAGGTTCAATGGTAGAAATACGGCTTTGGGGCGGGACAAAATCGTGTAAGACAGGATCATATGATAAAACTTCTCCTGTCTCAATTCTATAAATCCAGCCATGAATTGAAATCGAGCCTTTATGCAGACGAGAACGGATGATGGGGTAAGTCTGTAAATTGTCAAGTTGATTTAAAATATTTTCTGCGACAGTAATTTCGATCAGTTCTTCGCCTTGCAAATCACTATAATTATCTTTTACTAGCTTACGGGTAGCCTCAGCTTGCTTTAACCAATTATAAACGAGGGGCATTTCATCCGCTAAAGCTTGTAACTTAAGAAGTCCTTTCATTGCGCCACAATGAGAATGACCACACACAATAACTTGTTCTATATTTAAAGCTTGTATCGCATATTCGATCGATGCGCCCTCTCCCCCATTTGTGGCACCATAGGGAGGAATAATATTACCTGCATTGCGGATGACAAATAATTCTCCGACTTGCGCTTGAGTGATTAAGTTCGGATCAATGCGAGAATCTGAACAGGTAATAAACAAAATTCTGGGACTCTGTCCCTGAGAAAGTTCTTCAAAGAGTTCTCGGTTAAGATCAAAATAGCCTGTTTGGAACGCAAGTAGACCCTCTAGGAGTTTTTTCATAGATTACTGATGCTAACGCTTGTATTTCATCATACACAATTTCCTTAACGCATTATTCATCATTGTGAACTTCCTGTATAAGAAAACTTTACCAAAAATCTAGGTAAATGTAGTCAAGTTTTGGCAATTATCTATGATTACAGAATAGTTGCTTTCCTGACAATTTTTATGCTATAGTTCAAATAATCCAGTATATATACCGAAAATGCAGTTAGTCGAAAGACATCTAATTAAGCCGAGACATAAATATTTTGGAGAGTGTGACAAATTATGTCTTCTCTCGAAAAATCTTTATAACTTGGCTAATTACATTTATCGACAAAACTTTTTCTCTGGAGTAATGACAAATGCGATTGAGGTGTATCATCAATTAAAAACAACACCAGAATATCAAGCATTGCCATCAAAAGTAGCTCAAAGTACATTAAGGTTACTTTTGAGAAACTGGACAAGCTATATAAGTGCGTCCAAAGCATATTTACAAAATCCAAATAAGTTTAAAGGAGAGCCAAAGATCCCGCATTATAAAGGCAAAAGAAGTAAAAACCGTTCCGATGGGCGTTACGTTGTTACTTATAATAATCAAGCAATTAGTAAAAAATGCTTGAAGAAAGAACAAATCGTACATCCAAGTGGAACAAATATTTTTCTTCCGTCTAAGGCTTCTTTTGTAGATGAAGTAAGAATCGTACCAAAAACGAGTTGTTATATGATCGAAGTGGTCTATTCAACCGAAGAAAAACCTTCATTAGATGAACAAAGAATTGCATCAATTGATTTAGGTTTAAACAATTTGTGTACTTTAACTTACAACTTACCAAGAGAAAAGCCAGTTATTTATGACGGTAGAGCGATTAAATCGGCTAATCAATATGCTAACTATAGAAATGCTGAACTCCGTTCTCAATTGCCTGATACGCAACAGACAAGTCAAAGAATAGAAAGGCTTTGGCGTAAACGTAATCAGAAAGTGGACTATTTTCTCCACACAACAAGTCGCGCAATCATTAACGACTTAGTACAGAAAAACATTGGCATTTTAGTCATTGGCTGGAACGAAGAATTTAAAAATGGGATTAATTTAGGAGCAGTCAATAATCAGAAATTTGCCTCGATTCCTCATAAGAGATTAATTCAACAACTTGAATATAAAGGTAAGTTAGCTGGAATAAAAATCGTTTTAGTTAACGAGGCTTATACTTCAAAATGTTCTGCTTTAGATCACGAGCCAATTCAAAAACATCACTCTTATTTAGGAAAAAGATTAAAACGAGGACTGTTCCAAACAGCGACTAATCTTAGAATAAATGCTGATGTGAACGGGAGCATTAATATTGGTCGTCTCTATTTATTAAAAGTAGTTGGAAATGGGAATATCCCTCATCCAATAGAGGAGCCAGTGCGTTGGGCGGGTTCCCCGACTTGAAGCAACTGGCGTGATGTTGTAGTTCATCCAGTACGGGTCAAAGCGTACAAAACTGATTCTATAATACAATGTAATATTTGTGTACAGAATTAGTAACTATATAGATAATAAAACCTAATTATCATGTCAACTGATATAAATTCTTTACTGATACCCTTTCAACGCTTTGGTGTTCATCTAGGATTAGAACGTATTAACAAATTACTGATGAGATTAGGAAATCCTCATCATCAGATTCCTATTATTCATGTTACCGGAACAAATGGAAAAGGTTCCGTTTGTGCTTATTTATCGTCTATCATGACCCAAGCAGGTTATAAAGTTGGACGTTATACCTCACCTCATTTAGTAGACTGGACAGAAAGAATTTGTCTAAATGAAATTCCTATATCTACGGAAACCCTAACCGATATTTTAAAAACAATTTCTACTGTTATTTTACCTGATGAAGAAAGTCCCACACAGTTTGAAGTCATTACGGCGGCTGCATGGTATTATTTTGCACAAAATAAAGTCGATCTTGCTATTCTAGAAGTTGGACTAGGTGGAAGACTCGATGCAACCAATGTGTGTGAAAATCCTCTCGTTAGCGTCATTACATCCATTAGTCGAGAACATTGGCAAACTTTAGGCCCAACGATCGCCCATATTGCTACTGAAAAAGCCGGTATTCTTAAATTAAACTGTCCTGCAGTCATTGGTCATCTCCCCCCCTGTGCTGAAAAAGTCGTCTTACAAAAAACTCAACACTTAAATTGTCCAACAATTTGGGTAGATCCTTCTATTCCAACACAAACTCAACACGCTCATTATCAATTAGCTAAGTTAATTGACATTGAATATCCTTTACCATTATTGGGACAAGTGCAGTTAATGAATTCTGCGATCGCAATGGCTACCCTAGGTATTTTACGACAAAAAGGCTGGATAATTCCAGACGAGGCAATACAAGAGGGCATGAAAAAAACTTTTTGGCCTGGACGATTACAATGGATTCAATGGCAAAATAATTCTATATTAATTGATGGCGCTCATAACCCTGCTGCTGCTGAAGTTTTAAGACAGTATGTAGATACACTTCCTCAACCGATACATTGGGTAATGGGAATGCTCAGTACAAAAGATCACGAAGATATTTTTCAAGCCATCTTACGACAAAACGATCAATTATCTTTAGTTCCCGTTCCCGATCATAGTACCGCGAATCCCGATTCATTAGCCGTTTTAGCCAGAAATATTTGTCCAAACCTCAGCAAGATACAAACATTTAGTGAGCTTTTTGTTGCTTTAGATACAGCCATTCAAAAAAATATTGAACCCAAAAAGACAATTGTTTTATGTGGTTCTCTCTATTTAGTCGGTTATTTCCTTGCCAAAATGAAGATAAATTAAAGATTATATAAAGATTTGATGAACTTAATTAAAATTAACTAAAAATAACTAGACAAATTTACGGAATTAATCTAGTGTGGGATTAATATGTATACATTGTTCTAATAACGTCAAGAGTAAAAACGCTGAACTTGCCTCATAAAAATTAAATCCATGTGCCGTGTCGGAGAGAAAAACAATGAACACAATTCCTCATAAATCACCTCAAAGATATATCAATGTCATGGAAGAACTGGTACAAGAGGAAATAAATAAACAACTCAAACATTATCCTCATGCTTTGGTTGAATATATTAATCAAATAGAAGTAGCGACATTTGCTTTAAACCGTTTACCTCCCTTATACGCTTCATGTGAAAAAGGAAAAAATCAACAAAAAATCTTAGGACAGCGAAAATATAAAGATCAAATAAAAATAGCAGTGCGTCAAGGTTTAGCCGCAGTACAAAGAGATCCAATTCGTTCTTCAACGCCATTAATTTCCGATTATGAAACCGCGAAAACAGCATTAATAGAATTACAAAAAATGCTAGAAGAAAACGAATTAACAGACTATGAAAAACTAACATGGGAAAACTTAGTCAGTGTTATTAAACGCTCTCTGCATCGAGTCATGTGGAAAGTGCAGCGACAGACAGAACACCACTTACCACCAACACAGAGTTTAACCACATCTTATTTTTTAGGCGATAGCCATGATTCTTGGCGATAATGTTAGGTATTGATTTTTTTGCTTATTTTACCGTAAACAGGAGTCGTTCGATACAATAGAAGCCAATACCTAAAACAAACGATATCCATTTGTTAATACGTGAATGACTTTCTGACAAATGCACCGTTAGACCTAAAGTTAATTTTTCCCTTTGAACTAGACGAGTTCCAAAAGCAGGCGATCGCTGCTTTAGACCAAGGTAAGTCCGTCGTGGTGTGCGCTCCAACGGGATCAGGAAAAACATTAATCGGAGAATATGCGATCTATCGAGCATTGGCTAGAAAAAAACGAGTTTTCTACACCACTCCTCTAAAAGCACTGTCTAACCAAAAATTTCGAGATTTCCAAGAAAAAATGGGTGTAGAAGAAGTCGGTTTAATCACCGGAGATACCGTCTACAATCCTAACGGCTCAGTGATCGTCATGACAACTGAGATATTCCGTAATATGCTATACGAAACGCCCATCGGTCAAGTCGGTACATCCCTAGAAAACGTAGCAACCTTAGTACTCGACGAATGTCACTATATTAGCGACAAAGGACGAGGTACAGTATGGGAAGAATCTATTATTTATTGTCCCCCATTCATTCAACTGGTCGCCCTTTCAGCCACCGTCGGCAACCCCGAAGAACTCACCCACTGGATCAACCAAGTACGAGATAAAGCCAATTCAGTCCAAAATATTTCAAAATGTGAATTAATTAACTCAGATTTTCGTCCCGTGCCGCTACGATATTATTTCACGACCAAAGAAGGACTATTCCCCTTACTAGACGGCAAACAAAACAAAATCAACCCGCGTCTAAAAGAGAAAACAAACAACGGCAAAAGACGACGCAACAAACGAGAAGACTGCCCCAGTATCTTAATGGTTGTTGAACAACTCCACAACAAAGATATGCTCCCCGCTATCTATGTAATTTTCAGTCGTCGGGGCTGTGATCAGGCGATGCGAGAACTAAAAGCGATCACCCTCGTCAATCAATCAGAAACCCGCGCCATTTATTATCGACTTCTCCTCTTCTTTTTATCAGAAAACATATCCTTACAAGAAGCCTTACTACAATGGTTTGAACCCGAAAACCCAACATTACACGAAAAATTAACCGCTTTTTTAGCCAATGATCCACAAGCTGACGATCTTCTCCTAAATTATTTATTAGAAACTCCTGATGTTGCTCTAACATTGTGGCAATTTTTAGCAGAAGTCTCTCAACTGATCAAACTCGATCAACTCGAACCCTTAACACGAGGGATCGCCGCCCACCATGCTGGAATTTTACCCTTATGGAAAGAATTAGTTGAGCAACTCTTTGAAGTTGGCCTCATTAAAGTCGTTTTTGCAACCGCAACACTTTCGGCTGGAATTAATATGCCCGCCCGCACCACCGTTATATCAGCCCTTTCCAAACGAACCGATGATGGACATAGTATGCTCACCCCCTCAGAATTTGTCCAAATCGCAGGCCGAGCCGGACGACGTGGGATGGATGAGGTCGGTCATGTTGTAACCGTTCAGACACCCTTTGAAGGGTCAAAAGAAGCCGCCTTTTTAGCCACCGCTAAACCCGAACCTTTACAAAGCTGTTTCACCCCTTCTTATGGCATGGTCTTAAACCTCTTACAAAAACATACCTTAGAAGAGGCAAAAGACTTATTAGAAAGAAGTTTCGCTGAATATTTAGCGCGACTGAAACTCACTCCAGACCGACAAGCGATCGCAACCCTCACCACCGAACTAGCAAAACTCGATGTCGAATTAGCTGGAATTGAACAAGCACAAGTAGTCAGTTATCAAAAACTCAAAGATCGCATCAGAGAAGAAGAACGACTATTCAAAATCTTAGAACAGCAAGCCAGTAACACCATCAAACAAAAACTAAGCCGACATTTACCCAACCTTGCACCCGGTCAAATTTTGCATCTCAAAGGCAAGTATATTAAAGTTAGCGACCCGATAAGAGCAATTTTTGTTCAAACAGTATCTGGCTCTGGACAAGCCCCTGATTTGCTCTGTTTAGGCGAGGATAACCGTTGGTATATTGCACCCTATGGCGATGTAGCCGAAATTAATAGCGGTTCCGTTTCCATCTCAGAATTAGCTCATTTAAGCCCTTCTCTGGGTGAAACCAAACAGCTAGGAGGATGGCGCAGAGGCGATGAACAAACCGCCCAATTTAGCCAAAAAATCGAAATATATGCCCGAAAAAGCGAAACGCCCCCAGAACTGCTCCAACAAGCGGAAAGAATAGCGATCGTTGAAACCCAACTCAGCCAACATCCACTCAGTCAACGCAAAAATATCGGCCGACTGCTAAAATCTTTTTATCATCGTGTTACTTTGCGCGAACAACTGCATAAAAGCCAAATTCAATTACAAAAACAACAATCGCGTAAATCTTACTATTGGGAAGAATTCCTCAATTTAATCGAAATATTACGAGAATTCAACGCCTTAGACGGATATCATCCAACACAACTCGGAAAAGCCGCCGCAACCATTCGGGGTGAAAACGAACTTTGGCTCGGTTTAGTCTTAATGTCTGGACAACTCGATCATCTAGAACCCTCTTATTTAGCCGCCGCCATGAGTGCCGTAATCACAGAACCGCTACGCCCCGATACTTGGTGTAATTATGTCGCGCCACCAGAAGTATTAGAAACTTTTCGACTCACAGAAGCCAATTTTATTAGTTTACGCGAAATTCGTCGCCAATTGTATCAAGCCCAAACACGCTATGAAATTACGATCCCCGTTTGGTTAGAAAATCAATTATTAGGTTTAGTCGCTCAATGGGCTGATGGTGGTCAATGGCAAGAAATCTGTGAAAATACTAATCTAGATGAAGGCGATCTAGTGCGTCTGTTGCGTCGTACCGTAGATTTACTCTGGCAGATTCCCCAAATTCAAGGAATTTCCGCAATTCTTCGAGAAAATGCGAGAGCCGCAATTATAGCGATGAAACGATTTCCAATTTAATTTTTATTTGCTCAATTATAGAAATAAACAGTTATGATAATTTTCAAAGTGTGATGCAAAATAGTTTAATTGCGGTAAAAGGTGAGGAGAGAATCTGTGTTAAAACCCCAGAATAAAACAACATGGAAAGAGAAAAAATATTCTGTTTCTTTACTATCAATCCTTCTAACCCTTTTCTCCTCTAACTTTTTGCCTAAACCGGTACTCGCGTTGGGAACTCCTGTCGGTGTTGTAAGAAGCGCTGAAAATACCAAACAGTGGTCAACAATCACAGAACGCTTACAAGCAGTGGGTGTAAGCTATTGCATTTTAGAAACGCGAAATTGGCAGCAAGAAGAAGACTTAAAAAACTTTAAAGTGTTGTTTTTACCCAACGTAGAAAATATTAATGGTTCTCAGGCGATCGCACTCCAAAAATGGATGAGTCGCGGCGGACAAGTCATTGTTACTGGGCCTACCGGAAATCTATCTCAAAGCGAAATTAAAACACAATTAAAAACACTTTTTGGCGCATATTGGGGATTTGCTAACAGTTCAGCCGCTACTTTAAAGCTTAATGAGCAAGGAAAATCCAACTTTTCTAATCAACCCAGTTTATCTAATACTTTCATTGGTGGGGTGATTATTCCTACTGGTGTCAACAGTCAAACCCTCGCCATATGGATGTCGAAAGGAAAACCGCCCGCAGTTGTCGGAACCAACAAAGCAACCTATTTAGGCTGGCGCTGGGGTATTGATGGCGTTTCTCCTCTTAGTTTAGACTCAGCTTGGTTAAAAGTCGCTCTCTCGCGTCACGGGGTCAAACCAGACAGTAACTCTATGTTACAAGCGGTTCCTTGTCAAGTGAATAGCAATATTGCCCAAAATAGAAAACCTCCAGTTGCTACAACCACGCGCCCACAAACCCAAAATAAAAAGCCTCCAGTAACAACCACGCGCCCACAGACCCCTTTAAGTGATGTTCCTCTAACTAGCCCAGTCGTCTCTTCAGAACCCATTCAAGAAGCAAGAGTAATAGAACCCGTCGAACGTGAGTGGCTTACAGCGCAACAAATTACGGAAATGAGCCAAGAATTAAGTAGTTTAATTGCACGTTATGAAAGTACCCTACTCGCTGCCAATGCTAGTAATAGTAATTTAGATTTATCACCGCAGAAAATTATTGAAACCTCGAAACGTACTAATACTGAAGTTAGTACAGTAAGGGTGGCTCATCGCTCCTCACTCATTGTGCAACAAGCCAAAGAAAACCTAGAAAATTTCCAACAACTCATTCAAGCTAAAGAGTACGAACAAGCGAGAGAACTTTGGTTAAAAGCCCGACGGAGTTTATGGGATAATTATCCAACAGAACGCCAGTTTGCTCAAAGCGAAATTAGAGCAATGTGGTTAGATCGAGGAACCATCGTTCAAGCAAAATCAGAAGAAGATTTAGCGAAAGTTTTTGATCGAATGGCAAATGCGGGGGTTAATGTCGTCTTTTTTGAAACTATTAACGCGAGTTACCCCATTTATCCCAGTGCGATCGCTCCAGAACAAAACCCCCTAACTCAGGGTTGGGACCCCCTGAAAGCCGCCGTTAAACTCGCACACGAACGGGGAATGGAAATTCACGCTTGGGCCTGGATTTTTGCAGCAGCAAACCAACGTCATAACGAAGTCATGGGGCAACCGAAAAATTATCTCGGTCCCGTTTTATCGCGTCATCCAGACTGGGTGATCACGAATAAACAAGGCGAACCCTTTGACTATGGAAAAGAATATAAAAAAGCATTTTATGATCCAGCTAACCCCGAAGTACAGGAATATCTTTTATCTCTTTTAGAAGAAATTGCCACTAACTATGATGTCGATGGGGTGCAGTTTGATTATATTCGCTATCCCTTCCAAGCACCACAAGCTAACGAAACCTTTGGCTATGGGCTATCTTCGAGATGGCTTTTTAAACAAGAAACCGGTGTCGATCCCATTGATATTTATCCAAAACATCCTCTATGGAACTCTTGGACAAGTTTCCGGGCGCAACAAGTTACTAATTTTGTGGCGATCGCATCAACTCGTTTAAAACAAATTAAACCTAATCTTTTGATCTCTGCGGCAGTATTTCCGATGGCACAACAAGAACGGATGTACAGACTCCAACAAAACTGGGAAGAATGGGGTAAAAGAGGTTGGGTTGATCTGATTTGTTTGATGACCTATGCTTTAGATACGGGCAATTTGGAAGAGCGAACACAATTACTCTATGAACCAATGGCGGCAGGTGCCAGTCTAATTATTCCTGGAATTCGCTTACTAAAAGTCCCTGATTCTGTAACAATCGATCAGATGCAACTACTCCGCAATATGCCTACATCGGGTTTTGCTCTCTTTGCGGCCGAAAATTTAACCCCCAATCTACAGAGTATTTTAAATCGGACTCAGGGTGTAATTTCCTCTAACAATAAAGAACCACTTCCTTATCGACAACCTTTTCAAACGGCGGCGTTACGGTTTCAAGGATTACAAAAAGAGTGGAGTTTCTTAATGGTCAATAATCAATTAGCTATGAATGAAGGAACAATGAAAAATTGGGGCCAACAGGTTGATTATTTGGCAGAAAGTTTTAATAAATTAGCGCAAAATCCAACACCTGCTAATTTAGCTCATACTCAAAATACCCTGAAAAAGTTTCGCACTTCTTTTTCTCTTTGGATGAGCGAACACAAACAGAAAAACGCTTATCAAGTGCAAGTCTGGCAAAATCGTCTTGATACTATCGATCGATTATTAGTGTATGGCGATCGTTTAACCTTTAATAATAACACACAAAACTATCGAAAATTTAGCCCAAATGTCCATTAAACCCGATCCTAACGAAATATCTAATCTGCCGAACACCTTGGCTCAATCGAATGGGAAAGATATCAGAATTATTCCCTCACCCGATCCTAATGCTGTGCCATCTGAACCGTTACGGGCTGAATATTTGTCCCATTTATCCTATCAAAATCAAACACGGCGTAAACCTTTTTTGCCAGAAATTCAACCAACTAGCCCTCTGATTTTAATCACATCAGTCGGTGTAATGATTATTGGTTTGGTTTTTCATTGGACTTGGGTCGGTTTTTCGGGGGCTTTAGTCGCGCTCTTACTCGCCTTACAAATTATCATACCTGGTTTTGTCGATTGGTTAAGCCGTTATCTCACACCCAGAGAACGTCGCGGCGTTTTAGCAACAATCGTTTTAATAGCTTCTCTTGCTGGATTAGCACATTATTTTGGCGTGTATAATAGGATCACCCTGTGGCTAAATTCCTTTAAATATGACGAGTTTGGTTCATGGGCTGAATGGGTTGGCGCACTCGGACAAATTATGATCGCCGTCTTAGCGGTATATGTCGCTTGGGCGCAGTATGTGATATCCAAAGATTTAACCATTCAACAAAACCGCATTACCCAACAACAAACCATCGATGCTTACTTTCAGGGCATTTCTGATTTAGCATTAGATGAAGAAGGATTTTTAGAAGATTGGCCGCAAGAAAGAGCGATCGCTGATGGTCGAACCGCCTCAATTTTAAGTAATGTTGATCCCTCTGGTAAAGCGCAAATTCTCCGTTTTTTGAGCCAGTCGAAAATGCTCACCCCTCTAAAACGCGATCGATTTTTAGGAAGACCTATTTTAGATGGTGAAGGTGGTTATGCTGAGGATCGCTTTGAGGGCACAAGAGTTGTTAATCTAGGAGTAATGCTGGCAGGAGCAGACTTAGACGGTCAAGATTTACGCTGGACAGAATTAAGCGAGGCGAATATGGTACGGGCGAACTTGAATCAATGTGATTTAGTGAAAGCCAACCTAGCTCGAACAATTCTCTATGAAGCCAGTTTACGCGGCGCTGACTTAAAAGGAGCACGATTATTTTATGGCTCAGTTCAAACCGCAAGTCCGAGAAGTCGCATTCATCCCCCGAATTACGAGACGGGTGCTTATACTGGAGTTGTCATCGAAAATGCGGATCTCACCGATGTGAGAAATTTAAGCACCGAACAGCAGTATTATTGTTGTGCTTGGGGAGGGGAAAAAACCCGCGCAACGATTCCAGGCGGGTGTGACGGTATTCCCAATCAATTAGGACGCTAAAGGCTTCACCTTTCTTGTGTGAGTACAGAAGGTTGACACTGTTTCATTTTAACTCTAATGGGACTTAAACACAAATCAAGCCCAAATAAACCCTAAACTTGCTTTGTAAGAAGCAAAGACATCCCTATTTTGAGT
>NZ_PXOH01000048.1 GCF_003007785.1 Aphanothece hegewaldii CCALA 016 | reverse complement strand
CGTGTCCATAGTGTAGATATTCAGAGTGCATCAACCAAGGATAAATTGACCCTAATAACCCCAAGCATTGAGGTCGTGGTAAGTGTAAAATCCACAATTGATAAACTTGTATAATATGCTCTAAAAAATGCAGTGCTGTAACCCACATAAAGATATTCATTCCTTGTTTATACCAACGAGTGTTAAGGAGATAAACAAAAGACGCAATTGACAAGTTTTTAAGAGGATTAATCTGGTTAACCATTGTAAAAAAAACCGCCTAGATAGATAGGCGGAATCCCTTGTATTTAAAGACATTTCTATAGTAACTTTGATTTCTTTAAATGTCACTACATATTGATAAAAACTGCATTTCGATTCGCTCCTAAATAGTGGTCATAAATCGTATCAACTGAGTTTCCACAACTATCAGCTAAAAGTTTTAAATCAACTCCCGCTTGAGCTTGAAGAGTAATAAAAGTATGACGAGTTGAACTAGGTTTTAAATACTGAGAGATTTTACCTTCTCTAGCTAATTGAGTAACAATACCTTCACTATTTCCAGTATTTTTACTCTGCCAAGCGGTTTGAATATTAAATCTGTTATACTGCTTACCATTAGCGGTTAAAAAAACGTAATCATTTGGGTTTATTTTTTTCCTTTTGCTCCTCAAATTATGGATTAAATGATTTAATTTATCGTATCTTTTAGTTTTAAAGATTCTCACAACTCTGTTTTTAGGTTCTTTAGTAATTTTCGTTTCCGATGAATAACTTTCGTCAAACATTATCCACTCATCTTTAATATCATTCCACTTTAAAGCAAATGCTTCACCTTGCCTGCATCCTGTTAAAAATAAAAACTCAATTAGGTCGCTGATTTGAAGTATATTTTTCCGAGAAGAGTTTCTAAAACAGCTAATAATGAGATCTCTTTCTTCTAAAGTAAAATTTCTGTAATCTTCTTCTTCAGCTAATTGATGAGATTTTTTGCTGATTCTTAAATCTATTTCTTTGAGTTCAAAGAAGTAATTTTTAGGCAAGATTTCTTTCCTTACCGCTCTATCTCCCATTTCTGATAAAGCCGAAAAAAACTTTTTAAGATTAGGTTTATAAAAATTTTGTGCTAATAATCGTTTAGCGATAGTGCTGACAAGCTCTGGGCTTATTTCCTCTTCTAAAAATGGTTTAAGCCAGTTAAGATACGTTCGATTATGCCTTGTTTTCAAGGTCGTCTCTGATATCTTTCCAGTAAACACCTTCCAATTCACATAATCTTCGTATAGTTGACCTAGCTTTATGCCTGAGCCAATGGCTTCTACTGATTTTGTTTTGAATCCTAGATATTTTATGAGTGTAGGGTCAAATAAATCGTCAGGGTGATCTATATCTAGTTGAATTCTTCGACAAATAGATAAAGCCCATTCTCGATCGCTTGGTGTATCAGAGCGTCCCAAGCCTTTGTAAAATTGTCTTCTTCCGTAGTAAGCCTGTGAAACCCGCGAACTAAATTGAAGGCGTAAGATACCTTTGTCGGTTCCTAATTTAATGTCTGGCATTATAGTAAAACTCTAGTAGTTTCTAGTAACTTCTAGTATGGAGAATGGCAAAAAGCTTGTAAATCCGTAAATTCTATAAAATTAAGCCCCGTCAATCCCGTAAAAAATCAGTTAAGGTAACTTAATTATTGTGATAACTTGATAAAAGATGGTTGTCAGTTTTTGGGGCATAATCAAGAATCAGATTGCGTCTTGACTAAATCAGTAACAATTTGAGCCATTTTTTGAGCCGCCCCAGGTTCGCCACAAATTTGAAGAAGTTGCCGACGAATCTCATCTAATTTTTCTGGATGATTGAGCCAATCTATGCCAATTTGTGCGATGTCTGCTGGAGAAAGCAAACCTAATAATTCAGGGACAATTTCTTGTTTAGCCCAAATATTCGGCCAAGCATACAAACGACGACCTTGTGCAAGAACAATCAAATTAATGATTTTAGCCATCGTTACCCCAATAAGAGGCAAACTTGCTAAAATTCCAGGGATCCCATCCCAAGTCCGCATCGCGTCCAATTGTTGAATAGGGAGCAAAACAATAAAAGGAAGTCCCAAAGTTGCTAATTCAGCCGTATTAGCCCCAATTGTTGTTAAAGCAAAATGGCATAAAGATAGCATTTCATAAGCAGGAAATTGGGTAAAAAGTTCAACTTTTAAGCCCTTAGACGTTAGAAAATAAGGAGTTTGAGCATCAGAAGTAAAAAGTTGAGCTTCTGTCCAGTTTACAGTCTCAATAATTGGATTGTATTGTCGATCGGCAAATTTAGCTAAAGTCGATAGATTGAGGGTTGGTGCAACAGGAAGAACAAAACGAACCATTGGAAATTGTTGACTAATTTGTTCTGCGATCGCTAAACACAAAGGAACGCCCTGAAAAAGTTTACTCGGCTTCGAGCCTGGTAATAGCGCAATCATGGGGGGTGATGAGCGAGAAGATAATAAAGATAAATGAGGTATATCGACCATCAAATCGCCAACCACTGTTAATTTAGACTGGTAATGTGATGGAACGCTTGTCACAACGGACTGATTTTTTACCCCATAGCGTGTGACCCAACGCAACCAACGCGCCTCTCGTTCAGCATAAATAACCGTTTGATAGCCCAAACGTCGCCCAATGACTACAGGAAAAAACTGATCACCTCCCAAAAACAAAACGATTCCTTTGTTTCGCCAATCCCAATTTTCTGCGGTTTTGCCTTGAAGTAAAAAAGAGAAAAAATGCTCTGGTGATTGCACGCGGTTTACTTCAGGATAACTTCGGACAACATCTGATTCTGTACCCATCGCATGACCACAAGGTGATAAAACCACTGAAATACGGACACTCTCAACATCCATTCCCAATTGTTGGCGTAAAGATTTGACCACTGGACGCACCCAAGTCGAGATTTCACCTGGCCCGTTAGAGAGAATTAATATATCAATGGGTTGCATTAAATTAAATCTACAAAAAGATTGAAATTACTATTCGCATTTTAAGACACAGAAGCCTTAAAATGATTAACGATGACTAGGGGTTCGGGATAGAAAAAATGTAGCTTTATTTAAATAAATAGCGAAACTTTAGACTCTAAACTCAGTCAGTAAAAATTTGTAACTAAACCTAAAAAAAGTAAAAGTAATGACAACTGCCTTAGTAAACAATCCTATAACGACAGAGGTACAAAGCGCGACTGTTACATGGATTGGAACCAGTGGTGATTGGTACAATGCCGCTAACTGGAGTACGGGAACAGTTCCGACGATTAATGATATTGTTACTATCGGAAATTCGACAAAAGGAACAACTTATGAGATAACCTTTTCTAATGGGAATCCTGCATATGGTGGTCTAAATTTACTAGCCTCAAATGGTGGAATTCTTAAGCTTACAGGCTTAACTAATTATCAAGGTAGTAGCCTAAGTGATATTAAAATTGAAGCCACAGGACAAGGTAGTCTCATTGATTTATCCGATGTGACGACTCTCAAAGGTGGCACACTCAACACTCTTAAGATTAATGCTTTACAAGGTGGCGAAGTTAATCTTAGCGAATTAACTAAAATTACAGGTGGGACTACAGAGGTCGTAGCTGATGGCACTCTAAGTACGATCAATTTGGTGAAATTAACAGAATTTATTGATGATGATTTTGATCGCTCTTTACTAAAAACTCGTAATGCTGGATTTATTAATTTAGCCGCCGTTACTAAATTACAAGATGTTGATCTTAGCAGTGAGAATAGCGTTCTTTATTTAGAAAGCTTAACGACTTATGATGGTGATAATTTAGTTGAAGCTTTAAACGGTGGTCAAATTTCATTAATTAATCTAAATACGGTCACTGGCCAAATTTTACCAGTTCTAGCGGCTGGTACTAACAGCAGAATAGTGATTTCTGAACAGTTAGAAGAAAATAAATATTTGATTCAAGAACGTCCAGGCGGAGATGTAATTATTTCTAATAATAGCTCTGCACT
The DNA here is from genome assembly GCF_003007785.1 of Aphanothece hegewaldii CCALA 016. Lineage (GTDB taxonomy): Bacteria > Cyanobacteriota > Cyanobacteriia > Cyanobacteriales > Microcystaceae > Chroococcus > Chroococcus hegewaldii. Next base: position 20,793 of record NZ_PXOH01000048.1, on the reverse strand, counting down.
CAATTATAGTCCATTTGTAAGAAGTCCCATTGCTACTCAAACAACCAATGAGGATCAAGCTTTTAACTTCACCATTCCTGCTACAACTTTTGTCGATCTCGATCCGTCCGATATTTTAATCTATACAGCTACCCTCACCAATGGCTCTGCTTTACCAAGCTGGTTAAGTTTTAGTGCTGTGACACGAACTTTTAGCGGAACACCTAATAATGATCAAATAGGTACGCTTGATCTGACTGTAAAAGTAACTGATAAAAAGAACGCTACAGCTTCGTCTCGATTTAATTTAAACGTCGTAAATGTCAATGATGCCCCAGTAGTTCTAAACCCGCTTCCTGAGCAAAGTATTTTTGGCGAAGCAAATTTTACCTATACTTTTGCAGAAAATACGTTTGGCGATGTCGATGCGGGGGATATGCTGACTTATTCAGCTACTTTAGAAAGTGGTGCAGATTTACCAAGCTGGTTAAGCTTTGATGCGGCTACTCGTACTTTTAGCGGAACTCCAACAAACGCTGATGCTGGTACGATTAATGTTAGTGTTAAAGCAACGGATAAAGCAAGTGCTTCTGTTACGGATACTTTTGCTATAACGATCGTTGATCTAACTAATAAATCTCCCGTTGTTGATATTCCTCTTGTAGCTCAATCGACTTTAGAAGATCAATTATTTACTTTCCAAGTTCCAACAACGACTTTTAGTGATCCTAATGCTGGTGATGTACTAACATATTCGGCAACTTTAGCCGATGGAACACCTTTGCCGTCTTGGTTAACTTTTGATCTAGCTAGTGATACCTTCAGTGGAACTCCAAGTAATGAGAATGTAGGGGTGAGCGCGATCGCTGTAATTGCCACTGATCCTCAAGGGCTAAGTGTTACGAGTGTCTTTAATCTAACGGTTAATAATGTTAATGATTCTCCAACGCTTAATACTCCAATTTCTAATCAAGATGCAATCATTAATCGTTCTTTTAGTTATGTTGTGCCAAATAACACATTTACTGATGTTGATCTTGGAGATAGCCTAACTTATTCAGCAACAAAAGCGGATGGAACACCAATACCCGCTTGGTTAACTTTCGATCCTCTCACCCTAACTTTTTCTGGAATTGCACCAGTCGCTGATTATGGGACTTTGGGGATTAGTGTTACAGCGAGTGATACATCAAGTGCTTCAGTAAGCAGTACTTTTGAGCTAAATATTGACATTGACGCGGCGCAATATGGTGCGTCTTATAATGATCTAATTGATGCTTTTGGTGATAATTTAACCGCTTTTAGCCAACATTATCGTGATTTTGGTCGTACTGAAGGACGAAATCCTGATATCTTTGAGGAGTATCGTTATGTAGCTTCTAATCCAGAATTAATTCCTGTAATTGGTACGAATAGTGAGGCGGCGGCTGTAAACTATATTACAGAAGGATATGCAGCAGGTAAGCAAAAGGATACCTTTGATAGTTATCGTTACTTAGCGGGTTATGATGATTTACTAGATTTCTACAATCAAGATGCGGTAGGAGCGACTGTGCATTATATCACCTATGGAGCGCCAAATTCTGTACCGCCAGCACCTTTCCAACCTGAAAACCGAGATCCTTTGAAATTCAAGTCAGATATTTATATTGCGTCTTATGGCGATTTAATTGAAGCCGTCGAACCGATTTCGGATTACTCAGAGAAACTCAAATTTGCAGGTGAGCATTATGTTCTTCATGGTATTGGTGAAGGACGAGATAGAGAAAAATTCGATCCCACCTCTTATCTAGCCCTCCGTCCAGATGTCGCGCAAGATCCATTTTATGGAAGTGATCCAACGCGTCATTACATTGAGCATGGTTATTTTGAAAGTAAACTTGTTTAGTTACTAATCGTTTTAATCTTGAAAAAGATATGATTGTAGGGGTAGGGAAACCAAACCCTTTTTTATTGAATTTGGTATAAAGTAAAAGGTGGGTTAGACCCACCTATGAAGATGTTATTTGATGCTAACTTTAGCGCCAACTTCTTCAAGCTGTTTCTTGATTGCTTCAGCTTCTTCTTTCTTAATACCTTCTTTGACGGGTTTAGGAGCAGCTTCAACCAAATCTTTAGCTTCTTTTAGACCTAAGTTGGTGATGTTACGAACTTCTTTAAGTACCTTGATCTTATCGGCACCGATTTCATCAAGAACGACGGTAAATTCGGTTTGTTCTTCTACAGGTTCAGCAGCAGCAGCAGGAGCACCACCGTTAGAGGGCATCATCATCATGCCACCTGCAGGAGCAGCAGCACTTACGCCGAAAGCATCTTCGATTTGTTTAACTAACTCAGCCGCTTCAAGCAGGGTTAGTGATTTTAGCTTTTCTAAGATTTCATCAGTTGCAGCAGACATGGATTTAACTCCTTTACAGTAAAATGGTTGAACAAATTTAGGTTTTGAGTGGACAGTCTGTTAGGCAGCACTGTCTTCTTTGTTGGCGATTGCTTGAATGCCACGACCCAAGGAGGATGGTACCTCGTTGATGCCACGTGCCAAAGAGGATGGTACCTCGTTGATGCCACGTGCCACTTGTGACGTGATCGAATTGAGTGCGCCGGCAATTTGTGCCATGAGTTGTTCTTTGGGCGGTAAGTCGGCGATCGATTTCACCTGATCTTCGGTGAGAATCTGGCCTTGCATTACGCCACCGCGAAACTCTGATTTTTTGGCGACTTTGCGGAATTCTTGGTAAGCTTTGTAGGCTCCACCAATATCATCTTTTACCAGTAAGAAGGCAGATTGACCGTTGAGCAAGCTCGACATCGGCTGCCATTGTTCTTCTTCTTGGATAGCGATCTGCATAAAGGTGTTTTTGGTCACCTTACAGACTGTTCCTGCTGGTATAAGTTTTCTCCGCAAATTCGTTATTTCCGCGACGGATAAACCCTGATAGTCAATAACGACGGCTAATTGTGATTCACTCAACAGTTGTTTGAGATCTTCAATAATTGCGGCCTTATTTTCCCGAGTTCTCCCCATGCTGTCTCACCTCCTTTTGTTGGGGACTAGATCAAAAACAAACCCCTCAGCCTTTAGGCCGGGGTTGAATCTAGAGAGGCAAGAATACTGACAAAAGGATTATTTTCCTTCGTTTTCTTGTTCTTTCTTAGGATTTCAACCTCGGCAGGATATTTAAGCTAAGTTGCACCTGCTGTCTTCGGTATTTCCCGATGAAGCAAATTTTGGTTGTTCTGTTACGCTTCTGCTAATTTTAGGTCACGAAGGGAACTAATATCCACTTCGATCGATGGACCCATTGAAGCAGAAACATAAACGCTGCGCCAGTAACGACCTTTAGCACCTGTAGGACGGTTACGATCAACCGTTTCCTGTAGAGCTTTCAGGTTGACTAGAAGGTCATCTGCGGTAAACGAAGCTTTACCGAACATGACATGAACAATTCCTGTTCTGTCGGCTCGGAATTCTTGTTTACCTGCTTTGAATTCCTCAATGGCTCCCGCTAAATCTGTGGTTACGGTACCGCCTTTGGGGGACGGCATTAAACCGCGAGGACCCAGTAAGCGACCGAGTTTAGCCACTTGGGGCATCATATCGGGTGTGGCGATTAAAACTTCAAAATCGAGCATTCCGCCCTGAATCTGGTTGATTAGGTCTTCGGAACCAACAATATCGGCTCCTGCTGCTTTGGCCTCCGATTCTTTTTCCCCTCTTGTGATGACGGCAACTCGAACGGTTTGTCCAGTGCCTTTGGGGAAGGTTACAGTTGTTCTTAACTGTTGATCGGTATATTTGGGGTCAATCCCTAGACGAATATGAGCTTCTGCTGTTTCGTCAAATTTGGCGGTTGCGGTTTCTTTGAGCAGTTGTAAGGCTTCTAACGCCTCATACGCTTTATCATCGACTTTAGCTCGCGCATCCCGTAGACGACGAGAGACTTTTTTAGTCATTTTTTCTAGATCTCCTTGGGTTAATAGCGAAGCTGTGCTTCTCCCCGAAAATAATGTTTAAGGGTTACTCTTTGATGGTCACACCCATATTACGGGCGGTTCCTTCAATAATTTTCATTGCTGCATTAATATCATTTGCGTTTAGGTCGGGCATTTTGGTTTGAGCAATTTCTTGCAATTGTGCGCGACTTATGCTTGCTACCTTTTTTTTGTTGGGTTCTTTGGAACCTCTTTCGATGCCTGCCGCTTTACAAATTAAAATTGATGCGGGAGGTGTTTTGAGAATAAAGGTGAAACTTCTATCTTCAAAAACAGAAATTTCAACTGGAATCACCATACCTACTTGATCGGCGGTTCTGGCGTTATATTCTTTACAAAACATCATAATGTTTACCCCGTGTTGACCCAATGCTGGGCCTACTGGAGGGGCTGGGTTAGCTTTTCCTGCGGGAAGGGCTAACTTGATCATTGCTACAACTTTTTTGGCCATTGCTAACCTTGTTTCTCGACTTGTGAAAATTCCAACTCAACGGGAGTGTCACGACCAAAGATAGAGAGTAAAGCTTTGAGTTTGCTTCGTTCTGGGCTAACTTCGATGACTTCTCCTTGAAACTCTTTGAATGGGCCAGAGAGTACCATAATTTGGTCTCCCACTTCCATGTCAATTTTGACGACGGGTTCAGAAACTTGGGCTTGTTTGAAGATGCGATCGACTTCCGACGGACTTAATGGAACTGGTGTCACATGACCTCGTCCTCTTCCATAGTGTCGTTTTTGTTCGGCTCCGACAAAGTTAATCACGTTTGGTGTATTCTTGACAACCTGCCAAGCTTCGTCATCCATGACCATAGAAACGAGAACGTAACCTGGGAAAACTTTTTCTTCTCCATGTTGACGACTGCCGTCTTTACGAACTTTAATGGTCGGTGTTTGCGGAATTTGTACTCCAAAAATGCGGTTTGCTACATCTAGAGTATGAATACGCTGTTCTAGATTCGCTTTCACTCGCTTTTCACAGCCAGAAGCGACCTGAACGGCATACCATCGCGCTCTTTTGCGATTTTGTTCCTTTGCCTCATCTTCTTCGATGACGACTTCGGAAACTTCAGGGTTAAATTCTTCAGCGAAACTCATTGAAATATCTTCCCTGCACCCCAAGCAAAGAACTGATCGACTAAATAGACAATCGTGGCTACTAAGCTTACCATGAGAATTACCGCCGCCGATTCACTAATCAGTTGTTGCCGACCTGGCCAAACTACTTTTTTTAGTTCTCCTTTCGTGTCATCAACAAACTGGTTTAGTTGAAACGACTTTGATTCAGACTCAGTAGTAATATTCGTTTCTTTTTTTTCGGCTTCTTTTTTGACCACAGTATCATTCTCCCAGATTTAAGTTCAGTCATTTGCCATCAGTACCCTCTTTTTAAAGGGTTGCTCAATAACTTATCACTGAATTGATCAGCAGCACTCGCTTTTCCCCTATATGGTTTGAGCTAGTGGCTGGCTATCCTAGCTATAGGTAGTCCCAACGCGCCCTGGAGGACTTGAACCCCCGACATCAGGTTTTGGAGACCTGCGTTCTACCAACTGAACTAAGGACGCAAGCTTGAGAGCAATTACTACTAATTATAACCTAATTTTTACCAGTTCGCTCTTAGGGGATGAAAGCTGCTTTTCTGTTAAAGTGGGCGGTCAAAACGCTGTTTAATGCGGGTTGCTTTGCCGACTCGATCGCGTAGGTAGTAAAGTTTTGCTCTTCTTACTTTACCACGAGTGATCACTTGTACACTAGCAACCAGTGGTGAATGTAGTAAGAATACACGTTCAACGCCTACCCCTTGAAACACCTTTCTAACGGTGATGGTTTCGCTAATGCCACCATTACGCATGGCAATAACAACGCCTTGATAGGGTTGTACGCGTTCTTTACCACCTTCGACGATTCTCACGCCGACTTTTACGGTGTCACCGACGTTAATTGTCGGTAACTCACTTTTTAAGTGTTCCGCTTCGATGGATCTGATAATCTGTTCTGCGTTCATGGTTTTTTAAAAAACTCACAATTTTTTATTTTACTATAGAAATTGAAATATGGGAAGACCCTTTTGTTAAATTTTTCATCGACGCGGATACCGAAGACAAAACCTTGGTGTTTTGTTAGTCTGTATAAATAAAATACCTGCTGTTTTCAGCATATTACGGCCTATGCAGCTTTTTAAAACAAGTTTAGCGCAAAAAATGGCAAAATTTATCTTGATTGGGGTAATTACGCTTTTGTTGACTCAAGGTCTTAATAGCTTTCTACGCTCGAATGCAACGAATACTTTTGCGAAGTTATGCTCGGATCGAGAAAATTTAGCCATTAATACTCAGTATACTATCACCATTGTTTTAGAAACGCTGAAAACAAATAATTGTACTCAAGCTTCGTCTCAGTTAGGAAATATACAAGAATTAAATCTATCTGGAGCAAATTTAAGCGATTTAAGCCCTTTATCTTCTTTGTCACATCTTAATAAACTTAATTTAGCCGATAATTTAATTATTGATGTTTCTCCACTTAGATCTTTAAAGTCTCTTAAAGAATTGGATTTATCTAATAATCAAGTTGCTAATTTAAAACCTTTATCTGAATTAAATAGTCTAAAAACGCTTTGGCTATGGAATAATAAAGTAACCGATCTCACTCCCTTATCTTCTTTAAACAATCTGTCTCAACTTTATATTCCTTTTAATCAAATTAGTGATCTAAAACCTATATCATCTTTAATTAATTTAGAAAAAATTCTTTTTGATAGTAATAAAATTATTGATCTTTCTCCTTTAGCAACGCTAGTCAACTTAACAGGAGCCTCTTTCAGTAACAATAATGTAGTTGATCTAAGTCCTTTAAGTTCACTGAATAAATTATCAGTTTTAATTGTTGAAGGTAATCAAATTTCTGATCTTACGCCTTTAGCTCAGATAGATAGTTTAAAATTTATTTTATTAGACAATAATAAAATTTCTGATGTTTCTCCTTTATCTTCACTGCTTAATTTAACGGGTTTATTTCTCAATTCCAATCAGATTATTGATATTATTCCATTAGCTAAACTAATTAAGTTAGAGAATTTAGGACTGTCAAACAATAAAATATTAAACATAGATTCTTTATCAACCTTAACGAAACTTGAAAAATTATATTTATCAAAAAATCCAAATCTAGTCTATTCAAATTGCCCAGTTCAACCAGAATCTATTTGTAATTTATAGTTTAATTTCCTAACATTTGCAATTTATATAAACTCGCATACAAACCATTTTTGTCTAATAATACTTCATGAGTACCAGATTCGACTAATTGCCCTCGTTTTAAAACTAAAATTTTATCGACATCACGAATGGTTGATAGACGATGAGCAATAATAATCGCTGTTCGTTCTTTTAGAAGATGAAATAAAGCATCTTGAATGAGTGCTTCTGTACCAACATCTAAACTAGATGTAGCTTCATCTAAAACTAAAATACCAGGATTACGAATTGCAACCCGCGCAAAAGCAAGTAACTGTTTTTGTCCCCCCGATAAGTTAGCGCCGCGTTCACGGAGTAAAGTATCATATCCTTGGGGTAAATCATCGATAAATTGATCAATATTAGTTAATTTTGCTGCATTTTTAATTTGTTCAAAAGAATAATTTTCACCTAGGGTAATATTTCCCTTAACATCTCCTGCAAACAAAAAGGTTTCTTGTAAGATTACTCCCACATAACGACGTAATTCTTCTTGAGGAATATTTTTAATGTCGATACCATCAATTAAAATTCGTCCCTGTGTTGGTTCATACAGACGACATAATAGTTTAATAATAGAACTTTTCCCCGCACCCGTTGGACCAACTAAAGCAACTTTTTCACCTGATTGAATGACAAAATCTAAATTTTTTAGAACATATTCGTCATTTTTATAAGCAAAGGAGACATTTTCAAATTTTATCTCTCCTCCTTGTTGTTTTAGAATTACTGGATTAGCTTGAATCCGAGATAAAGCTACATTTTGATACCGATTTTCTACAGGCTCATTTTTTAACTCTGTAATTCGTTCAATTGCCGTAAAACCAGCTTGGAACATGGTAAATTTATCAGCAAATTGTCTGAGTGGGTTAAATAATCGTCTTGCAAAAAGAATAAAAGCTGATAAGGTACCAAAGTCAATTTTAGATTGCAATATAAAAAGTCCTCCTAACCAGAGAACACCCGCAATAGCGATTAATGCAATCCATTCTAATGTTGCAGAAACAGCAGAATCATGAAAAATTGTTTTATCAACTTCATTGCGATAATCTCGATTTATTTTGCGAAACATTTCAACATTATAGTTTTCTCGTTGAAATATTTGTACAACATTTACACCCGTTACATTTTCTTGTAACATTGAGTTGAGTTTTGATAATTCTTCTCTTGCTTGATAGTTTGCTTCTCGATATTGTTGCTGAAAATAAATAATTAATCCCGTAACTGGAATTAGCATAAAAACCAGTAATAAAGCGAGTTGCCATTGTAGAGTAAAAATAGTAACAATAATAACTAAAATATAAATAAAGTCACTTAAAACGCCAATTGCACCACTAGCAAATACTTCTCCTAATGCTTCTACATCACTGGTTAGACGAGTGACTAATCTTCCTACTGGTGTTTTTTCAAAAAAACGAATCGGTAATGAAGTAACATGAGTAAATAAATCTTCTCGAACTGATGCGGTGATTTCTTGTCCGACTTTTTGAACTAAAAAACCTTGAAAAGAAACAAAAATTAAGCGTATAATAATTGTTATTGCAAGAAGAATCGTAAGATATTGTAAAGCTTGATCTAAAGGTAATTTTTCTAAAAAATTCCAAGAGGGTTCTTTACTCAATAATGAGACTGCTTGTCCAATAATAATCGGTTGAATTGCTGCTGAAACTGATAAAGGAATAAGTAAGATAATAGATAGTATAAGCGTTTTATTATAACGACGCGCATAAGGAAGTAGAGTTAGTAGAAGTCGCCAATCATTTTCACGACTTCTAGCTTTATGTTTATTAAATTTCAAGGATATTTTCATTAACTTTCAAGGCTCGGCTAATTAATATTTTAGTCGATGTAGTTACTAAAATCAATCATTATCATTAGACGAAGTTTCTCTATCTGAAGATAGATTTATATCTAGTAAACCTAAAGGTGGATTAATTTCAATTCGTTTTTCGTCCAAATTAATGACAGGTACTATCTCTTTGACGAAGGGAATTAAGACTGTTGCTATTTTTTGTGTTTTTTGTTTAACTTTATGTCTTTTGCTAATTCGACTAATTTTTGAAAAATCAATTTGTTTTTCTTCCTTTGGAATAGGTTGTTGATGTAATCTAACTTCTAATATATCATTGCCAGCCCAAAAAACATTAGTAACAATTCCAATATTTTCGTTATTGATTTGATTATATACCTCTAAATTAATTAAATCTGAGACGTGATATTCATCAGTGTTTAAAATGGGGCGATCGCTTTTTTGAACAAATAATTTATAGCCTCTAAGATTCTCAGCTTGTTCTCGACTTTCTATCCCAGCTAATTGAATAATATATACATTTTCTTTACTAGGAATATAACGACCTTTTATTAACATAATTTCTTGGGGTGATTCACCTTTTGGAGATTGTAACCACCTTTTCCCTGATTTCTCGAAACGTTCAGGGAAATCAGAAATCGAAGAGACTTTGACATCTCCTTTTAATCCTTGAGGTGCGGCAATTGTTCCAATTTCTAACAAGTCATCTATTGAGGTCATCTTTACTGTTATTATAATCTATAGAATAATTATAACTTACTCAGCTATGACTCAACTGCCACCTCAACCCATTCCTGATCATTTATTAGGTAAAGAATGGCGTTTTGCCTCATTACCCGCAGAAGAATTAGTTGAGTTTTTTAGTAATAGTCCAATTCCTATTTTATCGGCGAATGAATCATTATATCCTCTCAATTTAGGTATAGCTTCTACTCTTCCTATTTCTGGAGTTATTATATATGGGGATAAAAAATCCTTATCTTTAGCACAATGGTTACAAGAAATTAATCCACATTCCCTCAATTATATTCCTGCTGAGAAAGGACAATCGGGGGGATTAGTATTAGAAGCTGGAGTTAATGAACGCTGGATTATGGCTACTTTTTCTGATGCTGAAATGGCACATTTTGCTGATATTTATGAACAAAAAAAACAAGCCAGCAAAGGGTTACATTTTCTTTTAGTTCAACCCGATGATTCTGGTATGACTTATACAGGTTTTTGGTTACTCAGATAATTTTTGTGTTCTGATGTTGGTGGGTGTAATAACAGTAAATGTATTCGCTAATTTATTTTCATTATTTTTAATAAAAGAACTAACAATTAAGCATTTCTGTTCTGTAGTTAATCCATCTAAACGAAGTAAAATAATACCATAATAACTTGATAACTTTTCACGAAAGACCATTTCACCAAAATCTTTGTCATTTGTCAAAAGTAACGCTTGATTATCATTGGCTATTGCTAAAACTTGTTGATCAGAAATAGAAGGAGCAATTTCAACAATCCAAATTAAATCGTGTCCATCACTACGAAGTTGTTTAACAATATAGCTTTGAGTATTAGCATCTGCTACTATTTTCACGCTATTTCCTTAATATATATATTGTTAATGGCTTTTATAGCAAATTGGATTGCACCATCAATCTGTTGTTTGGTTAAAAATGGATAAGCTTCTATTATTTGGTCAGTGGTTTCACCTGCTGCTAACATTTCTAAAATTCTTTCGACTGTGATTCGAGTTCCTTTAATAATAGGTTTTCCCATCATAATTTCTGAATCTATAGTAATTATTTCTGTATTCATATTAATAAAGGTAAATCTTTAGGATAAGTTTTCCTTATTATAATTTATCAAAAATTCTTTGTTTTATACATCAAGTCGGTTAATGAAAGTAATAATTAGTACATTAATATTGCCAGTGAATGATTTCCCTAGCATACCAACGTACTGATGTACTGGTAAAATTGGAATCAGCATAAATTCAGTAAAATTACTGATCGCTCAAGACGACTGCGGTGGGAACACTAACAGTATGTTGCATGGAAACTCGCTGTTATGTCTCGTCTTGCTATTAATCAGTATTATTCAGAAGTCGATCGCATCATTCAATATGGGGGTACAAGAAAAGAATCTTCACTAGAAATCGCTTTTCAAAATCCTTTAAATAGCTATTGCAAAACAAGAGATTTTATGCTAATGCCTAAGCTTGATTATTGTACTAAAATTAGTCAAGTGATTTATTTTTATGATATTGTAAAAAATATATTGATATTAAATTCAGATTAACAATGATGAAATCTGATTTAACGATTGACACTCTTCAACGTGAAGCTAAAACTTTTGCAGATTTAGAAAGCCATCATGAAGAACCATCTTTATACGGAATCACAGACGGAAAAGCCGTAGGGACTTATTTAGAGTTAAAATTCAAAGCTTATTTAAAAGCTTTATATAATTATGAAATGGGCAATGTAGCTTTAGGTATTGATTTTCCTAGTTTAGAAGTAGATATGAAAGTTACCAGTGTTCGTCAACCTCAATCATCTTCACCTTTTAGATCAGCAAGACAAAAGATTTTTGGACTAGGATACAATCTATTAATTTTTGTTTATGAAAAAATTGATTTTTATTCTACACAGTCTAGTCAGTTAAATATAGTACATACTATTTTTGTCCAAAAAGAAAAAACAGCAGATTACCAGATGACTAGAGGTATTTTAGGAATTTTAAGCAATAATGGTAATAGAGATGATTTAATTGCTTTTATGTTAGAGCGAAATTTACCTGTTGATGATATTGAAGTAGAAAGAATCGCAGATGAAATTTTAGTTAAACCTCCGACGCAAGGATATTTAACTATATCCAATGCACTGCAATGGAGATTACAATATAGCAGAGTAATTCAAGAAGCTGGTCAAATTAATGGCATTTTTAAAATAAGATGAATCAAAAATTTTTACAACAACAAAAAATAGAGTTTGGTGATTTTCAAACACCACAAGAGCTAACTGATAGTATTGTTCAACTTGTTAAAACTCAACAAAATAACTTGAAATCCATTATTGAGCCTAGTTGTGGTACAGGTAATTTCATTATATCTTGTTTAAGTTATCTATCAGAAGTTGATCATATTATTGGTGCTGAAATTAATCAAAAATATTTAGATTCTTTAAATTTAAAAATAAACACAATAGAAATAAATACAAAAATACACTTAATTAAAAATAATTTTTTTATCATTAATTGGTCAAATTTAATAAAAAATTTATTAGAACCTATTTTAATTATAGGTAATCCACCTTGGGTTACTAATTCAAAATTAGGTAGTTTTAAAAGTAGTAATCTTCCTAGTAAAAACAATTTTCAAAATAAAAAAGGTTTAGATGCAATAACAGGTAAAAGTAACTTTGATATTTCAGAATGGATGATTTTACAATATCTTGAATGGCTTCACAATAAAAATGGAGTAATTGCTGTTTTATGTAAAACTTCTGTTGCTCGAAAAATCCTTATTCATGTATGGAGTAATAAATTACATATTTTAGAAACAAAAATTTATTCAGTTAATGCCTTAAAATATTTTGCAGTTTCTGTAGATGCTTGTTTATTAATAATTAAAACTTCCAAAAATTATCAAAAAAGAATATTACAAAAATGCTTAGTATATCCAACATTATTAGCTCAACAGCCGATAAATGTTATCGGTTTTAAAGATAATTTTTTAATCTCTAACTTATCAGATTTTGAAAACTTAAAATTTCTATATCAAAGTGAACAGAATTATTGTTGGCGTTCTGGAATCAAGCATGATTGTGCTAAAATAATGGAACTAGAAAAGAAAAATGACTTTTATTATAACGGTTACAGCGTACAATTAGATTTAGAAGATTTATATATTTATCCTCTTCTTAAAAGCTCAGACTTAAATAACAATTTTATTGATAGTTCTAGAAAAAATATTTTAGTCACTCAGCATTATCCGAAACAAGACACAACATTAATCAGTAAGAACGCACCTAAAACTTGGAATTATTTACAAGAAAATATTATACATTTTTTAAATAGAAAAAGTTCAATATACAAAAATAGCCCTAATTTTTCTATTTTTGGAATAGGAGATTATAGCTTTGCTCCTTGGAAAGTAGCAATTTCTGGTTTTTACAAAAGCTTAAAATTTAGAAAAATTGGCTCACTTCAAAATAAGCCAGTTATTTTTGATGATACTGTTTATTTTTTACCATGCTATTCAGAAAGTGAAGCTATTTTCTTGTGTGAAATTTTAAATTCTGATTTGGCTCAAAAATTTTTGGAATCAATGATTTTTTGGAATGACAAACGACCGATTACAGTTAATTTACTAAAACGTTTAAGTTTATCTTATCTTGCACGGGAACTAAAGCGAGAAGAAGAATATCTTTGTTATACTAAGTAAGACTAGAATAGTTGTTAGTATAATTAAAAATCGTTTAGGAGAAAAGACGATGGCTTAAAAAATGCCTTCTGAAAAAGAATTATTAGAAATTTTAGAATTAGTGAAAGAAGAAGAACAAAAACTTAAAAAAATTAGTGAAACGGCGACTAATTTAGCTGAACAGTGTCAGAAGTGGTATGAAGAAGCAATAAGTAAAAAAGAGAATTAGTAGATTGAGGTAAATCGGAAATGCAAAGTATACAATTACGCTCTCGTGTTAATGAAGATGGAATTATTAATCTACAAGTTCCTTTAGAATTAGCCAATCATGAATTAGATGTAGTTATCGTTTATCAACTTGTAGAAGTAAGAACTGAGGAAAAATTAGCTAATGATTTAGGCTATCCTCCAGATTTTTTTGAAAAAACAGCAGGAGCATGGCAAGGTGAACCTTTAGTACGAGGAGAACAAGATAAATGTGACGAAAGACAGTGGGATGTATTGTGATTTATCTACTTGATACTAACACTTGTATTCAATATTTAACAGGAAGAAGTTCTAAAGTAATAAACAAGTTTAAAACTATTGCTAGACAAGATATTGCTTTATGCGATGTCGTTAAAGCAGAATTGTATTACAGAGCTTATAAAAGTTCCCGTCGTGATGCTAATTTAGCGTTATATGAGCTATTTTTTAATCAGTATATTAGTCATCCTTTTGATGGAAAAGCTGCATCTATCTATGGACAGATTCGCTCTAATTTAGAAGCTAAAGGTACACCTATAGGAGCTTATGATCTTCAAATTGCGGCTATTGCTTTAGTATATGATCTTATATTAGTTACACATAATATAAAAGAATTTGAACGGATACAAAATCTAAAACTTGAGGATTGGGAAAGGTAAAAGAAATCGCTATCATGAAAAATAAAACCTCATCATCATGAGATATTTATATTTAATCCTACTATCACTCCTCTGCGTATTATTACTTAATCAATCCGTATTTGCACAGTCTGATACAGCAGTACGATCGGAACTCACCAGCTTAAGAAACCGTGTCAGTCGCTTAGAATCACAAATTGGACGTATAGGAACTGGTTCTCGTTCCCCGTCTCCTTCTTCTACCCCGCGTCAATCTTCTTCCCCTCCGCGTGTGGTAAATGGACAACTTATAGGAGAAAGTGACCCTATGTTTGAACGCTTGGCTACCTTGGTAATTGAAATTAGAGAAGATGTCAGAAATCTAGATAAACGAGTTAAGACACTTGAAGCAAAGGAACAAGGCAGGTAAAGTGTATGGTCATCTAACTAACTTGTTTTTCCTCACTATTTATGCTGCATCCCATTGATGATTTTATTATTCTGCTCTATTTGGTCGCTGTAATGGCGTTGAGTTTTATCTTAGAGCGAAAGGCTTCCACTGATCTAGAATCCTATTTTCTAGGTGGTAGAAGTTTACCTTGGTGGATGTTAGGAGCTTCGGGAATGGCTGCTAATACCGACTTAGCGGGTACGATGGTGATTTCTGCTTTAATCTATGCCCTCGGTGCTAAAGGCTTTTTTATTGAGATTCGAGGCGGTGTCGTTCTCATTATGGCTTTTCTCATGATTTTTATGGGGAAATGGAATAGAAGGGCGCAAGTGATGACGATGGCGGAATGGATGCAGTTACGCTTCGGCGATGGCAGACAAGGAAAAACCGCTAGAATTATTAGTGCGATCGCTACTATTTTCTTTTCCATTGGTACAATGAGTTATTTCTCTGTCGCTGGTGGCAAGTTTTTAGGGCAATTTCTCGGAATGGACGATCGTCTCGCCTCAATTCTTTTAGTTCTGCTAACCTTAATCTATACCGTTGTTAGTGGTTTTTACGGTGGTGTAATTACGGACTTATTCCAAGGCGTTTTGATTTTTATTGCAATTATATATGTTTGTTACATAGCCTTGACAACAGTTACATTACCTGAAACTTTTTCGGTAGCTATTTCGGGCGCAGAACAAGCCAAAACTTGGAGTTTTCAAGAATGGAGTAGTATCATTCCACCTTGGACGGTTGATTTACCCGGAGATTATGCCATATTTAATTTATTTGGTGGTGTCGTCGCTTTCTATCTTCTCAAAACCGTCATTGAAGGATGTAGCGGGAGTGGTGGCTATATGTTACAACGCTATCTAGCCGCAAAAAGTGATAGAGATGCTGGTTTATTATCTCTTTTTTGGATACTTTTATTATCTTTTCGTTGGCCATTAATGACAGCTTTTGCATTATTGGGTATTCACTACAGTTTAACCAAAGGAACGATCACAGATCCAGAATTAATTTTACCTACCGTTTTAGCAGAATATATTCCCATCGGCATGAAAGGTTTATTAGTTGCTTCCTTTCTTGCGGCGGCGATGTCTACTTTTAATGCGATTATTAATGCAGGTGCAGCTTATTGGGTAAAAGATATTTATCAAGCGTATCTTAAACCGAATGCCTCAGAAAGTCAGTTAGTTTTACAAAGTCGTTTAGCTTCAATTTTAATCGTCGTTATTGGTTTAATTTTTAGTTTTAATGTCACCAATATCAATGATATTTGGGGATGGTTAACCACAGGTTTAGGAGTTGGTCTAGCCGTTCCATTATTATTAAGATGGTATTGGTGGCGGTTTAATGGCTATGGTTTCGCTGCGGGAACTCTTGCGGGAATGTTTTCGGCAATTTTTGCTAAAGCTGTGGTTATTCCTCTATTTCCTAACCCTGTGATGCAAGAATATTTTCTTTTTCTTATTCCCAGTATTTGTTCACTCATAGGTTGTATTATTGGAACACTTTTAACCCCTCCAACTGAAAAACCAGTTTTACATCATTTCTATCGTATTACTCGTCCTTTTGGTTTTTGGGGGGAAATGAGAGAAAGCCTTAAACCGAATATTCAAGCTAAAATTAAAGCAGAAAACCAACGAGATATTCTAGCCACATTTTTAGCAGTTCCTTGGCAAATGATTTTATTTATGATGGGAATTATGTTTATGATGAAACGTTGGGATAATCTCGGAATTTTAGCTTTATTCTTTATGTTATTAACCATTGGCTTATATTTTACTTGGTTTCGCTATTTATCCAAAGAGGTTAAAATTACACAGGATATAGAAGAATATTAATTTTATTATATTAATATACCCCGAGAAATGATGAAAATTAATTGGGTAATTGTTAGTATATTATTACCGCCAGTATCGCCAGTATCGCCAGTATCGCTAGTATCGTCAGTATCGCCAGTATCGCCAGTATCGCCAGAGAATAAATTCTCTGTCTTATAGCTTAAGTCCATTAAAATGGACTAATACCAAATCCGTATAAATTGTTATCCTAAAAGCAATTTTGTAGTCAAACCTTATTAATTACTAGATTTAGGATTTATTGCGGATTTACGATAAAAGGCTGACACCGAGTCCGTTTTAACGGACTTTAGCTATAAGACAGTGAATTCATTCACTGGCCGGCTTAGAATTAATTAGCTATCTCGCAAAACCATGAACCAACTACAAACCGAGATTATAAATAATGTATGGATTGCAGGAACATGGCAAGAATACATTACAATTATCGCTCAACCTCAATATGAGGAAAAAGGAAAAAGTTATTACTTTAATGGACATTATAGACTTCAAATGACTCCAATTGGTTCTGATCATTCTTGTGATCATTCAGTGGTAATAACAGCCGTCAATTTTTTTAATGCAACAAACAAAATCAAATCAACCTGTAGAGACAACTGTACTTATCGAAAAGCAGGTGTTATCGAAGTACAGCCCGATATCTCCTATCATTTGGGAGAAAATGCCGAAGCTATTCCCTATGGTACGGGAATTGTTGATCTAAATATATATCCTGTACCAGATTTTGTAATTGAAATCGGTAGTACATCATTTAAGGATGATATTACTAAAAAATGTTTAATGTATGAACAATTAAAAGTTAAAGAATACTGGGTGATTGATGTCAAAAAAGCTGATATTATAGCCTTTAAACTAGAAACTGATAATACTCAAAGAATAAATCAATCTTTGGTTTTGCCTAATTTATCAATTTCTTTACTCAAAGAATTATTACAGAAAACACGTCAAATGAATCAATCTCAAGCTATAGCTTGGTTTATCACACAAATTCAACAATAATTATTATGGCGATCGAAATAGAACGAAAATTTTTAGTAAAAGGTGATGCTTGGAAAAAACAAGCAAAAAGTAAGCTTTATCGACAAGGTTATATCGCCACCAAAGATGGTATAACAACTGTTAGAATTAGAATTGCAGGGGAGCAAGCTTTTATTACAATTAAAGGCAAAACTGAAGGAATTGGACGTGCAGAATTTGAATACGAAATCCCTTTAGAAGATGCAGTAATAATGTTAGATAAAATATGCGATCGTCCTTTAGTAGAAAAAATCAGATATAAGCTACAAATTGATGATTTAGTTTGGGAAATCGACGAATTTTTAGGAGAAAATGAAGGATTAGTCATGGCAGAAGTCGAATTAAAAGACGAAAAACAACAAGTAAATTTACCAGAATGGATAAGCGAAGAAGTTACCCATGATCTAAGATATTACAATGTGAATTTAGCGAAAAATCCTTATAAAAATTGGAAATTTTAAAAAATACCTCACCCCGCCTTCGGCACCCCCCCAATAAATAAACAAATTCCTTATAGTTTCCTCTCCTTGTAGGAGAGGCTTAGGGTGAGGTGGAGAGGGGAAAGGTCAAAAATTTAACTTTTTGGTTTGGCTAAATCTCCTACTTTAAATTTAGAGCCAGAAACCACTTTACCGACACTAGATTGTCCGTCTACTTCTGTAATTTCAATCATACCAATAGGTTGTGTAAGTTGACGAATTATTCTACCAGTTGCGGGATCTTTAACTTGTTGAGTCACCCGTTCAATAGTGACTTTCATTCCTACTGCAAAACCATCTCTAGAACCTTTATTTAAAATAATTTGATTACCCGCAACCGCAGCAATTACAGCATTAGAAATAGCCCTTGGAGAAGTGGCAACCGCATCCGCTTTTGAGTTAAAAGTTTCGACGACTTGACTGACTGCTTTTTCTGTTGCAGCACTTAACAATTTACCCTCATTGCTAGTCGCACTTCCACCACCAAAACCAAGAATAGTGGTTGAACGATCGGACTGATTTGCGGTACCATTTCCTTCAGCCGTTCCTACAATTTCAGCCGTTGTTGTATTAATCATTCGAGCATTCAGCTTAACATAAGCATTAGTATCTTTTTTCTGTTGACCGAAAAAAGGTACATTAAGACCTTCTTGACGTGCTTCTAGATCAAATTGGGTAATAGAACCAACAATTACAATATCTACGCCTAAAATTCGCCCAATTTCAGCCGCAGTCGTCGCGTCAACCCTTCCCGAAGCACCTAAATTTTGTTCTTGTAAAACCGCATCAATACGACTTCTTTCAATAACCGAATATTTTCCCGAATCAACAAGTTTATTGACTAAAATGTCACTAACGCCTCGTGATCCTTTCTCACCACCTAAAAGAGAGATCCAACGGGGATCAGAAACACTGCTATAGTCAAAATCGAGTACAGCTACACGAATTTTTTGGTTATTTTGCGCGATTAAAGTGGATGAAACGGGTTGAACAGAAGGAATAAAAACTTGTTGATTGAATGCACTTGCAGAAGAGACGACACTAAACACCATTGTCGTCGTGATGAAAGAAAATAAACAAACACGGTTCATGAGTCTAACCTTAAACTAAAACAGATGATAATAAAAGCGCTAGTCTAAAATACACAATTTTTCGATCATTTTACGGAAATTTAACGATTTTGTTGTATAGCTTCAATAATCGAGCGCACTTCTTCGGTTCCTTCGGATGCGTCAAAAGAAGTGGGAAACTTACCCCGTGTTAACATCCGTAACCCCAAAGGTGCAAGACTCAATAACCCTTTGAGATCTTTAAAATAATTTCCAACGACGAATAAACCAAACTTCCGCTCATCTACCCATCCTCCATCTTTGACTAACTCAATCATGACTTTACGATGACGAATAGAACGACTATCATTCGCTTCATGACGCGGTAAGATTTCTTGTTTTATTTTACCAATTTGATCCATCGGTGCGACTTCCATTGGACACACCGCATTACAAAAATAACAACGGGTACAACCCCAAACCCCATCCGTACTGTTGTAGTTTTCTAGACGATTTTCTGTGTCGCTATCACGCGTGTCGGCAATCATGCGATACGCTTTAGCTAAGGCATGGGGTCCCACAAATCCCGCGTTAACCTCTTTGGCGTTACACTCAGAATAACACGCCCCACACATGATACAGTTTCCCATCTGATTTAGTTGCGATCGTTCTTCGGGAGTTTGTAAAAATTCTCGTTCAGGAATATTACGTGCATTTGTACTAATATAAGGTTCAACGCGTTCCAAATCGTCCCAAAATGGTTTCATATCTACCACCAAATCTTTAACTACTGGGAGATTACCAAAAGGTGCGATCATTATTTCGGGAATATTACCATTAGCAGCAAGGGAAAATTTTTCGATTTCACTGCCAATATTCTCTTTACAAGCTAACGCGGAACGTCCATTAATTTTCATCCCGCAACTTCCACAAATCGTGTTACGGCAGTTTTTCCGAAATGTTAAACTTCCATCTTGCTCCCATTTGATGCGGTTGAGACAATCTAAGATGGTGTTTCCCGATTCTACATCAAGGGTGTAGCTTTGAACCCAAGAACTTTTATCCTGTTTTTGACGACGAATTTTAAAGATAACTTGCATGGATAACGATGAGTAGGACTTTAGTTCTATCCTATCGCTTGTTGAATGGGGTAGATAAATCTTATTCGAGCATTCTGGGTTCGATCCGTTTCAAGCTTTGTATTAGTATATCTGATCTCTCATATTGTTTATGAAAAAACATCAATTATGAGTTTAGATGTGTCAAATTGTAAATTTTTTGCTAATAATGGTTACAGACAGGTTAAAAAATCAATGACCTGAACAGACTGGTAAGCTAGATATTTCGTCTTAGCTTATGCTAGTTTAAGAAAAGTTAATAGACCGTTGTCGGTTTGTGAGAACCCAAAACGGTTGGAAAAGGGAAAAGCGTTTCATGCTACTTTTCAGTTTAGCTGAACAGGTTTGCGGAACGTCCAACCTATAAGACAATGGGAATAATATCCCAATCTCAAAAACGATTACATTAAGAAATCTTGCATTTGATTTCATTAACGCAAGAGGATCAGACCCTATGACCATAGCAGTAGGCCGCCAGAGTGTCGAAAGAGGCATATTTGATGTCGTCGATGACTGGCTAAAACGCGACCG
>NZ_PXOH01000047.1 GCF_003007785.1 Aphanothece hegewaldii CCALA 016 | reverse complement strand
TAGAGTTACCATTTCTAACTCCTTCTCTCCATCAGTTGTTTTTTCTATTTTACTTCCTTATCTAACAAAAGAGGGATGAAACCTCATTCGGTCTTTTTCACTTAGAATAAAAATGTCTCCTAAGTGAAGCAGATTTTTTTGATTTAAGTAAAATTTTATTCCCGCTCTCACCACTGGTACAAAGAAAGGAGATTGAGGGATCGCTAGAGTGGCAATTTCGCCGATTAATTCTTTTCTGTCGTTTGAGCTCAGTCCAGAAAAACAATTTAATATATTTGCTATAGCCGTTAGGCTACCAATGCTCTAGTCTGAGTTTTCAATTTTCTACTGGTGGATGCCAACCAGCAGAAACCCAAGCCTTCCTAACAGCTACAGCAATCTGATTATTCAATTGTAACGCTTTTACTGTAGCACGTCCGACGGGGGTGATTCCTTCAATATAAGCTCCATCTTCCGTCCAAATGAAATGGTCAACCCACTTCTGCTGACGAGGATTAAATAAGGAAACTGTTGTCTTTGTGAGCGGATCTTCTGCCTGTGTTTGAATGCCCTTATAACTATTACATAAACGGCAAGCCAACCATAAATTTTCCTCGTCATCCGTCCCATTTAGTGCTTTAGGAATGATATGCTCAATTTCTAAAATTCCTAGCACATATTTTTGGAGGCTTCTACAGTAACCACATTGTTCTTTGGCATCTCGTCTAACTCTCGCCTTGACCTCTTCAGCAATATAGGTACTCATTCGCTTAATGGTGCAATTAAACCTCGTTTAACGGCTTCACTCAATGCTGTAGCTTTGCGGAGTAACCCAGCTTGATAAACCTGCATCAAAATCTGTAATTCGACTTGCTCAATTTCGGTTAAAGTTCCAGCTTGCTGTTGGTCGAGTAAATTGCTTAATTGTCGGTCTTGTTCGGCTGCCATTTGTAATTCGGTTAAAGCCAGAACTTGTTCATTTCTAAGGGTGGAGACGGGTTCTTGAAATTGAGTTTGTAGATTTAATAAAGGCAAGGACAGTTTAATTGTGTCAGCTAAGACCTCTGAAATCTGGCGGTTAGACAGTTGGGCTAAGTGTTGGATTTGGTGGTAGATTTCATCGGGTAAGTTGATGGTTAGCTGGGTACTCATAACTTTTGTAAGGGATTCACTCTTTCTAGTATGTCTGAAAAAAACAGAGAGAGTGATTCTCCCCCTGTCTTCAACTTCACGCTAACTTACGAATCTTTTCAATGACTGTTACGGCTTTCTCGTTGACTGGGATGAAAACTCTCAATTTCCAGTTAATCATCTCCGTCATACAACCTACAGCTTTAAGGCACATCACCTCGGCTTCCTGACGGATACCCATAATTTCCAAGCGTTGATGACCCATGACTGAAGAGGCTCTCAACTGCCAGCCCCGCACCAATGGGATGACTTCCTTTCGTTGAATCACAGCTTGGAAGACCTCATCAGCGGTCAGTTTAGGAGTTTCGCTAATCCCCAGATTACGATACACTAAGGCGATGTTCTCCGCCTGAACTAACCGACCGAGCAACTTCTCGCCACTATCGGTCTGAAGTCGGAAGACCCGCAGACTTTCTGCATCTAGACGATTCCAGATGGGTAACAGTAAGCCTGTAATCAGATAGAATGAATCCACTTCAAACTGAGAAGTTTGGCTAACCTCCTGCTGCCATAGTTGCTTAAATGATGCCTGACTGATTTCTGTCCAAGTAGAGGCAGCGAATTGTCCGACGCTCATCTTTTCGTTAGTGGTTGGACGGATCAGGTTAACTCGGCGTACAATTGACCCATCATCGGAGAGGGAACTGTTAGTGGGAATGGCTACGGCAACTCTGCTCCTACGCTCATTAGCAACTAATTTACCCTGATAGCGGTCAGCCGTTTCCAACGCTTCTTGAAGATTAAGAACTTGTGCCTTACGCTGACGTTCGATTTTGACGCAATGGGTTTGAGCACCTGTTTCTGGATGAGTATAAATGACTTGACGTTCTATGACTTTAAAACTTTCAGCTTTAAGGGTTTCCACGCCGACTTCATAGTTTCCCGATGCGATGGCTTCCTCGATCTTGGTTTCCAATCTGACCTCAAATTCCTCAAATAGGGCATTTTGAAGTTCAATCCGCAAGGCGAGAACACGGTTCAGGAATTGAGGGATTGGTGGTAAGTCTTCCTTGAGATTACCCTCTCTATCGGTTAAGGAAAGTCCTGTATGAGTTTCAAAGGTATTTAAAGAGCAACAATCAACTTTACCCGCATAGAGCGCATGATAAAGTTGTCGTAATGCGGCTTTGGCATAAGGTGACTCCAAGTTATCTTCCTCTCGAAACAGCCCTTGTCCGCCCGTCTGTCGTTGTCCCCGTGTCAAAGCTCCCAAAGAATCTAAACGTCGAGCGATCGTACTCAAGAAACGCTTTTCACCTTTAACATTGGTTGTGACAGGTCGAAAGAGTGGCGGTTGGGCTTGGTTGGTTCGGTTACTGCGTCCGAGTCCTTGAATGGCGGAGTCGGCTTTCCAACCTGCTTCGAGTAAATAATGGACGCGAAGGCGTTGATTCTTAGCCTTCAAATCAGCATGATACGAGCGACCTGTACCACCTGCTTCGGAGAAGATAAGAATCCTTTTCTTGTCATCCATAAATGCCTGTGTTTCTGCTAGATTGGCTGAACCTGAACGCTTCTGTAAGGCAAGCCTCTCCCGTCCGCCTTTGGTTTCTCTGACAATACGTTTAGACCTGCCTGTGACTTCTGCAACGTTTTCATAACCAAAGTGTTGCACGACTTGATCTAATGCACCAGGAACGGCAGGCAATAATCCTAATCGTTCAATAAGTACCTGTCGTTGTCTTAAGGCTTCTTTGCAAAAGACAGGATTTCCCTCGCTATCGGTTACAGGACGAGAATATTCGTTCCCCTCTTCATCGGTATAGACTTCATGTAACTGGACAGGAAAGGAGTGCATCAGATAGTCCATTACATACTCTCTCGGTGTGATGTCCACTTGCAAGTCATTCCACTCAGAAGTCGGAATATCTGCCAGCCTTCTGTCTAATAGAGCTTCATCGGTTGAAGTAATCTGTAAGACAACGGCGTGACCGTTAGCGATGTCCTGTTCGATGGCTTTAAGCAACGTGGGACACTTCATTGAAGTAATCAAATGATTGAAGAATCGCTGTTTGTTACTTTCAAAAGCAGAACGGGCGGCGGATTTAGCGTTACGGTTTCTCGTCTTGCCATTGGGACTGGTGATGTTGGTGGCTTCCAATGCAGCTTCTAAGTTCTGATGAATTACTTGAAAAGCATCAGCGTAGGCATTGTAGATAGAAATTTGTTCATCGGTTAACTCATGCTCTAAAATGTCATATTCTACACCTTCATAAGATAGTGAGCGGGCTGTATAGAGTCCGAGAGCTTTGAGATCTCGTGAAACGACTTCAAGAGCAGCAATTCCCCCTTTCTCCATCTCGGCAACAAAGTCGGCTTGGCTGGCAAAGGGAAACTCCCCCGACATCCAGAGTCCAAGACGTTGAGCATAAGCTAGATTACTAATGGTTGTTGCTCCTGTTGCTGAGACGTAAAGGACACGAGCATTAGGTAGACCGTTTTGTAACCTCAGTCCTGCTACTCCCTGTAAAGATGGTTTCTTCAAGCCTCGTTCTCCTTTTTCTGAAGAAGCATTCGACATCGCGTGTGCTTCATCGAAGACAATCACTCCTTGAAAGTCTCTGTCACACCAGTCAATCAGTTGTTCAACGCGGGATTTCTTTCCTTGTTTGGCTTCTGTTCGTAAGGTGGCATAGGTGGAGAAGATGATGCCTTCTGTGAGTTCTATGGGTTCACCTTGTCGGAAGTGGCTTAGGGAAACAATTTGGTCGGGATTGCTCCCTAATGCCTTCCAATCACGTCGTGCATCTTCAAGTAGGGTGTCGGATTTAGAAATCCAGAGGGCTTTCTTGCGTCCTTGAATGAAGTTATCAAGGATGATGGCACCGACTTGTCTGCCTTTGCCCACGCCTGTCGAATCACCGATAAAGTAGCCACGACGGAATTGTACCACCTGTTGAGCATCTTCAGGAGCAACCGAAACCGTATCTAGAGTATCGTCTACTTGGTAGTTGCCTTTGAGGAATTTGCTGTGAGATTCTCCAGCGTAAATGACTGATTCTAGCTGTGCTGATGAGAGGATGCCATCGTTAATCAGTCGTTTGGGCAGGCGAGGTTTATAGCTAGGCATGGGTGGGGCCACACTTGCCATTGCTGCACTTTGCACGAGGGAAGATGGATGTTCAGTTGCTCCTTCAATGAGGAGCGTTTGAGGTTCATAAGTTTCGTAGAGGGCATCGGAAATCTCATGGCTATTTCCGTTCCAATGACGCTTAATGTAATGCAGTTCAACCACATCGTCAAAAGGAGTTTTGGCTTGAGGTGCTGGCGGGCTAGTTTTAGGTGGTATGGGAACGTTATTGACAATTTCCTTTTCTGAAGGGCGATCAATCGCGATCGCTTGAGAGATCTCTTCGGTCAACGCTTTTTCATTAACTCTAGCCAGAGGAGTATCAGTAGGGGCTTGGCGTTCTGGTATGAAGATCTTGATATAGTTGAGTAGGTCGGATAGCGAGAAAGTTGCATCAAAGCAATTGTCAAACTTTCTAGGATGCTCGGTTGGAATCTTATCGAATACCGTCAATCGTGTTTCAATGGTTGTACCATTCTTGGCATATACGTTTCCTGCAATTCCTGCTGAGAAGACGACTTTTGCTGAATGCTGGAGTTTGATGAAGGATTCGCACCATTGATGATTGAGCGGTGAAAACCAGTTGGCAGTAATGGCAACCAACCGTCCACCTGAAGAGAGCCTGAAGAGTGCTGAACTCAGATGCTTGAGGGTAGCGAATTGATTACGCTTGGTCATTTTAGGGGAAGCAGAGAACGGCGGGTTCATTAACACCACAGTTGGGTGATATGTTGAGTCAAGATAGTCGTCAATCTGTTCGGCGTTGAAATCTAATACAGGTGTATTTGGGAAAAGTTCCTTTAGGATGCCCCGACGTTTGGGGCAGATTTCGTTGAGGAGCAATTGCGCCCCACTGATGTGAGCGAAGGCTGCAAGGATACCTGTACCTGCTGATGGCTCCAGTACCCAATCATCAGATGTAATTTGTGCAGCAATGCTGGCGATGTAACTTAGAGGCAGAGGCGTAGAAAACTGCTGTAACTGAATCGATGTTTCAGAACGTCTGGATTGAGTTGGACAAAGTCTGTGAATTCGCTCGATTTCTTCAAGAGCTTTAGAGTGAGCGAAATTATTGAGTAATTCTTGACCCTGTTGTTGAATCAGCATCACTTGAGCGGTTTCTATCGCTTCATAAGTGTCTTTCCAAAGCCATGTACCTTCTGCGTCAGAGCCACCCAAGGATTCGATCATTAGGCGAGAGACAAGAGTATTGATAATCGGTTGTTCCTGTTTTAAAATTGGTAGAAGTTGATTAGCGACTTGAATCAATGGATAAGATGAAGTTGGTTGTTTGACGGCTGGTAAAAGTTCTACTTCGGAAATTAAGCAATTATTTTGCTGGAAAATCGTTTCTAATTCTGCCTGAATTTCTGTAGAGGTTTGAGGGATTAATATCTTCAACCGAAGAATGATTTCAATTGCAGAACTCGCCTGCTTAAAGACTTGAGTAAGCTGTTGGTGTTTTGTTTTAAGTTGTGTAGCGATCTCACTTAACCGTTCAGTTTCCTGATGAATTTGTAGGATATGCTTGCCAAAAAAGCTGTTATTTTTTGTTTCTGTTAGCATTATTAGTCATTAACTCCATATAAGATGTACTCGTTATTGCTTAGTGCAGAAGCTAATTAAATCAACATGATTTAGTAAAGTCTTGAAGAGAGATAAATTTTTTAAAGATATCTTGCTTCAAATCACAAACATAAATAATCTTCAAATTATGAAGCTAAATTTATATATGTTATTAAATCTTTGTAATCTTGTTAAATATAATTAAGTTCTATTCGATATCAGCGTTAGCTGTTCTAGGTTGTTTTTAAAAAAATAAATTTCAAAACAACCTAGTATAAAGACATTAAAGTTAATAGACATCTTCTTCTAAAACCAAAAAAGTCTGCTATTTCTAATAGCATCATTTCATCATCATTTCATTTTTGTTTGGCAACCTATAAATTATGGGAGTCTTAATCACCTATTTGCCCAACGAATCAATGAGGCTAATCATGAATCGTAGAGAATTTGTAATCTTGAGTGCTGCCAGCGTATCGACGGTATCATTAACGAACTGGGTAAAAGCTCAAAGCAGTAAAGCCAATCTCACTTCTGTTCAATCGTACAAAAGTATTAATCATCTATTAGAAATTAACTTGGAAGCGAGTGAAAGACTGGTTAAGATCGGTGAAAAACAAGCCTATCTTCTGAGCTACAATGGTCAAGTTCCTGCCCCCCGTTTAGAAGTTAAGGCAGGAGATACGATTCGCATTCATTTAACAAACAATCTTTCTCAGCCAACCAATCTACATTATCACGGCTTACACGTCACACCGAATGGTAACGCAGATAATGCTTTTCTCAGTATTGCGCCAAAAGAACGTTTGACTTATGAATTTACACTTCCCAAAGCTCATCCTTCAGGGACATTCTGGTATCATCCGCATCATCATCAATACGTGGCAGAACAGTTATTTGGTGGTTTAGCAGGTTTATTGATCGTTCGAGGTCAACTCGATGAAATTCCCGAAATTCAAACAGCCAAAGAAGAATTTTTAGTTTTGCAAGATTTTGCAATAGACGCAAATGGACGGATACAAAAACCGAATCACATGGATTTAATGATGGGGCGTGAAGGCTCATTAGTAACAGCAAATGGTCAAGTTAATCCCAGTTTTTCAATTGATAAAGGAGGTTTACTTCGTTTAAGAATCTTGAATGCGTCTCCTTCTCGCTTCTATCGTCTGAGTTTGGAAAATCATCCTTTTTACCTAATCGCTACTGATGGTGGTGCGCTCGCTGAACCTGTCGAACTCCAAGAACTATTACTTGCCCCAGGAGAACGCGCAGAAGTCTTAGTAAGAGGAGAGCGAGAACCTGGACAGTATCGCTTACTCAATTTACCCTACGATCGCGGCGGAATGATGATGGGTTCGGGAATGGAAAACATGAATGGAATGGGTATGATGGGCAACAATTCGATGATGAATCCCATTCAGACAACCCCACAAGTCTTAGCCACTCTATTTTACAAAGGCTCAGTTTCACCATTGCCACTACCTCAAAAACTGCTGCCTGTTGAAGTTTTGCCCGAACCGAAAACGGTAAGACGAATTGAAATGTCAATGAACATGGGTTCAGGGATGGGATTAGCTTTTATGTTTAATGGGCAACTCTTCGATCCAAAGCGAATCGATACTGAAGTACAGCTTGATACCGTTGAAGATTGGGAATTAGCGAATGTCGATCCAGATCGAATGGATCATCCGTTCCATCTTCACATTAATCCATTTCAAATCATTTCTCGTAATGGTCAACCTGAACCGTATCGAGCTTGAAAAGATACAGTTTTGGTACGAGGAGGAGAAACAGTACGGATTCGGATTCCGTTTCGTGATTTTTCTGGAACAACCGTCTATCACTGTCATATTCTAGACCACGAAGATTTGGGCATGATGGGAACTGTTTTGATTTCATCCTAATTTCATTTTTATCTGTGAAATTGAATTACAGTGGCTGAAATGGTTGAATCATGCTGAATGCTATTGTCAAATGGTCGATCGCTCAACGTTGGTTAGTTGTCATTGCTTCTATCATCATTACGCTGTGGGGATTTCGTGTCCTCACTCAGATGCCACTTGATGTCTTCCCATCTTTCGCTCCACCACAAGTTGAGATACAGACGGAAGCACCAGGATTAGCCCCTGAAGAAGTTGAATCTTTAGTGACTCGTCCGATTGAAAGTGCTATTAATGGAACTCCAGGTGTAGAAACAGTCCGTTCTTCATCTGCTGTTGGTATTTCAGTGGTTAAAGTGATTTTTGGCTGGGATACTGATATCTACCGCGCTCGTCAGCTAGTGACAGAACGTTTACAACAAGCTCAAAACCAACTTCCACAAGGAGTAGAAACGCCACAGATCTCGCCTGTTAGTTCTCCTTTAGGTGCTGTCATTAAGTACGCTTTCACGTCAGAAACAACTCCATTGATGGAAGTGCGGCGAATTGTTGATTGGCAAGTCAAAAATCGTCTTTTAGCCGTTCCTGGTGTCACTCAAATCGTCATTTTTGGGGGTGATATCAGACAGTATCAAGTCTTAGTCGATCCCAACAAACTAAAAGACTATAATATTTCCCTTCAAGAAGTGAGCGAAGCCGCAGAAAAAGCTAATGTGAATGCTCCTGGTGGCTTTTTGATTACTCCAGATCAAGAAATGTTAATTCGAGGTGTTGGACGTTTAGAATCAATTGAGCAGTTAAATCAATCTGCCATTACTGCTCGAAACGGTGTACCAATCCTTTTAGGCCAAGTAGCTGATGTCAAAATTGGTGCAGAACTGAAACGAGGAGACGGTTATTTAAACGGAAAAAAAGCTATTGTCGTTGTGGTTAATAAACAACCACAAGCCGATACTCCTACAGTAACGAGAGCAGTTGAAGCGGCAATGGAAGAAATTAAAGCGAGTCTGCCAGAAGATGTCAAAGTCACCGTTACTTTTCGTCAAGAAACTTTTATCGAAGCTTCCCTTAAAAATGTAGAAGAGTCCTTACGAGATGGAATTATTATCGTCTCTATCGTTCTTATACTCTTTCTGATGAACTGGCGCACTGTTATAATCAGTCTGAGCGCTTTACCCTTGTCTTTATTAATCGGCATGATTGTTCTAAATTGGACAAGACAAGGCATTAATACAATGACATTGGGTGGGTTAGCAGTTGCAATTGGCTCAGTTGTAGATGATGCGATAGTAGATATGGAAAATGTCTATCGTCGTCTTCGAGAAAATCAACAAGCGGGAATCCCCATCAATCCCTTACAGGTGGTTTTTAATGGCTCCGTAGAAGTCAGGGTCAGTGTTTTATTTTCTACAGTGATCATTGCCGTTGTTTTTGCGCCGATCTTTGCCCTTTCTGGAGTAGAAGGTCGCATTTTTACACCGATGGGAGTCGCTTATTTACTTTCGATTCTTGCTTCGACTTTAGTCGCCCTGACGCTAACTCCTGCATTATGCGCTCTGTTATTAGTCAACCGACGTTTACCTCATGATGAGACTTGGGTAGCACGATTTTCTCATCGCCTATACAGCCCCGCGTTGAAATTTTCGATTCGTTTCCCGCAAATTATTATTTTGGTGGCTCTAGCGGCCTTAGTTGCTTCTTTGGTGATTCTTCCCTCTTTGGGGAGGGTATTTTTGCCAGAGTTTCAGGAACGATCGCTAGTTGTTTCTACTTCTTTATATCCAGGTGTTTCTCTTGAAACAACAAATCAATCTGATTTCGCACTTCAAGAAGCTCTCAAAAATGATTCTAGATTTGAGTCTTTGCAATTGCGTTCAGGTCGTGCGCCAGGAGATAGTGATGTTGGTGGAGTTAACTTTGCTGAACTTGATGTCGAAATGAGTGAAGAGGGTCTTAGAAATCGAGACGAAACGATTGATGTTCTTCGCCAAGAATTTTCTAAAATTCCAGGAGTTGTGGCTAATATTGGAGGGTTTATTTCTCACCGACTGGATGAAGTCTTATCAGGGGTTAGAAGTGCTATCGCTGTCAAAATTTATGGAACTGATTTAGCAGAACTTCGCAGCATTGGTAAAGAAGTTGAAGCAGTAATGTCTGGTATTCCAGGTGTCGTTGATTTACAATTAGAACCCCAGGTTCCCATCAAACAAATTCAAATTCAGTTCGATCGTACAGCCGCCGCTCGTTATGGACTACGAGTCGGAGATTTAGCTCAAATTGTTGAAACAGCACTCAATGGACGCACTGTTTCTCAAGTTTTAGAAAATCAACAAGTCTTCGATTTAGTTGTTTGGTTAAAAGAAAATTATCGAAATAACCTAACAACAATCGGGAATCTTCTTGTAGATACCCCTGATGGAAGAAAAGTTCCACTTTCTCAAGTAGCCAAAGTTCAGTATGGAACTGGCCCAAATACAATTAATCGAGAAAATGTTTCACGGTTGATTGTTGTCGCTGCCAATGTTAATGGTCGAGATTTAGGTTCTGTTATTACAGATATTCGGAAGGCTGTTCAAGAAAAAATACAGCTACCATCTGGTTATTTTATTCAATATGGGGGTCAATTCCAAGCACAAGAACAGGCTACACAAACTTTAATTTGGACAGGAATCTTAGCATTTATCGTCATTGCAATTTTGCTTTATTTTGCTGTTAAATCAATCGCCGCTACAACCATGATTATGATTAACTTGCCACTCGCTTTAGTTGGTGGTATTTTTTCGGTTGCTCTCGGAGGTGGAGTAATTTCCGTCGCTTCAATGGTTGGATTTATCACTTTATTTGGAGTAGCGACACGGAATGGATTATTACTGGTCGATAATTACAATAATAAAATTGCTGCTGGGCTACCTTTAAAGCAAGTTTTATTTGAAGGCTCGATGGAAAGATTAGTGGCGATTTTGATGACGGCTTTATCTTCAGCTTTAGGCATGGTTCCTTTAGTAATTGGAACAGGTGCAGGTAAAGAAATCCTTCAACCTTTAGCTATTGTTGTTCTTGGTGGATTATTTACGTCTACAGCATTAACAATTTTAGTCCTGCCAGCTTTGTATTCTCAATTTGGTCGATTTTTAATGCCTAAAAAAGCAAATATTATTCTTGAAAATCAGATAGAAAATAATGCTTATTCAGGAAAACATAGTTGATAATACTTTTTAAAATTAGAAATTTTTTGGAGAATAAAAAATGAAAATCAATTTAATCATTTTAAGTGTATTCGGATCTGTTTTAATTAGCAATTTAAGTCAAAGTGAGCAAGCGATCGCATCTAACATATTCAGCAATAACTTGATTGCTGAGGCTGGAGCTTCAAAGCCAACTAGAGGAGGTCAAGTCGTTGAACAAGGAGCATATCATTTAGAACTTGTACCTGAAAAAGCCAAAGAAGGAGTTCATTTAGATTTTTATTTACAAAAAGGAGATAATCATCAAGCAATTCTCAATGCTAAAGTTACAGGACAAGTTCAGTTACCTAATGGAACTCAGAAAAACCTTAATTTTAAATACGATACAGATGGTAAGCATTACACGGTTTTGCTTTCAGAAAAAGCATCAGGTCAATATCAAGTCCGTATTACCGCCGAGATGAACGGTCAAAAAGTTAATGGTCGTTTCAGTTTTAAGCAGTAATTTTCTGAATCAAAAAAGATAAATTGGTAGTGAGGAGTGATTAATGAGACGTTTACAGAGAAAAAATAACTTTTTTAGAATTACATTTCTTGTATTTACAGCTACAACACTTGGGTTATTAACCTCTTGTTCTCTGATTCAAAATAAAACAGATTCTCATCAGATGTCATCGCATGGAGATGAGATGGCAGATCACAGTATGAGTATGAATTTAGGCCCTTCTGATGCTCAATTTGATTTACGTTTTATTGATGCAATGATTTTGCACCACGAGGGTGCTGTTAATATGGCAAAAGAAGCACTACAAAAGTCTAAACGTCCTGAAATTCAACAACTAGCCCAAGATATAATTAAAGCCCAACAAAAAGAAATTGCTCAACTTCAACAGTGGCGAAAAAGTTGGTATCCTGACGCGGGAGAAAAACCAGTCGCTTACAGTGATTCGATGAGACACACTATGTCTATGTCAAAAAAACAGATTAAAAGCATGAGAATGGACATGGATTTGGGCGCGGCTGACGCTAAATTCGATCATCGCTTTATTAATGCGATGATTCCTCATCATGAGGGTGCGCTTGTCATGGCTCAAGAAGCATTAAATGATTCTAAGCGTCCAGAAATACAAAAACTCTCACAGGAGATTATTTCTTCACAACAAAAAGAGATTGAGCAGATGAAACAATGGAGACAATCTTGGTATCAAGCATCATAAATTAAAATTAGAGCATTACAAGTCACTTTTTAGATGTCTAATACTCTGCCGTATAAAAAAGAGCATTGCTAATTAAGTTTTGAAAAACCCGTTTCAACTGCTCAGGTTCACCCCAAAGGGTTAAAGCAGGTTATCAGTCAGCTTACAAGATGACTTGTTTAGCCTCTGCTTGAAGTTTATATAATAGTACTAACTGCTCTAATATCGTTAATCTATCTAATTGAGGTAACACCAAGTCCAAGAGAATTAAGTCATATTGAGTCGCCTGGGCGTATGATCGGCATCGGTTTTGTTGGCCGCTTTAACTTGATGAGTTGAGATGACGGCAACGGGTGTAGGTGAAGGATTAAATGAGGTTGCTTGGGCTAATTCACCGAGTCCGAGTGTACCGAGTAAGGAAGTAATCAGTAATAGTTTAGTTGATGTTTTCATATCTAAAAGTTCTTTGAAGTGAATTTAAGTTCACTCTAGATAGTCAATATCAAGAACTTAAAAAGATTGATTAATGAGTTGGATTACTAAAAATCATTTTTAAAGCGATGGCAAGTAACGCTCCGCCGAAGACTTTTTCGAGCATAGCATTTGATAAACCTGTTGCTACTTTCGCTCCAAACAATCCACCTAAGAAAAAGCCTAAACAGATTAGAGCAGCTACTTTTAAATTAAAATATCCTTGTTGGTAATAAGTCCAAGCCGCCAAAATACCGATTGGTGGAACAAGTAAACCGAGAGTGGTTCCCTGCGCTTCATGTTGAGAAAAGCCAAACAAAAATACTAAAGCAGGTACAATAATCACTCCTCCACCAATACCAATCAGACCACTTAAAAAACCTGCTACTAAACCCAAAGCGATATAAAGTAATAGCATTTTTGTATTCTTCCTTACAAACATTCCTTTGATAAATTCCTTTAATACTTTAACAAATTTTATTTATAAGTTCTTGATATCTTCCCCTTACAGTGACAGTAAGAAACCTAAATATTTAGGAGTAAACTGCACAGTTTTTCAGATATGTTCTAGCTGTCTTGTTAATTTTAGAGCTTGGTTCTAGCCGTTTGTATCTATGCGTACACTGGCCAACCGCCGTTATCGCTGGCTATAGCGTGGGTTTCTTATGGTTAATGAGTTGTATTATTTTAAAATTACAAAAAAACACTCAATAAACGCTCACCTCTTTACTCTAGGCTTAGAAGTTGGTAGATTATTGTGTTAGCACTAAGTCTACTGACTTATATAGGGGTGCTGAACTTGTTTGATTTCTTCTGCCAAAACCTGCTGATAAACTTCTTTTAGATAAGGAGACATTGAATTATCTTCAATTCCATATCCTAAGCTCGTCCAAATAGGTGATAAAAGCTTTAAAACTTCATCAACTCGTCCTTGTCTTAATAAGTTTGGAAGATCTACCCCCCACGCATGGCGATCTTTGAGCCATAGATAGACAACTTTATCTTGATACTCAGGTGTAAAGCTATAACTAGCTAGACCTAAATTGTGATGGGGATGAGGATGATAAACACGAGCCTTATCTAGCCAAGTAGAAGTTAGAAATTGATATCGTCCTGCTGCTGTCGAGCATTTTCCTTGATTAGGCCCATTTTCAATCTTAATACACAAATTGGGATGCTGTTGAAGATTGTGTACGTGGTCACCGCCATACAAAAGAACATAGGGATTTTTCGCATTTGACTCACTAGCAGAAATGGTTCTCATAAGGGCACGAATATAGGGATCTCCGTCTAACATAGCAAGGTCAGGCAGATCGCCAAAGTTTTGTTTTTTCGGTTGGTGTTTTCTTTCTTGAGTTTGCATGGACAAAGATAAAATTAATATAACAACAAACGCTAATAACCCTCTCCTCGATAATTTTCTGTTTTTGCTAGATTTAGGAGAATTACCTACTCGTTGCTTCAGTCGTATAAACATAATCTATTCTTGAAATTTAACCTTTAAAATTGAGAAGTTTTGAGTGAGATTTTGACTTTAAGGGTAACTGAATCGTGAAGGTACTTCCTTGACCTAACTCACTTTGAACTTGAATACTGCCTTGATGAACATGGGCGATCGCTTGTGCAATGGATAAACCTAAACCTGAGCCACCCGTGCTTCTAGAGCGATCGCTCTGTACACGATAAAAACGATTAAAGATACGAGATCGATCTTCAGAAGCGATTCCAATCCCTGTGTCTCGAACCCGAATATAAGCATCGTAATGAGTCTCTTCAAGACTAACTGTTACCATCCCTCCAGCAGGGGTGTAGCGAATTCCATTAACGATCAAATTGGTTACCATACGGTATAACTGAAATGAGTCGCCTAAAATAACAACTGATTTATTGATGGGCAATTGCGTTTTTAAAGTAATCTCGGCGGCAACGGCCAAGCTTTCTAATTCTTCAACCAAATCTACTATTAGATCATTTAAACAGCAAGGCTGAAATTGATTTGAAATTTCATGTTGTTCGATCCGACAAATTAATAACAAATCTTTGACTAAACTAGAAAGGCGAACATTTTGTCGCTCCATCATCTCTAAATTTTGATGAACCTCTAGCAAATTTTCTGCCAATTTCGTTTCTTCGATCGCACTTTGCAGAATCGTAAGAGGTGTTCGTAGCTCATGGGCCGCATCAGAAGTAAATTGCTGGATTCTACGGTAGGATTGATAAATCGGTTGCATCGCTAATCCAGAAAGCCACCAACTAGCACCGCCGATCGCCATCATCACAAATGGGAGTCCTAGTAGAAGAAAAAGTCGCAGCATTACTAAGTAGTCATCCCACTCTTTTAAAGAGCGACCAATTTGCAAATATCCCCAAGCATCTCCTGTTTGAGTTCGCAACGGTAAAGAAATTTGATAAAAGCGATCGCCATTACGATCCTTTAATATCTGCCAAAACTGAGTTGGTGCGAGTTGGTTGACGAGCTTTGGTTGTTGTCCGACTGTCGCCAGCAATTCTCCAGTACGCTTAGTGAAACGAAGATAGTAACCGACTTGCTGAAAAACTCCAACAATGTGCCTACTGGGACTGTTAATCTGCTGTTGACAAACTTCTTCTTTTATACATAGCCCAGGTAGTAATGTTTTGACTTTGGGATTAATTTGATCGGGCTGTTCTAAAATAGGTTCGATACTGTCATGGAGCGTTCCAGCTAACGATTGTAGTTTTTGACGTAAGATATATTGTTGAGCATAGAGAACGGCTCGCTCTAAACCAATACCACACAGGCCCAGCAACAGACCAAATACTAAGGCATACCATGCGGCTAATTGCAATCGTGTGCGGTTGAAAAGCCTATTTTGATACATATGATTCAATCAAACGATATCCAAAACCGTGAACTGTTTCAATAATTTCTGCACATTCATATTCCGCTAGTTTCCGTCGTAATAGCCGAATCCTAGCAGAAACAACATTACTAATTGGCTCCGCATCAGTTTTCCAAAGCTGTTCTAAGATTTGTTCACGGGTTAGCGTTTGATTGGGATGTTTCATAAAATATTCCAGTAGACGAAATTCATTAGCCGTTAGAGGAATTGCATGAGGCTGTCCTTGAACATTGGTTGTAAAAATTGTTGAACTAGGGTAGTCAATGGTTAATCGCCCAAATCGAATCTGCGACGCTTGAACTTGAGGCGATCTTCTCTGAAGGGCCCGCAGCCTTGCTAACAGTTCGGCTTTGACAAATGGCTTCATCAAATAATCATCTGCACCAGCATCCAATCCAGCAATCATATCTTCTAAGCGATCTTTGGCTGTCAGCATTAATACTGGCAGAGAACAATTTTGTCGCCGCAATCGCTGACAGAGTTCATCTCCAGAAATCCCTGGCAGTAACCAATCAAAAATCGCCACACTATATTGTGTCCACTGCCCATCAAGATAGTTCCAGGCAGTCGTGCCATCCTGCACCCAATCAACCAAATATTTTTCCCGACTTAGCATTTTTTGTAAAATCATTCCTAAATCTGGTTCGTCTTCTACAAGCAGAATTCGCATGGTTAACCTTTACTAAATTTGTCTACTAGCTTTTTAATCGATCAACTTAACCTCGATCAATATCTCAAGTCAAAGT
The DNA here is from genome assembly GCF_003007785.1 of Aphanothece hegewaldii CCALA 016. GTDB lineage: Bacteria > Cyanobacteriota > Cyanobacteriia > Cyanobacteriales > Microcystaceae > Chroococcus > Chroococcus hegewaldii. Next base: position 9,401 of record NZ_PXOH01000047.1, on the reverse strand, counting down.
GAAATTTTGATGAAAATAATGTAGATTGGCAAAAATCTTGATTTTTAGTTAACAAGCAGAATAAGCACATTATCTTGTTAATCGCTTTAAATTTTCATCAAAATTTCATTTTTGTATAGAAAACTATTCTTCATGCAGTTTTTAAACTCAAGTCCCAAAAATGTTCTCTACAATGAACAACAAAAATCGATCCTCTCTTTTTCCATTGCTCTGTCGTGTTTCTGGCTCTTTTTTGTGCCTAATTATACTAACGTCTCCGACTATGGTTTTTGCTCATGCTGGACATGGTGATGAGTTTCAAGGCGAAAAGGCTACCAGTGATGCTGGTGAGCCGATCCAAGTCGATCCAGAAATGGCAAAACAACTGGGAATTGTCGTAGAACCTGTCACTAACCGACAGATAGATGTTGGTCTGAAAACCACTGGACAGATCGAAACATTGCCTAGCAAACGAGTGGAAGTTACTGCACCCACTCCTGGAAAAATAGTGGAATTATTGGTAGAACCAGGGGCATCGGTGCGAGCAGGTCAACCTGTCGCCGTGCTGGCCGCACCAGAGTTAGTCGAACTGCGGGTGAGTTCTCAAGAAAAAAAGACAGAAGCTCAAGCCGATTTTCGTAAGGCTCAAGCCGATCTCCAGCTTGCTCAACAAAATTTGGAACGCCAGCGTCAAATTGCAGCAGCCGATATTGAGCGTGCAAAAACTCAAGTCAATGTAGCTCAGGAACGGTATGACCGAGACAAAGAATTAGAAGAGTCTGGAGCGTTACCGCGACGCGATATGCTCGAATCGCAAACTCAGTTAGCCCAAGCTAAAGCCGAACTTGCTCAAGCCAACAGCCAGCAGAATGTTCTAGAGGCAGTAAACCTGCTACAACGCGCTCAGTCAGATCGAGAAGTGGCTAAGTCTCGCCTTAACTTAAGTAATGCTACTTACCAAACTCGATTGCAACAACTAGGGACGCTTGCCAATGAACAAGGAATGGTCGTTGTCACTGCGCCAATCGCAGGCAGAATCGCTAACCGACCAGTAACGTTAGGGCAATCATTCCAAGATGCAGGGGGGCAATTGATGACTATTGTAGACAATCGCAAGGTTTTAGTGACAGCAAATATATATGAAAAGGATTTAGACCAAGTAAAGCAGGGTCAACGAGTAAAAGCGAAAGTTGCCTCTTTACCAAAACGTACTTTTACTGGACGCATTACAATCATCGGCTCCCTTGTAGAAGGAGAAACGAGAACTACGCCTGTAAAAGCTGAATTGGAAAATCCTAACGGTGTTCTCAAACCTGGGATGTTTGCAGAATTAGAGGTGTTAACCAGTCCAACGGCAATATTGATCGTGGCTATTCCCTCTGCTGCAGTCGTTGAGGCGAATAGCAAGAAATTGGTTTACGTCCAAAACGGCAATGCTTTTTTACCCGTTGAAGTCACGCTAGGTCAAATTTTTGGAGATTGGGTGGAAGTTAAAAGTGGTCTATTCGCAGGAGACGCAATTGTAACTCAACGCGCTCCTCAACTTTATGCCCAATCTTTACGAGGCGGCAGTAAGAAAGAGGAAAGTGAGGACAAAAAAGAAACAACTTCACAAGCTAATAAAACTCTTTCTAGTAGCTTACCCGTACCTGAATGGTTAGCTGGAGCAGGGGGAGGAGTTTTACTAAGTACCGTTGCTTTTTCGGCTGGTTTGTTAGCGTATCGCCGTCAACAAATAAAAACAGATAGCAATTCCCGCAATCCCACGCCATCTAGTTTCCCTGAATCAACAACTAGGGCTGAGGAATGACAAGACATCAAAAAAATCACGCTAAAGAAAAGTTGATTATCTCAGTTATTACTTTTATTTTTTGGCTTCTAATATGATTAGTGCGATCGCTAAATGGGTTATTTCTAGACGCTGGCTGATAGTCATTGGGGCGATGCTCTCTACCTTTTTCATCTTTAACAGCATTTCCCAAATGCCTTTGGATGTCTTTCCATCTTTCGCACCACCGCAAGTAGAGATTGAAACAAGTGCAGGCGGACTGGCTCCTGAAGAAATCGAATCATTAGTAACGCTACCGATTGAAAGTGCGATTAATGGTACGCCAGGAGTGACGACGGTACGATCTTCATCTTCTCCAGGTCTTTCAGTCGTTAGAGTAATTTTTAATTGGGGAACGGATATTTATCAAGCACGCCAGTTAGTGACCGAACGATTGCAACAAGCGGTCGGCAAGCTGCCAGAAGGCGTAGAAACGCCCGTAATCGCGCCAATAAGTTCTCCCATTGGTACGGTAGTCAAATATGCTTTCACTTTAGAAGAACAATCTAAAATCGACTTAATGGAAGTGCGTCGAATCGTCGATTGGCAAATCACGAATCGCCTCCTAGCCGTGCCTGGTGTTAGCCAAGTTCTTGTTTATGGCGGTGAGGTACGTCAGTATCAAGTTCTCGTCAATCCGAATAAACTAAAAGCCTTTGATATTTCCTTACAGCAGGTGACAGAAGCCGTTGAAGCTGCTAATCTTAATGCTCCAGGCGGCTTGTTAATTACGCCTGACAAACAAACTTTAATCCGAGGTATCGGACGGATTGAAACGCTTGACGACCTCAAAGAATCTGTTGTCATTGCTCGTAAAGGAACACCTGTCAGAATTGGAGATGTAGCAAACGTAAAAATTGGGGGTGCGATTCCAGTTGGTGACGGCAGCTTAAACGGTCAAAAAGCGGTTGTCATTGTAGTCAACAAACAACCTCAAGCTGATACTCCTACAGTGACCCGCGCGATTGAAGCAGCAATGGCAGAGATAAAAGTCAGCTTACCTAGAGCGATCAAAGTTACCCAAACGTTTCGTCAAGCGGATTATATTGATGCTTCTGTCAAAAACGTAAGATCGGCTTTAATTGAAGGCAGTATCATTGCGGCAGCGATTCTGATTCCCTTTATGATGAACTGGCGTACTTTGGCTGTTTGTTTGACAGATTTTGTTCTGACGCTGCTGTTTTCCTTGCAGGTTATATCGTGGTTGGGATTGGGACTTAATACAATGACTTTGGGGGGGTTAGCCGTCGCAATTGGGACGGCGATCGATGATGCTATTGTTTATGCCGAAAATACCTATCGCAACTTGCGAGAGAATAAATATTCTCCCAATCCCCGTCCAGTGCTAGAAGTCATTTTTGAGGGAGGACAAGAAGTTCGTGAATCGTTACTAGAAGCGATGGTAATCACCATTGTCGTTTTTTCTCCCATATTCGCTTTAACAGGAGTGGAAGGCCGCATTTTTGCTCCAATGGGAATCACTTATCTAGTGGTCGTCATCGTATCCAGTTTAGAATCTTTGCTAGTCAGTCCTGCCTTGTGTGCAATTTTGCTACCGCACGGAGCGATGCCACTACGAGAACCTTGGGTTGCCAGATTTTGCAAAAGGATTTATCACTTTTTTTTGAAGTTGGCAATGCGTTATTCGCTTGTGATTATAACTATCGCTGCTGCAGCAATGGTAGCTGCGGCCATTATCCTTCCTTGGTTGGGACGTTCTTTTCTTCCAGAGTTTCAGGAGAGAGTGCTAGTTAACACGTTAATGCTGTATCCAGGTTCGTCTCTAGAAGCAACGAATAGTGCTGCTTTTGCTTTAGAAGAGAAACTCAAAAAAGATCCGAGATTTGACTATATTCAGGTACGAGCAGGACGCGCTCCTGGTGATCCCGATGCAGCCCCTGTCAATGTTACTCATATTGACGTACAACTATCCGAAAAAGGATTGGAAAATCGCAAAGCAAGTGTGGAGTCACTTAGAGAGGAATTTAATAAAATTCCAGGGGCCGCACCTAATGTTGGGGGATTTATTTCTCACCGCATTGATGAGGTGTTATCTGGTGTCAGAAGTCAAATTGCGGTCAAAATTTTTGGTTCCGACTTAAATCAACTTCGCGCGATTGGACAAGAAGTGAATCAGGAAATGGAAACGGTATCGGGTATTGTCGATTTACAACTTGAACCGCAACTTCCTATTGAACAAATTCAAATTAAGTTTAACCGCACAGCAGCATCTCGTTTTGGGTTGACAGTTGGACAGCTATCACAAATCATCGAAACGGCTCTTAATGGCAGAGTCGTTTCGCAAGTTCTAGAAAACCAACAAACTTTTGATTTAGTTGTCTGGTTAGAGCCAGAATATCGTAAAAATTTGCAAATGATCGAGAATTTATTAGTCGATACCCCCGATGGCAATAAAATTCCTCTAGCTAAGGTGGCTACAGTTGTCTATGACACGGGGCCTAATACAATTAACCGCGAAAATGTCTCACGATTAATTGTTGTTTCTGCTAATGCTAAAGATCGGGATTTGCGCTCTGTGGTGACTGAAATTCAAGATAAAGTCAAGACACAGGTTCAATTACCTGCTGGTTATTACATTCAATATGGCGGTCAATTTGAAGCTGAAGAAAGAGCATCAAAAAACATTCTTATTTTTAGTGCGATTTCTTTTGTTGTCATTACGGTATTAATGTACCTTTCTGTCAAATCAGTCGCATCTACAGCGACGATTATGATCAATTTACCCATTGCTTTAGTCGGCGGGGTTATTTCCATCGCTTTGACAGGAGGTGTCATTTCTGTTGCTTCGCTGGTGGGTTTTGTAACCTTATTTGGCGTAGCAACTCGTAATGGTTTGCTTTTAGTCGATAATTACATGACTAAACACGCAGAAGGAGTGCCATTAAGAGAATTGATCGTTTCTGGTTCGATGGAACGTCTCAATGCGATTTTGATGACAGCCTCAACTTCTGCTTTGGGGTTAGTGCCATTAGTAGTAGCGATGGGGCCAGGTAAAGAGATTTTGCAACCTTTGTCGATTGTTGTACTAGGTGGATTGTTTACGTCTACAGCGTTAACGTTGCTGATTATTCCTGCAATCTACGCTAAGTTCGGTAAGCGTTTGCTACCTGAAAAACATCAGTCTGAGAATGACAAAGTCATTCAGTCTAGATTTGAAAAAAATTAATTAATGCAATTGTTAAATAAAGGAGTGAAAAATATGCGATCGCTAAAATTGGGTTTAATTCTTCTAGGCAGTATGGGATTAATTTTCTTAAATGCTTGTAGTAATAAAGAGCAGGCGAGCAATCCAAGTAATAGTCCTGCTGCTTCTCCAACAGAAACCACGACAAAAGCAGAGGTAAAAGAGGTAAAATCTGATGGCTCTCACTCTTTAAAAGGCGGTCAAGTGGCTGAGACAGGAGCATATCATTTAGAGTTAGTTCCTCTAAAAGAAGCCGATGGGGTTCACTTGGATTTTTATCTATACAAAGGTGACGATCATAAACTTGTTCCTAATGCTAAAATAGCGGCTCAAGTTCAGTTTCCTGATGGAACGCAAAAAATTTTAGATCTACCTTATAAAGCGAATGGAGAACATTACGGTGCTTTATTGACTGAAAAAGCAACAGGACAATATCAGGTGAAAATTACGGCAGATATAAATGGAGAAAAGGTAAATGGTCGTTTTTCATTTAACCAATAGTTTGTCTTTAATTAAACCACTACACCATCTATAACCAGTAATTGTTGGTACGCCGAAATTTGATTACTGTTCTATAGATTTATCTTATCGAACTCATCAAGTCTTTTTATAATTAACTTTTCCTGTTGTCTTTTTTATCAAGCAAAATTACAACAGGAAATTTTCTCATTAATGTTTTTGATTGATTTAATTCAACTCGAAATTTCATCAAATTTTCATAAATGTTTGTCAGCATAATAATTAAGTAATTCTAAAAATTAATTTTTTGTTTTTTTGAGAGGAAAAATGTTAAAAACATCAATTAGTGTTATTGCTATTTTTGGAGTAACTACCACCTTTAATTTTCCTGCCTCTGCAAGTGAAAATATACGGTTTACTGCTCTTCCTTATATTGATAGCTCAGTCCAATTTCCTCGAACTAGAGTGCCGCTTGTCAGACATACTATTAGAATAAGTGTTCCTCAAAATAGCAAAGCAATCTCACAACTGAAATTGAGGATTCCCTATGGATTATCTGCGAAGAATGATATTACAGTAACTGATGAATCTGGAAGAGAACTAACCGCCAATACATCTGTCAGTGAAGATACGATAATTATTAATTTTCCTCAACCTGTAGAGTCTGGAACAGAGCTTAAGATAGACATGAATCGAGTCGTTATTTCAAGACATTCTCCAATATGGTTGTATCGAGTTACGGCTCAACTTGTTGGTCTTCAACCAGAATTAAACTTAGGTGTTGCCCGTATTCGCGGTTATTTCCCTTAAAAATTGCTATAGAAAGTGATGTTTTGGAGTAGCTGATTAATGAAATTAAGGGTGTTTAAAACTTAAACAATTGTTTTAAAATACGCTCTCAGTCTCTAACAAAAATTAGCTAACTTTAATTTTTCTTAGATCCCTACCTACCCTATAGCTCTCAATTGCCTATAAAGTAGGCTTTATGCTAGTATCCCCCTATGGCTAAAAAATGATACAGGAAATGAGAAGTCAAGATGCTTCTCTATCTAATTGTTAGAAATATGAATCGCTTTACTCTTTTACAAAGCCTTAGAAATCCAGTATTTGCTAGACTTTACTCGGCTCAGACCGTTAGCTTATTAGGAGATGCGCTAACTTGGGTGGGTTTAGCCTTACTTGCCTTCGAGTTAGCTGGCAAAAATTCAGCCGTCGTGCTATCGGGTGCTTTGACGCTGCGTGTTACGGCTTTCGTATTACTCTCTCCCTTAGCAGGCGCGATCGCCGATCGCCTCGATCGCAAAACGATTATGGTGACAACTCATCTCATCAGAATGCTAATAGTCAGTCTGTTGCCATTTGTCGCTGAGGTCTGGCAAATTTATCTTTTAGTATTTGCCCTAAACATCTTTAATGCCTTTTTTACGCCAACCTATCAAGCAACAATTCCTCTCGTAACAGGTCAACAGGATTATCCGCAAGCGATCGCGCTGTCTGCTGCAACCTATCAACTACTTGGTGTTCTTGGGCCTGGTATTGCAGGCAGTATTGCGGCACTCATTGGAGCAAGGCAGGTTTTTTTCTTAGATGGCTTGACCTTTTTCATCGCAGCAATTTTAATTTTTACTTTACCCGGTCATCTTAGAGTTGAGGCAAATCAAGATTCATCTCTTAGCAAAGGCAAAACTTGGCAAGATATTAAACAGGGAACTTCTCGCCTTTTTAGTGATGCCCCCATCCGCTACGCACTGGCGATGCAATTAGTAGCAGCGATCGCAGGGGCCGCAATTCTAGTCAATACAGTTGGGTACGTCAAAGGTACATTAAAACTGCAAAGTGTTGAGTATGGATGGGTAATGGCAGCTTTTGGGATTGGTGCTACTCTGTCAGCAATGGCAATCGGAGTATTAAATCAGCGTTATCAAAGAACAACTTTCGTACTATTTGGCGCAATTCTAATAACCCTTTCTCTACTGCCAGCCAACTATTTTGGCTTGATGCCTTTAATGTTCCTTTGGCTATTAGCGGGTGCAGGTCAAACTTGTGTTAACTTGCCCACGCAAACTTTAATTGCCGATCGTGTTCCCACAAATGTTCAAGGACGAGTTTATGGCGCACACTTTGCTTGGAGTCATTTATGGTGGACAATTGCCTATCCGTTAGCAGGATGGTTGGGAAAATATTGGAGCGATCGTTCTTTTCTTTATAGCAGTTTAGTAGGATTAAGCCTATTAGGAATTGTTCAAATATTTTTATCACCTGGACGTGAATATATATGGCATGACCACGAACACATTCATGACGAATACCATCAACATGAACATGATGACGGAGTTCAGGAGCGCGAACTTCACAGCCATCCTCACCGACATATAATTCCACACCATCACTATCATAATCCTTACTAGACACGATTATCTCTAAACAGTTAAAAAGAAAAGTTTGATTATTGAAGACAAGCGCATTGCTAAATCTTTAGTTGATGGTCAGAAATACGTCTAACCAGAGAAAAAACTGATTATTTTAGACAGTATGACTACATAATTATGATGTTTTAAAATAATTCAAAAAGTTTTACTCTACCTATATATCATCAAAAATAAAAAGTTTCAAAGAGAATTTTGTTTTGCATAACCTTTACTAAAATCGTTGTTTAAATGGGTAGTAAATCAATTAATAATCATATTCTTTCTATTTTAAAGTTGGAAAAAATACAGACTCCCAGTATTGAGACAGGAAAAATAGCTGAACCAACAGTTCCAAAATTACTTACTAAAAAGCGGAAAAATATCTGAATATCGACATCTATCATCTACTGTCGATAGCAGTATTTAGACAGTCCCTAAAAATTTCTACTCAATTTCATCCTAATTTCATAGTTATCTGACATTCTAGTAATTAGGAGGATACTTATTAAAAATCAGATTTCTGTCTAGATTTTGCTTAAGTATTATAAACTTGAGATGAAGAGAACGCTAATCGTCGCTATTTTGACAATTTTCACTGCGACATCAATATCTACTGCTTATGCGGATGATAATAGGAGTTCTAAATCAATTCCTTATGTTTTAAATGCTGCACAGTTTCCCCAAAGAAAGGCAAGGTTTGTCAGACATACAATTCGGATTCAAGTTCCACCAGATAGCAAGAGGATTTCTGAACTAGCAATTGTCATTCCTTCTGGTGTGACTGTAAAAAATGATATCACCGTACATAACAGAGCAGGTCAACCGATAGAAGTCAACAGTTCGGTGAATGAGTCTAAGATAACACTTGATTTTCCTCACGATATTGTTACTCAGGAAGTTATAGAAATCGCTCTTAATCAAGTCGAACTTCCAAGATTTTATCCAATCTGGCTGTATCGAATTTATGCAAAATTAGCTGATAGTAATACTGAATTATCAATTGGGGTAGCCGAAATTCGTACTCGTTTATAAGAAAGACAAAATAGAGATTAAAATTTCATCTTAAATTCATTTTATTCTGTCAAAGTAATTAATAGATAAACCAAGAAAAACAAACATCAAATTAAGGAAGTAAACAATCATGAAAAAGCTATTTTTGACCAGTTTAGCGATGACCTTAGCTCTAGCATCTTTTGCTCCTCTTGTTCAAGCCAGAAGTCCTCATAGTGATGCTCATCAGCCTTCGGCTAGTGTACAAGGTGCCACCCATCACTTTGAATACTTTGTTCAGAAAAATTCTCTGTCAGAACTTCTGATTCAGATTCCCGATCAACTTAAAATTAGTCGAGGAATTGATATTCAAGATCAAACAGGTAAAACGCTAGATGCTAAAGTTTCTATTGATGGAGAACAAGCTCTGATCGTTTTCGAGCAGCCTGTTCCTCCTAATGGGACTTAAACGAGAAACCAGAGGAAATAAGGGTAGAATAATTACTATGTAAACGTCTCACGTTAAATTGAT
>NZ_PXOH01000006.1 GCF_003007785.1 Aphanothece hegewaldii CCALA 016 | reverse complement strand
CTTATCAACAGAAACTACAAAGACGGAAAACTGAAACTCGCTATATTAGAGAGATTATCTTTGGTCGACGGCGAACAATTCGCTACTACCAAATCAGTAAAAAAGAGACCCCTGACCTTAAAGGTGATGACAGTTGGTATATCATGACGAACCTAGAGGGGAACATCCAAAAACAAGTGGCTCCTTTATACAGTTTGAGGAATTGGATTGAGTATGGCTTCAAACAAATTAAAGATGAATTAGGATGGGCTGATTTTCGAGTAACGGACTACACTAGTATCGAAAGATGGTGGGAAATTGTGATGAGTGCCTATCTTTTAGTCAGCCTTCAAGCCAATTATTTTCAATTAGAATCTGTCTGCTCCTCAAAAAACGAATCCACTGACCTGTCTACTTCTCAACTCAGTCATCATCCCTTATGGGAAGAAGGAACAACTTGGAAAAGTGCGCTTAATAATTTACGTTTAATTTTGCAACCCTACACTTTTTATAATTTGATACAACCTTGGTTAGAAGTTTTTAAAATTCCGAAATTCCGAAGGTGCTTTCTACAATTAATTGAAGAAATGAATCACTTTTTAGGCTTCTCTACTCTTTGTTTCTCAGGACGGTCTCCTTTCCATTTTTTGACAGGTTAATTAATTTTCTATCCTCAAGTGACAGAAGAGGGATGATGTCAGAAACCAGTGAGCTTCAAGAAAAATATATTACTTTTGTTGAAAGTTTTCAATATGCTATGTCTGTCTATTTTGCTAAAATCTATGCCAAAGCAGGTGAAGGAACAGATCCCCCAATTTATAAGAAAGTTGATAAATTAAGAGCAGAGTTAAATTGTTGTTATGATGAATTGTCATTTCAGCACTTTATAGCAGATTTTTTGGCGAGAGGAGGGATAAATAAATTTTTATATAAAAATCATGAAATGTGTTTCTCAATAATTGAAGAAATTTCTTGGGAAAAGCTCAGAATTTGGTCATTATTAGCAATAGCAAGTTATCAACCTAAAAAGAGGCTTACTGATACAAATGATGAATTAATTTCAGAGAATCAAGAAGTGGAAGGAGTTGATGATGAGTCAAAATAATCAAGAAGAAATTATCAACTATTATCTGTATGGAACAGTCATTACACGCTATGGTTTAGCATCCTTAAATCATGGTATGAGGCAAGGAAATAAAACTCTATTACAAAAAGTATTTTGGGAAAACAAAATTCATTCCTTAGTTAGCTCAAGTGCTATTCGTTGGGCGTTACGATTTTATCTTCAAAAGAAAGGATATTTAGTTAATAGAGTTTGGGATGAAAATGAACATATTAATCGTTTAATAAATGAGGCTTTTGACCCTGAACAATTTTACGATGATGATATTTTTGGGTTTGCTTTATTGGAGTCTGCTGAAAATGAAAATAATGAAGGGGAAGCACCACCATCTAGCCGACGACGACGAAGAAATCAAACGCAAGTTAGCAATAATAATCAACGAATGGGAGCATTAGCGATGAATCATGCTATTTCTTTAACTCCATATAATGGAGCATTATTATTAGGAGCAAAAAGTGGTAGAGAGAAAGATAGTACATCTCTTCACTTTACAGAATATCATGCAACTCGTTATCAATATTATTTTGGCGTAAATGCCACTCATCTAAATGTTCAATCTCGTATTTTTGAACTTATAGATGGAATTATGGATATTCCTAAAGTAGGGGGAAATAGTAATATTTTTAATTATCCTTTCCTACCCGATAGTTTTGTTTTTCAATGGACAAATCATTTTTCATCATATGTTTCCTATTGTTTTGAAGCTTGTGATGCTACAGAGAAAAAAATTAAACTTAAAAAAGATTTTGTAAACGAAATAGAATGTGGGCAAATTGAGTCTAATGAACTATGGTTTGGAGGGCCTATTGTCGAAGAATTACAGCAGTTAGAGAATTTTGAGAAATTAAATCTTAGTAAAGTGCATCTTTATCGTAATCGAAGAACACTCGTTGAAGATTTAAAAGAAGTAATTACAAGAGATTTGAGGTTAAATCAATCGTCATGATAACGCCACTCATTCTCTATTTAGATGTTCCTTTTGCTACTTTTCGGGAGTCTCATGCAAGGGAGATGGGAAAAACCTACCCAGTTCCTCCACCTTCAACAGTTTATGGAATGCTACTGTCTTTGGTAGGGGAAACCAATGTCTATCGTCATTGTGGGGTAGAACTGGCGATCGCTATGTTGTCTAAACCTGAAAAGTCTCGAATTTTACGCCAAATGAGACGATTTAAAAATACTGATTTTAGCCATCCTGAAAATATTAATCCCGCTTATCAAGAGATTTTATCGAATCTCAAGTGTATGATCTGGGTTCGTTCTGACACTGAGAAAAGCCAACCGAGTTTAAAGGAGAGAATACAGTTAGCTTTTGACCATCCTGAATTAGTTAAGCGTTTTGGGTGTCTATTTCTAGGAGAAAGTGACCAGTTGTTGAAGACGATAAAACTCGTCCCCGAAGATTATTTAGAGGGAGTAAGACGGTGGGTGATAAGAGATTATCGTGGAGAGTTGACGTTACCTTACTGGGTTGACCATGTAGGGTCACGAAACACGCGATTTTTAAGGTATCGGGTTGATGAAAACTCAAGGCTATCGCCTCCTGATTTAGCGTGGACTACAATACAATCTCCTATTTGACAAGTACCTCTAATAGAAAAAGGGTTTTATGAATAAAAATGATGCAAAAGGTTACAGAGTAAATAATAGGGCAATTTTGCAAGGTAAAAAGATGCTTGCAAAACTTTGAAAGGTTTATGAAAACTGGGTTTGTGAGTTTGAAGGAAGAGTTGAAATTAATAAATTTTGTGTTTTTGGGTTTTCTATCTAGAAGATACTTGTAAGATTGTAAATAAGCTTTGGTCAGTCAAGGGTCTTAGCCTTTGCCGTGATTCGTGGCTTAATGCCGTTAGGCGTTGCTCAAGTTTGCCGTCATCTTGTCTGGATCGAAGATTGGTGGTGATTCGTGGCTTAATGTCGTTAGGCGTTGCTCAAAGTTTGGCGAATTTTTGTCCAACCTCGACGAAGATGTGATTCGTGGCTTAATGCCGTTAGGCGTTGCTCAAGAGTTTCAAGAATCGCAAGTCACCAATCCTCCAGAGTGATTCGTGGCTTAATGCCGTTAGGCGTTACTTTACAATCCCATTTTTTGTTCCTCAATCAAACTGAGGATGAATCTTAGACCTCTGTTTCTTCCAAGCTTCCTACAATGGTACGAAAGCTTTCTAATCCAGCTTCAAGGTTTTCCAGTATCTCTAAAGCTAGAATGTCGGGAGCAGGAAGGTTATCGAGGTCGGTTAAACTCTTATCTTTGAGCCAGAAAATATCTAGGCTGGTTTTATCCCGTGCGATGATTTCTTCATATGTAAATTTGCGCCAGCGTCCTTCGGGGTTATTTTCTGAGTAAGTTTCTGTACAATTGTGACGATTTTCAGAGCTATAACAAGTGATAAAGTCCTCTAAGTCGTCTTTTTTGAGAGGATTTTTCTTAAGAGTAAAGTGAATATTGGTGCGAAAGTCATAAAACCAAATTTCTTTTGTCCAATGTTGTTTAGCTGCGGGTTTGTTATCAAAAAAGATGACGTTTGCTTTGACTCCTTGTTTATAAAAAACACCTGTAGGAAGTCTGAGAATGGTATGCAAGTCAGTATTTAACAAAAGCTGTTTTCGGACGGTTTCCCCCGCACCGCCTTCAAAGAGAACGTTATCAGGAACAACAACTGCTGCTTTACCTGTCGTTTTCAGCATGGCGCGGATATGCTGCACAAAGTTAAGTTGTTTGTTAGAAGTAGTTGCCCAAAAGTCCTGACGATTATAGGTTAAGTCTTCTTGGTCTTGCTCCCCTTCTTCATTAGTGAAAGTGAGACTGCTTTTTTTCCCAAAAGGAGGATTAGCAAGCACATAATCAACGCTTTCAAAGGGTGGAGCAATTAGAGCATCAGTAGAAGCAATAAAACAAAGTTCATCGTCAATATCACCGATGTTATGCAAAAACATATTCATCAGTGCCATACGTCGGGTATTGGCAACAATTTCATTCCCTCGAAAAGTGCTTTTTTTGAGAAATTCTTTTTGTTCTCGGTCTAATCTATGGTTTTTTACCAAAAAGTCATAAGCAGCGAGGAAAAATCCGCCTGTACCGCAAGCAGGGTCAGCAATGGTTTTCATCGGTTCGGGACGTAAGCATTCTACCATCGCCCAAATAAGCGCACGGGGGGTAAAGTATTGTCCTGCACCGCTTTTAGTATCTTCAGCGTTTTTTTCTAATAATCCTTCATAGATATCGCCTTTGACATCTGCCCCCATCATCACCCAGTTTTCTTCGTCTATCATGGCGATGATTTTGTAAAGCTTGGCGGGGTCTTGGATTTTGTTCTGTGCTTTGGTGAAGATTTGACCGAGTAAGCCTTTTTTTTGCCCTAATTCCCGTAATGTAACGAGATAATGGGCTTCTAACTCTGTGCCTCGTTTGCTTCGGAGGCTTTGCCAGTCGTAGTCGAAGGGAATACCGCTTTTGCGGTTGTAGGGGGGTTTGGCGTATTCGTCCGCCATTTTGAGAAATAAAAGGTAGGTGAGTTGTTCTAGATAGTCTCCATAACCTACGCCATCATCTCGCAAGGTATTACAGAAACTCCAAACTTTGGAAACAATTGAAGCAGTGTTCATCGGTTAAGTTTTAATAGTGGGTTTACATGGGAAGTTTGTTCTAAACATTAACTGTGAAATGATGCAGATGTAACATCTAGTTCGAGTTGTTTAGAAGAATTCTTTGATGTTTCATCCGTTTTTTCAGCTTGAATGCGTTTTAATAGTTCGCTGGCGGGTTCATCATCAGGGTTTTGAGGGACAAGCTTCCCTTCAAAGGCACGTTTTAGGATACTTTGACGCAAAGCTTCTGCTTTTTCTATATTTTCGGTAATAGTGGTTTCTAATTGGTCACAAATTGATAAACGGGATTCTATTTCTTGAACGATTTGCGATTGTTCGTGAAAAGAACAAATAGGAATTTCAGCATCACGACAAATTTCTAAAGTTAGATTAAATTGTCCTGCTGTTGCTTTTGCTCTTTTTGAAATTCTATCAATAGTAACTTGAGACAAAAGATAATACAGTAAATATTTATTCAATAAAATATTAAATACTCTATATCTAACAATTGCCTGATTAATATTCCATTCTTTAAATTTATCAGGTACTAATGAAACTTTTCCTAAAGGTGGCCCAACAATATTCATCAATATATCATTTGGAAAAACTTTTGAACGACTTAAAAAGCCTTGATGAGTTGCTAAAGATACAAAAGTAGGCTTTATCGAAAAGTCTAATTGTCCATTATTAGTAAGATTATAAACTTTAATAAATGGAATATCTCCGAAATCCTCAAAAAGCTCATTTTTTGATGGTGTTGTCCCTTTTGTAATAAAATCTGAAATCTCTTCAGCTTTTACATATAACCATCCATCAGGTAAACTCGGTAACTCACTTAATTCTTCCTCAGTTAACGGGGGTAACTCGTTTGGTTTTTGAGGTTTAGTAGGCTTTTTGCCATCTTTGCCGTTTGCTTCCCAATCTTTAACCGCTTTTTTCCATTCTTCTAATTGTTGTTGATATCGGCATTCTCTCTCAGCTTTAATTTGAGTAAGGAGGGTTTGGGCATCTTCTAGGGTGTCTTGGTGTTCGGTGCGCCATGCTTCGGTAAGTTTACCCTCAAAAGCAGATTTTAAGACGGCTTGACGGTAGATTTTAAGTTGCTTTAGGGATTTTTTTAGTAATTCTACTCCCTTATCTAGTTCTGAAAATAATTCTTCGATTTTATCAACGATACGATGTTGTTCAGACAGCGGAGGAAGAAGAAAAGGAAATCTGCGACTTTCCTCCAAAGGAAGAGTTTTTCTACCTGTTCCAGTCGCTTTTTTATGAGATAAATTATAAATAATAGGACTATTCATAAAATATTCAACATATTTAGAAATAACAATATTCTTATGAGGTTTAATTAGTCCTAAACCAACAAATATTGATACTGTTTCTTTAAAGTCTATTCTTTTTGCAAAGCCTAAAGTTCCAATTCTTGGAAAAAGAATGTCATCATATTCAGGTTTACATCTCTTAATTAACTCTTGATGTTCATCTTCAGAGATATATTTTTCATAGGATTCCCAGTTAATAGGCTTATATGGTCTAATGTTTTTAATAGAAATAAATCTTATTCCATTATTTTTATAATTTGGGGTTTTATGAGTTCCATCAGTAATTTGATATGCTATTTTTTGCATTGGGACTATAACCCATCCCTTTGGTAACTCTGAATTCTCTCTGTTTATCTCTGTCATTTTTCTATTACTTATCCATTACCTTTATCAATTTCCTTTACACTACCAAAGCAGTATTTAACTCCTCAATAATCGCCTCCATCTCATCGCCAAAAAGCTGATAAAGTTTTCCTAAACCACCCATACTATCAAAAGGTGCATAGTCTAAATCTTCTCTTTCTAAGGCAAAAGAACTAATAATATGTTCTTTCATCGCTCGTAGCCACTGCATCTGTTCTTCATTAAATTTTACTGAAGCTCCCGCCTGTTTATGAAAAATCCAGGCTTGAAAGGCACGATTAACACGGTTTTCATGGGGAGTTAAGGTTTCATCCAAGCCAATAACTCGCCGTATTAAAGCAACAAGGGCAGTTAACTCATTAATGGGTTGACTGTTGACCTGTTCTACCTGTTCATAAGCTTGCCATACCCTTAACGGTGCAAGGTGGGGACGGTCTTTTTTAAGAATATCTAATACTTCCTTGACCATTCGATAGGTAACGGGACGCTGTTGATAAGGTAAATTATATAGGATACGCAGGGCTGTAATTTCATCTTTATTTGCTTCAATAAAAGCTTTAAAGTCTGTTATCAAGGTTTCATTTTGTGTTTGTTGTTCTTGATTCCATCCTGCATAAATTACTCTATCGAGATTATGGGTATCGATATACTGTTCATGGACTTGGCGAACCTTATCTAAGTATTCAATAAGTTGTCCTGTAAATAAGCTAGAAACTTGACGGGATAAGTTTTCTTGCGTTGATTCTAGCTGTTCAGGTGTAGGATTCTTGGTTTGATAATCTCGTTCAGCCGTATTAGCTATTACATCAGAGTCACAGGTATTCAATAACGCTTTGGCAATATCTCCCAGTGTTGCGCCTTGAGTCAATTCTTGAACTTTTTGGGCTTCTTCTGAGGTGACTTGCCGTTCTAAACGTGCTAATCTTCCTGCAAGAGAAGTATAAGCATCGGTATCAGTTGCCCCCATCATGATGCCCATCATCAGGTCTTTGAGGGGAACACTACGCTTTGACTCTAAAGGGCGACTATCCGTTTTAACCGATTTTTCGACACCTACTGCATCGATAATAACAAAGTGAGTTTTAGCAGATGGGGCAGAACCAGAAACTTTTATTAACTCATCGTGGTTAAGGGTGCGTGTTCCTCGTCCTTTCATCTGTTCGTAGTAGTTTCGAGATTTGACATCCCGCATAAAGATGAGACATTCAAGGGGTCTGACATCGGTTCCTGTAGCAATCATATCGACGGTAACAGCAATACGAGGATTATAGTTATTGCGGAACTGAGCTAATACCGATTTAGGGTCTTCTTTGGCTTTGTAGGTAACTTTTTTACAAAAATCATTTCCCTCGTTAAATTCTTCCCGTACCATGTTGATAATATCATCGGCATGGCTATCATCTTTAGCAAAGATAAGAGTTTTAGGAACTTCTTGACGATGCGGGAATATTTCAGGTAGTTTATCTCGAAAAGTGCGTATAATCTGACGTATTTGACTAGGATTAACGATATCGCGGTCTAATTGTGAACCTGTATAGGTTATATCTTCATCAATTTGTGTCCAGCGTTTTTCACGGGTTAGCTTTTCTCGTTTTTCGATGAATTCTTGGGCTATTAAGCGACTACCATTTTTAGTGATTTCGGTTTCAATCGTATAAATCTCATAGCCTACGTTTACACCATCCATGACCGCTTGTTCATGAGTGTATTCGCTGACTACGTTTTCATTAAAAAAGCCAAAGGTACGAATATCAGGAGTGGCGGTTAAACCAATGAGGAACGCATCGAAATAATCTAAAACCTGTTGCCAGATATTGTAAATGGAGCGATGACATTCATCAATGACAATAAAATCAAAAAATTCAATCGGAACTCTTGGATTATAAACAACGGGAACAGGTTGTCTGGGTTGTACCATCTCATTTGGGTTCGTTTCTTCAGCAGCCTCGTCTAAAGGTTCACCTTTGAGAATGGAATAAAGACGTTGAATCGTGGAGATACAGACCTGAGCATCTTTGGCAAGATAATTAGATGAAAGACGTTGAACATTGTAGAGTTCGGTAAATTTTCGATTATCATCATTGGGAACAAAGCTCATAAACTCTTGTTCGGCTTGTTCTCCCAGATTTTTTGTATCAACGAGAAATAAGACGCGCTTGGCATCAGCAAACTTTAATAAGCGATAAATGGCAGTAATTGCAGTAAAGGTTTTTCCGCTACCTGTAGCCATTTGAACTAAAGCACGAGGTAAATTACGCCTAAATGACTGTTCTAAATTGTTAATTGCTGTAACTTGACAATTTCTTAGCTTACTGGGGTCAAGCTCTGAAATATCAAAGAGTCTATCTCGCAGGCTTTTGGGTTGAGTTAGCCATTCTTGGAAGGTTTCAGGACGATGGAAAGAAAAAACGAGACGGGAACGGGGTTTCGGGTCACGACGGTCAGTAAAACGAGTTAGCTTTCCTGTGCTTTCATAAATAAAAGGCAGAGGTTGATTATTGATGTGTTTTAACTTGCTATCAGCATATTCTCTGGATTGTTCTTCCACAACAGTTAGGCGATGACCTTCTTCGTCTCGTTTGGCTTCAATAATTCCCACTGGCTTTCTATCAACAAAAAGCGCATAATCGACAAATCCTGCATCGGTTTGATACTCTCGAACGGCTATTCCTAAGCTGGCATTAAAATCGATGGCGTTTTTGTCTTGAATGTCCCATCCTGCTTGATACAGTTTTTGGTCAATGAGGTCACGGGCTTGATTTTCGGGGGTTTGGTTCGCCGAGGGCATTTTTAGCTATATCAATAATAAAGTTAAGCTTATGACTTAGCTTGCCCAATTTAGCAAATAAATTAACAATTTTTACCTAAAAGATTGAGTTTAAGACTTTAGTAGTATAAACGTTTTAATCGCTTGAGACTATATTTCTATAACCTTAACTCCAAATCAAAATTCTTAAATAAGATTTCTCCTAACTCCTTAAAATTAAACAAAAACAACTGTGATACGCTAATCTTAGCTTTTTCACAAACTGGAATGATTAACTTCACTAAATGATAAGGCTTTTTTTGATGTTGCTTTGCTGCAATCTTCAACGGCTCCATTATTCCCCCCAATTCCCCAAGTAACTTCAAATCTTTACCAATTGCTTGCTCAAACACCAATAAAATTAGCTGTAACTTTCGGGTTAACTCAATTGAAATCGGTTCGTATCTTAATTGAGGAGTGAGTGCAATTAATTCACCGATTCCTTGAATAGTCACTCGATACTGTTCTACATTTTCCTGTTCTTTAGTATCTTTTCCTAACCATTCATAACAGTGAGAACAGAAGCCCAACGATGATAGCCTTGAGATAACGGGTGAACGTGAACCGCAGTAAGGGCATTCTTCAATTAATCGCTGTTGATGCCTTAAACAAACTTCTACATCCTTAAATGACCATAATAAGGGTTCATATATAATTTTCTTCTCTTGCTTCCATTCTTCCAAACAGCAATGACACCAAGCACGAGTGTTCCGAAATAATCCTCGCTCATGAATTATTCCCTTCCAACAGAAAAGGGACAAAAAGCGTAAATCTTGACGCATCGTTAATTGTTCTAAGACGGTTACTAACTGTCCCGTCATCTCCCGCATTCCGTTGATAGCAGGTTTAGCATCGCTATTACTTAATAAGTGACTCACATTTTTTTGCAGCAATCCAGCATTATCCTCATTTATCAGGATAAGTGGTGCAATTTCTCCCATAACAAGCTTTTGAGTTGTTAAACAATGCTCCTGTGCTAAACGATTGAGATAACTGCTGAGGCTCTCTGTGTATGGAGTTCCCACTCCTACAGGTTCAAGACGAAATAACCGACTCCGTTGAGGAATTTCTAAACGTTGAGGACTCCAAAGTACCTCATAAATACTCATTCCGTTTGTTGAACTCCTACTAAGTCCCTACCTACCTTACGCTCACCTACTTTCCTAATTTTCTTTGTTGATGAAGCTTGACTGTCCAAGACTGGTTCTGTCTTGTGAGGTTTTTGTTCA
Organism: Aphanothece hegewaldii CCALA 016; assembly: GCF_003007785.1. GTDB lineage: Bacteria > Cyanobacteriota > Cyanobacteriia > Cyanobacteriales > Microcystaceae > Chroococcus > Chroococcus hegewaldii. The sequence continues at coordinate 255,234 of NZ_PXOH01000006.1, read as the reverse complement.
GTATATAAATTTTTTAAACGTCTTTCTCCTTCTGCTAACTCATCTCGAATTTTTTTTCGTCTTCCTGCGGATAATTCTCTCGCTTTAAAATCTTTCAGTCTGACTGTTTTAGCCCCATCGTCCAACGCATTTTTAAGAGAACGATACCACCAACTTTTAAGAATACCTACACATCCAATAGAGTATTCCATAAAATATTTCCAATGTTCCTCTAACTGAGGTTCATCTGAAATAGGTAAATATTGTTGTAATGTCTTAATTACCCTAATAAATTCTTCCTGATCTTCTAATTTTTCAAGATAATAGGGAGGCAGATAAAAATCTTCACTTCTTCTTCCTACTTGACCATTTACCTCTTGACATTTTAAAAGATCATACGTTCCAAAGAGAACATGAAGAGTTTGAGTTTTATTGGCAATTGATTTAAGCCAGTTCATTTGAACATTAATTTGCCTTCCCCCCGCAACATCAAATAAATGCTGGGCCTCGTCTAGTGTATAAGCTTTTAACTGACGATTGATAAAAACTTTATTTAACGCTCGGCGCAGAGCCTTAGCATTTTTACCTTCATGATCTCCCACTAAATAATCTGAGTTATCATCTTCTGAATGAATTTGATAATTTTCTTTATATTCAATTAAAACTTCTTTTAAAGACTCCAAAACCTGAATATAGTAATCTGAATAGTTAAACTTTCCGCCTTCAGCAGCATCTACCTCTATTCCACCAACGATCAAACTTCCTGGATTAGAGGTGATTTCATCTTCAAAATGTTTAAGTAATCGTTTTTCAAATTCTGCTTTTAACCGAGATTTACCTACACCAGTTACACCAAAAACAAGATACACCAAAGCATCGTCTGGTTCTATAGCATTTTTGAGTAGCTGATTTAAGATAATTCTGATATTGCGATGAGGAACAATAACATCTTTAAAATATTTAAGTTTATTCTCGGTTGAGTATTGTAATATTTCAGGCGAAAAAGGTCTATTTCTCTCCATTACCATAATTCCTCTTCAGTAAAAGGCTGAATATTATTGAGGTCAAGTTCTTTAGATATATTAGGTTGTAAAATAGCTTCTTCCATCTCTAAAATATCTACCTCAATCTTTTGATTACTTTGAAGTGAAGGAGGTGCAAAACTTGACGAATTTAATACGGCACTACTAAGATTTCCTTCAATTAAATTATAGACTAATTTAGCTGATTGATCTCGACGAAGTTGAAGCATTAATTCTTCATGTTCCTCGGCATTATTGAGCAAATCAATAATCTCTTTTGCTCCTACATATTGACTTTGATTATAGTTTTGTTGTTTTCTTCTACAAACAGTTGTTGCTATAGATATTGCTTTCTCCGAAAAGCCTTGAAACTTCATATAATAGTTTGATAGACACTTGATCCAATGATTATTAACATAAGCATAAGCAACCCCATAATCAAGAGGATCATAACGAATAGGAATTGATTTATTTTCCACACTATAAAATTCGTCTGTCCAATAATCTTGATAGTTAATCCTTATTCCCTTACCTGGAATAACTTTAGCTGTTCCCTTATTATTTGTAGGCAAGGTTAGAATCTTGAATTGCTCATCATACTTAATATATTGATGAGGGCGATGTCCTGTTTTAGCTAAACCTAATTCAAAGGCTTCTTGAGGAGACATTCCCTCTAATGCTGGATGTTCTGTTCTATCATAAACTCCGTAAGCATAACCAAAAGCTAAATAATCGTATAATTCTTCCAAATTCCAAATCGCTAAGTTTTTTGGATTATTCTCTTTCTTAACAAGTCGTACGTGTTTCATAATTTGGGTATTACCCCTTAAATTATTAATAAATTCAGTATTCTGTGAGCCAAACCAACGTTCAATAATAGAACTGAATTTTGGCACATCTTTAGGGCGATGCTTTTTACTTGCTTCAAATCGTGCTAATAAGGTTTCAAAATAAGTAGATTTAAACTCTTTTCCGTTATCTACAACAATCCATTCAGGAAATCTCCCAAACCTTTGTACACAGATGCGAATAGCCATCATACAAGACCGATAACTCGGATGATCAAAGGTTAAATATAAGGCTAAAATTCGCCGACTGTAGGCATCAATCATACCTGTTACCCAAGGTCTGCCTAAGTTTTTGCCACTATAGGGACATACACACTGAATATCTAGCTGTGTATGGTCAATATGCACAATTTCAAGGGGACGATCTCCATGACGGGGTGTAGTGGGTCGAATTAACCAAGGCCCTAAATAATTATTGGCTGCACGGGAACCCATTCTTCTTTTAGTTTGTTGATAACTGTTTCGTTTTTTCACTCTTTCGTAATAGAAGGTATGACTTGGCAAAGGAGATATTCGTCTTAATTCTTTCCATCTATCTTTCAAAATCTCATAAGTTTGCCAAACATTCTTTTGTTTAAAAGATTCATAATGTTCCTCAATTACTTTATCAAGTATTGCCAAATCCTCATCACAATAGCGAGGTGTTGAGTTTCCTTTGTGTTGAGGAATTAAGCCAATAAAACCACATCCGTACTCTTGTTGCGCTCTCCGATATTTTGCTTTCCAGTAACGTATTGTTCGCTCTGAAGTATCGCATTCTTGAGAACTATAAACTTCTCCATCTAAATAAGGCTTGATGATTTCATAACGCTCATTTGCAGTTTCTAACGCTTTGGGACTGGCTTCTAAAAAGTATTGCCATCCATCCTCGTCTAATGTTGTATGATTTTCTGTCTGAAGATTGTTGATTTCTCCTAATTCAACTAATTGTTGGAATTCTGCATGAGTCCAGCGAATAATACCTTGTTCGCCTTTAAGAATAATTTTGCTCTCTCCAATATGATCAATTGTGATACTTTTTCCATCTAATAGAAATGATGACCCAACTTTAAGATCAACTATCTGCACACTGCTAGATACGGGATCGCGATAATCATGAGTAGCAGTAATATAGGCTTCGGCTGTAGCTTGGTCGCGGAATAAATGAACTTTTTCTTGTTCTACCAAAGCTACTTCGCTGAGATTCACATATACTTTTTCGAGAGCAATTAAGATATTAAGATCGTCAATAGTGGCATTTTTTGCCCTCTCAAGCAAATTTGTAAGGTTAATACCAGGATTATTTATGATAATTTCTTTAAGATGAGCTTCTATCTTCTCATCAATAATGTATTGTTGCTTTAAATATCCTTGCTTGTAGGGTTGCAAATATTTTTGATTGCGGTATTTGACCCAATCTATTTCGCTATCTGAGCGAAGACGATAATAATAGCCTAAGTTCTCAACATATTGTTGAACGATAACATCTACCCACTGCCCCTCTATATTTTGATAACGATAAGGGTATTTCTCACTAAGTTGCTCTAATTTTGATTCTGTCTTCCATTCTTCAAAACCACAGCTATTCTCCTTCATGACAAAGAAATCAGGATAATGAGAGATAAGGGTGGCTTGTTTCCCTTGAGGTGAGCATTTGATAGTAAATTTAATTGGTTGATCCCAGTATTCTAAAACTTGATCATCATATTCATAGAATTGAGTAATAGCTGGTAGTTCTACTGTATGAGACTCAAATTGAATCGTTCTGCCCATTTTTGTACTGGCATAGGGCCCATGAACGTTTCTTGCATTTCCTTGTACTTTGCGAACAGGGGGTGAAGTCCGAATTTGATTAATATAGTCTATCTGATCATCAGAAAGTTTAAGATTGCTACACCAAGCTTGAAATTTGGCATCGGAAAGCATAAGTATCTTTCCTAAAGTTAATACGAGTTTACTAATGAAAACATTATAATAAGTTTAGTCTATTTCGGCAATGTCAAACTTTAAAAATTCTATTTCGGCAAATTCAGGCTTTAAAAAGTTATTAATTTAGGAGATTTATTAAACGGAGTTATGGGGTTTAAGAGAAGGTAGCGGCAAAACCTAGCTTTAAATGACGGCAAAATCAAACTTTAAATGATATTGAGTAGTCCTTAAGGACGGGGTAAGAGATCTAAAATTTCCGATGAAAAATTAATTGAGCGATTTTTCCCCAGGGATTGCTCACTCGATTTTATACCTATTTAAAAGCTCCAAATGCTTACTTATTTCGGGTTTTGACCAAAAATCAGCACTCTTCAATTAATTTAGTTTTCCACAAGTTTTCCACAGGCTCTGGCATTCACAACTATGATTCTGGAGTAGGATGATTGAAGTCACGGGCTTTCATTTTAGCAAACTCGTTTTCTACGTCGTTTCCCTCTTCTAAAGATATAAATTGTCGTTCTAGAGGATCATGGTAAGCACTCGATAACTCCGCTTGTGACTCTAATTCGATAATTTTGGTTTCCACTCGTTCAAAAATATTTCTTGAATTCAAATCGCTTAGGTATTCTTGCATTTTCTGAGAAGCTGATGCAGTTCGTAATCTAGCAATATATAAACTTTTTTTGGTTTTCGCTTCTGTATATTGTTGTTCTAAACTGAGTAAATCTTTTTTTAAGCGATTAATAATGCTTCGTTGTGGTTCCAGTTGATTTTTAAAAGGTGATGCACTCGTTTGATAATTGTTCCATTTAACGAGAGCTTCTTTGGCTAAAGTTTCATTTCCCTTATCTAAAGCCATTTGAGCGCGATCGTGCCAAGTTTGAGCCGCTTTTTGGTATTGACTATATTGCCGTTCTGTGCGTTTATGAGTGGCGATCGCTTCAGCTAATCCCTGTCGCATCCGTATTAGTTCTTGTTCCATAGCTGTTACTGTTTCTTCGAGGATCTTTTCTGGATCTTCGTTTTCAAGGATCAAGTTATTGATTTGGGAGCGAATGAAATGCCCCATACGATCTAAAAAACCCATTACCTTACACCTTCAGCAATTCCTCTTGATCAAGTTATAACAAGTTTTTTAGCATTAAGGAAAAGGCTGATTTTGCCACCAACGATACCATTCAAACCAAGCGGTTTCTAGTTTCAGGGCTGCGTGATCGATCGCATCAGGATTAAAATAGAGATCGACAGGCATCGAAAAAACCGTCCATAAACAACGACCATCATAAAGATCTTGTTGTCCTAAAAGCCACCCAAACGCTCTAGGAATACTCCAACCATAACGAGAACGGTTATTCACATACTGTTGTTGAGTAACAGTTGTTTCCCCTTTTGGTGGCATACAAGCACTCAAATAAGCTTTATTCTGATAATCAAACAAATAATAATAACCCAAATCCTTTTTATATTTCGTCTGTGGAATGAGGGTAGCGGGTGGAATTCTTTGATATACCATTAATAATCTGCTGGCATTTCCATCGGTGTAAAATTGATATCTAGTGTCAATTTCTAGAGTATCATTTCCATTACGATATTGATAAAGTTGTCCTATATCTGATTTATTTTCATTTTTTGCCGCTATTGGGTTTGATTTGATAAATTGCCAATTAGATAAAGGAATCTGAGCAGGGAGAGTTACCTTAATTGCGGTTTCTTGCTCTTTTTTTCCTGATAAGAATTCATTCCCCAACACAACAGCCACGCCACCAAGTGCTAAAGCAATTAAAGATATTCTAAAACCTTCCCATTTATTAATTTTAAGATACTTCATCTAAATTATTCCTTCAAAGTAGCAAAAGGACGAACATAAGCAAACCAGCAAAAAAGTCCAAATAACACTACACCAATAACTGAAAAAATCAGACTACCATCATTACCATGCCAATATTCAAAAGCTTCTGTATTTCTTGCAGCGACTAAAATAGCCATCAAAGCAACTCGAAAAGCATTAACGATAAATCCTAAAATAATTGCTAGAACTAAGCAAACGATTCTTTGTATGGGTTTAATCGGAATGAGTAAAAAGAATAAAACAGCAATATTAAACATTAATAAAATACTATCGATACCCGAACAAGCTCCATAAACTTCGACTTTTCCAGTAGGTAAATTGATATTAACACCTTCTCGATAAACATTAAATCCATTAAACCAAAGGATAAAAGTAGAAACTTTTGCAGTTAATAAGGGTAAATCAATCGCTTGTAAAATATTGGCAAAAGGAGTATAAAGAACTAATAAACCTAAGATTAATAACTCTTTCCAATAATCATACAATCTTTTTACCCCAGAAGCCATCAACGCGAGTCCCACACCCGAAACAAAAGGCGAAATTTTTAGATGATAACCGCTTGGTGCAAGTCCTCTTAATAAAATTAGCATAATCAAGGAAAAGCCAACCAAGGTAGAAACAAAATCACTTTCTAAGTGTAGGTTATGACGTTTATCCCATAGCAAAGATCCGATCGCCAACCATAGCAGTATACTTAAACTCATCAGGTTTGGTTCACTACTGCGATCGAGTATCGTTAGATGAAGTGTCGCAAGTGCCACCCCTAATGCGAGTAACCAGTAAGTCGATTTTTGTAAATATTTAGTCCATTCCATAAAAGTTTTTTGTTAAGCAGAATATTGATTTAGCTTTTATTTATCTTAATGACCACCGACTCAAATCGTTTGATATTAAGTTTTTGATTTAATTTTAGCAACTTGATAAATCTTCACACTCCTAATTCTTCTTCATTACGATACGGCTGATATCTAATATTTTAGTTTTTCTTGAGGTTTTAGCAAAAGAAAACTAAAGATTTTGTATATTGTTTGAAAAAAATAACATTTTTTCTAAAGTTATACATAAGTTATACATAAAGTTATACAAGACTCATATTGATCTAAAACATCACTTTTGTATAATTTAAGGCATAAAGATACAGAAATGCTATATCAACTATTAAAAGATTTCATTAACTTTGATCAACAAATAGTTTTTGTATCCACAAAAATAATCAATAGCCTACATAAGGTTTACGCAAATGACAAATCGCCTTTCTGTTTTACTTGGGACATCTGTTTTAGCGGCGGGTGTTGCTTTTGTCCCTTCCATCTTTGATACAGCGAATGCAGCAACGGTTAATTTTCAAGTCAACACGAAAATTTCTGCTGATACAACTCCGATTTTCTATGATGTTACTCTTACGGATATCCTAGGTGGAGGAGTCACAATAAGCCTAGCACAATCTGCTACATCACCTAATAATGGGGATCTTTTTGGTCTTTTCTTTAATCTTGCTGGAAGTGCCAATGCTACTAATGTTACAGGAACCGATGTTACTGCTTTTAATGTTGCCTTAAATGGTAACAATATGGGGGGTGGTAATAATGTTACTCCTGCTGGGCCTTTTGAAGTAGGTATTACCTTTGGTGATTCAGGTTCTAGTAGTGGTTTACTAAAGTCTACAATGCTTACAGTTAGTGGTGTGAGTGTAAACGATTTTTATAATCAAAGTCTAGCGATACGCGCTCAAACTTCAGGCCCTGGACCTAATGGCGGTGGTGGTAGTACTAAAATGATTGGAACAGTCCCACCAGGTACAGCAGTTCCAGAACCTTTAACGATGCTCGGTGCGGGTGCTGCTGCTGGTTTTGGTGCATTCTTCAAGAAACGGTTAGCGAAAAAAGACTGCTAAATCTTTAGATTAGTTCTTGAAGGCAGGTAAGTGACCTGCTTTTTTTTGGGAAATAATAAAAAATAACTTAAACAAAATCCAGTTAAAAAGAGGTTTGCTTTCTGACTTTAAGCTTAAAATACAGGTCATTGGGACAAAAGATGCGTAAATTTATTAAATTGGCTTTTAGCATTCTTCAATCCCAACGATCTTTAGATTATCTTTATTTGTTTTCTAAGTCTTGATGTTACTGTAATAATTTAGGTAAACCGATTAAATGCTCATCATAGAGAAAAATTAAACCCTGTTGACGAAGTTTTCCCATCAGACGAGTCACTGTAACGCGGGTTGTACCAATTGCACTAGCCATCTGACTATGAGTTAAAGGATAAGGTAGATAATAGCCTTGTTCACAAGGTTTACCGTATTCTTCGACAAGCAAGTTAAGAAACCCCATCAAACGATCGACAGAACGTTTTTGACCTAAAATACTTAGCCAAAATAGTTTACGTTGATGCTGATAGCGAAATGATTCAAAAATTTCTTGACGCAAATTCGGTAAAAGTTCTAAGTCTTGCCAATAAATCCAAATTAGAACCGTCTCATCAAGATGAGAATAAGCTTGTAGCTTAAACTGAGGCTGAGAGACAATTTCAAAGGGTTGCCCCTCTCCGATAAAACCTAAAAATACTTCTTCGCTGGTAATTTCTTCGGTTGCTTTTGTGTTTAACACATTCATTTGGGATTGTCCAACAATCCGGATCGCCCCTTGTTCTACTAAATAGATTAACCCAGAACGGGTCGGGATCTGTTCATCTTTGCTGAAAGTGCGATCGCGGTAGTGAGACTTTGCCCAAGCAAAAACATCGGATTTTTTGAGAAGGGGTTGATTTAGCTCGGGAAACTGAATAGAGGGTGACATTCGGTACAAATCTGACAAGTCAGTCAAAGTGATATTAAGTCAGGATAGGACACGTTAATCGATGGTAACAAAAAATCCATCGAAAAGGCCGAGTTATGAGTTAAAAGAATAAGTATAAATTACTAATTTATTTAAGATTACCAGAGAATGTTGCAGTTTATTCGATTAATTTTTCCACAGAGCTACAATAAAGCTAGTCGAGCGCTCACTGATGTTCTATGGTCTTTATCAACCCGAAAACAGATTTCGCTTTTAAAAAAATATTTGGCTCAGAAGAAAGTAAGGATATTCTTATTAGTTTTTTAAATGCTCTTTTATATCAAGAAAATCCGACGATTGAAGATTTAGTTATTATCAATCCCTATTTAGCTCCCAGAATTAGAGGGATGAAAGATACTTATTTAGACGTTAAGGCCAAATTAAAAACAGGGCAAACAGTTATTATAGAAATGCAAGTACTCAATGTAGAAGGATTTGAGAAAAGAATTCTCTATAATGCGGCAAAAGCTTATTCTATGCAACTGGATATTCGGGATAGTTATAGTCGGCTTAATCCTGTTATTGCCCTGACGATAACCGATTTTATCATGTTTTCTCAGTTTGATAAATTAATTTCTCGTTTTGCTCTAAAAGAGACTGAGTATTTAATTGATTATTCAGTTTATGATATTGAATTAGTTTTTGTAGAATTACCTAAGTTTACTAAGCCATTAGAGGAGTTAGAAACGATTGCTGATAAATGGCTATATTTTCTCAAAGAAGCCCGAAGATTAGGCGAAGTTCCTGAGAGCATGGAAGAAATTCCAGAAATTCAAAAAGCTTTTAGACTCGCTCATCAAGCTAATCTTACTAGAGAGGAATTAGAAGACGTAGAACATCGTGAAATCTTTATTCAAGATCAACGAAATGCTATTATAAAAGCAGTTAATCAGGGGTTAGCCCAAGGTATCGAACAAGGTATTCAACAAGGTATCGAACAAGGTATCGAACAAGGTATCGAACAAGGTATCGAACAAGGAAAAAAAGAAGCTCAAATCGAAATTGCGAGACAATTACTCGATATTTTAGATGAGGAAATGATTAGCCAAAAAACAGGTTTAACGATAGAAGAAGTTTTACAACTTAAAAGTGAATAGTCAATTTAATTTACCTTTAACTGATCTTTCTATTGAGCGATCGCTTGAACAATATCTCTTAATCAATCTCTCATCATTTAATATTAATTCTCTTTCTTTTTATCTGATTCATTCCGAATTAGGAATAATTTATCAATGTTCTATTGCTCTAAAATTAGCTAAAGGAAATTTAAAATTAGCTCAAGAAATTAATCACAAAATTATTTATAATTGCTTAGTATTAGAGGCGAAATATCAATTAGAAATTGAAGTTTTTTGTAATAATTATGGCTTATTAGAATTTTTAATTAAATATAGTGAGATCAATCAATGGTTACAAAAATTGCCTGAATTATTTTTAGCTAACTATCCTTTATCCTTATTCAATCAACACCCAACAGACATCAATGATGAAATTTTTCTCATACAATATGCTCATGCAAGATGCTGTTCACTGTTACGCTTAGGTCATTTAGATCATCTTATTCAACTAAAAACATTAGATTTTCATCAGCTAACTTGGTTTTGGTTATCGCCTAATCTAGTTATTTTTAATCATATAATCTGGCAACAAGCCGAAGAACAAGAACTAATTGCCCAAATTATAAAAGTTATTGATGGTAAGGATAGAGTAAATTCAATCAAAATCGCATCAGATCTGAGTAACACTTTTTTAAAATTTGAACAGTCTTGTCGGATATGGGGAGAAGTAAAGCGTCAGGATCTTACTTTAGCACAAGCTCGTTTAGGAATGATTGCGATCGTACAACTTTTATTACGGTTTGGACTTACGGAAAAACTCGGAGTGATTCCTTTAATGGAACTTTAAAGACTCCGTGACAAAACGGATACTTATAGATATACTCTAAATAGTGTGAGGAGCGAACCAGAAAGAGAACCGAGACGAAACGCGGCCAGTCGTCGGTTCTTTTTCTGATTTTCGGTTTCTGATTGTTGTTTATGATGATTGTTCTCGCAGGAAAGTCGGTAAATCTACAGATTTAGAAGATGGTTTTTTCCAATTTGAATTAGAGGAAATAATCGAAAAAGACAAGTTTTTCGAGTTATTGGGAATTTTTTGAGGTTTTGAAACAGGTTCATTGTCTTCTAATTCGACTAATAACTCATCTTCTAAAGAATGTCTCTGATTAGACTCAACAATAGCATAATTACCATCTGATGTAATTGCGTTTTGTTCGTCCGGCGCTCGTTCAATCCAAGCATTCATACTTTCTTGCTTTGGCGTTTCTAACTCGTTTTTAACATTTGTCCAAGGTTGAATAGACGAATTTTTAGGAAGAAGTGGAATGACTTTTGTTGATAGATTGGTTTCATTCTCCGAAATTTTTTCTAAAGCAGATTTATATTGCAAAGTATAGCGTTGCTGGCGAAGTAACCGAGATTGTAACTCTTGCATATGTTTTTCTGCGGTGAGGAGTTGATGGGTTTTTCCCGTTTTTTCCTCTTGTAAAAGAGCGCATTCTCGTTCAAGATAAGCTAATTGTTCTTGTGTTTTTTCTAATTGTGCAGAAAGATGATTTATGACATTTTGTTGTTGTTGTATGGTTTGTTGATTCGATTCTAATTCACTTTTGAGTTGAGCAATTTTTTCAGGGGTTTGGTTGAGTTCTTCGGTTTGTTGATTAATCAACATTTGGGCGCTACGAACTCGTCTTGTCTGAATTTGTAGATTTTGTTGCGCGTCACACAGAGATTGTTCTAACTGTACAATGGTTTTGTTTAGATTCTGGTTTTGTTGACGTAAAGATTGAGCTACCGCAAACCAGTCAGTTTTAGTCGATTCAATATCAACATCAAATATTTCTACTACAGGGGAAGTCGGTTCTAAACTTTCCAGAAAATTGTCTATAGAACGATGGTTAGTTTCCGTCATATGGATTTCTTTGTAGAGACAACCTTTTTATGTTTTATGACGAAACCGTAATGGTGAACGTTCCGAGCCAAGTTATCCCTTAAGATATATCTACTGAGCTAATTTTTCTAAAATTTCTTGGTGCATCAAAGCTCGATCAATTAAAGAATGAATACGATCGCTACTTAAGGCTTCACCATTAGCATAGTGTTCAATCCAAGCTTTACTGATCTGATGAGACTGTTCAGGGAGTGAAAAAAGTTCCCATCCTAGTATATTAATTTCTTCCATTAACCGAGTGACTTTGGGATCATACGAGAGAGCAAAACAGCGACAATTTTCGGCTGCTGCCATAATAAGACTATGTAAACGCATTCCAATTAGCATTTCTACCCCGCGAAATAATCCTTTTAATTGTCTGGGATCTTCTAAAGTTATAATTTGATGATCATTATTTGGAAGTCTTTGAGCAATAGAACGCGCAATGTCTAAATCTTGGGACAATTGGAAGGGAACCAGTAAAATAAATGCTTGGGTGGCTTTTTGAAAATCGACTAACGCTTGTGTGAGAACTTCGAGACGTTGTGGTGTTAATAGAGGATGCGATCGTAAGTTTACCGCAACTCTTGGCGCACGTAAATCAATTAACTGCAAAAAAGGTGTAGCTTCTAATGCCCATACGGGATCGGGTGCTACAATTGGATTAATATTCCATTCGGCGACTAATTTAGCTGAACCGTAATCCCTAACGCTAATTGCAGTACAATTTTGTAAAACCTGTTTTGTGATCCAGCGTGTCAAAGGACGTTTCAACGGACCAATTCCCTGAGCCCAAGCAACGGTTTTTAGTCCTTGTTGTTGAGCTAAAGCCATCAAACCACCATAATAAACCGGACTGGCTGCACTCGTCACATCCTGCATCAAGCTACCACCCCCCCAAATAAAGACATCAGAATGCTTGAGGGCTTTTAAAACATCAAATGTCGATCGACTATAATAACTCTCGACACCGTAACTTTTTTGGGTTTGTTTGGGGTTATTCGATAAAACAATAGGGGTGATCTGTGGTGGTAACATTTGCAACAGCGATACTAAAAGGGCTTCATCACCACCATTTCCTTTACCATAATATCCACAAATAACCGCTTTCATCGCCCTATTCCTTTCCTATCAGTAGAGCAATTATATACATTGATTGTATATAATATTGGGTTTAGAAACATTATCCCTACAAATAAAACCTTCAACTCGTAGGGGTTTGGTTGCCAAACCCAAATTTTTACGCTTTTAATTTTTGAGTAGTTTCGACTAAACTCTGGGCAAATTGATCAAAACGTTGGGATAATTTTTGATCTAAGAGTTTACCATCTTGATCAAAGGCTTTCCAAGTTTGTCCAATTGCAATTTGATCTGGGATCACAAATGCGTGAACCCACCGCATAATCACCCGTAAATCGTTGAGTGCGTTACTATTAGGTTGACCACCCAGTACACTAATTAATCCTGTTACTTTTCCCGTTAATTCCTCAAAACCCATTAAATCTAAGGCATTCTTCAAAACACCACTAACTGAACCGTGATACTCTGGTGTGGATAGAATTAACCCATCTGCTTCTTTCACCGTTTGACATAACCTAGCAACATCGGGATAGTCTGAATAATCATCACCACCGTGACAAAACGGTAAATTAAGCGTTCTGAGGTCTAAAATTTCCATGTCTGCACCTAACGCTTGAACTCGTGTAGCTGCTACTTCTAAGGCTTGTGCGCTATAGGATTCGGCGCGTAAACTGCCATTTAACCCAACGATTTTAACCATAACTCTTAAAGCGAACTCATAACGACTACATATAATCTAACAAATTTAAAAGGTGTCTGGCCTGTATCTTGAGTAACATGGAAAGGAAAAATCATGCAAAGTATACAACTAACCACTCATATTGGCGAAGACGGTATCTTAAAAGTAGAAATGCCATCGGAAATGAAAGATACTGATTTAGAAATTGTGATTATTTTTCAACCCGTACCCAAAAAACAAGGATAGCAACCTAGATTTTTTGAGGAAGTGATAGGAGCGTGGGATGATGAACCGCTAGTTAGAGATTAAAATGACTATTTCAGAGCGTAAACTTGATTATTTATACAAAATTCTAACAATATTCTGGAAACATTCACTCGAACTTTTATCGCTCAAGATGGAACAGCAGGAGAATCAGAAATTGAAATCCGTGAATCTCTCCTTTGTGGTAAGTCAGGAAAATTTGCTAAAGTCAAAAGCTCTTGGGAAATTATACCAACTGGAGAACGTAGATTTATCAGTGCTGAATTGTATGGAGGTTAATTCTTAAGATGAAAATGCTACTTAGAGAACAATTTGATCAACAAACCCTCTTAGAATTATTCTGGACTGAACCAATTAAATCGATACCAGAGGATGGATATTGCTGCTATGAAGCCAAAGACTCTACAGGAACTCGGCTACTATTTGGGATAGATACTATTAATAAATCTATTCAAATTGAGCTTAAAAATTTAGAGCATCATTTCCTAAGTTTGACCTATGAATTAGTGGATTTTTTAGAAATTATTGACCTAAAACAAGGAAAATTTACTATTACTGTTGCTCCAAAAATCGCCGAAATTCATACACAAATACAAATTGAGTTAAGACCTTATATTAAAATCAAGGGTTACACTTTAAGTCAAGAAGGTTAAAAACGAGCGCATCATACTCATTTTAAGTTAAATGGTTAACTGAATATAGACTTAAGACAGAAAATCGAAAAGTGATAACTATTAGTACGATCGGCTACAGTTTTGCATTCCAGTCTTTGGGGATAATAGGCTATCGGTATTTAAAATGATACGCCTATTTAGTGAAATTAATAAATCAATGAAACCTAAAATTATTGTTTGTGGGTTAGGACGTACAGGATATACGATTTTTTGCTTATTAAAACACCAAGGAGCAGCCGTAACAGGGATTAGCGATCGTCCGATGTCTTCCGAATATCAAAGAGATATTATTGTCGGCGAATTACGCTCCCCAAATACTTTAAGCCATGCAGGAATTCTCACGGCACAAACATTAGTATTAACTTCAAATGATGATTCATTGAATTTAGCAGTTTTAACCTATGCACGCTTAATGAATCCCCGCATTAAAATCATTAATCGATTATTTAATGAAACCCTTGGAAAGCGATTAGATGAAACATTACCCGATCATGTCAGCATGAGCGTTTCTGCTTTGGCTGCTCCGATTTTCTCTTTTGCCGCATTAGGAGATAAAGCAATTGGTCAACTACGATTGTATAATCAAACTTGGCCGATTCAAGAAGTTGTTATAGATGAAGCTCATCCTTGGCTAGGTATGCCATTAAGCGAACTTTGGGACAATCCATCAAGGATGTTAATTTATTATTTACCCGCTAGAGATGAAATCGATTTAGTATCGGCAGTTGTGAACGGAAAACGCTTACAAATTGGCGATCATTTAATTATGGGTTCCCAACCAACAACACGACTTAAAAAACGGTATTGGTGGCGAAAAATCATTAAACCTATTGCAAATTTGCGACAATATCAACATCATGTACAATCGGTAGCCTTTGTCATTCTTTTGCTATTATTAATGATTGGCTTTTCCACAGTATTGTATGTCAGCACAAATTTTAAAGTTTCTTTAGTCAATGCCTTTTATTTTTCTGTAGGAATGATTACAGGTGCTGGAGGACAAGAAGATGTAATCGAAAAAGCATCAGATGAAATCAAAGTTTATACCGCAATTATGATGATTGTCGGTGCTGGTGTGATTGGGATTTGTTATGCTTTACTTAATGATTTTATATTGGGCAGTCGCTTTAAACAATTTTGGGATGCGGCACGAGTTCCCACCCGCAATCATTATATCGTCTGTGGTTTGGGTGGTATTGGTATGGAAATTGTGCGCCAATTGTACAAACAAGGTCATGATGTTGTAGTAGTCGAAGCAAATGCCAAAAATCGCTTTTTACATACAGCGCGATCGCTCGGTGTTCCTGTTATTATAGAAGATGCCAGGATTGCTGGAAGTCTCAAAGCTGCTAATTTAGAAAGAGCCGACGCAATTTTAGTCACCACCAGTGATGATATGGTTAATGTAGAAATTGCCCTCACTGCAAAAGCCATATCCCCTAAAATTAATTTAGTCGTTCGCAGTCAAGATCCGCAATTTGGTAAAGCGAGTCAAGAAGTATTTGAATTTGAAGCGGTTTTATGTGCATCTGACTTAGCGACTCATACCTTTACAGCCGCAGCTTTAGGGGGCAAAATATTAGGGAATGGAATGACAGATGATTTACTCTGGGTAGCTGTCGCAACACTCATTACACCCAATCATCCCTTCTGTAAAAGAACCGTTAAAGATACTGCAATGGAAGCGGACTATGTTCCTTTGTATATTGAACGAAATAATTGTACTGTCCATAGTTGGAATTTATTAGAAATTCTTTTATTACCTGGAGATGTTTTATATCTCACTATTCCTGCAACTAAATTAGAACAATTATGGCGCAATACTAATGATTCAGTTGAACAGTTTATTAATAATGGAAAAACCGAACGAGAAAAATCATTAGAATTCTAAATCTTCTTTTGCTGAAGATTCTAAAACTTCTATTAATAAATCCATGCGTTGTTTTCCTTGAGCAAGAAATGCTTCACATTGAGCGAGTGCGTTACTAGCTTGAGTAAATTTATCGAAAACATCTTCTAAAGTTAAAGAACCTGATTCAATTTGCTCAATCATGGCTTCTACTTCAGTAATTGTTGTTTCATAATTAAAGTCTTTAGACTTTTTAGAACGTGGCGGCATGGATGTTATTACAAATGATACAATAAAATAATAACATTATTTAGTCAATGTTAAAAACTGGAAAAAAATGACTACATCTTCATTGTCAAACCAGCCCATTAATCAAAACCTTTATGAAACTGATTTCTATATCTGGATAGAAACAACCATTAAAGATTTGAAAGACGGGAATTTTACAAACCTTGATAGAAACAACTTAATCGAAGAATTAGAAAGTATGGGCAGGAGTGAAAAACGAGAAATTAAAAATAGGTTAATTGTTTTGTTGACTCATTTACTAAAATGGAATTATCAAGTTGAACAACGCTCCCAAAGCTGGTTAAATACGATTAAAGAGCAACGTCGCCAAATCATATTTTTATTAGAAGATAGCCCAAGTTTAAAGTTATATTATCAAAGTATCCTCACTCGTTGTTATGATTTAGCGCGTCAAGATGCAGCCAGCGAAACACGTTTATCATTGAATACGTTTCCCTTAGAATCGCCCTTTACCGAGGATGAGATACTCACTAAAGATTATTTAAGCGATTAATAATAGCATCGGTTAATCCTTCTAATGTATACTCTTTGGCTTCTAAATCGACACGTCCGAATAATTCGAGACAAGTTTTAGAAGTTTGCGGGCCAATTGAAGCTATACAAACATTTTCCAGTAAAGATAAAGGATTAGTGACTTGTTGAATTAAATTATAAAAATTTTGTACCGTTTTGGAACTGGCAAAAGTAATAATATTAATTTTGTGCTGTTGTAAAGCCATACTCGCTCTTAGATCGATTTTTGATGGACATCCCGACTCATAAGCAGCAACTTCTATTACTGTAGCACCGCGTTGACTCAAATCTTTTACTAAAACTTCTCTTCCTCCCGTCTCCACACGAGGAAATAAAATCTTTTTCCCTTCTAAATTTTCAGGAAAACGATCGCACAAAGAATCAGCCACATATTCTGGCGGTATAAAATCGGGTTGTATGCCAAAATGTTTTAGAATTGCGGCGGTTTTCTTGCCAACAACAGCAATTTTTACACCAGCTAAAGCGCGAGTATCTTTCCCCAAAGTCGCTAAACGGTTGAAAAAATATTCTACACCATTAGCCGAAGTAAGAATAAGCCAGTCAAATTGATTTAAAATGGCGATCGCATTATCCAAACTTTGCCAACTAGAAGGGGGACGAATTTCTAAAGCGGGCATTTCAACAACACTCGCCCCTTGTGCTTCTAATAGATTAGTAAATTGGCTCTTTTGTTCGGCAGCACGGGTGACTAAAATAGTTTGACCCCATAAAGGAAGATGATCGCTCATAATTCTAAGATTAACAACTTGACCAATGATGATAATCGAAGGAGACAAAGACACTCCATCAGTCTGATCTAATATATCCGCTAACGTCCCTGTCCAAATCTGTTGTGTCACAAGACTACAATTTCGGATAATTGCGATCGCTTCATCGGATGAACGTCCATTAGCTTGTAATTGCTCTATAATAATCCCCAAAGACTTACCAGCCATCAGAATCACTAGAGTATCAATTTTCGCCAAAGCTCCCCAGTCTAGTATATTAGTATCATGTCCACTAAAAACCGCAAAACAACGACCGAGATCCTTATCTGTTAAAGGAATTCCCGCGAGTAAAGGTGCAGCCAAAGCAGAAGTAATACCAGGGACTAACTCAAAATCACAGCCCGCGTCATGAAGCGATCGCATTTCTGGATAAACCCGACCAAAAATCAGAGGATCACCACCTTTTAGCCGTACAACCTGTTTACCTTGTAAACAATACTCTACCAATAACTGATTAATGGTTTGTTGCTCAGTACTCGGTAAACCTCCACGCTTACCCACATCAATTTTTAGACTTTTTGAGGATACAAGTTCCAAAATTTTCGGCTCAACCAAAGCATCATAGACCAAAACTTCCGCTATAGAGAGTAATTCTTTAGCCCTTAAGGTCAAATAATCAAGCCTTCCAGGACCTGCACCGATTAGATATACTTTACCCATCATCAACCCCATCTGTGAATTAAAAAAAAGCGGATGATCACATATACAATTGCAACGCTACAATAAATGGAATTTCCCAACCCTATTAAATAACTTTGATAGAACCTGTTAACCCTTCCATTCCCAGTCGGTGTGATGTCCTCGTCATTGGCTCCGGGGCGGCTGGTTTGTATGCAGCCTTGTGTTTACCTTCCCATTATCAAATCTGTTTAGTAACCAAAGATGAACTCAAAACAGGAGCGAGTGACTGGGCGCAAGGGGGTATTGCTGCGGCGATTAATCCGTCAGATTCAGCGCAACTCCATTTACAGGATACCCTAAAAGCAGGTGCGGGACTGTGTGACCTCAAAGCGGTTGAATTTTTGGTCAATCATGCCGCGAGTGCGATTCAATCATTAGTCAATTTAGGGGTAAGCTTTGATCGTAAAGGTGAAGAACTCGCTATGACTCTAGAAGCTGCACACTCTCGCCCCAGAGTTTTACACGCAGCCGATCGCACTGGACGAGCGATCATTAGTACTCTCACCGCAAAAGTTTTAGAAAAACCGAATATTAAAATTATTTCCCAGACCATCGCCCTCCAATTGTGGCTCCAGACCAACAATAAACGCTGTATTGGAGCTAGTTTGCTACATGGACATCAAATTAGGTGGATTAGAGCTAGTGCGGTTATTTTAGCCACAGGAGGAGGCGGTCAAGTCTTTGCTCAAACGACGAATCCATCGGTTAGTACAGGAGATGGTGTCGCTTTAGCCTGGCGTGCGGGTGCGATGTTACGAGATTTAGAGTTTTTTCAGTTTCACCCCACAGCTTTGACTCTACCCAATGCACCGAGATTTTTAATTAGTGAGGCAGTACGCGGAGAAGGAGCGCATTTAGTGGATGAACTTGGCGATCGTTTTGTGTTTCAATATCATCCAGATGGAGAATTAGCCCCTAGAGATGTGGTGAGTCGCGCTATTTTTACTCATTTACAACGAACAACTTTAGATCCTTCTCATGCTCATGTTTATCTAGATTTACGGATGATTGAGCCTGAACGCGTTCGCTATCGTTTTCCGAATATTATTCGTCTGTGTCAGAAATGGGGGATCGATGTTTTTCATGACTTGATTCCAGTGGCTCCGGCGGCTCATTATTGGATGGGTGGTATTGCCGCAGGATTGGATAATCAAACCTCAATAGCTGGATTATATGCGATCGGGGAAACAGCTAGTACGGGGATACATGGAGCAAATCGCCTAGCTAGTAATTCTTTGTTAGAATGCGTGGTTTTTGCTGGACAATTAGCTCATTTAGTGCTAGAAAAAGAGCCATTTGAAGAAATACCCGTTAGAGAGGAAATTCACGCCCCAGACTGGGACTTTGAAAAACAACAGATAGACTGGGTTCGAGAACAATTACCCATTTTGATGTGGCAAAATGTGGGAATTAGTCGCTCTCATGAACCTTTAGAAATGGCTTTAATACAAGTCAATGAGTGGCGAAAGCAACTTTATGAGTTAAAAATCAGTCAAGTGATTCTCCATTCGTCGCCAGAGCAAAAAATTGTCTTTAAATCTTCTTTAGTTTGGACAGAATTACGAAATTGTATTGAAACCCTTAATTTATTAGATATTGCTTATTTAATTCTCAAAAGTGCGCTGTTTCGGACAGAAAGCCGAGGGGGACATTATCGTCTAGACTATCCTGATAGTTCTAGTGCGTGGCAAGTTCATACCATAATTGAAAAAGATCATACAGATGACATCAAAACTCTACATTTAGAATGATTCGTTTTGATTTTGGCAAACTGTCAGTTACAATCAAGGTGCATAATTGTACAGCTTCCTAGTGCCACTTAGGAAAAAAAATGACATGATGGAGCAAGGGGAGGGATCTTTGGGAAAAGTTAGCGATAAAAAGCCAGCCGAGCCAGCCTGTAATCATCAAAAATTAATTAATACCTGTTATGGTAATAATTAAAAAAATTTCTTGGCTAAATTTTTATTAGAATTAGTTAATCTATGATGCGTTATCGATTCTCAATCTTGTTAATATTATGGGTGAGTTGTCTAGGACTCTCATTAAGTTCTCAGAGTCCAACTGGAGTAAAAGGGTTGTTATCGGATGTGGCGAACGCTCAAACTGAAGCAAACTCAAACCCGACTCCAGATCCCTCTGGGACAACTGATAGCCAAGCTAAATATAATCGCCTGATGGATGAGGGTTATAATGCTTTTAACCGTAAAGAGTATAAAAAAGCCTTACAAAATTTTCAACAAGCTCTCGCGTTGCGTCCCAATGATTTAGCAGCAACTAACGCCATTAAAAGTGTTGAGTCTTTAGCCAATTCTAATAGTAGTCTTCCTCTTAATCCAACGGCTGATCCTCCTCAAAATACAGCCCCAAGAGTACAAAAAACGTCTCCTATTCCCCTCTATTTAGGAGCAGGGTTACTGACTCTAGCGGCCGCAGGAGCTTTATTATCTCTAGCTTCAAAATTTCGTAGCTCACTACCTAATATTAAAATCCCAACCACCGATCGATACTACGATAGAAATAAAAAGAGAAAAAGACCATCACCTCCAGAGTCCAACCCCTCCGACAATGGGACTTTTAATGTCAATCATGCCAGTCAAACGGATAATAATTCTTTTAATTTCTCTCGGTTTGATGAAGATGTCAATTTCGAGGATACGACTTCAATTATTCAAACACCGAGTCGAATTCCCAACGCCGATCTAATTTTACAACTGATTGGTGAATTAGGAGATCCAGAGCCGAGAACTCGCCGACGCGCCATTTGGAAATTAGCTCAAATGTCCGACTCTCGCTCAATGCAGCCGTTGGTTAATGTGATGGCGGATGCTGATTCTTATGAAAGAAGTTTGATTCTAGAAGCATTATCCCAGATTTGTACACGTACGCTACGACCGCTTAATCAAGCTTTGGCTATTTCTTTGAGTGATAAAAATCCTCAAGTCCGCAAAAACGCCATCCGAGATTTAACGCGAATTTACGATATTATGTCTCAAATTACTCAAACAATTTGTCATGCTCTCGATGACTCCGATGAGGAAGTTCAAGAAACGGCTAAATGGGCAATGAAACAGCTTAATATTCCTTTACCGCCTAAACTTGATTTTACATCAGTAGAAGTCGAACAAAATGAGGGGGGTTTTGATTCCGATAATATTGAGGAAGCCTCTTATACTGAGGAAGTAAAAGAAGCCAAAAAAGATTAATGTTGAAATTATTGTTTGTATCTACACCCGTTGGTCCCCTCAGTTCAGGTATCGGGGGAGGAGTGGAATTTACACTATACAACTTAGCACTCATAATGAGCCGTCGTGGTCATCATGTACAAGTTGTCGCCCCAGAAAAGTCTACTTTACCTAATACTTCAATTATTGAAATAGCAGGAAATTTACAAATCTCCGCCCAAAGTCAAGAACGTGATGAAATGATTACTTTACCGCCTAATTCGGTTTTGGGTAATATGTGGGATTATGCTAGACAAGTACAAGATAAATATGATCTGATTTTTAATTTTTCTTACGACTGGCTACCTTTTTATCTCACGCCTTTTTTTACGGGTTGTCGCGTGGGACATTTAGTGAGTATGGGTTCAGTTAGTGAGGCAATGGATGAGATTATTAGACAAACGGTTCGTCAATTTCCCCATCAAGTTACATTTTATTCTCAAACTCAAGCCGATACTTTTGGACTAAAAAATGTTCATTGTCTTGGTAGTGCCATAGATTTACCCTTATATGAGTATGTTAATTCTCCCGATGATTATTTGGCTTGGGTAGGTCGCATTGCCCCTGAAAAAGCCCTAGAAGATGCAGTGGCAGCCGCACAAATTACGGGTATCCCCCTCAAGATTTTTGGTAAGCTACAAGATAATAATTATTGGCAACAAATTCAACAAGATTATTCCGATGCTCCCTTTGAATACATGGGATTTTTCCCCACTGACGAACTGCAAAAATATTTAGGGAAAGCGCGGGCGTTATTGATGACTCCTCGTTGGGTAGAAGCATTTGGAAATGTGATGATTGAAGCTTTAGCGTGCGGTGTTCCCGTCATTGCCTATCGTCGCGGTGGCCCAATAGAAGTAGTACAAGATGGTAAAACTGGGTTTTTGGTTGAACCAGATAGCGTAACGGGTTTGGTTGAAGCCATCCAAAAAATTAATACAATTGATCGTGCTGCTTGTCGTCGCCAAGCCGAACAAGAATACTCATTAGAGGCGTTGGGCGATCGCACTGAACAATGGTTCTCATTGCTCCTATGCTAAAATCATGAGAAGAAAGATCAAGAATTGTTACAAATTCCTATAGTTTTAGTGTAGATTCCCCATTTGCTCATACTATAGTAAATTGCTTCTTTATGTGTATGTAGGCAATCTCAATTATGGCTCTACAATTAGGTGATATAGTCCCCGATTTTACTCAAGATACCAGTGAAGGCTCAATTTCTTTTCACGAATGGGCAGGCGATAGCTGGGTCGTTTTATTTTCCCATCCCGCAGATTACACTCCCGTTTGTACTACTGAATTAGGTACAGTTGCTAGTCTAAAATCAGAATTTGACAAGCGTAATGTAAAAGTTATTGCACTCAGTGTTGATAATGCTGACTCTCATCGTGGTTGGATTAATGATATTAACGAAACCCAAAATACAACCGTTAATTATCCAATTATTGCCGATCCCGATCGCAAAGTGGCTGATGCTTATGGCATGATCCATCCCAACTCATTAAATAATTTAACCGTTCGTAGTGTCTTTATTATTGATCCCAATAAAAAACTACGCCTAACATTTACTTATCCGGCTAGTACAGGGCGTAATTTTGACGAAATTCTTAGAGTAATTGACTCTTTGCAGTTAACCGATTACCATCAAGTGGCAACTCCTGCTAACTGGAAAGATGGCGATGACTGCGTGGTTGTGCCTTCTATTCCCACTGATGCGGCTAGAGAAAAATTTCCTAAAGGTGTCAAAGAAATTAAACCTTATCTGCGGATGACTCCTCAACCCAATAAATAAGGCTTTTTCAATCTCAGCGTAGGGGTTTGGTCTCCAAACCCTATTTTTATTGGAATCAATGCAAGAAATTTAAGGCAAAAAGGGAAGTATAAAGATGTGGCTCGATTTTTGTTTAGGTTATGCCGAAAAAGTGGATTACATTTCTCTTAATTGTTGGTAGTTTCTTTTTTATTACAGTTGGCGATCGCTTTTTGCCAAAGCCTCTAAATGCTTATAGCCTTCAAACCCGACAAACATTAAATCAGATGATTTTGGGTTTATTTCCCGATAAAAATCCTGAACGACCGAGTAAAGAACGGGAAAAAGAAGTCAATGAGTTTTTACGTCGCGCTAGTCCCAAAAATTAGATAAGGGTTTGTTCACCAAACCCCTACCGTCAACATAAAATTATTTTAACCAACTCATCATCGCCCGTAAATCTTTGCCGACTTCTTCGATAGGTTGTTCTGCTTCAGTACGACGCATCGCAGTAAAACCGGGTTTACCAGATTGATTTTCTAAAACAAATTCTCTAGCAAATTGACCGGATTGAATTTCTTTTAAAATTTTCTTCATTTCGGCGCGAGTTTCATCAGTCACCACACGGGGGCCTCTTGTATAATCGCCGTATTCTGC
This sequence comes from Aphanothece hegewaldii CCALA 016, assembly GCF_003007785.1. Lineage (GTDB taxonomy): Bacteria > Cyanobacteriota > Cyanobacteriia > Cyanobacteriales > Microcystaceae > Chroococcus > Chroococcus hegewaldii. Next base: position 231,338 of record NZ_PXOH01000006.1, on the reverse strand, counting down.
TGTATTAGAAATACTGTCGCGCATTTTAGCGAGTCCGCCTTCTACGATTAAATCGACAATTAATTTAACTTCGTGTAAACATTCAAAATAAGCTAATTCTGGTTGATAACCGGCTTCAACTAAGGTATCAAATCCCGCTTTAATTAAAGCACTTAAACCACCACATAAAACCGCTTGTTCGCCAAATAAATCGGTTTCTGTTTCTTCCCTAAAAGTTGTTTCTAAAATCCCGGCACGAGTTCCACCAACTCCTTTAGCATAGGCCATGGCGCGATCGCGTGCTTGTCCGGTAGCATCCTGATATACAGCAAATAAACAAGGTACACCTTGCCCTTGTTCATAAGTCCGACGCACTAAATGGCCGGGGCCTTTCGGGGCAACCATGACAACATCGACACCCTCCGGCGGTACAACTTGTCCAAAATGAATATTAAAACCGTGAGCAAAAGACAAAATTTTCCCTTCTTTGAGGTGAGGAGCGATTTCATTCGTATAAATGGTTTTTTGTACCTCATCGGGTAATAAAATCATAATCCAATCGGCCGCCGCCGCCGCCTCTGCTACGCTATGAACTGGAATTCCTGCATCTTGAGCTTTTTGGGCGGATTTACTGCCAGTATATAGCCCAACAATCACATTTACGCCGCTATCTTTTAAATTAAGAGCATGGGCGTGACCTTGCGAACCATAACCGATAATGGCAACTGTTTTGCCTGATAATAAGTCTAAATTAGCGTCCTCGTCGTAGTACATTCGAGCCATGAGGCTGGTCTCCTTCTTCGGTAATTTCCTGCAAACTCCTAATTATACCCCAAAGGGTTGATGTCTCATGAATTAATCTTATTTATCAGAGACGAGCAAAAAGAATTTGAATTAAGGAAAAAAGGCTTGCCATTATGAGGGATAACAGGTTAATCTAAACGCGAAGATCAATTATAAAAAAGGATTAAGTATGAAACAGCGTGGTGTTACAGTTTGGTTAACGGGATTGAGTGGTGCAGGAAAAACAACAATTACAGAAGCATTACAAAAAAAGCTTACAGAAGAAGGCTATGATTTTGAGGTTTTAGACGGTGATATTGTACGGACTAATCTCACCAAAGGTTTAGGATTTAGTAAAGAAGACCGTGATGAAAACGTTCGTCGTATTGGTTTTGTTTCTAACTTACTCACTCGTCATGGTGTGATTGTTTTGGTTTCTGCTATTTCTCCTTATCGAGAAATTCGTGAGGAAGTCAGAGGAAAAATTGGTGATTTTGTTGAGGTTTTTGTTAATGCTCCTCTAGCTGTATGTGAAGATAGAGATGTTAAAGGTCTATACAAGAAAGCAAGAGCAGGAGAAATTAAAACATTTACAGGCATTACCGATCCCTACGAGGCTCCCGCTAATCCTGAAATTGAGTGTAGAACTGATTTAGAGGAATTAGAGGAAAGTGTCGCTAAAGTCTGGAGCAAATTAGAAGAACTCGGTTATATCGCTCAAGGTGCGGCAGTTTAATTAATATGTAGAGACGTGATATATTGCGTCTCTACCAATTTTGTTATCTTTTGATTAATTTTGGTGTGATCCCATTGAGATAATAATCTCTGGTTCCTTTTGCGTCTAAGGCTTCTCCAAGACGTTCGATAGCATGGATATAGGCAGCAGTTCGTAAAGAAGTATCAAACTCTCTGGCAATTATCCAAACTTTTTCGGCTTCAGTTACCATACGTTCTTTGAGTCGTTCGTTAACTTCTGTTAAGCGCCAATATAGCCCGCTTCGGTTTTGAACCCACTCAAAATAACTGACTGTTACGCCCCCTGCATTAACGAGAATATCAGGAAACACATAAATTCCTTTTTGTTCTAAAATTGCATCGGCTTCTGAAGTGATCGGGCCGTTTGCCACTTCAAAGATATACTTTGCTTGAATGTTGGCTGCATTGATTGATGTAATTTGATTTTCTAAGGCGGCAGGAATCAAAACATCGACATTTAGGTTTAATAACTCTGCATTGCTCAAGCTTTGGTATTCCACCATATCACAAAGACTATCTTGACAATAAAGCGTTTTTATGTCTTTATTTTCTTCTTTATGACGTTTGAGACTGGGAATATCTAACCCTTTTTCAGTATAGATCCCGCCCATCGAATCACTAACGGCAACGACTTTATAACCCGCTTTGAAGAGTAATTCTGCAACCACTGATCCCGCGTTCCCAAATCCTTGGACAGCAATGGTTGTATTTTCTGGTTTTTGGGCAAATTTACTCAACATAGAGTGAATAACATAAAATGCGCCTGTACCTGTTGCAGTATCTCGCCCTTTGCTTCCTCCCATCGTCAGAGGTTTTCCAGTGACGACAGCCGGACAGATTTTTCGCTGAATGATATTGTATTGATCCATCATCCAACCCATGATCATATCGTTGGTGTAAACATCGGGTGCTAAGATATCAACATCTGGCCCAATGAAATCGGCGATCGCATCAATATACCCCCGACTCAGGCGTTCTAATTCTTGTTTGGAAAGTTCTTTCGGATTTAAGGTAATGCCACCTTTCGCGCCCCCAAAGGGTAAATCTAATAAGGCACATTTAAAGGTCATCCAAAACGCGAGAGACTGTACCTCATCGATATTGACGTTGGGATGATAGCGCACACCTCCTTTACCAGGCCCACGTGTATCATCGTAGCGAACTCTATACCCTTGAAAGATTCTCAGTGAACCGTCATCCATCCGCACTGGAATAGATACACTTAAACTCGTTTTAGGGTGTTTGAGACGTGCGATCGCGTCCTCGGATATTGAAACGTATTTTAAGGCTTTTTCTAATCTTATACTGGCATCTGCGAGCAGAGTAGACATATCTCGCTTTCACTCCTTCAGTTTTTAGGTCAATGGCGATCTCCTTCTCTTTCTATTAAAACAATTTAAAATAGTATATTTTGCTACAATTTACTTTTCTTAATTATGCTTTTGATATTGGCTCAATTGGCTGTGTAAGTGACTTCTTCGACTTGTCCTGGTTGTCCGAGTTGTTTTGCTTGTTCTTTATTAACGGTAATAAAAACACTACCCGCATTACCCGCACGAACCGTTAGTTCTTTGTCTGCTTTCCAAGTCCGATGGGTTCCACTTGGGAGAAGTCCTTCAAATTCTTTTTTTCCATCAGAAATCACTTTTAACCAAGAATCATCTTTAAGTTGAATATCAACAATAACAGACTTATCAAGTTCGGTTTTAGCAGGGGGGTTAGTTGCTGTTACCGCTTGTACCGGGGTAGGTTGAGGAACAGGAGATGGTTTAACCGAAGGAACAACCGGACTAGGTAAACGATTAATTTCTAGGGTAGATTGTTCGAGAACATTAGAAATTGTTCTTACTGAAAATAGAAGAAGAAGAATATAGAAAAAATAAAGATGAAAAGGGCGTAATTGAAAGTTGGGTAAACGCAGAAAGTTAGATGAAGTCGTTTGGGGTTTAACATGAACCTGAAATTCACTCGAAAAAGCTACACCGTCTAATCCTAACGTTTCGGCAAATTGTTTAATTAACCAGCGAATATAAATCGGTTCAGGTAGGTTTTCCATTTGCCCCATTTCGATCGCCTCTAACAAACGTCGTGGGATCATTGTTTTACGAGAGACGACATCTAAAGAGAGTCCTTTTTCGGTACGAATGTTCTGTAAACGAGAGCCAAGTTCTTGTAATTTTTCTCGTTGTTGAACAATGGGATCAATTTTAGGCTTTTTGCGAAACATAGTGATTTTGCCGATGCAGCTTTTTTCTGGTGCCTAGATGAATGTGTTGTTGCAGAAAAGCAATTTCAAAGGGTTCTAGTAGACGATATTGACCCGAAGATAAAGGAGGTTTATGAGAAAGATTAAGTTGAATTAAACCGATTGCTGTTCGGTGTAGTTTTAACACCTGAAAGCCTAGCTGCTCAACAATACGGCGAATCTGACGGTTTCGTCCTTCCGTCAAAATAACCTGCAATAAACTGTGGTGAGGAGTGAGATCGAGTATTTTAATTTGAGCAGGTAAAGTTCTTTTCCCTTCTAGCATAACTCCATCTCGCCACTTTTGAATACTGATTTCTGATAGATGTCCATCAATCAAAACCTCATAGGTTTTTGGTAAATGATAGCGAGGATGAGTCAAGTTAAGAGTCAGTTGACCATCATTTGTTAAGATTAACGCACCTGTTGAATTCACATCTAAACGTCCTACTGGATGTATTCCTTGTCCATGACATAAATGTTTTGGGAGTAAGTCCAATACAGTCGGACGGTTTTGGGGATCATGACAGGTGGAAACAACCCCTAAAGGTTTATTAACTAGCAAATAAATTTGTTTTGGACGATCGCCAGGTTGGATCATTTTGCCATCTACTTCTAAAAGATCGCTTGCTGGATCTGCTTGTTGTCCTAAATGTACAATTTGACCATTAAGACGTACACGACCTTCTAAAATAAGCTGTTCAGCTTTTCTACGAGACGCAATTCCCCACTGGGATAGGATTTTCTGTACACGTTCCGTCATTCGGTAATAATTAGACTCAAAAGAAAGAAGATAGCTACATTTATTATAAAAAATGACACTCTAACTGGAAAATTGTTGCCTCTTTCTCCCAAAGATCTCACAAAAATTACACCGACTAAAGGGATCACTCATCTTACTCTCTTCAATTTTTTGCTCAAAGAAATATTCACTTGATTAAATCTTGTAAAGCTTCAATCAGTTTATCAACTTGCTTTTTTGATTCAGTTTGATGATCGATTAGAGTTTGTAAAGCATCACTAAGAGCAAAGATTTGATAGCTTTGTTGCTGAACATGATGTCCTTGAGTCTGAAGTGCATTTGCTATCGCATCAATTTTTTGAGCTAATTTTTCGACGGTTTCAGTCGTTGTAATAACCGCTTCTCCCATTTGAGCAACAATTAAGGTTAGACGATACAAATCCTCTTTAACTTCCATGACGTTTTTGATGCCAATTCCAAGCATGATTAATAATCATAGCTAAATCTGCGTATTGTGGATTCCATCCTAAAATTCTTTTTGCTTTTTCGCTACTACCAATTAAAATCGGTGCATCTCCGGCGCGGCGTTCGGCTTCAATAACAGGAATATTTATACCCGTTACTTTTTCGGCGGTTTCTATGACTTCTCTAACTGAAAAACCGTTGCCATTTCCTAAATTAAAAACGTCGCTATTTTCGCCTTTTAATAAATATTCTAGTCCTAAGACATGAGCATCGGCTAAATCGCAAACATGAATATAATCTCGAATCGCTGTACCATCTGGTGTATCATAATCTGTCCCAAAGATTTTTAGAGAAGAACGTTTACCCAAAGCGGCTAAAAGAGTCAAGGGAATTAAATGAGTTTCGGGGTCATGATCCTCCCCTAATTGCCCACTTGGATCAGCCCCAGAAGCGTTAAAATAGCGAAAGGCGACTGATTTTAATCCATAAGCTTGATCAAAATCCGCTAAAATTTGCTCAACCATATTTTTAGTAGCAGCATAGGGACTGAGTGGATCTTTAGGATGAGTTTCAGTCATAGGTATTTCTTTCGGCATTCCATAAATTGCACAAGTTGAAGAAAAGACAATTTTATTCACTTGCGCGGCTAACATGGCTTCTAAAAGTGTTAAAGTTCCCACAACATTATTATGATAATATTTGGCGGGTTCAATGACTGACTCACCTACGGCGATAAACGCGGCAAAGTGCATCACCGCAGCTATGTTGTGTGTCGCAAATATCTGATCTAGTAAGGTGCGATCGCGTGTATCTCCGACAATTAATTCTACTTTTAAAATATCTTTAACAATTTCGGGATGACCATAGGATAAATTATCAAGAACAATGACTGAATAACCAGAACGACATAAGGCATTAACGGCATGAGAACCAATATAACCAGCACCACCCGTTACTAAAATAGTCGGTTTTACTTCTTTCATTTTCACTTTGTTTGAGACTCGATTTTATTGTTACTTCTAACTTTTATATCTTATTTTTTTCTCTTAATGCCTCTTCATAAAGGATCGCTTAATTGTTAAGATTTTTGTCCTAATTCTACTGAGCGTTTGTAAGCAGCATAAACGGCTTCAATCACAGCCGAACGAAAGCCCTGTTTTTCGAGTTGGGCGACACCTGCGATCGTTGTACCGCCTGGGCTTGTGACTTGATCTTTGAGTTGAGCGGGATGTATTCCTGTTGTCTGTATGAGTTGGGCGGTTCCTAGAACGGTTTGTAAGGCTAACGGTAACGCGATCGCTCTGGGGAGTCCTGCGGCTACACCCCCATCGGCTAAGGCTTCGATCATCATCGCCACAAAAGCGGGGCCTGATCCCGATAAACCAGTGACAGCATCCATCAACGACTCGGAAACTTCTACCACTTCCCCAATAGCACAGAATATATTTTTTGTCAAGGATAAATGATGAGATTGAACGTGTTTTCCAGAAGCGATCGCCGTCATTGCCGCGCCTACGGTTGCAGGAGTATTGGGCATAACCCGAATAATGGGATTATTCAAAAAAATCTCTTCTAAGCGTTTGAGGGGAACACCTGCCAGGATCGAAATCATCAAGGTAGTAGAAGAAAGCTCAGATAAATCACCCGACACAGTCGATAAGACTTGCGGTTTGATGGCGAGTAAAATCACTTCGGATTGAGTCACCGAACGATTATCAGAGGTAACATTTACTTGATATTTTGCTTGTAAAAATTCTTGCCTTTGCTGTTGCGGTTCACTGATTAATACAGTATTGGGATCATAAATTTGTTGAGCGAGCAACCGAGAGAGAATTGCTTCGGCCATCACTCCCCCGCCAATAATTCCTAATTTAATAGACACTATCACTCCACTATTGATCTACAGATAGCTACTCTTCAATTTATTTTAAAGAAATAAAAAGACCATCATGACAATGGTCGATTATTTATTATATTCTCATTATTGAGTTAATTTTTATTGAGCAATACGATTTACATCGGCTCCCCAAGACGAGGTTGAGGTGCTACGAAAATTGACTTTAGAGGTTTCAGTAACATCATGAAGTGCGCCCCCTAAAGTGCTAACTTTGACACAGCTAGGGGTAAAGAGAAAAATGCTTTCACCAATTCGCTCTTGATGTCCATCAATGGCAAAAGTTCCACCAGCGACAAAATCTACTGCTCTTTGTGCCTCTTCGGGGTCCATCACATTAAGATTTAGGACAACCGATTTACGCTCTTTTAAGGTTTGAATCACTTGCGGCATTTCATCAAAGGAATGGGGTTCAATAACCACAACTTCAGCATTATTATTAGTAATTCCAGGCATTCCGATGACGTTGCTGGTTCTGTTTATTCCTAGAGAGGTATCAGGGGGAAAGTTCATAGTCTCACGAGATCGGCGATAAGGGGTGGGTTCTGGTTTGGCTGGTTCTTCCTCTTCTTCCTCTTCAAAATTTGAGGATTGTTGCCATTTATGATCTGGGTAGTCAGTTTCGTAATCGTCGTTGTCAGACTCCGATGAGCTAACAAAGTTTTTTATTTTTTCAAAGAGGTTAGTCACAGTTTATGATCCTTTCAAACTTCTGTTTCAAGTTAGACTCAGCATTAGAATACGCCAAGAGCAGTATTGAAGTTTAGTGTTTTTCCTTGTTTTTTGTTCCTTTACTTAGTACAATTGAACTAAGTAAAATCAGTAAAATGTAGATGCAAAAAGACTAAATAATTCTTTCGTTGTAGTCGCGGAAAGTGATTGTTTAGTTCCCTAAAAAAATTAGGGTTGTAAGTTAATAATTGCATTTGACATTTTAAGATATAAAGACCAATAATTCACAAAAATTATTTTAAATCCTGACTGTGAGCAATTGCTCAAATTGATTGGCGTTCCCCAAACAGTATCGTTCCTAGGCGAATCATCGTTGCACCTGCTCGAATTGCTAACAAATAATCATTAGACATTCCCATCGATAATTCAGTTAATGATAAGTGGGATCGTTGATTAATATTTTGAGATAGTTCATTTGTTTTATTAAAAGCGACTAATTTTTCCGATTCCGATAAGCCCAAGGGTAAAATTGTCATCAAACCTTGAATTTTGAGTTGTTGAAACTGCGCCAAGGCGGGTAGATCTTGAAGTAATTGGGATGTTTCCCAGCCATACTTATTGGGATCGCTCAAAATTTTGACTTGTAAACAAACTTGAGGAGAGATGTTCATCTCTGTAGCCAAACGATCGAGGCGTTGCGCTAAGGTTAGATTATCAACTGAGTGAAGCCATTGAAAATGTTCTAACACCTTTTTAGCTTTATTCGCCTGTAAATGCCCGATAAAATGCCAACAAATATCAGGTAAATCTTTAAGTTGTTCCTGTTTTGGGATCACTTCTTGTAAGCGACTTTCCCCAAAATCACGTACACCAACTTGATAAGCTTCTCGTATTGCTGCGGCTGACACTTGCTTACTTACAGCAATTAAACGGACATGACTCGGTAGAGATTGACGAATTTTTTCAATTCGTTGGGCGATCGTCATAATGAAAATAGAACTTATCAAACAAATGGGTAAAACATCTCCGTCTTTGATTAACGGCTTATTAATTTATACCTTTCTTAAGATAGACCGATCGCAATTCAATAAATCGTTATATTACGAGTGAAAAAATTAAAAAGGTCATTAACGCCTAAACGTTCTTGACTGTAAGGAGTTTAACACAATGCAACTGAAACCTATAGCCCAACAAGTGGTTACGGTAGTTGGAGCATCTAGCGGAATTGGACGAGAAACAGCCCTTCGGTTTGCCCAACGTGGGGCTAAGGTGGTAGTAGCGGCGCGAGGTCAAACGGGCTTAGAATCTTTAGTAAACGAGATTCGTACAGGTGGAGGTGATGCAGTATCTATTGTGGCTGATGTCGCCGATTTTAATCAGGTTAAAGCGATCGCAGATTATACTATAGCAACCTATGGACGGCTCGATACATGGGTTCAGGTTGCCGCTACGGGTGTCATGGCTCCTTTTGACCAGCTTACGCCAGAAGAGTTCAAACGTATTATTGATGTGGATTTGATGGGACAAGTATACGGAGCAATGGTCGCTTTACCCCATCTTAAACGAGAAGGACGAGGAGCATTAATCCACATTTCCTCGATGGAAGGTCGTCGCTCTATGCCTTTGCAAAGTGCTTACTCAAGTGCTAAACATGGTATTGAGGGATTTTTGGAATCGATGCGCGTGGAACTGAAACACGAAGGCATTCCTATTAGCGTCACGAGTGTAAAACCTGCTGTGATCAACACGCCATTTTATAATCATGTTCGGACTAAATTAGGCGTTAAACCGACAGGAATTCCGCCTTACTATCAACCCAGTTTAGTCGCTGATGCCATTCTTTACACTGCCGAGCATCCAACGCGTGATTTTATTGTTGGGGATATCGGAAAAATACTCGATGTGTTACAACGACTTTCGCCACCATTGGTAGATGCTTTATTACTTTTGATCGCTTTTCCGGGGCAGCGCACAAATGAGCCTAAATTTGAGAGTGCAGAAGATAATTTATTTGAACCGATGCCAAGTGATAACCGAGTAGAAGGAGATTTTGGACATTTAACGATTCCTAGTCTTTCTGACTGGTTAATGAGACATCCTACAATAACAGCTATGCTCATTGGGTCAATTTTAGTAACTGCTGCGTTTTTGGCTATTAGTTAGGGAAAAGCGATCGCCTTTCTTTAACTCAATTTCTCTAAAATCATTTTTACGGCAGTTAGAATCAGATGAGGTTGATCCGTCCAAATAAAATGACTACTCTGATTTGCTTCTAGTTGAATACAATCGGATGATAAAGTTAATAAATTATCGTGCATTTTTTCCCGTAGTCGGTTTGTTGCTTGTAACGGAATAACCGATGTCCAAATGGACGGGTTAAAAAAATGTTTGGCTTTGATGCTAACAATGGGTAATGAACCAAACTGATTTGCTTTTTTGAGTTGTTCGCTACTAATATCTAAATTCAGCATTTCTCGAATCATAGTTATCCAATGTTGCGGACGACAGAAAGAACGCTTAATCGGGTAAAGTTGATCTGGGGAAAACTGGCGTAATTCTGGTTTAATTAGCTCAAAAATGCCTATTGTTTTCAGTAATCGGATAATTCCTAGCAATGCTCCTAGAATAGACATCACAAAGCCAGAAATGAAAAAATATTTTAATGCTTTTAGTTGTATGGGCATCTTTAGCATAGCTGTTTCGTGGAGTCCATCAGTTAGAACCATTCCGATCACTTTTTCGGGAAACTGATGAGCGTATAACCGAACGTTATAACTACCGAAAGAATCACCCACTAAAATATAAGGAGGAGTAATTCTTGCTTGAGTGAGAAGAGTATCTAATTCTTTAACAATTTGCTCACTCGTTCGAGGATAAGGACTTTGAGCGCTCCATCCATAACCTGCGCGATCGTAAATACAGACTTTTGTTAATTTTGCTAGTTCCTCTACCAGCAAATACCCCTCAACTCCGCCTAAACTGTGATCGATAACAATAGTTGGGCTTGCATTTCCCGCAATATAATAATGTAAATAATAGCCACCGACATCGATTCGTTTACCTGGTAGTGGCTTTTGATTTTCAACCCAACTTTCTAGAATTTGATAGATCGTAGTAGCAACTAAAAGAAGGGTTTGAATATTCATTTAGATAAATCCTTGACAAAAACAATATATTATGTTATTGCTTTGTGATAAATTCTAGACGAGATAAGGCGCTTGTTGCAGACTCTCTGACGTACTCATCAACGGTTTCATTATTAGCCAATTCGGTTAAGACTTCTAGACCACGACGATCGCCAATTGAACCAAGAGCATTAATGATCGCAATGGATAGAGCCAGATTATCGGTTGTTTTTAAAGATTCGATGAGAATATCGAGTGCTGGTGTGCCTATTTGCCCTAAAGCCATTGCTGAGGCGATATAGACAACAGGATCGGGATCATTGAGAGATTGCTTTAATCCTTGTAAACCCATTTCGGGGAAAGAGACTTCAGGATGATTAAGAGAAATTTGGGCTAAAGCTTTGACACAACTGCCTTTGATGGTTGTATTTTGGCTATTTAGTAATGTTTCTACTACAGGAGGAACCGCATCAACACCAATTACCCCTAAAGCGACTACCGCAGAACGTCGGTGGGAGACATCCGCTTCATCTAACATCTGCATCAAACGAGGAATTGTAGTCTCATCTCGAACTTCAGCGAGATCGAGCATCGCACGTTTCCTCATGTAAGGGTTAGGGTGGTTGAGTTGTTCAAAAAGAGTATCTATCGTCATGTTTTTAAATATAGTTTCTTAATTATATTATCCATAGCTTAGGGGACTTCTGGCCGATCACTTAACCCCTTTTTTGAGGCAAAGCAACTGACTAAAAGTCCCCTAGAGTTTAATTCAAGACAATTACTACGACAAGGAGTTGATCACATAGTCGAGGTAAGAGCGGAATTCAACTAAAGCTTGAGAAGACATATCACGAGGAGCGCAAGCGCGATCGCGGGTGTATTCAAAAGCAGCTACATAAGGAGCAGTAGGTAGGTTTAAAGCGCGGTAAACTTCACGTTGACCAGCAATACCCCACTCATCAAGAGGACCTGTACCACCAACAACTAAGCTGTAGTTGATGAGACGTAGGTAGTGTTTGATATCACGGTAGCATTTGTCAACTTTGGTTTGGTTTTCGCCAGCTTCACCAGCACTTTTTAAGTAGGGATACTTTTTGAATACTGTATCTCCAGCTTCTTGAGTAACTTTATCTAGACCAGCAGCAAGTTTTTCAGCAGCTTCTAAACGAGCATTAGCGCGTTGTAAGCTTCCTTGTACGGATTCTAAATCTGACTGGGTGGGAAAACGTCCGGCTGAGTCAGCCGCAGCGACTGTAGTAGTAGCAACAGATTTCATTGTTTAGATTTCTCCTTTAATGGATCACAAAGTAAATGGCTTCGTCGTTACAAAATAACTTAGCTAAGAACGGAAATAACGCGATCGAAGTAGCTTGCAGCTTCAGCAGTGATAGCAGCACAGTCACCTTGAATCATTTCCATTTTCCGTTCAGAGGTGTTGTTGATGTGAGCAACAGCACAGGCCTTCATGATGCCAACTGCACGAGCAGTAGACTGAAGGGGTACACCTAAAGCAACATAGGTTTCTTTTAAACCATTTAAGCAACGATCATCTAATACAGACGCATCACCTGATAATAAAGCGTAGGTAATATAGCGTAAGACGATTTCAGCATCGCGTAAGCAAGCAGCCATACGACGGTTGGGGTAGCAGTTACCACCAGCTTGGATTAGACCTTGGTTTTCGCAGATCATTCCAGCTACGGAGTCGGAAACGATACAGCTTGCGTTGCTAGCAATAGCGTTAACAGCGTCTAAACGTTTGTTACCTTCAGCAATGAATTTTCTGAGGTTTGCTAGTTCTTGTCCACCGATGGCGGAAGTTTTGCTATCAGCAGTTACAACTGCTCTGGAAAAAGCGTCAAGCATTGAGCTCTCCTTAATATAAACAAAATGACTTTCTTATGACTCGGATTAGCTTTGAATAACTCTGCTAATCGATATTTGACAATAAAAGCTAGAGGTGTCTATTGTCTCAATTCTTAAAAACTAAGTAACATTTTGTAATTTTTTTTTGTGAAGTCCTTTTTCTTCATTTTGGCTTGATCCCCTTATCTGATAAGCCTTGGAGAGCCGTAAAAATGTTTTAAGATCTTGTTTCATTTCTTGTGACTCATCTCATCTACTCGTTTATTTATTAAGTTTTGTTAATTTTGTATAAAAATCTTGACAAAAAAATCATTATATGAAATTGCCCACACAATCAAAGAGAGCAAATCCCGACAAAATAGCGTAGGGTTTTGAAAACCAAACCCTATTAAAGAAAAATCTTTTTTGCTTGTTAATTTTTAATCAAAGATTGTAAAGTTTGTAAGAGTAATTTTTCCTGAAAAGGTTTAGAAAAATAAGCAGATGCACCTAAATTCATAGCAATAGAGCGGTGTTTCTCGCCACTACGAGAGGTTAACATGACAACTGGTATATTCTGACCAATAGAATCAGTTTTATAATTAGCTAAAAATCCATAACCATCGAGACGAGGCATTTCAATATCACAAATAATTCCTTGTACTCCTAAACCGCGTTGTAATTTTTCTAAAGCATCTTGACCATCTTTTGCTTGTTCGACTTGATATCCAGCTTTTTCGAGAGTGAGTGCTAAAAGACGACGAACATTAATTGAATCATCAATAACTAAAAGAGTAGCTTTTTGGGCTGTTGGTTGGGAGTTAGAAATAAAAGAAGAGGATAAGAAAGAAGGAGGAAAACTCGGCTGTAACAACAGTGCTGGATCAATCAGAGGAACAACGCAACCATCACCTAAAATTGTACATCCCGTAAAGCCATTAGGTAATTTTAAATTCCCTTCAACAGGACGAATCGTTACTTCTTGTTCACCCCAATATCGCTCAACCCATAGCCCGATATAATTATTTCCTAGGGCGATCTTAAGTATAGTTGGTTTGTCAATACTCGGTAAAGACTCATGATCTCTTTGAGTATAAACAGTCGGAATATTTAACCAGTCTTTGAGATAAATTAAAGGAAATAATTCAGATTCTTCTTTTAAAAAAGTTTGTCCTTTGAATTGTATAATTTGAGAAGGTTCAGGTAGGATCATTGCTTCGATCGCATTACAAGGAACAGCCATTAACATTTGTTCGACTTCAATTAACAGAACTCGAATTAAGGATAATGTCATCGGCACAGTAATCGTAAATGTTGTTCCCTGACCCGCAAGAGTGCTAACTTTAATATCACCTTGCATTTGTTGAACTTGAGTTTTAACAATATCCATACCGACACCTCGCCCTGAAAGTTCGCTCTTATTTTCGGCTGTACTAAAACCAGGTTCAAAAATCAGATTTAATAAGTCATCAATAGTAGCTTTAGCGATGATATCTTCATCTAATCCCATCTTATGAGCTTGGGAGCGAATTTTATCGAGATTTATTCCTGCTCCATCATCTTGTATCTGAATTATTGTATGATTGCGAACCGTAGAAGCACTAATTGTAATCGTACCTTGAGGCGGTTTTCCTACTTCTTTGCGCTTTTCGGGATCTTCGATGCCATGATCAAAAGCATTCCGCAATAAGTGTAACAAAGGATCATTTAAAGATTCTAAAATAGTGCGATCGATTCTGGTGGTTTCCCCTTGTATTTTTAGCTCGACGGGTTTACCATATTTGAGACTCATATCTCTTAAAGCTCTGGGAAAATGGGCGATTAAATCCGTAAGAGGGCGCATTCGGGCTTTAGTTAATTGACTTTGGATGAGTTCAAAAGTCTGTTGTGAATCTTTCGCTGTTTTTTCTGTTTCTGCCAAATAAATATCTAAATCATTTGCCACTTCTTCGATCTGGAAAATTGTCTCCATCACTTCTTGAGAAAGAGGATGTAAATCACTGTAATTATCCATTTCGAGATTATCAAACAGAGCTAAATGTGGTTTGACGCTATTTGTTTTAATAGGAATTACTGAAGATGTGTATCCTTGTATTCTCTGATCATAAAGAGAGCGCAAAGCTTGACTAGAACTTTCTAAACGCTGAATTCGTTGATTGAGAAGATTAAATAATCGTCGCAATCGTTGTAATTGTAAATCCATGCTATTACGTCCGATGGACATTTCGCCAAACAAGTCCGCAAGCTCAGTAAGAAGAGAAGAAGAGACACGTAAGGTTTTTTCTTCAGTTGAAACGGTTTCTATTTTTAATTCTTCGGGTGATGTCGTCTCAGTTTCTAGAGTTGGAATTACTGTAGAATGATTTAGCAAAAATTCGCTCGTAATTGCCTCTTTTTGCCCGACAATCACCATCGCTTGAGCGCGTCGCCATGCTTGAATTGCTGAAAGTGCGATCGCATCAATTCCCTCAGTTGCTGATTTTAAGTGTTCATAAATGGAAGTACATAAGCGACTAAACTGGGGAAGTTGCAGCATTTCCCCCAGTCCCCCCAATTCTTGGGAAATCGACAATATCTCCTCCCTTAAATTCGTGGGCTGAGGTTGGGCTATAATCGATTCTAAGCCTTGTAAACAGCTTTCGACCTCTGTTTCAAAGATTAAGACCGTCATCTCCTCCCCAACGTCTTCTGATAGGAGGCTCAGAGATTTTTCTGGGGTGAGTTCCCCAATGCGATCAAGTAATCCTTGAAAAATCGGCTCAACTTGCTCCGACAGCCATTCAGGGGCGATCGTTTCGGCTCCCTGACGATAAAAAGACGAGATTTGTCGAAGTTGATCGACGGATGAAAGAAAAAGACTTTCGACAGTTTCGTCGATTTCTGGTTTTGAGTGGCTTTTTAGCACTTTAAAAAAATCTTCTAAGCGGTGGGCGAAGTCGCTAAGGGTTTGATATCCCATCATCGCCGCCCCTCCTTTAATTGAATGAGCCGCCCTTAAGACTGCATCGAATTGCGCCGAGGTGATTTCTTTAGTCGAACAGCCTAACAATGCTGATTCAATAACATTAAGGTAGTCGCCCGCTTCGTCTAAAAACTGTCGTTTAATGTCTTGCTCTTTCATCGTTTTACCCGCTAACTTTAAACTGACTAACAGATGCTTGTAAATCTTGAGCGATCGCCACAGTTGCCTCTAAAGAGTTTGACATTTCTTGAGAAGATGTCGCGGTTTCTTGGGAAATCTGAGCGATATCGTGCATTAATTGCGTAATTTTTTGTGCTGTTTCGTTTTGGGATTCCGTTTCTTGAGAAATCGCATAAAAAAGAACGTCAATCTGTTGAGCAATGCCGAGAATTTTCTCTAAACTTTGCTTGGTTTCTTCGACTAAACGACTTTCCTCAACGACTTGAGTTGTACCGACTTCCATCGCTTTAATAACTTCATTGGTTTCTAACAAAATTGCATCGACAATTTGTTCAACTTCTTTAGTAGCTGAGGTTGATTGTGCGGCTAATTGTCCAACTTCTTCTGCTACAATGGCGAAACCTCTTCCCTCTTCTCCGGCTCGTGCGGCTTCAATACTTGCATTAACGGCTAAGAGGTTAGTTTTGAGGGCGATTTGATTAATTAAAGAGACAACTTTAGAGATTTGTTGCGATGATTCCCCTAAACGCTTCATTTTCTTGGCGGTTTCAGCAACGGTAGAGCGTAACTGTTGATTATTGGCGACGGTTTTTTCGATCATCGTGCCACTTTTTTGCGCCGTATCTGAGGCTATTTTGGCTACTTGTGAGGCTTTCCGGGCTTTGTTGGCGATTTTCCGGCTAGAAATCGTCATCTGTTCCCCAAATAAGACGCTTTGCTGAATTACTTCGGCTTGTTTTGATGCTTCAGAGGCTAATTCACCGATGGCTTGTTGTTTTTCACCAATTGAATAATTGACTTTTTCGGCGGATGATTTAACCTGTTGGACGATTTCTCGCAAATTTTCGACAATAGCGTTAAAAAAGTCGGCGACAATACCAATTTCTCCTGCTGTGATATCTGCTCTTACGGTGAGATCCCCTTGTGCTGCACCTTCAATATTCGACAGGAGGGCTAAAAGTTCTTTTTGTCGATTTTCATTTTCTTGGCGATCATTTTCGGCACTGATTTGCACTTGTTCGAGTAAACTACCCGTCATAGCGATTCCGAGTTGATTGGCTTGGTTTGTGAGAAAATCGATTTCGTGGGATTGCCATTCATGCACATTGGCGCAGTGATGGGCGACGAGAATTCCGAAAAGATTACCACTTTGGATGATGGGAGTGACTAAATTGGCTTGTATGTCAAGACGTTTCATCAATTCGATATGTTCTGGATGAAAACCCGATTGATAGACGTTATTGGTGGCTTTAACTCGTCCTCTTCGGTATGCTGTAATTAAATCCGATGGTATGCAAGCATCGCCAATTCGTTCGGATAAGGCTGACTGCCAGGGCGATCGCAATGCTTCGGCGGCTACATAGCCACTCCAGTCAGGGTTAAAGCGATACACTACTACTCGATCTACATTAAGTGCTTCTCGAATCTCGGCTAAAAGACTGGTTAGGAGTTTTGTTTGTTCGTCGATGGTTTTAATGCGAGCAAATTTTCCAAAGGTTTGATTTAGGTGAATTTCCCCTTTTTGGTCTTGTACTAATTTTTGTATGCGTTCTGCCATTTGGTTGATGTTAGATCCTAAAATGGCTAGTTCATCTTCTCCCATGAGATTTAAACGGGCTTCTAAATTGCCATCACTCAGTTGTTGACAGGTTTCTGAGGCTTGCTGTAGGGGGTTAGTTAAACGCTTGGCGAGATAAAGTGCGATCGCAATGAGCAGTCCAGATGATACACCTGTACCGAGTAAGAAGAGCCAAAGAAGTTGGTTTTTAAGAATATTAGCCCGATTTTGTAAAGGTTCAACTTGCTTGGGTTTCGCCGAGGTAATGATTTCATCCATTGCGTTTGATGACAAGTTATAGCTTAATCCGCCAATGGTTAAAACGGGAAGGGTTCCTATTGCGATCGCTAATAATATTGCTTTTGTTCTTATACTTAATTTTGACCACCAAGGAAGCGAGTTTACTGATTCAGTTTGATTTACTATTGGAGTAGTGCTTTGAGTTTTGTCACGGGGTACAAACTCTATTTTTTGATTTTCGACGAGTAAAGTTTGATTGTTTTTTCTATTTGCATTCATTTTGAATAATCCTCTATTTAAGTTTCGTGTAATTGAGGTGAGTTAATAATCGCAGATACGTCTAAAACTAAGAGATTATTTTGCTCCTCGGTGATAATCCCTTTTAGATAAGGAACGATCCCCGAACTCACTATATTTAATGGTGATTGTATTTGCTCTATGGCAAATTTAGTAACTTCTTGAATAGCTGTTACAGCCAATCCTAAAATTACATCTGAATCTCTAACAAAAATGAGATTATATTCTCTTGTTTCTGATTTTATTGTGGTGATTTGCAACAATTGGGCTAAATCAACTACCCAATAAATTCTATTGCGTTGATTGACTAATCCTAATACACAATTTGGCATATTAGGAATGGGGGTAATTTTTTCTTTTGTACTGATAATGGCTTCCTGAATTTGTGATGTTGCAATAGCTGCGATCGTGGAGCTATTTAGTTGTACTTTTAGATAAGAGTCTAATTGAATATTAGGCGTTTGAATAATTAAATCATTCATGATTTTCCGTAACAGATTGTACAGCTTGAATCAGTTGTTTACTGGTAA
Source organism: Aphanothece hegewaldii CCALA 016 (assembly GCF_003007785.1). Taxonomy (GTDB): domain Bacteria; phylum Cyanobacteriota; class Cyanobacteriia; order Cyanobacteriales; family Microcystaceae; genus Chroococcus; species Chroococcus hegewaldii. The sequence continues at coordinate 213,065 of NZ_PXOH01000006.1, read as the reverse complement.
AAGGTTTAGTGACATATACATTAATTCCTTGTTTTAATCCCCACAAACGATCAATATCTTGATTTTTTGAGGTACAAGCAATAATTGGTAATTTTTGTGTTTCAGGCTTTTTCCTCAGCATTCGACAAAACTCTAAACCACTAATACCAGGCATTACTAAATCAGTAATAATCACATCTGGTAATTGAACCGCTAACCTATTTAAAGCTTCTTTAACTTCATTGGCTGTCCAAACTAAATAACCAGCTTCTCTCAGGTAATTTCCGATTAATGCTTGTTCAGATAATGTATCTTCAACAATCAAAACTGTTTTCATTTTCACTCCTAATTCAATAAAATGTTTAGCCTTTCTTTAAGTCAAATATCGAAAAATTATTTTTAATAATTCCGTTTGATTAAAGGGTTTAGTTAGATAATCAGTTGCACCAGCAATTTTAGCTTTTGCTCGATCAATCAATCCTTTATTTCCCGTTACCATAATAATTGGTGTGGTTTTAAATAAAGAATGATTTCGTAAGAGCCGACACAGTTGATAACCATCTAAATTAGGCATAGAAACATCCATTAATATTAAGTTAGGTTTAATTCGTATGACTTCCATCAATGCTTTGAGTGGATCATTGACGGTATGTACTGAAAAATTATGATCAGCTAAAAAATGATTGAGTTGTTTAAGCATAATTGGACTATCATCAATACAAATAATTGTTCCGCTATTTTGAACGATTTTAAGCGGTTTATTATCTAAGAAAATATTATTATTTTGCTGAATTGTTTCTCTTTTAACAATTGATGAATTATTAAGTTGTGTTTGAGATGTTGCAAGAGATGGTAAATCCGAAAAAGGTGGGCGTGGTTCCCGCAAAATAACGACACCATTTGTAATCAAAGGATGTAAACCTTGAGCAATTCTAAGAACATCTTGATCGAGGATAGCGGCTAATTGTCGAAAACTAAATCCTTTTAAAAAACGGCTTAGTTGCTGTTGTTTTTCGCTAGAAAGTTGATTATTTTGGGAATTGTATTGACTAAAAAAATAAGGTCTTTGATAAGAAGAGAAAATTTGGGGTGCTAATGTTTGCCATTCTGCTAAATTTTGTAAGATTTTTTTTAAAAAAGAATAGACTTCATTTTGAACAATAAAAGTTACTTCATGCCAAATATTATTAGGTAAAATATTTAGATTAAAATTAGGTAATAAAAGACAAGCTTCTAAAACTTCTTCCATAACCTTATTTATTAAAAATACCGCTTCTTCTTGTTTAATATATTCTTGTTGTAATAACCATTTAATTGCTTCATAGTCACTAGAAGTTAAAGAATTATTAGTTTGATGATTAGACTCAAATTTGACCCGAACTTGACTACAGGTAAAACCGTTGATTTGTGTATTACTATGGCTTAATCGTTTTAAATATCGTTCTAATCGTTCAAATGGCTCAAGTGAGTTAGTTGCATAAAACAATTTACCAAGCTCAAAATAGATCCACCAATACACAGATTGATGTGAAATTTCTAAACAGCCGCTAAATTCATTTTGTGCAAGTTGAAGCAAAAGATCATAAGTTGAATTAGCCGAATCATTCCACATATTCATTGAGTTCTCTTCGGTTGCTTAAAACAGCATTATATCTGACCTAATTAGGAAATTTAGGGTTTGAAAATTATAGAAGCATTAACAAGAGTTTATCATTAAGCGTTTCCCTTATAGATTGAGTCATCAAGTTTTTTATAATCCAAAACATTATTAACATGATTCGTCTCCACAAAAATTAAGCTTTCACTCTCTTTTTTCTGGCTCAAACCGTATAAGTTTTGTTAGAAGACTTAAAGGATGAGAGAAATGCTAGATTTTGCCAATGGGTAAACTTATACCAATTCTAAAAAATTTGACTACAGATCCTGATGAGCGATCCCCCCAACCGCAGGCGGGGGGCTCAAAACCTGTAGCATTGGAAAAGTGAATTGGTATTATGTGTCATCAAGCTATTTATAAAAATAAATCATAAATATGAAAAACTTGTGACAATTATGATGATTTGCCTAAATTTTTGGGAATATTTAGAGTAAAGCATCTCAATTAGGGTTGGTATGAGACTTCTATTAGTGGAAGATGATCAGCTTCTCGCTCAAAAGCTAGTAACAGACTTAATTCGTCAGCATTATGTTGTCGATGTTGCTAGTGATGGGGAAATGGGCTGGAATTATGCTCAGTCGGTGACATATGATCTCATTCTTTTAGAAGTGAGTCTGCCGAAACGAGACGGAATTACGCTGTGTCGCCAACTACGGGCTAAAAACTATCACGGGCCAATTTTACTATTAACTGCTCATCAAAACAACGGTACTAAGGTGCATGGGTTGGATGCGGGTGCCGATGATTATATTCTTACACCCTATCACCCTGATGAACTTTTCGCCCAAATTCGCGCTTTATTACGCCGTCGAGATATATATAATACTTCTGTTCTATCTTGGGGGGATTTATGTTTAGATCCAAGTACCTGTCAATTATCATTCAAAGATCAGTATATTTCCCTTTCTGCTAAGGAATATAGTCTTATTGAACTGTTTATGCGTCATCCCCGTCGCATTTTTAGTAGTAATGTGATTTTAGATCATTTATGGTCGTTTGATAATGTTCCAAATAAGGATACAGTACGCGCCCATATTAAACGTTTACGAAAAAAGCTTAAAGATGTAGGAGCGCAAAATTATATTGAAACGGTTTATGGAATAGGCTATCGTTTGAAAGTACCAGAAACTAAAACTAATTTTTCTTTAGATGCCGAGCCAATTTCTTTTACAGTAACTCAAGAGTGGGAACGTCAGAATACTCCTCTTTTAGAACGGGTGATGTTTACTTCAAATTTGCTGTTACAATCTACTGTAGAAGTCGCTCAAGAACAAGCCCAAGAAGCATTTCATCCGTTAGCAGAATTTCCGAGTTTATTTGGTACAAATAGTTTACATCAACGCGATCGGGAAATCTTCCACACATGGACTGAATGTTCTTTATTTAAACCATCTTTGCGCTTTAAGGCTCATAATTCTTCTAATTGTTCTTTTTCTCATCAATTATTGTTAATTAGTCAAGATTATATTTTTGCTGAGTCGTTGCAAACACTTTCTAAAAAAGCTAAGATTCAGATTAATACGGTTTTTACTCTCAAAGAAGTTCAAGAGCAAATTAAGCAGCGATCTCGAAGAGATCCGCAAAGCGGTGCGCCTCATTTGATTCTTCTTGATCTTTCTTCTGTTGCTCAAGTAACTGATGGACTGATTTTTCTAGAAGAACTAACAACACGATATCCTCATTTACCGATTTTGGTTTTTACTGTTGATGAAGAATTATTAACTCGTTTAGAAATTGCGCGACGTGGTGGCAAACGTTTAATCTCAAAATATCTCCCCAGTCAACAACTTTTGGCTTTAATACAAAAAACTTTATCGTCTATTTCCCTAGATAATATTAAGGTTTTGGCGGTTGATGATGATCCTTTATTGCTCGAAGCTTTGCAACAATTACTCCCATCTTGGGGAATAGAATTAACAACTCTTAATGATCCCCGTCAATTTTGGGAAACTTTAATTTATACTGTTCCAGATATTTTGCTTTTAAATGTAGATATGCCCCATATCACAGGAATAGAATTATGTCAAGTAGTCCGCAATGATAATCAGTGGGACAATTTACCGATTTTATTTTTGACCTCGCGCCACGAGAAAGATGTCATTCATAGTTTGTTTAGTGCGGGTGCTGATGATTATGTTAACAAGCCTTTTTGTGAATCTGAATTAATCACTCGAATTTTTAATCGACTCAAGAGAAATAGAGTCTTGAAAAATACGCACTAATTAATTATTTTGCTTTGACTGACTGTAAAGATTTTGCTTGTTCTTTGGCTTGACTAACTTGTCTTGCTGCTTCAACAAATTGAGCGACTCGTATCGGATCAACGGGTTCTGTAATTTTTCCTTGACGTTTCAGGGAACTAGCTACAATTGCACCATCCGCCGCTTGCATCAGATGACTAATATTCTCCCAACTGGCTCCACTTCCGATAAAAACAGGTGTGCCTTTTGCCGCCGCCGTTGCTAATTCTAAATCTTCTAAACTCGGTGGACTCCCGGTCGCCCATCCTGATAATATTACACCGTCTGCGAGCCCTCTTTCAATGGTATCTTGTACGGCAGTGGTTAAATTCGGCGTTCCTAAAGGTCGAGCGTGTTTGACTAAAACATCGGCGAGTATTCCTACATCAGAGCCTAATTCTCGACGATATCGTAATAATTCATAAGCTTGGCCTTCAATAATACCCTGATCCGTCGCCATTACTCCCGTTAGGACATTAACTCGAATAAATTGGGCATTCACACAAGAAGCGATCGCCATTCCGCTTTTAGCATCATTCCGCAGTACATTTATACCAATCGGTAAGACAATTAAATTTTTGACTCGATCTACAATTAAGGTCATCGCACTAACGACGGCGGGATCAACCTGAGATTTAGTAAAAGGGGCATCAAAAAAGTTTTCTATAATAATACCATCGACACCGCCTGCTGCTAAAGCCGTCGCTTCTTGTTCTGCGCGTTCTATGACTGCTTTGAGACTGCCTCCCCAACGAGCCGACGTTGGTAAAGGCCACAGATGAACGACTCCGATAATGGGATGGGCTGTATTGAAGATTTTGATCAAGTCCACTGGATCTATGTTTACCTTTTTCGCATCTGTTATGGAAAGCCAAATGATCATTATACACTGAAAAAAACCATGATCGAAAATGATTTTTTACATCACGATGTACGCTGTTGTAATTCGTGGTAAGCTTCGTAAACTCCCTGTACGTTGTACCAGTTCAAAAATACTCGCGCTACTTCTAGTGCAAGTTGGGGTTTACCGATATCGATGAGCCATTGTAAAAAAGGTGCCATCGTTTTTTCGTTTAATCTTCCACCAACTGAGAGTACACCCCATAAAATACGATGTATCCAAGTCATTTGTATCATTAAACGAACATCCCAAGTCGGGTGTTTTTCATAAAAGAGAACTCCCATTCGTCCCCGTTGGATTTCTTTATCGATTAAATTAGGAATTTGATCTAATTTAAAGGGAGGATGCCAGTGATAGCCAACTGCTTCGGGACATTTAATTAATTGAAGTCCCAGTTTTTTTAATCTTACGCCCAATTCTAAATCTTCCCAACCATACAATTGAAAGCGTGTATCGAAGTTTCCCGCTTTTTCGAGCCATTTTCGAGCAATAGCGACATTTCCTGTGGCAAAATAAGCCCTTGAATAATCGGTAATTTTATAAGGTTCTGAGCTAGGATCATCAAAATTACAGGTATTAATCACCCAACCATAGGTAAAAATGCAATCGTTTCCTTGTTCTTGTTCCCCTTGAATGAGAGCATCAGCGTGAGACTGGAGGAATTTTTCTGTGACGACAAGATCACTATCTATAAATATAATCGTATCACCAGTTGCTTTTTCTACCCCTAAATTACGGGCGGCGGCTGGCCCTTGATGATTTTGTTCAAATACTTTAACGTGGGGATATTCTTTTTGCGAGTTGGCTAACCAATTAAGGGTATCATCTGTTGAACCGTCATCCACGACGACGACTTCATAACCTTGTACTTTATTATCGCTGAGTTGTTGATTTTCTAAGGCTTTGAGACATTTTTCTAAAATCGGTTTACGGTTATAAGTCGGAATGACAACGCTAAAAAACACGGTTTTCGCTTGAGTAGAGATTGAACAGTTCTAGGTTAACATTCAAGCGCGATTCTGGTGTAGGGACTTGAAGACCAAGCCCCGACAATTTTAACGCCAAGTCAACAGGACTAACCCGATAACCAGAATACTTAAACCGACAAAACCGGCAAGAAATCCGTTAAACTGTTCTTGTTTACTGAGGGCTTTTCCTTGGTTACGAGCTTTAAAAGCGTGCCAAACATGACCGCCTAAGAAAGTAACACACAGTGCAAATTGAACGGCGGCAAATTGAGTGCGATCGCTACCATATAATACAGTAGGATAAACAGTATCGTTGAACGCCACAAAATAACAGGATGTAAACGCCATTAGTGCGACACCGGCGAGACTGTAAGACAAAATTCCATGACCGTTAAAAATCAATCTTTTTTTGGCCCAGCTAAAGGGTTCGGTGATAATATGCCAGATACCACCCGCAATACACATCACCCCTACCCAAATATGGCCGCCGATGACATCTTCTAAGTTATTCACCGCCGCCATACCTAATGGGTTCCAATGTCCATCAACAAAACCAAATAGATAACCAAAAATGGTAAACGGATCTAAAGTGGGATTAGTAATTACACGAACATTGTTAATAGCGGGGTCATAAATACCACCCCAGTTCATTGCTTTGGCGACAAATAATAAAGCGGCTACACCGAGAAAGAGGAGATGATGACCTAAAATTAAACCTAACTGTTTAGCATCATTCCATTCATAGTGAAATTTTTTCGCTTGTCCAGTGGCATCTTTTAGTATTACGGGGCCTCGGAAAACATGAAATAAGCCTCCTGCACCTAAAACAGCCGAAGCCGCTAAATGAAGTATTCCGACGACAAAATAAGGATAAGTGTCGATAATCGTCCCATTTGCGCTAATACCCCAGCCTAAACGGGCTAAATTGGGAATTAATAATAATCCTTGTTCAGATAAGGGTAGTTCGGGGTTTAGTTTGGTTAGTTCGACAAGGGTTATCGAACCTGCCCAAAACATGATTAAACCCGCATGGGCGATATGTGCGCCTAATAGTTGTCCCGATAAATTAATGAGACGAGCATTTCCAGACAACCAACTCCAATCATATTGTTGGGAGGTGCGAATATTTGCAGTAGTCATAAATCTTCTAGGTTTTGAATGCAAGGAATCAGAGGGCATTTTCCGCCCTCTACAGAATCATTTAGAATGAAAGTATTGTGTGTAAATATGGGGGGATTTTTTTAATCCCCTTTACTTTTATTCCGCTTCAGCAGTTGCCGGTTTAGCTTTAGAAACAATGGGTTGACCCTCTTTGGGAATAGCTGCATTGTCTAACGCGGTAGTAATGCGTCGAAAATCAAAGCCCATCGCCCGTAGAGCGTGCCAAAGATGCCCTTGTAGGAAGAAGAAGGCAAGGAAGAAATGAGCATTAGCTAACCAAGCACGCGCCGTATGAACGCCCACAGGTAATACAGCAGTATCGGAGAAATAGGGAACAATACCTAATTCAATCTTTAAAGGTTCTCCATAGAATTCGACAGGATAAGCTAGAGTATTGACTGCACAGAAATAGGCCGCAACAAAACCAGCTAAAGCAATGCCACCAAGAGAATAAGATAAAATCGCTTCACCAGAGAAAATTAGAACTTTTTTCGCCCAAGGTAAAGGAGGGGTGATAATGTGCCAAATTCCGCCAGCAATGAGCAAAATAGCGACATAAATATGTCCACCGACTAAATCTTCGAGATTATCAACTGAGGCAAAATGGGTTTGATAGCCGTAGATGGTTAAAGGGTCTAAAGTTGGGTTAGTAACGACGCGAACGGTTTGGGATGCAGCATCATACAGTCCACCGAAAAACATCGCTTTAGCCACGAGTAACAAGGCACCTGCACCTAAGAATAAAAGGTGATGTCCTAAAATCATACCCAGTTGTGCGGGGTCGTTCCATTCAAAATGGAATTTTCTTGCTTGTCCATTCGCTTCTTTTAGGTCACTTTCTGCTTTAAAGGTGTGAAAGAGTGCGCCTGCACCGAGTACGGCGGAAGAGATGAGATGGACTGCACCAACTACAAAGAAGGGATAGGTACTAACGACTTCACCGCCATTACCTACGCCTAAACCTAGAGTGGCAAGATGGGGCAATAAGATTAAACCCTGTTCGCCCATCGGTAAAGTTGGATTATAGCGAGAAATTTCAAATAAGGTAAACGCGCCAGCCCAAAAAACCATTAACGCAGCTTGGGCAACGTGAGCCGAAATGAATAAGCCCGAAAGATTGGCAAAACGAGCATTACCCGCCCACCAGTCATACTTTACCTTGGGTTTTCCGTATGATTGCACTTGTATCTCCTATTAAGTTGTGTTAACTCTGTTTGGCTTGATTGTGCCTTATCTCTCTGTCTTTGCACAATTATTGATAATATTTCTTAATAAATTTATCAGTCTAAGGAGAGAGATAAGGATTAAAAACGTTTATATATAAGCGTTACAGCTTTTAGCATATTTTTTAATTAAGAATAAATACTATTAGGTTTACTTGTAACATTTACTTAACGTGATTAAAATTACTCATCTAACGAGAAATATTCTCAATAATTTGTCAAGATCCTGTAAGCTGATTTTAAGCTTATTGAATTTAATTCTCAACTAGGTAGTCAAAGAGGTCTGTCAAAATGACAACAATTACAGAGGCTTCCTCTATAGAAAATAAAGACTTTCAAGAGATTCCTTGGTGGGCGGGTAATGCTCGTCTAGTTGATATTTCTGGTCGATTATTAGGCGCTCATGTTGCTCATGCTGGCTTGATTGTTTTTTGGGCTGGGGCGATGACTCTGTTTGAACTGTCTCGCTTCGATGTTACTGCACCCATGAGCGAACAAGGATTAATCTTATTACCCCATCTCGCCGCGCTTGGTTTTGGGGTGGGTGCGGGCGGTGCAGTTATTAATACTTACCCCTACTTCGTTATTGGCGTATTACACCTTATTTCGTCTACTTTTATCGGATTTGGCGGAATTTTTCACACGGTACTGGGGACTGAATATTTAGAAACCAAGTATGATTTTTTCGGTTACGACTGGAAAGACACCAACAAAATGACCAATATTCTTGGTTTTCATCTCGTACTATTAGGGTTGGGTGCATTCCTCTTAGTGGCTAAAGCAATGTATTTCGGTGGGTTGTATGACCCTGCGGTGGAAAATGTCAGAGTCATTGAACAACCAACCCTTAACCCAGGTATCATCTATGGTTATTTCTTCGGTGCTGTCGGAAAAAATTGGATTGCAGGGGTTAATAACCTAGAAGATGTCGTTGGGGGTCATATTTGGGTCGGTGCGATGCTCATTGCGGGCGGTATTTGGCACATTTTAACAAAACCCTTTGCATGGACACATCGTTTATTTGTTTGGTCTGGAGAAGCTTATCTATCTTATAGTTTAGGTGCATTGGCATTAATGGGCTTTATTGCGGCTTATTTTTGTGCCATCAATACCACCGTTTACCCAGAAGTCTTTTACGGTTCGCCACTTTCGATTAAATTAGGTCTTTTTCCTTATTTTACAGCAGAAGACCCAACTGTATTAAGCTCAAGAGTTTGGTTAGCTAATACTCACTTTTGGTTAGCTTTCTTCTTCCTCCAAGGGCATATTTGGCACGCTTTACGTTCTGCTGGCTTTGATTTTCGCAAAGGTCGGGTTAACCCTGCATTAGTTCCGACTCAACCGATTTAACTACCTGACTTCCGTTGAGATTTAGTTGTGTCCATTCCCAAACCTAATCTAAATCTCAACTTTCCTCTTTATTTTACATTTTTTTGGTGAGGCATAAATATGACTGCCGTTATTGATGAAAGTCCCTATCGTTCCAAAATACCTAGCGTTGGTTGGTGGGCGGGTAATGCTCGTTTTATCAACCTTTCGGGTAAATTACTCGGCGCACACGTTGCCCATGCTGGTTTAATTGTACTGTGGGCGGGTGCAATGACTTTATTTGAATTGTCCCGCTATAACCCTGCACAACCGATGTACGAACAGGGTCTAATTCTGCTGCCCCATCTAGCTACACTGGGTTTAGGTGTGGGAGAAGGAGGCCAAGTTATTGATACCTATCCCTATTTTGTCATTGGTGTAGTTCATCTGATTTCTTCGGCGGTTTTAGGTGCAGGCGGTTTGTACCATGCGTTATTAGGGCCAGAAGTTCTCGAAGAAAATCGGACTTTTGCAGGGTTTTTCGGCTATGACTGGAAAGATAGCAGCAAAATGACGACTATTCTCGGTATTCGCCTTGTTCTTTTAGGATTAGGTGCGTTTTTACTGGTTTTTAAAGCCATGTTTTGGGGTGGAATTTTTGACCCTTGGGCTAGTAATGGTGGTATGGTACGCGTCGTTACAAACCCAACCCTTAACCCTGCTACTATCTTCGGCTATTTAGTCGGTGCATCGGGTTCTCAGGGAATGGCAGCCGTCGATAACCTAGAAGATGTCGTTGGCGGTCATTTTTGGGTCGGTACACTATGTATTCTCGGTGGTTTATGGCACATGGCGACTAAACCCCTTCCTTGGGCGCGTCGAGTTTTGATATATTCTGGGGAAGCATATCTATCATACAGCTTAGGTGCGATCGCATACATGGGATTTTTGGCGGCCTATTTCGTCACCGTCAATAATACGGTTTATCCTGATGTTTTTTATGGTCCTGTTGGACTCATTGAAACAGAAACGGGTGTTGTTTCTGCCAGAGGTTGGTTAGCAACATTTCATTTTGTCTTTGCTGTAATCTTTTTATTCGGTCATATTTGGCACGCTATTCGCGCAAGAGGTGAAGCGGCTGGATTTGATTTCAAACGCGGTGATACAGTAGTAAAATATGCGGGAAATCCTTATAACGGAAATTTATTAACACCGATTAATTCCTCTGACTTTACTCGGTTTTTACTGAAAAATTTACCGATTTATCGACAAGGTTTATCGCCTTTAGCCAGAGGTCTAGAAATAGGAATGGCTCACGGATATTTTATCCTCGGTCCCTTTATTAAATTATCGCCTTTACGAAATACTGAACAAGGAAACCTAGTCGGTTTATTATCAGCCTGTAGCTTGATTGTAATTATGACGATTTGTCTATCGATTTATGGAACAGTTTCCTTTAAAAAAGAATTCCAACAAGGACGATTAAGCTACGCTACAGCTAATCCAAATATACCCGATTCTCTGAAAACTGTTGATGGTTGGAGCCAGTTCGCTGCTGCTTTCTTGGTCGGTGGAATAGGGGGCGCAATTTTTGCTTATATGCTGTTAACTAATTTGGATTTATTACAATCGATTAGTGCAGGACAAATTTAATTTTTTATTGTTGTAGGGGTTTGGCGGCCAAGCCCTTTTAAGCAATCTATTATCTTCTAATTATTCTTGTAAAAATTCAATTGATGAGGGTTGGGAAACTGAACCCCTATTATTTATTTTGCTCCTTAAAAGATTAAAAATATTTTGAAAAAATTTATTGACATAGTTTCTCATTTATCTTATTCTGAAAATAGAGATTCACTAGAATCAGTAATTAAGTTTTTTCGTTATCTAAAATCGAGTCAAAAGCCAACAACCTAACTTGATTTTATCAATCAGAAAAAATTAAAAATTAATGAAAAGAGGGCGAAAGCATCAAAATTAAATTTCTAAATAATCCCTCTTCTATTTGAGACATTTCTGATATCCTTCCTCCTATCTCAAGAAAACTTTTACTGATTTTCAGTGAATCTTATTTATTCATTACACACAAACCATCCTAGAGATTGATATGGCTAAAATTGGACTTTTTTACGGAAGCACAACAGGCAAAACACAAGACGTCGCCGAAACAATACAAAAAGAATTAGGCGGTGATGATGTCGTAACAATGTATGATATTGCTGAAGTTGAAGATAGTGATTTTGAGCAGTATAGTAACATCATTATTGCTTGTCCAACTTGGGATATTGGCGAATTACAAGCCGACTGGAGTGGTTATTACGACGAACTCGATAACATTAATTTTAGTGGTAAAAAAGTCGCCTATTTTGGCACAGGGGATCAAGTCGGTTACTCAGAAAACTTCCAAGATGCAATGGGAATTTTGGAAGAAAAAATCACAGAATTAGGCGGTAAAACAGTTGGACATTGGTCAACAGATGGTTATGAATTTGAAGAATCTAAAGCCGTCAAAAATGGTAAATTTGTTGGACTCGCTTTAGATGAAGATAATCAATCAGAATTGACCGATAAACGGATTAAATCATGGGTGGCACAATTAAAAACCGAGTTTGGTATTTAATCCTAAAATCAACTTGGGTTTAGAGTTTAAGCTGTTGACATCAATCTTTCTATTTGAGGCTCGTTAAAGGATAGGAAGATACAAAAGTAACAAGATTAGATCCCTTAAATAATCTTTGATTGCTTCGGGTTCTTTGGTTCTTCCTATCTCTTTTTTATTATTCTTGCTAAATTTAGACAAAAAAATATGTTTCTCCAAATTATCTGTAGTTTCTTAGCATGGCTATTAATTGGGGTTAGTCTCTGGAAAATTAGAGAAATAAGTGTAAGCGGACTAACTTATGTCAAAAAATTGCATCAAGTTCCATGCGATAAATGTATTTATTTTACTGGGGATTATCGTCTAAAATGTACAGTAAATCCTTATATGGCTTTATCGGAAGAAGCAATTAACTGCCGAGACTTTGAATCAATCGCTTATAGTGAGAAAATCCCTAATTTAGTCTCTATTCAATGTAATTGTTCTATAACGAATCATGACACATCTAGTAAAAGGAAAAAAAAATGAGACAACATCCTGATGCAATATGGATCAATGCTAATCCAAGTTTTCGAGTTTTTGAAAATCATCTCATTAATCATTTATCGGCACAAAAAGCGATCGCAATATGGGAATATATACAAGAACCCGATGAACCCAGTTCCCTCGACATTGCTTTAACCCTACTCCATGATTATTTTAAATCTCAACCTTTTCCCCTTCATTTACTAGGACATGGTACAGGAGGTTTGGTAGGATTATTATATGCTCGTCGTTATCCAGAAAGAGTGAAAACCTTAACCTTGTTAGGAGTAGGTGCAAATCCTGCGATTGATTGGCAAGTACACTATTATGCCATGCTGCGTCTACTTCCTTGTAGTCGAGAACGCGTCTTAGCAAAAATGGTACATAATCTATTTGGCTATCAAGAAATCTCGCAAACAAAATCACTAATTAAAATACTAGAAAAAGATTTAATTACATCACCATCACCCAATTCTTTGTGTTAGGAAGTAAACATTACCCCACAAAGTGTCGATGTTCCTTTACTGGTGTGTGGAAGTAAAGACGATTTTATTGTAGATCGAAATAGCTTGTATCGTTGGGCAAGTTGGTTAAAAAATGGCGATCGTATTTGGGAATGTCCTCAAGGGTATCACTTTTTCCACTATTTCCATCCACAATTCGTGAGTCAACAAGTCTTTAAATTTTGGAATACCGTCTCAGAAGGTGCTTTAGCCGTTAATAAATTTCATGACTAGGTAAAGGAAATTGATTTAGGATGGATTAACGACCTCTAATCTTGCTCTTATGAGATGTTATAACACAATTAAGGAGATTAAACAGATGTTTGAACGGATTACTTTCGATCCTAAGATTATGGGAGGACGGGCGGTAGTGCGAGGAATGCGGATTCCTGTTTCTCTTGTTGTTAATTTAGTTGCGTCGGGGATGAGTCCAAAAGAAATTATCAGTGAATATCCTGATTTAGAAGCTGAAGATATCAGTCAATCTCTACAATATGCAGCATTCTTAACTAATGAAGAAATTCGCCCTTTAACCGTCAATGCTTCATGAAGTTCTTAGCCGATATGGGGGTATCTCAAACGGTTGTATCATATCTTCGTAGCTTGGGTTATGATGCCGTTCATTTAAGAATAGTTATAAACTTGTTCAATAGGTGGGACAAATTCTATTGATTGCCGATCTTCTCATCAAAAGCCCCCTGTGATAAGGTAGCATGAAGCGATAGAAGTATTCATGCAATAGGCGTTATTCCGATGTCATCGATGATTCGTGAAGTTCATCAACAACTTACCAATAAAGAACGTACGGCAGTAGAAATCACAACAGAATTCTTAGAACGCATTGAAAAACTAGAACCCAAAGTTCATAGCTATTTGTGTGTCACCTCAGAACAAGCCATTCAACAAGCCAAAAAAGTAGATGATAAAATCGCAAATAATGAAAGCATCGGACTCTTAGAAGGTATTCCCATCGCCATCAAAGACGTACTCTGTACTACAGGTATCCCCACTACTTGCGGATCGAAAATTCTCGAAAACTTTATCCCACCCTATGAGTCTACTGTAACCCAAAAACTCAAAGATATTGGGGCAGTCATGCTCGGCAAAACCAACCTCGATGAATTTGCGATGGGAAGTTCCACCGAAAATTCAGCCTATCAAGTCACCGCGAACCCTTGGGATTTATCGAGAGTTCCGGGGGGTTCATCGGGTGGCTCGGCATCTGCTGTAGCGGCATCAGAATGCGTTGTATCCCTTGGAACAGATACTGGGGGTTCGATTCGTCAACCAGCGTCTTTCTGCGGTGTAGTGGGCATTAAACCCACCTATGGACTCGTGTCAAGATTTGGTTTAGTCGCCTATGCGTCGTCATTGGATCAAGTTGGGCCATTTTCCCATACTGTAGAAGATTCGGCTATCCTGTTGAATGCGATCGCTGGATATGATCCCAAAGATTCCACTTCTCTAAACGTTCCCATTCCCGACTATAGCCAATTTCTCAAAAGCGATCTAAAAGGTGTTAGAGTCGGTGTCATTACAGAAACCTTTGGGGAAGGATTAGATCCCGTCGTTGCCCAAACCGTACATCAAGCTATTGAACAACTTAAATCATTAGGCGCAACCGTTCAAGAAATCTCTTGCCCTCGTTTTCGCTACGGTTTACCTGCATACTACATCATCGCACCCAGCGAAGCATCAGCCAACCTCGCCCGCTACGATGCGGTTAAATATGGTATCCGAGAAAAAGCAGATACTTTGCTTTCCATGTATACCAAAACTCGCGCCAAAGGTTTTGGGAATGAAGTCAAACGCCGTATCATGTTAGGAACTTATACTCTGTCGGCGGGGTACTATGATGCGTATTATCTAAAAGCACAAAAAGTACGCACACTAATTAAACAAGATTTTGAAGCCGCTTTTGATCTTGTCGATGTTTTAGTTTCTCCGACTGTACCCACCACAGCCTTTAAAGCAGGCGAAAAAACCGAAGATCCCCTTAGTATGTATTTATCCGACTTAATGACGATCCCTGTCAATCTAGCTGGTTTACCCGGAATGAGTATACCCTGTGGATTTGATCAACAAGGTTTACCCATCGGTTTACAAATGATTAGTAATGTGCTAAGAGAAGACATTTTATTTCATGTTGGTTATGCTTATGAACAATCTACCGATTGGCATAAATACAAACCTCAGCTAAAGTAGTCATTAAATTATCGGGCTATATTGAGGACGATCTACCCCCCATGACCACGCATATTCTGTTAAAATTCTTGCTGACTGGTGTTAGTGTTGGTTTTGCAGCCTATTTACTACTGTGTATCCTCATTTATCTGATTCAAAACCGCTTAATTTTTGTACCCAGTCTTAAACTCGAAACAACCCCCAAAGATCTAGAATTATCTTATGAGGATGTTTGGATCGGTGTCCGTAACTGGAACGGAAAAATCGAACGTCTTCACGGCTGGTGGATACCCGGTTCAAGTGAGGATGTTCTGCTCTATTTTCACGGTAATGGAGGTAACATCAGCTATAATCTGGGCAACGCTTATCAACTTCATCAGTTAGGATTTTCCGTCCTAATGATTGATTATCGAGGCTATGGTAAGAGTGAGGGAAAATTCCCCACTGAAGCAGAAGTATATCGGGATGCCCAAGCTGCATGGAATTATTTAACACTAGAACGAGGAATCGCAGCACAACAGATTTATTTATATGGTCACTCATTAGGTGGGGCGATCGCAATTGATTTAGCCATTCGTCAACCCTTTTGTGCAGGAGTCATCGTCGATAATACCTTTACCTCGATGCGAGATATGGCGATGTATCAGCCTGTTTATCGCTTCTTTCCAGCCGATCTAATTTTAAATCAACGCTTTGATAATCTCAGTAAACTAAAATTGCTGCGAGTTCCCTTACTCTTATTACATGGTACAGAAGATCGTCTCGTTCCACCAAGCATGAGTCAGGTTTTGTACGAGTCAGCCACCGTACCCAAAAAATTACTATTAGTTCCCTACGCAGGGCATAATAATTTATTAGCCGTTGCGGGGGAAGAATTTAATCGTGTTGTACGAGAGTTTCAGATTATAGCCCGTAAAAAGCCGCGTTTACCCAAAATAAGCTAAAAATCATCTGGAATAATCCATTTAGGCGGTTCGGTCATTTTTTTTAAACGGGCTGCCTCCGCCATTTCTAGCATTTGATCTAAAGAAGTTTCACCAATAAACTTAGAAGCAGATGCTTGGTGATCTCTATTCGGGCATTCATCCCCCAATACACAACCATCTACACAATCTTTTTTACAATCAACTGTCATACTCATAGGATTTTCCGCCATTACTTAAGTTTAAATGTACTATAAAAAGTAACATAGATCCTGATCAAGAGCAGAGTTTCTTTTAGAATAGCAAGATGAGTCGTTTCACTCATTCTAGACGCGTTGCAAAAAATTTCCGACGAATCATTACAATTTGGCAAATATTGGGAAAACTAGGATGAGTAGAGTAGTGAGAAAACGTAAATGATGTCAGAATCCTATGTGCAACCGAAGGCATCTTTTAAAAAATTAGAGATTGACTGGCGCAAAGTAGGACAACTTATGCTAAAGCAGTCTTTACCGATCAATCCTTTTACCACCTTACCCGAAGAAGCCGAAACCGAGTGGGAAGACTTAAATCTTACACTAGGATTAGTCGATCGCAACAAAAAAGAATCACAGTCTCAAAAACAAAAACTCGACATTATACAGCGTTATACCCAAGAAGAATTTTTTAAACAAGTTCTGCAACAACAGAAAAGCAAAAGTAAAGGCCGACGTTTAGCAATTATTGGTTTATCTGGAACGGGAAAAACGATTCTACTACATCATATTGCATCTTGGATTTTAAAAAATACCGAAGATATCCCCATTTGGATTTCTTTATCAGATGTTAGTCAACTTACTTTGAGAGAATATTTACAAGAAAAATGGTTGCCTCGTGCCATGAAAACGCAACCACATATATTATTTGACTGGAACGATCGCTTTAATGAATTACTCAATAGTCATCGAGTTTGGTTATTATTAGATGGCGTTGATGAGATGGCGATTGAACAAGTTCTGCAACAACATTTATTTTATGAAACCTCTACTATTTTAAGTCCTCTTTCGATTATTACTCAACAACTACAAGGCTGGGCAGACAAAACAAAAGTTATTTTAAATAGTCGTAACTATAGTTGGGAAACTGACCCAAATTTACTGTCTAATTTTGATATTTATCATCCTTTAAGTCTTTCATCTATTGATGAAATTAAACAATTTGTCAAAAAATGTTTTACTCATCTTTATTTAAGTAATAAAATTTTTAGTTGGCAAGACAAAAACTTAATCGAAGAACAAAAACGACAAAATTTACCGAATCAGTTGTGCCAAGCTTTAGAACAATTTGGGCAAGAAAGAATTAGTGATTTAATGAATACTCCTCTAAGAATTGCTTTATTATGTCGTCTTTGGCATCAAAAAAATCCAAATTTTCCCCAAACAAAATCAAACCTTTATCAAGAATTAGTAACAGAATTTTATCAATGGCAAGCGGAAAAAGTGACAACAACGATTGAAGTTCAATCACAACTCAATCAGTTTTTAGGAAAATTGGCTTTAAAAGTTAGGCAAAAAGAGCCAGATTCTTCTAGTTTAAAAGATCATTTAATTATTGAAGAATCAGAACAAGCTCATCCTCTATTTCAGTTAGCCATTAAACTCGGTTGGTTAAAACTTTCTGGTATATTTTCTGGTCAATCAAATCAAAAAATATATGGTTTTTTAGATACCAGTTTTCAAGATTATTTTGCAGCTTTAGTAATTCAAGATTGGGCTTTTTTCTTTGGTGATGACTTAAAAGCAAATAAACCTAGTTCCGAATATCCAATATTTAATAAAAATTGGAAAAATACAATCCTTTTTTGGTTAGGGAGAGAAGACATTTCCAAAGAAGACAAAGAAGCATTTTTAAAAGAATTAATTAATTTTCAAGATAAATGTAGTTCAGAAAATTATTATGGAAAACGAGCTTATTTCCTTGCCGCAACAGGATTAGCTGAATTTACCATGAGCGAGCAAAGTGAGAAAATTCTTGGCCGTTTGATTCAATGGGCATTTGATTCTTATAATTATCCTCAACCCGTGATGCAAGAAGCTAGAAAAGCTTTAATTTTGTCGCGTCATCCTAAAGCGATCGCTATTTTAGTTGAGCTTTTAACTTGTACAAATAATCCCGAAATTTCCGAAGAAATATTTCAATGTTTAGAAAAATTAGGGAAAGGACAACCCAGTGCAATTACCGCTTTAAATCAACTGATTGAAATGCCTTCAACTTATTTACAATGGCAAGGCGCAGAAACATTAGGAAAAATTGATCCAGGCAATCTAAAAGCTATTGATATTTTAACTCGCTTAATAGAAATTAGTCCACACGAAGAATTACGCCAATCAGCATTTAATAGTTTAGAAAAAATTGGTCAAGGAAATGCTAAAATTATTACAACAGTCATTCGACAAATTCAATCGTCAGAATCCCCAGTAACGCAACGTCGCGCCTTTGAATGTTTAGAAAAAATTGGTCAAGGAAATGCAACAGCGATCGCTTCTTTAGTCCAATTAATTCGCACGACTAAAAATTTAAGTATCCGCCGACAAGCCGCAGAAAGTTTAGAAAAAATTGATCCAGGAAATCCAACGGCATTAGCTGTATTAATTCAACTCTTACAAGATCATTTTACCGAAGAAATTCGTCAACAAGCGGTATATAGTTTAGGCGAAATTAGTTCAGGTAATCGGCAAGCCATCGAAGCTTTAATACATCTGCTATCGAGTAATCAAACCATGTTAACACAATGGTTAGCAGTGAGTAGCTTAGGTAAAATTGGTGTGGGATCTCAAGCCGTAATTAATACCCTTGTTAGATTAGTTCAATCTAGCACTCATTTACTCCTCAGAAAAGATGCGATCGAAAGTCTTAGTAAAATTGCCCCTCATCATCCAGTTGCTATTAGTACTTTAGTAGAATTAATGGAAAAAAGTGAAGAAGAAGCCACCCGTCGAGAAGTAGCAGAAAGTTTAGGCAGAATTGATCCAGGAAACCCGGAAGCGATCAAAACTTTAGTGCAAATTCTTCATAGCAGTGAAGACGAATTTACAAAACGACAAGCGGCAGTCAGTTTAAGTAAAATTGATTCAGGAAATTTAGAAGCTTTATGTTTATTAGTACAACAAGCGCAATCTACGCAAGATAAAGATATTAGAAGTTTAGCAGCAGAAAGCCTCGGCGAAATCGGACAATCAAACTCCGCAGCCATCGCTACTTTAATTCGTCTCATTAAACCGCAACAAGATCCAAATACGCTAAAAAAAGCCGCCTCTAGTTTAGGAAAAATAGCACAGGGAAATAAAGAAGCGATCGCAGCTTTAATAAAAGTTTTACAATTTAGTGAGGATGCTTCAACTCGACTTCAAGCATCTGAAAGCTTAATTAATATTTTATTTAACTCTCAACTCACTGATGTAATTCCTCATTTACAACCTCTTTTGTATGATCCTAAATATTATATGGATGTGGCAACTCAGAAATTAATCTGGCATTGCGTCAAACATATAACTTATCCCGACTTTTACGAAGCTTGGCATCAGACAAATGTATCTATTGCTTCTAAAATTCCTTTAGATATTGTTATTACTCCTCCTGCTTTGCCAAAAAGCTTTTCACAACAACTTAATCATTTAATTCAAGAACATCCTTTTCTCAGTGATAAAATTCGTCTGATTTGTATTGATAGTAATGAATTAATTGATGCCAAACATCCTTTAGTCGATATTTACGATCAAATGTTACAGCAAAAATGTCCGCCATTTGAACACGGGATACCAGAAACAATGGCTAAATTAAGATTGTATTGGAATATGCTGTGCCGAAGTCAAAAAGACTATTATTATGTTTGGGTTTTTTATGATTCTGAGACTGACGGATTCACCGAAAACCTATGGCAAAGCTTAAATAAATTTAAAGGATTAATTTGTGGCGTTACAGAATATCCTTTAGCAAAGATACAGCAGTTTTCCCCCACAGATCCCGAAGTTTGTCTAAAAATTATACAATGGTTAGAACATTCTTTATTAGAAACCTAAATTCACGAAAATTAATAAGAAAATAGAGATGTATTTGATTACACCTCTATGTTATAATGGTAACGATTGGCAAAATTTGAAAACGAAATCCCTAGCTCAATCTTTAGCAATTATGGCTAATTTCAGGGAGTAAATACTGTAAATCATCGGAATATTTCTTCGGCACCGTCAAACATCATCTTATCTCTAAATCGTTTCTAGTATTAATTTACAAATCAATCGAGAAGAACTAGGGAAGATAAAAAATAAACTCAAAAAAAAATAGAGATGCTGCTTTTGAACATCTCTATAATCACCGAATCAAACGTCAAAAACTTTAGCTATGGTCAATTCAAAGAATCTGAATAACACAATAGATTATCATCAATAGAAAAACTTGTGTACTCATAATCGATGTACTCGGATAATAATGAGTCTTCTGTATTTTTGCTGTATCGATTTTGAAAAAACTTTTTGTTTAATAAAGAATCATGCTGATCTCTTTGATCAAAATCATCGGTTAATGCTTGATTAGTTCGTAAATGGGCAAGCCAATCAGCAAATATTGTTAATACAATAGGTGTATCTAATGTTAAAGGTTTTGCTTGAATAGGTTGGAGATGTAGAGAAACCGAATCAGCTAATAAAGATGAATGGAATTGCTCAATATTATTTTCAATGTTTACGGGAAATATCGCCGAAAGCAGAGTATTTTCTTGGGTTATATTTAGGGTAGCATCTAACATAAAGACTTCCCTCCATCCTTTCTAAACAAAGCTTAGAAAAGAATCGGGAAGATCCGGAGAAGATGAAAAAACGATTAGAATAAAATAAGGTGAGCATTGCCCACCCTACTTGTTAATAATTCACGTTTTTAGGATTCCCTACGCTTTTGACGTGAAGAATTTCTGCCAGTAGTCCTAGTGGAATTCTGACGAAACTGACGAGCATACATTAAGTTACGTTGCGCTTTTTCTTTTTTGGGGTTTCTACGTTTTGCCACAATTATTTCCTCATAACAGCAATTAAAAAGTTCTGGAGAATTTGCGATCGCTTTTTCTAAGTCTTTCACAAAATTAATTGAATTGACCTATAGAATTCGGGTGATCCGCAATAAAGAGCGATAATCGGCAGTGTATCAGATAATTTTGTTTAATAACGATAATTCAAGCAGAAAACTATTCACTTGACCGCTATTTTCACGTTTTCTTGCTTAGTTAACTTTTTGAGCGAATGGTAAATGTATGGAGGTGTTAAGTACTCGCTTGACACTTCCATGCTCTGCAAAAACATCTGTAATCTCTTTTTGGTTAATCTCTTTTTCGTTAATCTCAATTGAATTGCCGATGTATATTGACATTTTTTTTCTCCTGAATCATAACGAATGGAGAACTAACATTCGGAGAGCGGCCTTTCAATAATCGACATAGGATTTCTGCTGATACCGAAAACAAACGATTCTACCGATCTATATTCTCTGACGTTATGATAACACTTTTAGGTGATTGATTTTGGATTAAGTCTTACCATTGTAAAGCCTCTTTAATTTGTTCTGCAAGTTTTAGGGGGCGAAATGGTTTAGAAATCATCGCAGCTATTTCTAAATTTTCTGAGTTAAAAACAGAGTCTTGTTCTTTTGCTGTCACTAAAATGACTGGTATTGTTTGAGTCAGAGGATTTTTTTTTAGATGTTGTAAGGTTGTACGACCATCCATATCGGGCATCATCCAATCGAGTAAAATAACATCGGGTTGATGTTCTTTGGCCATTTTTAAAGCGTCTTTTCCTGAACTAGCACTTAAAATCCTCCAATTGACACTCATTTCTAAACCCATCACTGTAATCGCCCGTACATCTTCTTCATCGTCTACGATTAAGATTGTTTTGTTATTCAAATTGCCCCCGTACTTTTTCATGACAAACTATTTTAAGATAGAGCTAGTCTAGTTGCCATCCTTTGTAAACTTTTAGGCTTTCTTACTCGCAAGCGAGGAATTATCATCGTGCTTCTATCTAAAGGCTTTGAGGTCGAAATCTATACAAGTACACCCGAAGGTCAAATTATTGGTTTATCCGATCGCATTGTTAAAGATCTAGATGGCTTTGTTAGAGAACCCGACAGCCGTAATGTAGAATACACTACCGCCCCATTCTGTAACTACGATCGTCTTTTATGTGCGCTTCTCAAACCCCGACGACAACTCAGACAATATCTCAAACAGTTAGGAAACTATACCCTCATCCCTGGTAGTACTCTATCCACTGGAGGTAGTGACCATTTTGAACGCTCCGATCCTGGTAATCCCTATCATACCTATATTGAGCAAACTTACGGCACAAAAGTCGTTACCGCAAGCATTCATATTAATGTCGGTATTAGTGATCACGAACAATTAATCCGAGCTTGTCGTCTAGTTCGCCTAGAAGCACCATTATATTTAGCCCTTAGTGCATCTTCTCCCTTTTTGGATGGACAAGCAACAGGCTATCATTCTACTCGTTGGTCGGTTTTTCCCCAAACCCCTAGCTATGTTCCATTATTTGAAAGTCATGCCCATTTTATTCGATGGACAGAACAACAAATTACACTAGGAACGATGCAAAATGTTCGGCATTTGTGGTCATCGGTTAGACCAAATGGCAACAATCGCCCTTATAATCTAAATCGTCTGGAATTACGAATCTGTGATTTAGTGACTAATCCAATTACTCTTTTAGCAATATCAGCCCTTCTAGAAGCCCGTCTAACCCAACTTTTAGCCGATCCTAAGCTAGATCCACTAATTTTAAGCGAGAAAAGAAGCGAAGATTTAATCACTCTAACACGGGATAATGAGCGTTCTGCGGCTAAAAATAGTTTGGATGCTGAGTTAAAACATTGGAAAGATGGTAGACCAATTTTAGCTAAAGATTGGATTACAGAACTTTATGAGGAAGTGCTACCCATTGCTAAAGAGAAAGGTTTTAGCTGTTTTCTCTCTCCAGTGAAAAAGATTCTTAGAGAGGGAAATTCGGCACAACAATGGTTAAAAGACTACGAAAAAGGTTTAGATGTTCGTTCAATTATGATACAAGCGATTCAAACCCTTGATCATGAAGAATTAGAGCTAGAACATAAATTGTGTGAACCTTTATTAGTCGCTTAACTTTGATCAGCTTTGATTGATTACTGTTTACTGATTACTGATTACTGTCAATGCCTCGTGTTGTTTTAGTTCATCCTCAAATACCACCGAATACGGGTAATATCGCTCGAACTTGCGCCGCTACGGGGACAGAATTACATCTGGTTGGCCCCCTAGGATTTGAAATCAGCGATCGCTATCTCAAACGGGCAGGGTTAGACTATTGGCCATATGTTAACCTACACTTTCATCCGACTGTCACCGATTTCCAAAATCATCACAAAAGACACAGCGGACGTTTGATCGGTTTTAGTGTACGTGGCACCGAATCTTATATCAAATATCCGTTTCAAGATGATGATTGGTTATTATTTGGCAGTGAAACGGAGGGTTTACCCCCAGAGATCCTTACTGCTTGCGATAACTTGGTTTATATCCCAATGGCTCAACCCAATGTCCGTAGTTTAAATCTATCAGTAAGTGTGGCGATCGCTCTATTTGAAGTTCGTCGTCAGTTAGGTTATTTATCTTGATGAGATATTATATTTTTGGTATAACATTGCATAAACTAGGATCTTTTGTCAAGTTAGGTTGAGAAAAATTGTTCCAGAATTTAAGGATTTGTTCGCCCACCTGTGAAGCTTGGAAAAAGTGAAAGAAATGTCGTCCTTCAGAACAGGTTAATAGACGATCTTCTGCTTTTAACCAAGGTTGCCAACCTTGTAAAGCTTCTAATTCAACAATAAGATCATTTTGACCACCATAAATCATTAAGGGGACTGATACACCACCAGGTAAGACGTTCATCTGTCTAAAGAGAGAGTTAGGTGATAGTGAAGATTCTAAATCTTGCTCTAGAATAGTGATTAAATCTTGGAGAGTTTGTTTATCTTGATAACCAAACAAATTATAAACCATCGCATTTAAGAGCTTTTGACGGTTCATCAAAGGACGATGTGCATAATAATGGGATTGCCAATCTACAGCCGGATTATTCCCTACTGCTAACAAGGTTAAAGATTTGACGTTATCAGGATAGCGACGAGTGTAAAAAAGTCCTAATAATCCTGCGGTACTATGACCAATTAGATGAACGGGTTGCTTTAATGTACTGATATATTGATGAAGTTGAAAAATCGCCTCATCAAAGGAACAACCTTTATCTGGATCTTGCTGATAGTTCCATTGAGCTAGAGTGACTTGATGGGACAGACGAGCTAACAACGGTTGAGCGAAGCACTGCAAACTCGTACTTGTATTTAACCACACGACATCGGGTAATGACATTGACGTTTTTTCCCCAGAAGTTACTAACATATTTAGCTTTCCATTTTCATCATGAAAAAGATAGATCTTTTTATTTTTGTTACAAATTGCTACAAAAATCGGCTGGTCTTAGGGCTAAACCTTTAAGCGATGATGTCAGAATTATCAAATAGTATAGCGGAGTCGAGCTATTTAATAATAAATATTATCATTAATACCGAGAGCATTCATTAGGCTATAAAGCCGAAAAAATAGACTATAGATGGTTTATAAGCACATTTTGCCAAGATTTTGAGTTGACTAACTTCATCTCATTATTGAGAATTGTCTTAATTAAGAAAAAAAATAATCAAGTGTGGGATGCTAAATTTATTTCAAATTAAGCGGTAGATGGTTGTAGGAATTTTCGGCAGGTTCCACCGTTTTTGATTGCCTAGCACAAAAAACATTGATTTGACAATATATTACAAAATTTTTTACAAAACTTATATTGCTAAATGTATTAGAATGTAAAACAATTCCTAACTCTGCGTTGTCAACTGAGGGAATATGCAAGATCCCAAGCCATTAAATCAATCTCAGTCGTGGGAGTCATCTAAGACAGAACCCTCAAACCCAGCAGCTAATAAAAGTCAGAAATGGCTACCGATTGCAGGGATTATCTTATTAGCGATCGGCGGTGTTTGGGGATGGAATAGCTGGAAAACGAGTCAAAATGCGGGTAATGATCAAACTTTAGCAGGTCAACCGCCAGCTATGCCCGTTAAATTGATGACCGTTCAAACAGGAACAGTAGAAGACAAATCCGAAGTTCTGGGAACCTTAGAGGCTAATCGTGCTGTAACCATTAAATCGGAAGTAGCAGGACGCATTAGTAATATTTTAGTCAAAGAAGGCGATCGCGTACAAGCGGGACAAGTTCTTTATCGACTCGATAGCGAAGATTTAGAAGCGCAACTTTTATCAGACAAAGCCAAACTCGAAAATGCTAAAGCCAGACTCGCACAACTCGAAAAAGGGAACCGAGTAGAAGATATCGCAGAAGCACAAGCTAGAGTTAGAGAAGCCCAAGCGCGTTTAATTAATGCCAAGTCGGGCGCACCTTCTGAAGAAATTGCTCAAGCTCAAGCTCAACTCGCCTCCGCCCAAGCGAGTGCAGATTTAGCCAACCAAAGAGTCAAGCGTTACAGTACATTAAGCCAAGAAGGCGCAATCTCCGAGGATCAGTATCAAGAATACCTCACCATACAGCGTAATGCTAACGCCGCCGTGAACCAAGCAAAACGCCGAATTAGTGAACTATCTAAAGGAAGACAGTCGGATATTAATGAATTAGCTGCTGGTGTGGAACGAGAAGCCCAAAACCTGAGACGAATTGAAAGTGGTTCTCGTGTTGAAGAAATAGCCCAAGGACGAGCCGATGTAGCAGAAGCCACCGCACAAGTTCGACTATCACAAGTTAATGTGAATAAAACACGGGTTGTTGCTCCAATTTCAGGAACAGTCGGCGATATTCCCACCAAAATCGGCGATTATGTAGATGATACTAATGAACTAACTACGGTAACCACTAATGATGATTTAGAGATCAATCTTTCAATTCCTTTAGAACAAGCACCTAGACTGCGACTTGGTTTACCTGTAGAAATTCTAGACCCTCAAGGTAAAGTTGCAGCTACAGGGAAGATTAATTTTATCTCACCCGATGTTAATTCCAGTTCACAATTAATTTTAGCCAAAGCCGATATCTCGAATCTTAATGGCTCATTATTGAACCGTCAGTTTATTGAAGCGAATGTGATTTGGGATCGCAAAACAGGAATTTTAGTTCCAACGGCAGCAATATCACGTTTAGGGGGACAAACCTTTGTTTATGTGGCTCAAAAAGTACCCGCAACCGAAGGAAAACCCGAACAAACGATCGCAAAACAACGTTCTGTCAAGCTTGGCAGTTTACAAGGGAATAATTATCAAGTTTTAGAAGGCTTAAAAGCTGGAGAAACAATCATCACAGCAGGTTTACTTAATGTCGCTGATGGCGTACCCATTCAACCCATGCCGCAATAGAGTCTAAATTATGTTTGTTGATTTTTTTATTAAACGCCCCGTTTTTTCCTCAGTCTGCGCCATCATTATTTTACTGGTGGGGTCAATTAGTATTTTCTTGCTCCCCATTGAACGATTTCCCGATATTAGTCCTACTCAAATTCAGGTCACAGCAAATTATGATGGTGCGAGTGCCGAAGTTGTAGAAAATGCTGTTACCAGTATCGTCGAACGACAAATCAACGGCGTAGAGGGTCTTAAGTATATTAGTTCTAGTAGTAGTAATAGTGGTACCAGTAGTATCACCGTTACCTTTGATTCCACCCGTAACAAGGATTTAGCCGCAGTTGATGTTCAAAATCAAGTAGCGATCGTTGAACCTCAATTACCTGATACTGTACAGCGTAGCGGGGTACAAGTCAGTAAGGAATCGAATAACATCTTATTGGGGATTGGTTTATTCAGTGATAACAATGAATATGACAATATCTTTCTCAGTAATTACGCGGATCGATATTTAGTAGACGCGCTAAAAAGAGTCGAAGGGGTTGGAAATGTCCGTATTTTTGGGGAAAGACGTTACGCGATGCGCTTGTGGTTAGATCCCAACCGTTTAGCCAGTCGCAATTTAACTACACAGGATGTTATTGACGCGCTTTCGGAACAAAATATACAAGTAGGGGCAGGTAAATTAGGGGCAGAACCCGCACCCATTGGGCAAGAATATCAGTTTGACTTACGTGCAGTGAGCCAATTAACTGATCCGAGCGAATTTGAGAATTTATTGCTGAAAACCGATGAAAATGGTGCATTAGTTCGGTTTAGAGATGTGGGACGGGCGGAATTAGGGGCGCAGGATTACGGTTCATTCTTGCGATATCAGGCTAAAGAAGCCGTCGGATTAGGTATTTATCAGCTTCCGGGGTCAAATGCCTTAGATGTGGCTCATAAAGTCAAAAATGAGATGAAAAAGCTTAAAAATGGCTTTCCTCCAAATATTCGCTATGAGGTGGCGTTTGATACGACGGAATTTGTCGAAGAATCAATGGCTGAAGTATTAAATACTCTGTTGATGGCGGTGGGTTTAGTCGTCTTAGTCATTTTAATCTTTTTGCAGGACTGGCGTACTACTTTAATTCCTTCTTTAACCATACCTTTAGCCCTAATTGGAACTTTTGCCTTTGTTAAAGCCCTCAATTTTTCGATTAATAGCTTAACCTTGTTTGGTTTAACCCTTGCTTCGGGGATGGTAGTCGATGATGCGATTATTGTTGTAGAACAAATTAGCCGCTATATTCAAGAACAAGGCATGAACCCTTCTGAAGCAGCAAGTCGGGCGATGAGTGAGTTGTCGAGTGCGGTTATTGCAACTTCTTTAGTGTTGATGGCGGTGTTTGTACCCGTTGCTTTTTTTCC
This sequence comes from Aphanothece hegewaldii CCALA 016, assembly GCF_003007785.1. Classification (GTDB taxonomy): domain Bacteria; phylum Cyanobacteriota; class Cyanobacteriia; order Cyanobacteriales; family Microcystaceae; genus Chroococcus; species Chroococcus hegewaldii. The sequence continues at coordinate 185,007 of NZ_PXOH01000006.1, read as the reverse complement.
AGGAACAACAGGGGCATTATATCGACAGTTTGCCTTAACTATCGCTTTTTCGATTCTAATTTCGACATTTCTCGCCTTAACTCTCACTCCTTCTCTGTGTGCCTTACTCTTACGTCAAGGGCAACAATTACCTAGATGGATGGCAGTCCCGTTAGGCAAGTTTAATGATGGGTTAGAATTTACGAGAAGGAAATATCAGCGATCGCTTTTTTCTTTATCTCGTTTTAAATCCATTATTATCGGCTTATTCGTTCTTTTACTAGGTTTTACAGCTTGGTTATATCTAAAAGTACCAACCGCTTTTTTACCCGAAGAAGATCAAGGTTATTTTATCACCATCATTCAAGCACCTGAAGGCGTATCTTTGCAATATACAAGCCGAGTGATGGAAAAAGTCGAAAAAGAATTATTGAGTGTACCCGAAATTAAAGGGGTTTTCGCGGTGGGTGGTTTTGCTTTTGGTGGAAATACTCCAAACCAAGGCGTTATTTTTTCCACACTTCAACCTTTTAAAGAACGCCGACAACCACAACAAACCGCACAAGCAATTATCGGGCAACTTTTCGGTAAATTTATGGGTATTCCTGAAGCCCGAATTTTTCCCATTAACCCACCCGCAATACAAGGTTTAGGTAATTTTGGCGGATTTGTCTTTCAATTGCAAGATCGTCGAGCTAATGGGGATCTTAATTCTTTGGTACAATCGATGGGGCAACTTTTGGGTAAAGCGAATCAAACCCCAGGTTTACAACAGGTTTTCAGCACATTTACGGCTAATAGTCCACAATATCTAATTGATGTCAACCGCAATAAAGCCAAAGCCTTACAAGTTTCTGTAGATGAGGTTTTTAATACCCTACAAACGGCGTTAGGTGCATCTTATGTTAATGACTTTACCCTACAACAAAGAACCTATCGAGTGTATGTACAGGCTGATCAAAAATATCGTTCTAAACCCGAAGATATTACTAAATTGTATGTGCGATCAGCCACAGATCAAATGATCCCGTTATCCAATCTAGTAACCCTTACTCCCACAACTGGCGCACAGAATATTACTCACTTTAACCTATTCCGTGCCATAGAAATTAACGGGAGTGCTGCACAAGGTTCTAGTTCTGGGCAAGCGATTCAAAGTATGGAACAATTAGCACAGGAAATCTTACCGCCCGGTTTTGGTTATGAATGGTCTGGAACAACGCGAGAAGAGTTAGAATCAGCAGGATTAGCCCCGATTATTTTCAGTTTAGGCTTAGTATTCGTCTTTTTGGTTTTAGCAGCCCAGTACGAAAACTATATCGATCCATTTATTATCATGCTAGCGGTTCCTCTGGCAATTATGGGAGCCTTAGTAGCGCAATCTTTAAGAGGATTTGCCAATGATGTCTATTGCCAAATTGGATTAGTTATGCTAATAGGAATGGCTAGTAAAAACTCAATTTTAATCGTAGAATTTGCCAATCAATTACGAAACGAAGGATTACCCATTGCTAAAGCCGCATTAGAAGCAGCACAAGAGCGTTTACGACCCATTTTAATGACTGCTTTATCGACTTTAATCGGGATTTTTCCCTTAGTCATTGCTACTGGTGCAGGTGCAGGAAGTCGTCAAACCTTGGGTACGGCCGTTTTTGGAGGTATGCTCATTGCGACATTTTTGAGTTTATTTATTGTGCCAATTTTGTATATTGTCGTAAAAACATTGACAGAACGAATGTTTCAAGGTAAATCAATTTAAAATGGATATTGTTAAATAAACGAAAGTTTTCGATTGATGGATGATTAGAGTCTTGATTTGGGAGCTATAATTGTGACCTATGAGATGAATTCCAGTATCGCTGAAATCATCTTTATTGGCGATAGCAAGATGGCCAAATTGATGCGATCGCAGGATTGGTCGGCTACACCAGTGGGGCAGCTTGAAACATGGTCACAAAGTCTGAAAACCGCGATCCGCATCATGTTAGGTTCCCCTTATCCGATGGGTGTCTGGTGGGGAAAGTCAATGACTCATTTTTACAACGATGCTTACTCCACTATTTTAGGTCAACGTCATCCTCAAGCTTTGGGTCAATCTGCCTTTGTTGTGTGGGCGGATGATTGGGGTATTATTGGACAGCAAGCAGAAACCGTGTTCAATGAAGGCAAATCATCGCAAAATATTCATTTAGAAGAAGCTGACCTGACTTTTTTTTATAGTCCTTTAATAGACGATGATGAGCGAGTGGGTGGCGTATTCTGTACCATCACATTTGAGCAGGAACGAGAGAGATTTCTCGCCGTTGGCTCAGATTTGCAAGTGATCACGGGTAATAACGGCTATTTTCAATGGGTTAGCCCGTCTTTTGAACGCTTCCTCGGCTGGACGGTAGACGAAATGTTATCTCGTCCTTGGACTGATTTTGTTCACCCAGATGACATCAACCCATCTCTAGAAGAAGCCGACAATCTTTTCTCTGGTAATGAAACATTTGCATTTGAAAACCGTTATCGCCACAAAGACGGCTCATATCGCTGGTTACTCTGGAACGCCCAGCCTTATCCAGAAGAACAAGTAATTTATGGGGCTGCCATTGACATCACCGATCGCAAACAAGTAAGCCTTGCTTTGCGTGATAGTCAAGAACGCATCAGTTTGGCTATCAACAATGCAGGGATGGCGACTTGGGATATCAATCTACAAACAGAACAAGCTATCTGGTCACACAACCATTTTACCTTGTTTGGCTATGAACCCGTATCGAGCGGTGAAGCTACTTATGAGATGTGGCGCAGCAGAGTTCATCCAGATGACTTAGAAACTGTGCTACAGGCAATTAAACAGGCAGAACAGACGCGATCGCTCTACAGTACAGAATATCGAATTATTCGCGCTGATAACGGAGAAATTCGGTGGTTGAGTGAATTTGGGCGGTTTCTCTATGATGAGACGGGAAAAGCTGTACGGTTCATTGGCATTTTCTTTGATACCAGCGATCGTAAACAAGCAGAAATAGCCCTGCGTCAAAGTAATCAAAACTTGCAAACCACTTTAGAGGAACTTCAGATTACCGAAGAAGAATTACGTCAACAGTATGAAGAATTAGAAATTGCTCGTGATCGCGCAGAAGCAGAAGGATACCGTTACCAAGATTTGTTTAATTTTGCACCCGATGGTTATGTAGTGACTGATGCCAAAGGAATTATTCAAGAAGCTAACCGAGCGATCGCCGATTTAGTTGGGATTGAGCAACGCTTTTTGATCAACACACCATTAACAAACTACATTTTTGACTCGGATAGTCAAGCTTTTAGAAATTTAATTTACGAATTATCTGAGCAAACTCAGGTACAAAAGCTACAAACTGATGAACTGAGCATCAAAAATCAAACGGGACATCAAATTGTAGTTGCAATTACGGGAACTGTCATCCGCAACGCTCAAGGGCAGATTGTTGGCTTTCGTTGGTTAATTCAAGACATCAGCGATCGCAAACGCTCAGAAGCCATCATCGCAGCCAATGAAGCAAAACTAAGAGGGTTTGTTGAGGCTAGTGTCGTTGGTATTCTCTACGGTGACATCTACGGGAACATTGCGGAAGCTAATGACGAACTATTGAGGATTGTCGGCTATACACGGGAGGATCTCGAAGCAGGAAAACTTCGCTGGATCGATATCACACCACCAGAGTTTTTACACCTAGATGAGTTGGGCATTGCAGAGGCAAGAGCTAGAGGGGCTTGTATTCCCTATGAAAAGGAATATATCCGCAAGGATGGTAGCCGAGTTCCAGTGCTTGTGGGCTATAGTTTAGTTGGAGAGGCAAGAATCGAATCGGTAGCGTTTATTCTAGATTTAACTGAACGCAAACAAGCCGAAGAAGCCTTGCTAAAAAGCGAAGCTCATCTTAAGCAACTTGTCGAACTGAACTTGCTTGGAGTCATGTTCTGGGATACAGACGGCACGGTTCTCGATGCTAATGATGCGTTTCTTAATATGGTGGGCTACAGCCGTGAAGATTTGCAAGCAGGACGCGTGAACTGGAGAGCTATGACACCACCCGAACAAATAGACAGAAGTGAAACTTCTTTAAATATAATGCGGCAGCAGCAGTATTCTGAGGCTTTAGAGAAAGAATATATCCGTAAAGATGGAAAGCGCGTTCCTATTCTGCTAGGCGGCGTAATGTTTAAGAATTCGCAAAGTCGAGGAGTTAGCTTTGTCGTCGATATTAGCCAGCGCAAACAAGCCGAACTTCAGTTACAGCAACAAGCTGCTAAACTATTACAATTGAACGCAACTTTAGAGGAAACCACCGCTAAATTAATCGAACGAAATCAAGAGTTAGATCGCTTTGTTTATACTGTCTCTCACGATCTCAAAGCCCCTTTACGAGGGATTTCTAACCTTTCACAATGGATTGCTGATGATTTAGAAGGGCAACTAGATAAAGAAAACCTGCGTCAAATACAGCTTATGCAGAGTCGAGTTACTCGCATGGAAGCCCTAATTAATGGATTGCTTGCCTATTCTCGCATCGGTCGTACCGAAGTCGCTACAGAAAGAGTAAAAGTATCCGAATTGATCGCCGAGATTATTGATTCTATCACCCATCCATCGACCTTTACTATCTCTATAGAGCCAGAGATGCCAACCCTTTTTACTAAAAGATTGCTGCTATCTCAGGTGTTTTCTAATCTGATTAGTAATGCTATCAAACACAACGATCGCTCAGATGGACTAATCGAAATTAAAGCAACTCAAAAAGGAAAATATTACGAGTTTTCGATTTCCGATAATGGCCCTGGTATTGCTCCTGAAAATCATCAGCGAGTTTTTGATATTTTCCAAACCCTTAGAGGACAAGAAGTACCCGAAAGCACTGGAATCGGTTTATCAATTGTTAAGAAAATTATTGAAACCGAAGGCGGTTTAATTGTTTTAGAATCACAGTTAGCTCAGGGAGCAACTTTCCGCTTTACTTGGCCGCTACAGCCAGAATAAATATCTGATCCCAAGCCCCTACAATATTAATTAACTTATTGAAATATCATTTTTTAAATGTTTTAACTTTTCTTCATAGTATTTACCCGCAACATTTCCCACCAAGGTTAACAAAGCAGCATTACTAGCAACACCGACAAAAGTACCCACAACGGGAATAATTTCAAAAATACTAAATCCGGCTTTAACAAAACCAGAACTATTTGTCGATAGCCACCAAATCGCTAAAATTTCACCGCGTCTTGTGGGATCTTCAATGGAAAACCCATAAACAGCAGCAATACGATAGATCATTTCCGCTTGTAATACGGTTACTGCGGCTAAATCAAGTGGTAATAAAGCTAGGGCTAAAGGAGGTATAAAATTAGTAATGAGACCTACGCCACTCGCCTGCAAAACGGTTGTTTTAATAATACGTTGGGCTAATTGATCGGGTTTTTCTAACGGATATTCTTGTTGTAGTTTTTGAACATCTTGCTTAACTTTTTGTATATCAACTTGTCCCAAAATGGCCATTAACCATTTAATTACAGGTACTTTAGTCGCATATTTAACCCAAGGATGAGAAACAACTGGTGTTACAATTTGACCAACTCTTTCAGTTCCTTTCTCAACAAAATCGTGTACTCTTGGTATAACTGATTCACTGGCTTGCTGTAAATTTAAGATAAGCTTTTCGATATCTTTGATCACTGCATCAAGATTTTGTTGATTCGTTGGGTTTGGATCTGCCATAGTTGGGTTGCGCGGTCTTTGATTAGATATTTATCATTATTATCTTAGTGAAAAAATTTGTTACAGTCCTGAGTCTTAAGTCATATATGAACGATCGCACAATTACCCCTCACGCTGGTTATCATTGGAATAATAAAGATCCCCGTTTCTTTGAGGGTTGGTATTTTCGAGTTACCTTACCGATAGAAAAACAATCTTTTGCTTTTATGTATTCTATTGAAGATCCAATTGGAGGTGAGTCTATCAGTGGTGGGGCTGTCCAAATTTTAGGCATTAATGAACAGTATATCTGTCGAAGTATGCCAAAGGTAAATCAATTTTGGGCATCTGGATTAAGATTAGAATTAGCCCACTGGCGCAAAACGGATTTAAAAATACGTCCACAACTGTTACAACCTCCCATCTTTGCACGAGATATCCAAGAAGGTTATCAGGCTACATCCACTCTACATCAAGGTTATATACGAGATCTAGGCACAGGAAAAGATTGTCGCTGGTATTATGAAGTTAAACCGATTTATGGCTGGGGTAATCCCAATTTACCGCAAAAAGCGACTGCGGGATGGTTATCTTATTTACCTATAGCAGATCCAGGATGGCAAGTTTTAACCGCACATGGATTAGCTTATGGTTGGATAGAATGGAACAATCAACGTTATGAGTTTTTAGATGCTCCTTTTTATGCTGAAAAAAATTGGGGTCATTCTTTTCCTGAAAAATGGTTTTGGATTAATTGTAATAGTTTTAGTGAGCAATCTGATTTAACTTTAACGGCTGTTGGGACTAACAGAAAAGTATTATGGTGGACTGAATTAGTCGGTTTAATTGGGATTCATTATCAAGCTCAATTCTATGCTTTTGGGGTGTTTGATTCTCAGTTTAGTTGGCGAGTACAACCTTGGGGACAATGGGAAATGCAAGCACGAAATGAGTATTATACTGTTAAACTATTGGGAACCACTCAAGAAACAGGAACTTGGCTAAGAATTCCCACTGAAAATGGTTTACAATTTGGCTGTCGAGATACCACAAAAGGTAAACTTATTCTAGAATTAATTGATAACACAGGAAAAATAATTATTAATGCAAAAACTGATTTATGTGGTTTAGAAATTGGCGGTAATCCTTGGGATGAAGAATGGGAAAAAGAGTTTAGATGATTTGGTCTGTATTGAATGTAACAAAATAGCAAATATTTTTGATGATAATCAAGTAGGGGTTTGGTTTCCAAACCTTTTTAATGATTAATGTGTCAAATACCAGAATAAATTTAACATTTAAAAAAAATTATTTTTGGTAAATTTTGGATTATATTATATTGAGTTGGGTTTGGAGACCAAACCCCTACATTAAAACAACATCAAAAGGATTTATTAATGTTTAATTATAGATTGATTCGTTTTCTGTGTTTTTTTCTGCTTCCTTTTTGTTTAATTATTAGCAGTTATCTTTTAACACCTTCTATAATTTATAGTGCGCCAAATGAAATCCTTGTTTCAGCCGCCGCAAGTCTCAAAGATGCACTTGAAGAAATCAAACCAATTTATACAAAAGAAAAAGGAAAGATAAGCTTAATCTATAACTTTGGTTCTTCGGGTTCACTTCAGCAACAAATCGAACAAGGAGCGCCCGTCGATGTTTTTATTTCTGCTGCTAAAAAACAAATGGACGCATTACAAGATAAAAAATTATTACTTGATGGAACTCGGAAAAATTTACTTAAAAATCAAATGGTTTTAATCGTCCCGAAATCTAATACAACCATTAAAAGTTTTCAAGATTTAGCTACTGATAAAACTAAAAAAATAGCGATGGGTGAGCCTAAAAGTGTTCCTGCTGGACAATATGCTCAAGAAGTTCTCACGTCTCTAGGTTTATTAAATAAAGTTACAAATAAAGTAATTTATGCTAAAGATGTGCGTCAAGTTCTAAGTTATGTGGCGACAGGAAATGTTGATGCAGGATTTGTTTATTTAACTGATGCTAAAACTTCAGATGATGTCAAAATTGTAGCAACCGCGTCCGAAAAATCCCACTCACAGATTATCTATCCTGTTGCGGTTATTAAAGATAGTAAAAATATCAATGATGCTAAAGATTATGTAGAATTTTTATCTAGTAATAGAGCTAAAAATATCTTTAGAAAATACGGCTTCACTCCCATATGAATTTAGATTTAACGCCAGTATGGATTTCTCTTAAAACTGCATCCGTTGCTACTATAATTACTTTCTTTTTAGGAGTAATAGCCGCTCGTTGGATGTTGGATTATCGAGGAATTGGTAAGGGCTTAGTTGATGGAATATTAACCTCACCTTTAGTATTACCGCCGACGGTTGTCGGTTTTTTATTACTACTTTTATTGGGTAAAAATGGAATTTTTGGAAAACTCTTAGAACAGTTGAATATTGATATTATATTCACATGGTATGCTACGGTGATCGCGGCTACAGTTGTTGCTTTTCCGTTGATGTATAAAACAGCATTAGGAGCATTTAAACAAATTGATCCTAATTTGATTGCTTGTGGGAGAACATTAGGCGCGTCGGAATGGCGAGTATTCTGGCAAATTATTTTACCCTTGGCTAAACCTGGCATTATTTCGGGCGTTTTGCTTTCTTTTGCCCGCTCTTTAGGAGAATTTGGTGCAACTTTGATGTTAGCGGGGAGTATTCCGGGTAAAACCCAAACTATCCCTATTGCGATTTTTTTTGCTGCTGAAGGTGGGGAAATGGATCAAGCTTTAGTGTGGGTTTTGCTGATTTTGGGAATATCTTTAAGTGTTATGATGGCTGTCGAGTATTATTCTGATGATGGATGGACAAGGAAAAAACGTAAACGCTGTAGGAATTTGGTTTCCAAACCCTCTAACCCATCTATCCCTAATTTTCTGCCCATCTCTCCATCAAATTTTGAGCCAGAATTAATCGTCGATATTCACAAGCAATTATCCTATTTTGCTCTAGATATGGCTTTTAATGTCAATAATCAGCCATTAGGATTACTGGGAGCATCAGGATCGGGGAAAAGCATGACTTTACGCTGTATTGCTGGACTCTCAAAACCCGATCGCGGACGGATTATCCTTAATAATAAAACGTTATTTGACAGTGATCGTAAGATTAATTTATCGGTGCGAGAACGTCGTGTCGGTTTTTTGTTCCAAAATTATGCTCTTTTTCCTCATCTAACGGTTGCTGAAAATATTGCCTTTGGTTTACCAAAAAAACTTTCTTCTCTTGAGATAAAGCAGGAAGTCGAATCACGTTTAGTTGCGATACAATTAACGGGAATGAGCGATCGCTATCCTCACGAACTTTCTGGGGGACAACAGCAACGTGTCGCCCTTGCCCGCGCTTTAGCCAGTCGTCCTGATATTCTATTATTAGATGAACCTTTCTCCGCTTTAGATACCTATTTACGCGATCAACTCGAAAAACTCCTACGAGTCAGTCTCAGCGAATATTCTGGCGTTACTCTCTTTGTCACCCATAACCTTGAAGAAGCATATCGAGTTTGTTCTGATTTGTTAGTCATCGATCAAGGAAAAATCATCTCTAAAGGCACAAAACAAGAGATTTTTGAGCATCCACAAAGTGCAAGGGCGGCACAAGTTACGGGATGTAAAAACTTCTCAAATGCGGTGATTCAAAATTCTGGGCAACTCATAGCCACCGACTGGGAATGTACATTAGAAACTATTGAACCCATTCCAAAATACTTAGGGTGCGTAGGAATTCGCGCTCATCAGTTTATTTTTCCTGACGTGGAAGAAACCACAACGCCGCAAAATATTTTCCCTTGTTGGTTAGCCGCAACAAGTGAGACACAACACCGCGTTACTCTTTATCTTAAGCTCAATTCGGCTCCGACTAGCTTGCAAGATTATCATATCCAAGCCGAAGTTTTTCAGGAAAAATGGTTTAAGTTAAAAGCTCGTCCGTTTCCTTGGCAAATTCAACTACATCCGATGCGTTTGATGGTTTTTCCTTAGTTGGGTTTACAAACCAAATGCTCATAAGTTGGGTTTGGTGACCAAACCCCTACAGCTATACTCATTATGTACTATGTAGATTTTTAATGGGTTTGCCGCGACGTTCGGCCCATTCTTCGGCTTGTGCGGTGGCGATCGCAATAGAACGCCCTTCGTCATAACCCTCTTCTAACAGGGCATTAGCAATATCGATCGCTTTGTCTCGTACTTCGGGTGTCAGATTCTTGAGTGAGATCGGATAATCGGTGTAAGACCAAGGCATAACAGTAATCCCTATTGCTACAGTCTTAATCTAGCAAAAGATTAATCTCTCTCATCACCATCTGAGGATAGAAATAATTTGAGCCTCTTTAAAGATTCTAAATCTGAACGAGGTTAGCCGTATCGTCTTTGAGGGTTTGGGGTTGCTTAGGCCAAGTAAAACGGAAAGTAGTTCCCATTCCTAATTCTGACTCTAAAACGATCGCGCCGCCTTCAGTTTCCAGAATTTTTTTGACAATTGATAAGCCAATTCCGGTACTATCTTTTGTGTCTTTGGCTTTAAGAGTTTGAAAAATGCCAAAGATTTTTTCATGATGTTCAGGGGCAATACCAGGGCCATCATCAGATATGATAAATTCGTAACCGTCTCCTTTTTCGGTAGCAGAAACGATAATTTGTCCATCAGGGCGATGATGATGTTTGATGGCGTTGCTAATGAGATTAGAAAAAACTTGAGTTAAGAGCAACCGTTTAGCAACAATAAGCGGCATCGGTGGCTTAACTTTAATGGTAAAATTAACGGGCGGTGCCAGAGAATCGAGAATCTCTAAAAGCAATTCACCGACATTGAATTTTTCTTCAACGACCTCAGTACGACCCACTCTCGAATAAGCCAACAGACCATCAATAAAGGCTTCTAGACGATATACCCTCTGACGCAAAAGCTCCAACTGATGTTGATTTTCTTCCTTCAGTTGCTCTTTAAGATCGTCTTCAAGCCACTGGGAGAGATTAGCGATCGCTCGTAAGGGTGCTTTGAGATCGTGGGAGACGACATAAACAAATTGATCCAGTTCTTGATTACGTTTTGCTAAGAGTTGCGCTTGTTCCTGTAGCTGGAGTTGTATTTCTCGGCGCTCGGTGATATCGGTATTTGTGCCGAACCAGCGTATAATATTTCCTTCATTATCTTTAATTGGGAGGGCGCGAGAGAGAAACCAGCGATAAGTTCCATCTGGACTGCGAAGCGGGAAAGTATCCTCCCAGCTTTCACCTGTTTCTATGGAGTGGCGGAAATGTGCAACGACGCGCTCAACATGATCAGGATGATGTACTTTTTGCCATCCCCAACCCTGCATTTCTTCTAGGGTTGTTCCTGTGTATTCAAACCAGCGCTTATTATACCAGAAAATCCAGCCAGTGGCATCGGTCATCCATGCTAACTGAGACATATTATCGGCTAAATTGCGGAACCGTTCCTCACTTTCGCGTAAGGCTTCCTCGGCTCGTTTGCGTTCACTAATATCGGTTGTAAAACCAACAACCCCGATCAGTTCTCCTTGTAAATTGCGCTGTAAATAACCTCTTTCCCACACATCCACCCAGTAACCCGCTTCATGGCGTACACGATACTCGCCTTCATAGCGATCGCTATTTGCTATAACCGTTGGAAAGGCAGCCTCAATCCGTTTCAGGTCATCGGGATGCACCCGATCAGCCCACCATTCTTGGGTCGGTGGCGCATCTTCGGCATGAACTCCGATAAGCTCAAACAACCGCTCTGAGCGATAAACATTTTGGGTTTGTATGTTCCATTCAAAGACAATACCTTCAACTGCACGCATGGCGGCATAAAAGCGATCGTTACTCTGTTGTAAAGCGGCTTCGATTTGTTTGCGTTCGGTAATATTGATCGCCACTCCTAAGATTTGCTGTACTTTTCCTTCTGGTGTTCTGCTAAAAACGGTACTACGGGATAGTAACCAGAGCCATTCACCATTTGTATGTTGTACCCGATATTCTAGTTCTAGTACTGCACCCTCTGAAGCCTTACTCAACGCGGCTTGATATGCAATTGCTCGTGGCAGATCCTCTGGATGTACCATCTGGGGTGTAATCTCTGATCCCATTGCGTGGATTTGTTCTGGTGTATAACCTAGTAGCTCTAGTGACTGACGATTGATATATACGTTGCGTTGTTCGCTCAGATCGTAAACGTATAGCAAACCCGGTAAGGTTTCTGCCACTTGTTGAGTAAAACGCTGGCTTTTTTGTAAGTCAGCTTCTATTTGTTTAATATTTGTAATATCAGTATTTGTACCTAGCCATTCTACAACTTGACCTGACTCATCCAAAATTGGCTCGGCACGGCAAAGATACCAGCGTTGAGAACCATCCGCAAAACGCCAGCGAAATTCGGCTTCGTAAGGTGTTCTAGTTTCCATTGCCCTTTTCCATTGTTGCTGAACGGTCTCAAGATCATCAGGATGAACCTGACTCCATGCGGTGGTTGTTGCTTCGGCAAAGGAAATACCGTAATAATTTAGCCATTGTTGATTGCTAGAATGGAATTGGCCATCGGCTCCCAGTACCCAAACTGCATGGGGAATCGCATCAATGATCGATTGTAATCTCTGCTGACTTTTCACTAAAGCGGTTTCAGCTTCTTTAAGTTCGGTGATATCGGGACTTATTCCCACATAACCAAGAAAGTTTCCAGAAACGCTGAACCGAGGCAACCCATAGGAGTCGATCCATCGGTACTGTCCATCGGCTTGCATGGCTCGAACTTGCGCCCGAAAAGGTTTGCGCTCTTGGAATGCTTCTAGATAGGCAGAAACATACCGCGCCTCGTCATCAGGATGAAGATAGGGTCGCCATCCAAAGCCCTGCACCTCTTCTAAGGCTTTCCCAAAGAAATCTAGATACGCTTGGTTGACAAACTCACAGCCACCATCAATACCGTTAACCCAGATCAAAGATGGCGCACAATTAGCCAAAACTCGGAACTGTTCCTCACTCTCTCGTAGGGCATGGAGTGAGCGATCGCGTTCAAAGGCAATGCTTGCCACCTGAGAGCCAAACTCAGCCAATTCATATTCCCATTCCGTCGGCATTCGCGCTTCATCAAAGCAGAGCATCAGCGACCCTTTGGGTCGCTGATCGATTCCGATCACGGGTTTAGAATGACAAGCTAAAATACCATGAGCTAAACATAAATCTCGCCATTCAAGCGACCAGCGAGGGTCGTTCGCAATATCGGTACAGCTAATGGGTTGACCGCGATACACAGCCTCGCCACAGGTTCCAATACACAAATCATTAATCGGAGCATCCTTAAGACCTTCACCAAAGGACGCGGGTAAGTCTGGGGTTATTGAACGCGGAAAAGTCTTGCATTGAGCATCTGTTAGTAAAAAGCAAGCGCGTGTCCCTGGATTGAGTTTAGATACTGAGTCACACAAAGCCGAAAGACAGTCATCTAGCGGTCGCCCCGATGCGATCATTTCTAGTAGTTGTTTCTGTTCGACTAGCATCAGTTCTGCTTGTTTGCGTTCGCTGATGTCAGCTAGAAAAACAGTTAGCCCACTGGGTGAAGGGTAAATGCGATGGTCATGCCAACAATTCCAAGGAGCGTAAAGATAATCAAACTGGATCGGTGTTTGTTCACGGATGGCTAGGCGAAATTTTAGATCAGCCTCAGTACCAACGGCAGCCGGAAATAATTCCCAAATGTTCTGACCCAAAAGCTCTGATCGCTCCATGTCAATCATCTCACAGTAGCGCTCGTTAACATATGTAAACTGCCAATTGCGATCGAGGACATAAACCCCATCGTTGGTAATAGATAGCACTTTTTCTAGCTGTTCTTTCGCCTCTTGTTCTCGCTCTATTGTCTCCTGTAACGTCTCTAGGGCTTCCTGACTTTTTTTTAAAGCATTGCTCCGCGATTGATTTAGGGAACTGATCAAACCTGCTGCAATTAAAAACGCACTGAGCCTAGCTATTGTACCAATATTAGCAATCTCAAAAGAATTAATCGGCTCGATAAAAAAGTAATTTATAGCCAGCGTCGATAAAATTGTAGCTAATAACCCCGCATTCCAACCGCCATACCAAGCACTCACCATCACGGCCACAAAAAATATGGGCGTTGTTGTAGGATAGATCCACGGTAAAAGCAATTGGGTTAGTCCCAGTGCCAGTGTCACGCTCAAAAATGCCACACCATAAGGAAGCAGTCTGATACTCCCAGTGTTTTTTCTGCGGTTTTTGTGTGATGTTTTGCGATTAATCATCTTTGGCTCTCCGCTAGATATGCCACAGACCTCAGCAGAGTTTGTAACACACCACAGATCTTATGTTAATTTTATACCTAACGGTAGATGTCTTGATCTCCCTTCAGACAGATTTCAAACAATCAAGAAGCGTGTGATTTACTCCTAGTTAAGAAGTCGTTGTATTGCTGGTATTATAAGGTTTTTTTGATGATATAGGCGTATTCTATAAATAAATAGTTAAATGTAAGATTTTTTTATAAAATTAGTTATTTATGTTTTAATTTTGTACATGAATAATTAGAGCCAAAAAATAGAATCAATGTAATTTATTCTTGCATAAGGTTCTAAAGCATCTAGTATTTTTGTACCATAACTCCGAGAACTCACACGATTATCGAATAAAGCGACTAACCCTTGTGACTCACGTATCGGCATAACAGCGCGTTGAATTTCTCGTAAAGCAGTGGGTAATAAATACAATCTAAACCAATCTTGACGATGATTTTTATAATAAGCAATTCTACCAGCAACAAGGGGATTTTCTGGCGACGGTATGGGCAATGTGGCAATAATTAGCAGTTGGGGTATGGGAAAATTTGCTTGATAAGTATGCCAAAACTGCCAACCACAGACTAAAATTCCATTAGGCGCGATTTCGTTTTTTTCGACAATAACTCTAGAACCAAATTCAGCCGCTAGAATAGATGCTAGTTGGGCTTTTAGGGGAACATCTTCGATAATAATAATAATCGGTTCATTGCGATTTTGACTCAGACTAACTAAAGTTTGAATTTGTTGGAATAAAATACCTTGAAATTGCGGTGTATTCGGTAAAGGTAAACCGTCAGGTATATACAATTGTATGTATTCGCTTTTTTGATTTGCAGAAAATTTTAGAGATAATACATCTGGTAAACCGAGTTGTTGACGATAGATAGTCGCTGTTTTCTCACTATCTAAAAAACCTCCCATCAATACAACGGGTTGCTTCTCCCAAATAGGTTGTAAGATGCTGGCTATTTCTACAGGACTTATATTTAAAGTAAACTCTTTTGCTTCTCGGTTTACTGATACCCACATAATTTTATTTTCATCTTGTATGCGTTCTAGATACTGATGAAATGGTGATTTAGAATCTAGATCAGTGAGTATAGATTGAAGCTTCTCTAAAATGGCTATTTCAGTTTCATCCACTAAAAAACATTCATAGGGATTTTTGGGATGAGACAGAATAAGTTTATTTAACTGAGTATATATCGATTGTGCTGCTGCGGGTAAGGTTTGCCAGTCAGAGGGCGAAATAGTTATTGTTAATTGTTGGGTTGTCCATTCGGCTAAACGATCGCTTTGATCGATTAGTGTAGGTATATCATAGGGAAAATGCCCCAGATGATTAATTCGATCATTTAACCAGTCTTCAGGTGTTGTTAGTAATAAACCACGAAATGATTTAGATTCAGGCCAGCGATTATTGCTTATAATTTTCTTATCCGTTTGTAACCATTCTTGAAGTTGTGGAATTTCGACACTAAGTAATCGTTCTTGTTCTTCTTTTGGTACAACTAATATAATCGGTGAATCGGCTAAAAGTGCAGGAGTCAGATAACTAATACTATAACGTGCGATTGTATTTCCCGTTTGGATCACCGCAGAACGTTGTAAACGCAGGGTACGGGCAATGATTCGCGCCATCGTTAGATGATGTTGCCAATTTGAGGGATTTTGTTCCCGCAAATAAGCGAGTAACGAAGTGTGTACCGTAGCTTCAAGTAATGTCACAATCTTTTTTTTATTGTGCGAGTTGGGGCGTTTTTCCTAATAATCCCGTCATTAACTGCAATGAAAACCGTTTTAGGGGTGGAATATTTCGCATCATCCACAATCCTAACCGACGCACCACCACAACAGGCAACCAATTATTAGAAAATAATCGATCTAGGAGATCCGTAAATCCTAGAATAGCGAGATTTTCTGTTTTGCGCCAAGTCTCATATTTTTGTAAAACTTCTAATGTTCCGATATCTTTTCCTTGTTGATGTGCTTCTGTTAAAACTTGTGCTAATGCTGCTGCGTCTCGAATACCGAGGTTTAAACCTTGTCCACCGACAGGATGACAACAATGTGCAGCATCACCGACTAAAGCGAGTCTCGATTTAACATAACGATCGCTCTGCATTAATTGTACAGGAAATAAATAGCGATCGCTTACTAATTCTATTTCTCCCAATACTCCGCGAGTATATTCATTCAGTTTATCTAAAAACCCTTGGCGATCCATTTCCTGTAGTGCTTTCGCTTTTGCATGAGGATTTGTCCAAACGATCTGACATCTGTTATCAGGTAAGGGTAAAATTCCCATAGGGCCACTCGGCCAAAATCGTTCAAACGCGGTATTATTTTGGGGGGCTTGGTGTTTGATAGTAAATGCTATACAAGATTGCCAATATTTCCAACCCCGCGTTGTAATATTAGCCCATTGACGGATTTTAGATTTAGCCCCATCCGCACCAATGACTAATTTAGTTTTCAGTTGCTGTTTGAGTCCATCTACACTTAATGATATTACTGCGCTCTTGTCTTTATAAGTGACTTGATTCACTTCGGCAGGACAAATCCAGCTAATATTATCGCAGTGCTGAATAAAATCTTGTAACGCTTTTAGTATAATGTGATGTTCGCCAACATATCCTAGATAATCTGTTCCTAACTCATCTGTCGCAAAGGGAACAATACTAGGGTGATGAGCATCCGATAAACGTATATTGCTAAATTTGCCAATAAAAGGCGCGATTTTCTCCCATACCCCAATTCCAGTCAAAATTCTTCCCGAAAGGATGGAAAGGGCATAAGCTTGCCGTCTAGATGCTGCAAGATCAAATGGTTGGGCTTCAATAATTGCGATTTTTAAGCCAGAATTTTTTAAAGCGGATGCTAAGGTTGCTCCAACAATACCACCGCCAACAATCACTAAATCGTATTCGTATGCAGACATTTGCTTTTTTGTCAAGAAAAAATTAAAAAACTTTACTTTTCTTTATTTTGGCATTTCTGGCATAAAGAATCAAGACTATTGACCGAATTCTAGACGTGTTTGGTCTACAAGTTCTCCAGTAATAATATCAGTTCCGGCAGCCCTCGCCTTAGCTTCGATACGTTGACGAGCTTGCGATCGAACAAAAAAAGGAATATTCTTAAGTTTAGCTTGGGCTTCAAGTGTCCAAATGGGAATATCAGTAATTTTGGGTTCTTTCATCGTCTATCAGAATGTAATCTCTATTTCCATCCTAGCGTTTTTGGGTTGAAGTTTTTAGAAAGACCGTTCTTGATATTGTTTAGGGATAAAGAATCCAAATCCTATTAATATTATATTTGTCACGAATAACCCCTTAAAATCTTCTCTCTATACAAGAGTAGCTATAACGTGGGAATATTTATATACTTTCAAAGAAAACGTATCATAAGAGAACAACAATACAGCATGGAAAACAAAAAACCAGAATTCTCGATCGTCGATCAAGATCAATCTGTGATTTCTCTCATTACAGAATTACACAACTATTTCCGAGATCTACAGTCATACTATAAAATTGCACGTGGTAAGCTGACTGATGAGTTAGAAGTTACTCACGATCAAGCGAAAATGCAAGAACTACACGACCAACTTCATGAAATTAATCAAAAAATGGAGTATTATCATATTTTGAATAATGCAATCTCTACAGTTGATGTAATCGTCCATACAGAAGTGATGGTATCAGAGTTGAATCCACCTAAGATAGAAAAATAATTTAGAATAATCTTAAGTTTGTGGTTTGAAACTATGTTGCAGCCCATTAAAACCATCGAAATTCTTCAGAACCAACCCGATCAAAGCTTTAAAGCTGGCGATGTTATTTTTGAGACTGGACAAAAAGGTCACGTTATGTATGGAGTCATTGAAGGTGAGTTAGAAGTACATATCAATGATCATGCCATCGAAACCATTCTACCAGGAGATATTTTTGGTGTGGGTGCATTAGTCCATCAGGATGAGTTAAGAACTACCACAGTGATCGCTAAAACCGATTGTAAACTAGCTTGTCTGGATCGAGAACATTTTCTGTTTGCAGTTCAACAGACACCTATGTTTGCACTCCAAGTAATGAAAAGTTATTCTGATCGTTTTCGACGTTTGAAAGACATTGTAACCCTATAAAGTTATCAGTAATCAGTAATCAGTATTTTGGGTTGATTTTACTGTTTACTGTTTACTGTTTACTGAACCAAACCCTATTTTTTAATTATGAGAGATCCACAAACTGCGATTCAGAGAATTTTAGATGCGAATTTAGACCGCGCTAGGGAAGGACTTCGTATTATTGAAGAATGGTGTCGTTTTGGTTTAGATAATCGTCAATTAGCCGCACAATGTAAAGAGATGCGTCAAGAAATTGCCAGTTGGCATAGTACAGAATTACGCATGGCTAGAGATACCGCAACAGACACCGGAACAACATTATCTCACCCCAAAGAAGAACAACGCAATAGCATTGAACATCTATTACAAGCTAATCTCTGTCGAGTACAAGAAGCAACACGAGTATTAGAAGAATACGGAAAGTTATATAGTCCAGAAATGGGAACCGCTTTTAAAAAAATACGTTACCAAGTTTATATCCTAGAAAGCAGTTTACTGATTCAATTCGGACAACAACAACTAAAAGATATTCAACTTTATTTAGTAACTTCTAAGAGTGAAACTCTATTTTCTACGGTAGAAGCAGCATTACAAGCGGGGTTAAAACTGGTTCAATATCGAGATAAAAGTACTGATGATCTGGTATTAATCAGAAATGCAGAAAAACTCTGTCAACTGTGTCATCAATATGGGGCTTTATTTATTATGAACGATCGCGTAGATTTAGCCGCCGCCGTCAATGCCGATGGTGTACACTTAGGACAACAGGATCTACCCATTGCTGTCGCTAGAGAAATTTTAGGCTCTGGTAAGATTATTGGACGTTCGACAACAAATCCGCAAGAAATGGAATTATCGATCGCTCAAGGTGCAGATTATATTGGAGTAGGGCCAGTTTATGAAACTCCTACCAAAGTCGGTAAAGCTGCTGCAGGTTTAGAATACGTTCGTTATGCAGCCGATAATTCTCCGATTCCTTGGTTTGCGATTGGGGGGATCGATTTAAGTAATATTAATGATGTTATCACAGCCGGAGCGCAACGGGTCGCCGTGGTTCGAGCTATTATGCAAGCAGATGATCCCACTGTTATTACACAGCAATTTCTCTCTTTATTGAAAAAATAAATTTTAGCTTAAATTTAGCGTCCAGATTTTAGCAATTTTGATGACTACAGTACTACTAAAATGGTGCAAATACTAGAGATTAAAACATTCTAAAATTAAAGAAATAGCTACTAAATTAACAGCACTTAGTATACACTAAATAAATGTGAGCAAATTGGTATAACTTAACACAATAACCTGCTACTAACAAACCAAGGAAATAAAATCAAATGAGTGATTTAATAGCGATCGCATACGAAGACCAATATAAGGCAGAAGAAGTTCGTTTAACTTTGGCCAAACTTCAAAAAGAACACCTGATCGCACTAGAAGACGCTGCTGTCGTTGTCAAAGATGCGGAAGGCAAAGTTAAGCTCAAACAAGCAGTTAACCTCACCGCAGCAGGGGCTACAAGTGGCGGTTTTTGGGGTTTGTTGATTGGTACACTCTTTTTTATGCCTTTACTGGGCGCAGCAGTTGGGGCAGCTAGTGGCGCTATTGGAGGCGCTTTAAGCGACATCGGCGTTGATGATCAGTTTATGAAAGATCTCGGTGAAACTCTCCAACCCGGTACATCTGCACTTTTTGTCCTAGTGACAAAAGTAACTCCCGATAAAGTGCTAGAAGAAGTTGCCCCCTATGGTGGTAAAGTTTTGCGGACTTCACTAACTAAAGATCAAGAAGCCGAACTTCAAGAAATTCTTAACAATCGAGGAATTACGCCCGCTTCCCTAACACAATAAAGATATTTTGTCAAGTAAGACCAATTTGCTCACCCTAACTCAGTTAATGCGATGCTTTCGTTTCTATGTCTGAAATTACGTTACAAGTTAATGGAAAACCTGTATCTTGTTTAGAGCAAACTGATTTACCAAAAATGTTGGAACAGTTGGGGCTTAATCCTCGTTTAATCGCTGTAGAATATAACGGGGAAATTCTCCATCGTCAGTATTGGGAAAATACAGAATTACAGGATGGCGATCGCTTAGAAATTGTTACAATTGTTGGCGGTGGTTCAGAAAATATTGAATTATTGATCCCTGAAGCTTGGATGATTCAATATCAAGCTTTGGCTAAAGAAAAAGGAATATCTGTTACAGAATTGTTACAAAAAGCGATCGGTCAATATATTAGTAGTGAGAAAATGCCGACATCGGCGAAGTATGTACCCGTAACAGTGATTACTCAAGAAGATGATGAGTGGGAAGATGAGCCTGATGAAATCTTAACTGATTTTTTACCCCGCTAGTCTAGGAAAGAAACTCCCATTCAGAAAAGGTTGCTGCTTGCCCTAAATAAGTTCCTTGATGGTTAGTAATATTCCAAACGATCGCATTATTAATTTTAAACAGTTTACCTTTACTGGTTATTCGGATGCCTTGATAATGATCAATAAATCCTTTTTCCTTAGCTTGTAGTAACATCTTAGCCCGTTCTGCTTCAGATAAATTATCTTTTACTGTTTTTCTGGATGGAGTTTTTAATAAATTTTCCCAGCTAATTTCCCAAAGATCGAGGGTAGTTTGATTTCCATAATTAAAAATTGGATCTTTTTCTATTCCATGAGAAGCAACGACAAAAGGAGCAAAAAAAAGTGTTTTTGCTTGTTCTTCTAAATCGCTTTTTCGTGCAATCAAAGCCTTTTTTAGTAGCTTTTCATAGCTATTTAGTAAGTTTTGTGTCCAATCTATTATTTCTGGTTTTTGCCAAATCTCACTCATTTTTAGCTTTTTTACCAACGTTTGACAGCGCGTTGCATTTCTCGTTGATCCTGACGACGCTTTAAGTCTTCTCGTTTGTCGTGTAGTTTTTTGCCTTTCCCTAGTCCGATACTGATTTTCACCCAACTTCCTTTAAAATACATTTTAAGCGGAACTAAAGTTAAGCCTTTTTGTTCCACTTGACCAATGAGTTTATTAATCTCTTTGCGGTTCATTAACAGTTTTCGACTGCGACGAGGATCATGATTAAAGTATTCACCACTCGCATCATAGGGGGAAATGTGAACGTTAATTAACCACGCTTCACCATTTCGCAATAAAGCGTATCCATCCCGTAAATTGACTTTTCCTGCACGGATGGACTTAACTTCAGTTCCCACCAGTTGCACTCCTGCTTCAAATGTCTCTAAAATTTCGTAGAGAAAGCGTGCTTGGCGGTTATCACTAATAATTTTGATTTTGTCGTCTTGATTTGCCATATTGATCTAGGATAGCATTTGTTTTCACGTTGCGCTTTTCCAAGTTCCATGAAAACTAGGGGGAATGACACTCGGTAGTCCTAAACGACAAATCGGCTCATTTTCTAAATGTTCGCTATCATAAATTCTGACTTCGCTATGATGATTATTTCCGTCATAAACAATGGTTAAAACCCATCCTTGTTTGTCGGAGTTGGATACAAAAATGGGTTCAGATGCGTAACAATTTTTTTCTCTTGTAGCAACGGTTAAAGTCTGGGTGACATGGTTATATTTTGCGGGAATACCTAATATCTCCTCACGAATGTCTACACCATCAGGATGTACCAATAAATAGGTATCTTGATGCTGTTTACCCACATGGTGAGAGGGAATAACGGGAAATTCACAACCGCGATCGATTAGTGTATTTGTATTAATTATTTGACCCGTTTGTGGGTTAAGACGAATTTGAGTTAGTTTTCCTAAGCTAAGAGTTTGTGTTTTTCCTGTCGCAACTTCTTTTAAATATTGGTTGGTTTGAAAATCTTGATAGCGGACAAATTCAATAACAATAGAGCGATCGTTCTCGACATATCCATTAGTATAGTGCCACTGAAACCAAGAATCAACGGTATTTTGAGTTACTAAATTTAAGGTTTGGCGATCAAAGATTAGTATTTGTGTTCCAAGATTGGGTTTCCATGTCATAGCATCCCCAAAACTTTTGAAACCCGCTAAAGCAAGAAACAAATTAACTCTAACTGGAGAGATAAAAAAGACAATATATTTACCAGCAATGACAAAATCGTGTATTAGCGGTAAACCTTGTAGCGGTATGGCTTGTTTTTGCCTAATTTTTCCCGTTTTGTCGCTACGATACAATTTAAGTAAGGTATTTTGTCCAGCACTCACACCAAAATTATAAATATCTCCAGTTACAGGATCAATTTTTGGATGTGCGGAAAAAGCGTCATTTTGTTCTAAACCCGATAAGTCATCTGTTCCTATTGTTTCCAAAGTTTGTAAGTTTAGGGTATGAGGATAACCACCCTCCCATAAAGCAAGTAGGCGATCGCTCAAGGCTAGTACTGCAGTATTGGCACTATTTTTATAAGTTTTTCCCCAACTCTTCCAAAAAGCACCTGGCGCGGTCATGCCATAATTAGGATAAAGATATTGATTAGCTTCGGTTTCTTTTTGATATCCTTCAGTTTGGACGTAGCGATAAACCGCAGATGCGCCATCATTAGTAAAATGAACCCCTAAAATAGCACCATCTCCATCAAACCAGTGACCGACTCTTTGTCCTCCTCGTTCTAGTCTACCAGGTCCATTACGATAGAGAGTTCCTCTAAGTAATTCAGGAATACTACCAGAAAGAATAGGTAAAGAAGTTAAAGAAAATTCTGTTGCAGGGGTATTAACGGCTTTTGACCAAGGTTTTTGAGATGATATGTTTAACATAATCTAATAATCTAATTTATAACTCTGGCTCTACCTTTTCAGGAGTTATTATTATTATTACATTTATAAATTTTAAGTTCCGATTCCCAAAAAATAGGCTTTTGTGGTTCTAAAATTTTGAGAAGTTCACACTGATTATGAATTTGTTGATGAAACTGACGATAAGCATCAACTTTGGTTTGTAGATATAGTTGTTCATCAGCAACAATAAAAATCTCGAAACCTTGGTCAGTCCAATATTTAAGTTGCCATTCCTCTTTCTGAATTGGCCACGCAAAGGGTTTAATAGTTTTAGTATTTTGTTCATCATATACTTCCAGTCCACCAATTGCCCAGGGAAAGGAACGAATATAATAACCATCATTTGATTTTAAGTCTTTAAATATCTTTTCTGTCGCTCTTGGAGGAAGTTTTACCCCATATTTCTTAGCCAGACGTTCGTGTCTTTGATATTCATCCTCCTGTGCTTTAGGATCGATGGGTAAAACATTAGAAATATTAGACGCTCCCAGTATCCGTGTTTCGTTCGGTTTGACAAGCTCCGTAATAGCTTTCTTCAGTTGTTCATTAACAGGAACACTCAGTGCTTGTTTAAGAACGTTAATCGTGCCAACACTGCTCCAGATAAACATTGCAGCTAATCCGACTGCTCCTACATAACGCCATTGACGACCTTGATTTGTCCTTGTTAACAGTGTTATTGCTGCGATCGCTGCCAAGACTATAATCAGCATACTATAGGTTAGCCACAGACTAGGCGTTTGACGGAGGCCTGTGATTGATGCAATGATCACAATTCCAAGTACTGTTGATCCCCAAATCAATAATGTTTCCTTATCTCGACGAATTACAGGGACAAGCAGCCATAATAAAAGAGCCGGAATTGTTGCGCCACCGTAAATATCTAATTGTATTGATAGCCATTTTCCCAACCCTTGGAATAATCCATCAGAGCGGTAAGACATTTGATTTTGCACTTTCTGAAATTCTAAAAAATTTTGAAAATCTAGAACTATGCCTATATTTAATGGAATCCACAACACTATGCTAGATAAAACTACAATGGCAGAACTTTGTATTACTTGTTTCCATCCAACATGATTGTTTACTTTCATAAAGATGATCATTCCGAAGAACAATGGTGCAACTACAAATAATGCAGAATGCTTAAAACTAAATGCTAATGCGATCGATAGTCCAAGTAATACATCGGCAAACTTTGAATTTGGAAGATCTAACTTTCGTAGTAGAGACCAAACTACTAACAACACTGCTGTGCTTAGTCCTACATCGGATTTACTAATATGTGATAACAATACTTGCACAGGAAATAAGGCAATTAGTACACCGACCAAAAAACTCCATAACAAAGGGAGTCGAAAACGCTGTGCTATTAATACTGAAATTGGTGCAGCAGCAGCACCCAGACAAGCAGTCACCAAACGTGCTGCAAAGAGAAAAGGCGCGATATTTTCAAAATATTGAGCGCGAAAACCTGCTAAATCTTTCCATACCCCTATTAGCCGACCAATTCCGTACATAATAGCGAAAGCACCTGCATTAAGATAATTTAGCAAAGGTGGATAGTAATGTTGATCGGGAATTAATTGACCTGTTAATACTTTTACTGACATGGCAATATTTTCATCGAAATGTATATTACCCCATAAAATACCAGTCATCCGAATCAATAAAGCGAAAGCAAACAACAGTAGGAGTAGATAGATTTTAACAAAAGACGATTTTTGTTCAAACTTAAAAATAGGTTTTTTAATTATGTTTTGCATATCAGCTTGATGGTATTTTTTGAAATATACTAGAGCTTAAAAATTAATAAGAGTCGTGTTAATAATAAGGTTGTTTGCTCAATCAATTGTCGCTAAAAAGGTTCGATAAAAAGAATAATTGGCTATCTTCAGCAATTCTTTGTCACTTCGATGGTCTCCATAGGCATATACACAGTAATCGCTTAAATTCTCGAATAATTCTTGAAGTCGCTTAATTTTTTCGGTTCCGTAACAGTTTTTTCCTAAAATACGTCCTGTTATTACATCATTATATACTTCTAATTGTGTGCCAAGGATTAAATCAAAACCCATTTCTTTAGCCCAAGGCAAAAGATAAACTTCTAAAGAAGCACTGATTAAAATAGTCTTATGTCCTTGTTTTTGATGCCATTGAAAACATTTAACAGCTTCAGGTCGTAAAAGTTTTGGAATGTAAATACTAGCAAAATGTTGCCCTAATTGCTGTAATTCTTCCTTGGTCAAACCAGCAAGAAAATAAGTCAGTAGTTTTTCTTTTGCTTGCCAATTAGGAATTAATTTAAGAGCATATCCCATTAGTACTGGACTAAAGCTCAACATTTTCCACCAAAATTGCCGTTGACCCACAATCATTCGTAGAAAAGGAAACAAAGAATCTTGTCGCGTCAGAGTACCATCAAAATCAAATACAGCAAGGGTAGGTAATTCTGATTGATCAGAAGAAATATTCATAAATGTAGCTTTCTAAATATTTTTAAAAAAGTTTTTTATTCAGGCTTTTTGAAAACGAGTTTTTCATGACCGTAAACCCATTTAGAGTAATAGGATTCTTTTTCTAACGTAAGACCACAAGCACTACCCCACTGTTTAATCTTGTCTATTGGACAGTAATGAATCCACTGTCGAGCTAAGATTAAATCATGTAGACGATTGGCTGTAGCTCGCCAAAAAGGTTGTTTACACATATCTTTGTAAAGCAAGTAACCTCCAGGACAAACTCGTTGTGTCGCTTCTTCAAAAACAGCCTGTTGTTTTTCTGGAGGAATATGATGTATGACATCGATCATGCTCACAACTGAAAAATTATTATTAGGCCAGTCATTAGGATTATCTGCCTCGATAAAATTAATGTCAATTCCTAAACGTTTTTGAGCTAATTGATGTGCGGTCAGTTTCGTACTATTTAACATCTTGGCATTAGCGTCAATCCCAACAGCTTTAGTAACCTGTTCATTGGCAATTAAAAGGAATAAAAATAAGCCACTTCCACAACCAATGTCGAGGACAGTAGAATGTTTCGGAACTTCGCCTAAAAGTGGCTGCATTGGACAAATATAAGTTCGTGCCGATGCTAATAGACGAGTAGTAATAGGTGCATCTTTATATAAATTCCATGCTAAGAAAGCAATTTTCTGATTTGTTAATAATTTTGACATATAAGAAAAATTAATTTGGTTTAAATGCAAACAAAATCTAAAATTTTACTCAATTAATCCCTGCTGTTTTAGCCATAAAATACCCAAAATTACAATTAACCAACTCAAAATAGTTAATAAAATCGGCACATCTGTTAATAATATTTCTTCTGGTCGTTCAGTGCGCTCTTTTTCGGTGGGTATGTTTTGGGAATCACTCAACAATTGATAGCGAAAAATGCCATACAAAACAAATGGAAAGGTAATCATCATCCAGGGAGTTGAAGCACCTTTAATTTGCGGTCCAGAACTCCAAAGCGCATAAGTCATCAAAGCACCAGTTGTTACGACACTCTCCATGCGAGTTAATAAGGATAGAGAGTAGTGTTTCAAAACGCTACGAGTTTTGCCACCTCTAACTTTTAATAACCGCAGTTCAGCTTTGCGCTTTTCTACTGCTAAAAATAGAGCTAACATTCCTGTACACAGGACAAACCATATAGATAAAGTAATTCCCGTTGCTACACCTCCAGCAATAGCTCGTAAAACAAATCCTGTGGCGATCGCAATTATATCTAAGATAGGAATTTGCTTTAATTTTAGGTTGTAAGCAATTTGCACTACTGCATAAATGATTAGAAGTGTTCCTAAAAAGGGCGAGTACAACCAACTAAAACTTAAACCACTTACTAACAAAATTACTGCCATTGCGATAGCGATTGGAATATTAACTAATCCAGCAGCGATCGGTCGTTTACACTTAACGGGATGACGACGATCGGATTCTACATCAACAATGTCATTCAGTAAATAAAAACTACTAGAAATACAGCAAAATAAGAT
This sequence comes from Aphanothece hegewaldii CCALA 016, assembly GCF_003007785.1. Classification (GTDB taxonomy): domain Bacteria; phylum Cyanobacteriota; class Cyanobacteriia; order Cyanobacteriales; family Microcystaceae; genus Chroococcus; species Chroococcus hegewaldii. The sequence continues at coordinate 158,081 of NZ_PXOH01000006.1, read as the reverse complement.
AAAAGCCAGCAAGCTACCTAGAAATGATTGCCAGGTGATGCTAAAAGCAAATAAGGGAGCGGCAAAAACAATTAAGTTTTTTGTCCACTGGCGAGGTCTAAGAGCAACTACATAACAAAATATTGTCGAACTAAGTTGTATTTTAACTGGCACTTGTTTGATAAATGAAGTCCTTTGCTGGCTCATAAATTTTTGATAATTTCGGCAGGATTTACTCTTACCTTACTCTTGGACTACGGGTGATTTGATAAACTTTTATTTTTTTAAGTTTGTGTCTAAGTATATTGTCCAGATGTTAGACATAATGTTTAACTTCTTAATTTTGTATACTTTTGTATCAAAATTTTACAACATAATATAATCTATTCTTTAATTTCTGCACCAGGAAGCCACAATAAATCAGTTACACCAGGTTCGTAGCCCAGTTGTTTAATGAGAGTGGTTACTTGTCCTCTATGATGGGTTTGGTGGTTAAAAAAGTGTAGAACCAAATGCCCTAAAAGATAAGTGTGATCCTGCTTTCTGACAATACTATGATAAGTAAAGGGTTGAGCTAGTTTCGTATCACTTAAGCTATAAATCCATTCTTCGATATCTTGATCGGTTCTTTGACGTTCTTGCCAAAGTGTTACAAAATCTGAGTATAATTCTTGCTCAAGAGACATTACTTTAAAGAGTTGATTTTTAAAACGCCCTAACCAGATGCGATCGGCTAGTAAAATATGATTGAGAGTACCGTGAATGGATTTAAAAAAAGCTCCTTTGTCTTCTTTGCGAATTGCATCAGGAATATTTTGACAAATACTGTAGATTTTTTCATTCATCCAGGAATTATAGTAACAAAGCGTCTTTATGTAGTCTAATCCTTGCATTTTCAGACATTCGTAGATCGGGTCACGTATGCCTAAGATATCATTAATGTGGGATCTAGGAGCGAAAAGTTAGCATCACAAGATATCTCCTTTCCGGGTGAAACAAAGTACGGATTCTATCTGAGCAAATTTTAAATAATAAAAAGTTGATTGATAAATAACAACCAACAATCAAAGAAATCATTCTTTAATTTACAACTAAATCTTCCAAACGAAATCGAGCAATTTGACAAATTTCGCTTAAAGCTTGCTCTTTTTCCGCTTCTGTGGAGTGATTTGATCGTTCCTCAAAAGCCGCTAAAATACTTTCTTTAGTCTGATTTTTCACGGCAATAATAAAAGGAAAACCAAATCGATCACGATAGACTTGATTGAGTGCCAAAAAGTGATCAAATTCATCAGGAGTCAATTGATCTAATCCTACACCGGCTTGCTCTTTCTGTGATGCGTCAGCCATTTTCGCTCTTGTTCCTAAGTCGGGATGGGCGCAAATTAAAGCTAATTTTTCTTCAGAACTCATTTCTTGAACGACTTGTACCATTGCTTGATGCAGTGCGTTTACATCCGAAAAAGGCCGCATTAACCCAGTTTTTTCGGCAATGCTTGGGGTATGTTCAAATACTGACCCTAAAACAGTAACAAACTCTTCCTGACTCATTTGATTAATTTGAGATAAAGAATAGCTCATTTGTGATTAACTTCCCCGATAAGTGCTATATGACCAAGGTGAAACCAATAATGGTACATGATAATGAGCATTGGGATCAGCTACACCAAATTGTAGAGGAATTCTATCTAAAAATAATGGCTCTGGTAATTTTGCGTTAGTTTTCTTGAAATAATCCCCTACCATAAAGACTAATCCATAAACTCCGGCTTTGAGTTCACCATTGGCTAATAAGGGCTCATCAGTTCTTCCATCGGCATTCGTTGTAACGGTTTTAACTAAAGATTTTTGGTTTGTTTCGAGATTAACTGACCAAAGTTCGATCATAACTCCTGCTGCAGGACAACCGTGAGCCGTATCTAAAATGTGAGTCGTGAGTTTACTAGGCATTATAATGGATGTTCCGTTGGCTAAAAGTAGTATTTACTTTTTATCATCATCGAGGTGTCGAGGTAGCACTAAATTAAGCAGAATTGCCGTTAGACCTCCAGTAGAAATACCAGAAGAAAAAACACTTTGGAATAAAGCGGGTTTATCTGTAAAAATATCACCGTTGTAAACCACACCTAATCCTAGCGCGAGAGAAGTGGCGAGGATGATTAATTCACGACGACCTAACTCAACGGAGGAAACGATATTCATTCCCGCAACAGCAATCATACCAAACATGATAATCGTTGCACCACCTAAAACCGCTTGTGGTAAGGCTTGGAAAACACCACCAACAATCGGAATTAGGCCTAAAACCGTAAAAATTCCCGCGACATAAAAACCCACGTAACGACTTCCCACACCAGTCATTTGAATGACACCGTTATTTTGGCTAAAGGTTGTATTGGGGAAAGTATTAAACATTGCTGCCAACATTGAGTTAAAGCCATCTCCTAAGACACCTCCTTTGATCCGACGCATATAAGTCGCACCTTTAACGGGTTCTCTAGAGACAGCAGAAGTCGCTGTTAAATCACCAATGGTTTCAATAGCAGTAATGACGTAGAGGATGATAAAAGGCGCGAAAGCAGCGATATTAAAGTCTATACCGAAGCGGAAAGGTACGGGTACGGTGAACAAGGGAAGCTGGCTCAAAACGCTAAAATCTACAATGCCCAAAAAGATTGAGACGATGTAGCCAACTGCTAAACCAATGGCGATCGATCCCATTCTCATAAAACGATTTTTACTCATGTTCATGATGATGATCACTGCCATGACGAGAAGTCCTAAGCCTAAATTTTGCCAACTTCCATAAGTATTATTGGCTTTGGCGACGGCTCCTCCTGCAATGCTAAAAAGCCCCGTTTTAATCAGACTTAAACCAATGATCATGACGACTGTACCCGTTACAATTGGGGTAAAGATTTTTTGTGCTAGATGCAGAAAACGACTAAGAATCATTTCAATTGCCGAGCCAAAAAAACAAACCCCAAAAATTAAGGCTAATGCTTGTTCGGGCGTTCTACCTGCTTGAACTGCTCCTAAACCTACTCCAATAACTGGGGCAAGAAAAGCAAAACTTGTTCCTTGTAAGCTGAGTAAACCTGAACCAATTGGCCCAATTTTTTTACACTGAATAAATGTAGAAACTCCTGATACAAACAGCGACATACTAATAATGTAACTTGTCGTTGCTGCATCGAGTTTTAGAGCATTACAGATTAGCAAAGGAGGTGTAATAATCCCAACAAAAGATGCTAATACGTGTTGAAGTGCCACAAAGAAAGCTTCTATTACTGGTGGTCTATCATATAATCCATAAATTAAGTCAGCCGCTACTTTTGGGGCTTCATTAATTTCTTCTATAACCTCTTCTAAAGGTAAGTTAGGATTTGATTGTGTCATTTTTTATTTCTTCCAGATGTTGTGAGTAAAAATATTAATTCAATATTTTTTGTTTTTTGATTATAAAATAACTTTTGAAAAAATTTTATTTTACATAATAAATATGCCAATAATTTGTATTAAAATATACTAATATAGCTATTTTAAAAAATATAGTAGACTTGGTCAGGGTTTGGAGACTAAACCCCTACAGTTTATCTGTAAAATTTTTAGCGTAGTGGGCCACCTAAAATTACTTTTTTTAGTGCATCTGTGACATCAGAAGGCTTTTCTGTAGCTAATTGTTGATACCATTGTTGAGTGATGGCTGGATCTTTTCCGTGAATTTGTTCTGCCCGTTTACGAGCTTTTTGGACGATCGCATTAGCACGGATCATACGTTCGGCTTCATATCGTCTTAGGGCGCGTTCAACACCTGCATGAGTATTGACCAAGTGATCAGCAACAACTAAAGCATCTTCTAGGGCTAAACATCCTCCTTGACCCATATCGGGACAGGTGGCATGAGCAGAATCACCTAGTAACGCGACACGACCTCGAACATAGCGGTTAAAGGGGCCTGCGTCGTGAATTTCAATTCGAGCAACGTCAGAGGGATTAAAACGATCAATGAGCATTTGTACTGGTTCTGCCCAACCTTGAAAATGTTCTTTCAGTTCAGCTTTAAAGAGTTCGGGGTTACAAGGTGTTCCTTTAGCTAAGGGAACATCAAAGAAGAAATACAAGCGATCTCCACCAATGGGCATCATCGAAGCACGTTGATGATCACCAACATAAATCACCCATGTATTTTCAGCCACTAAATCGGGACTTGCTTTTACTAAGCCATTCCAATTTACATAACCTGCATATTTTGGCTCGATATCTGCATCAACACCTAAAACATATTTACGCACGGTAGAACGAATTCCATCTGCTGCAATTAATACATCACCTTTTGTTTGATGTCCATTTTCAAAAAATACGGTGACACCTGTCTCATCTTCTTCTACACCCACACACTTATGATCTAGTTTAATTTCATCGCCGTAAGCTTTTAAAAGCATATTCTGTAAATCTCGGCGGGCTACTGGATAAGGTCGCTGACCCACTGAATCAATTAAAGGCAGTAAGCTAATTTTATTGAGTTGTTGACCTGTTTTGTGGTGATAGGCCATTTGATTCATTGTACCGCCGATCGCTGCGAGTTGTTCCCCCATTCCCAGATAAGTTAATACTTTTGCACCATTCGACCAGAGGGAAATTCCCGCCCCAACTGGACGTAGTTCTTTAACGCGATCGTATATTTCAACCTCACAACCTGCACGACGTAGGGCGATTCCTGCTGTTAAGCCCCCAATTCCTGCACCTGTAATAATTACTTTTAGCTTTTCCATAATTGATCTTAGTCCTCCGATTGATGTATTAAGGCGTTACTTTGCTTTATTTATTAATAAATTTTCATATTCAATCTTAATTGTATACAATTTAGATTTCCGAAAAAAGTGTCTAAATATACTTAATGCTAAACATTTTCAGTTCAGCATTATTTAGACTTTAGAGACTTGCTTTTTAAGAGCATTTGTGTAAAGTTAAGTATTCATGCGCTCATAAATTGCCGATGCAGAGGGTGAGTAACGAGTCAAGTAATTAAAAATCCAGAATTTAATACAAGAATCAATAATTACAGGAACAGTGGCAATAAAACCTTTGATCAAGGCTTGGCTTTCTGGAAGTCCGTAATGATGAAGCAAACCCGCTAAAATCACATCCCATCCTTCAGCCGAGTGGAACCCAACAAACATATCACTAATGAGGATAAAAAGAAAAACCTTAGAAGGGTCATTTAAACTCAGAAAAGTTCGATTAGAGAAGCTTCTTAAAATAGCTAAACGATTACGACCAAAGTAAACCAGTACAACAAAGGCTAAAAGTGCCAGACAATCCGCTAAAACATTTTTAATCCCTTCTAATTGTTTTTGACGAGCTTCTCGCCATAAATCAAGTGCTTTTTCTTGTAGTGCTTTTTCTTCTAATTCTTGTTCAACTTCCGTCCATCCAGTTGTAATTAAAAGAGTTCTAAATTGACCTGGTTGTTGAGTGACTAAATCTTGCACAAGTTCTTCAGGAACATCTTCAAAAAGCAATTGTGCTAGTTCTGCTTCTTCTTTGGCAGTGTTTTTTAAAGATTTATGTTCTTTTTCTTCTTTTTCTTCTTTTTCAACGATCGCTTTAGCCAGTAATCTTTTAATTTCTAAAGTTTCTCTAAATCTACCAAATTCATGGATAAATTCATCTTGAATTTCAACACTGAGTTCGATTTTTGTGGGATTTTCATCAAAATAATTCCCCAGAAGTGGTTCAAGAATTAGATTTTTGGTTAAAATTTGCGTAAGAATTGGAACCACTAACAACAAGATGATCCAGCGAACCGCCATTCGATTTTGGATTCTTTGCGATCGCAGTTCTTGAATGACTTCTTGTTCGTATTGAGGGCTAAACTGTTTAGCTATTTTTTCTGCACCACCGAACAAACGTACTGGATCAGGTCCTTGTTTATTTTCTCGAAGCGATTTAAGCTTTTTAGAAGAATTAACGGGGCGAACGATTCCCGCATCTTGATCAGCGAGTGGCGGCTGAAAGTTAGTTGTATTTTGTTTTTCAGGCCCTAAAACCTCTGGTGTCACCGTGGGAACTTTATCGGAAAAAATTTCAGAAAAGAACTCATTAAAAGATTGATTAAAGTTTCGGTATTTTCCGACAACAGACTCAATAAACGCCAGTTTTTCTAAAATGAGTGCTTCATTGGTTTGCTCACTAAGGGTAATTTTAGAAAACGTGTCTTGAGGTTCGATCTGAGTTGGTGCAACGCTTGAGGAACGATTGACTAAAAAGCTAGTGACTTTAAAACGGAGTAAACTAGAGCGTATTCGCAGGAGTTGACGTTCTAATTGTGAAAGGAAATAGTCAGATACGGTTTTACCCTTTTCGTTTTGAAGAATAATTGCATCGCCACCAAAATGCGTATCTTCAATTTTTTTGATGGCTAGTGCGCCTTGATAAGCATCTTCTAGCGCACTCAAAGATGTTCGGTTGATCCACCCATTTAGTTTAGACAGGTTCCATGAGTTCATTATTATAGACTCGGCAACAAAAAGTTATGTTGATCGTTTTTATTTATCAATGTAAACACAGGATGCCCATTACTGAAGTATTTTTTTATTCATTTTTTGGAATGTTGATGATGTCTAGTTCTTTTTATATCCACTGATAGGAGCGATAATCCGTCTTTTTTGGTACAGTTAGAGGAGGACACGGGTTGGCAACTGTGAGATGTCCGTCGGCGACATTGCTCTTTCAGGTCAGTATTGTTAAACATGAATCGTTATCTAAAGCTTTTATCAGTTCGATCGCTTCTCCTCATCGCTTGTTTCCTGTTTTGTTTTTTGAGTTTGCCTGATTCTGTTTTGGCGAATAACTTGTTTAATAGTAACAACTCGCTCAAAAAAATAATCGCCGCTTCACCCGAACAAACAGGGGGTTTTCGAGGACTTCTCAAACAACTGACAGTAACCACGACAGCAGATGACGGTACAGGTTCGCTTCGTTGGGCAATTATAAGAGCAAATCAATCCCCTGAAGATGATTTGATAGATTTATCTCAAGTCAGTGGCACGATTAAACTAAAAGAGAGTTTACCGAAGATTGACAGTAATATGACCATTGTCGGCAACGGTGATGATCTTCTAAGTGGCGACAATGCACATCAAGTGTTATATGTCAATAGCGGAGAAGTAACGATTAAAGATTTGACGATCGCGGATGGTCGGGTGATGGGGAATGATGGAGATAACGGCGCGGGTGGTGCGGCTGGAATGGGTGGCGGTTTGTTTATTAATGGTGGAACGGTTACTCTTAGTAGTGTTAGATTTGTGAATAATCATGCGAGCGGTGGGCAAGGAACCGCAAGAATTCCACGACAAGCAACTAAGGTACAAACCCAGATTTTAGCCGATAAAAATAAATTTAATGTGAATCGCGGCGGAATTGTCGGGATTAATGGGATTAGTTTACCGAATTTAGATGGCATTGATCTCGATAAAGAAGGCATTCGTATTAGTGGCGGTAATGAAAAGTTTAAAGCGAATCGAGGTGCGATCGCAGGAATGAACGGGATCGGGATCGGTGGGATCGGTAGTATCGCGTTTGGTGGTGGCGGTGGTTTTGGCGGTTTTGGTAACGGAGGCGATGGCGGAAATGGTGGTAAAGGGGGGAAAGACGGCGGTAACGGGGGTAATGGAGGCGATGGCGGAAATGGTGGTACTGGTGTATTTGCTAGTTTTGATGTGTGGGGACAACAGGGGATCGGATCGGCGGCCTTTAGTGGTGGTGCAGGTTTCGGCGGTTTAGGAAATGCAGGTAAAGGCGGTGAAGGCGGTATGGCTAAAGCACCGATCGCAGATGGCGGTAAAGGCGGTAAAGGTGGCAACGGTGGTAACGGTGGTTTTGGTGGTGGCGGCGGTAGCGGTGGTTTTGGTGGTATGGCGGGAAATATAGAGATAAATGGTATTCCGGGTAACGGCGGTTTTGGCGGTGGCGATGGTCAATTAGGATTTGGTGGCGGTGGTGGTGGTTTTGGTGGTGCGATTTTTGTCCGCGCTGGCAATCTAATTTTAAATAAAACGGCGTTTGAAAATAATACAGCGAGTGGAGGAATTGGAGAAAATTCTGGTCAGGGTAAAGGGGGAGCTATTTTTATTGTGACGGAGGATTTGAAACAACAAGCAAATATTAATCAGGCTCCAAAAGTATCGTCATTCGGTCGCTTACCCGTTTTTATTAGTAATATGGCAACCCAAGCCGAAAATACACCAACCGATAACCCTGATGTGTTCGGCACCATTCAAGTACGGTAGATGAATAAAAGGTATTATTGAGCAAGTCGATCAAATTCAGCCTTTAAAATCATAATATTTTAATTTTTATTCTTTAAATTTTATGTCAATTTAGATAAATTTAAAAAAAAACTGATATTACTTTCGATAGAAGAAAACCTAAACTATCTCAATTTATATACTGGTCAATACATGGCGAACATTAATCAGGTTGGTCAACGATGGAAGAGCCGTTAATAGAATGGAGAAAAGTGAGCAAAGCTTTTGGCTCAAAAGTCATCTTAGATCAGGTCGATTTAAAGGTTTTTCCCGGAGAGGCGGTAGGAGTGATCGGCCCATCGGGTACGGGAAAATCGACGATTTTAAAGCTTCTTGCTGGTTTAATTGCTCCCGATACTGGGGAAATTTATGTACGCGGTCAAAAACGAGAGAGAACTATTGAACAAGGAGAAGCTCCCCAAGGAATTGGTTTAGTATTTCAACAGTCCGCATTATTTGACTCCCTAACGGTTGGTGAAAATGTCGGATTTAGCTTAATTCGTCATAGCAAGCTTTCCCGCGAGAAAATACAAGAATTGACGGCTGAAAAATTAGCCTTAGTGGGAATGTCTAATACTCAAGATCTCTATCCTGCAGAAATATCTGGGGGGATGCGTAAGCGTGTCAGTCTCGCAAGGGCAATTATTAGCGATCCCGAAACAGCTGACGATCAATTGAATATCTTACTTTATGATGAACCGACAGCAGGGTTAGATCCAGTGGGTTCGACCCGCATTGAAACCGTGATCCGAGAACTTCTGACGGTGCAGAAGGCTTGTAGTGCTTATCTCATGGTTACTCATGTCCATAGCACGATCAAGCTAACAACCGATCGTATTGTCTTTCTCTATCAAGGAAAGTTCCAATGGGAAGGTACAACCGATGATGCTTATCGTTCGGAAATTCCTTTACTTAAACAGTTTTTTACTGGGAGTATAGAAGGGCCGATTAAATAGCATATTAATATTTTAGGTGGTTAATTAAAAGGAGTGTCAAAGATGCAAGTTTCGCCCACAATGCGACAGAGTGCAGTCGGTTTAATGCTTTTAGTGTCTGGGGCTGCCTTAATTAGTTTAATTGCTTGGCTGGCTGATTTTACTTTAGGGGGTCGTAGTTATCGGGCGACGGTTCTTTTTCCGAATGTGGGTAGCATGGTTGTCGGAACAGCAGTCGGTTATCGGGGCGTGACAGTCGGACGAGTCACGGAAATTACCCCACAACCTGAAGGAGTCGCCGTCGAGGTAAGCATTTCCCCCGCTAGTCAAATTATTCCTCGTAACTCAGTTGTTGAGGCGGTACAGTCGGGTTTAGTAGGAGAAACTCGTATCGATATCACACCTTTGCAAGCTTTACCACCGGGTAACATTACGGGAACGCCCCTTGGTGCTGATTGTGATCCCACAATTATTATCTGTAATGGATCTAAACTTCAAGGACAAGCGGCTCTTGATGTTAATAGTTTAATCCGTTCTTTACTGAGAATTTCTAATCTGCTGAGTGATCCTGAAGTAGTCGCGGCTTTTCGTTCTCTCACCCAAAGAACATCTACCACACTCGGTAGACTTAATCAAGTGAGTGGAGAAGCAACGGCAGTTCTTAAAGATATACAGCGTACGGGAACTCTTCAAGAGCTAAATACAGGGATGAGATCTCTGAGAAGCATCGATCAAGTGTCAGGAAATCTTGATGCTGTGTCAGGGAATATCAATACATTGACTGGAGAACTTGAAGGAGTGGGGCCATTGAGTCGAGAAGCTAAAGTATTAATTAGAGATCTTCAGGGCAATGGCAGACTGAGAAATTTAGATGCTACTTTGGTTGAAGCTCGAAAAACCCTCGTTTCTGTGGGTGAAACAGCCGATCAAATTAGATTTTTCCTGACTTCTAACCAAACTCGAATTGTTGGGACACTCGATAGTATTCAAAAAACCAGCGATAGTCTACAAACAACGATTAATCGATTAGATCCTGTGTTAAGTCAAGTTGAACAGTCACAATTAATCGCTAATTTGGATGAAGTTTCCGCTAATGCAGCGATTTTAAGCAAAAATTTAAAGCAATTTTCGACTTATTTATCCGATCCTGAAGCCGTCGTAACTCTACAAAAACTCCTTGATTCAGCAAGAGTCGCTTTTGAAAATCTACAAAAAATTACGTCAGATGTTGATGAAATAACGGGAAATCCTCAACTACGACAAGAATTAATCCGTCTGATTCAAGGGTTATCGAATTTGGTTTCATCAACCCAACAATTACAACAAGATGCTCTTTATGCTCAAACTTTAACTAAAGTTGCTGCCGAAATTGCGACCTTTGCTCCATCTCAACAGCAGACTCAGCCCTCAACTCCTTTTAAACCATGATTAACTCGTTTTTTGCTCGATTAATTTATATTGCGATCGCCGTAGTTGGGCTAGTCAGTTGTACCTCTGTGGTGCCAAACACTTCTAAAAATGTTACTGCGGTGTCGTCTCCTTCTCCTGCTTTTGTCCCTTGGCAAGGCTTAAAAAGGCTTTATTTGCTCAGGGGTGATGCAAATCCGATTTTCTCAATTGCAATTAGCCCTGATAATAAAAATGTACTAACTGGTAGTTTCGATGGCATCTTGAAAAAATGGAGTATAGAAGAACGAAAAACAATTAGGCAACCCGACTTACAAGAAACTGTAACGGCTATTAAATTTAGCCCAAATAGTCAAACTTTTGTCACAGGAGATGCAGACGGACGGGTGAGTTTGTGGGATAGTCAAACAGCGGAAATTATCTGGAGTTATATCCGTCATCGTTTTGTTGTAACTTCGGTGGCAATTTCTCCCGATGGTAAACTACTTGCTACAGGGAGTTGGGATCGTACCGTTAAACTTTGGGATCTCGCAACAGGAAGTTACATTAAAACGATCGCCATTCATGCTAATCAAGTTCAATCGATCGCTTTTAGTCCCGATGGCAAAGCCCTTGTTAGTGCCGACTATGATGGCGCAGTTAAAATGTGGCAAATCAGCAACAGTAAATTAATTCGACCTTTTGCGGGTAATATCTTTCCAGTCTCTCGAATTATTTTTAGTTCTGACGGAAAAACCTTAGCGAGTGCCAGTCATGACGGTAGTATTCGATTTTGGGATGTTGAAACAGGCTTGCTCAAAAATACCTTACAAGCTCATTCTCTGGCTGTAACCGATATTGCTTTTAGTCCTGATTGTACTATATTAGCTAGTACTTCTCAAGACGGAACGATCAAAATTTGGGATCTTAAAAATTTTAGACGATTAAATACACTGTCTGGAAACATCATTCTCAGAATAGCCATCAGTAATAATAACCGTTGGTTAGTGACGGGAGATGAAAACGGTTATGTTACCATTTGGGAAGTGATTTAAGATCCGATGACGCTTGCGCCTTGTCCAGAACCTTGAAACATGATCCAAGTTAGGAGAAAGTTAGCGACGAAAATAGCGAGTAGTGTAGTAACAACGGCTGCTGTCGTAGACTGACCCACGCCTTTAGCTCCTCCATCGGTTGTTAGTCCCCAATTACAGCCAATAATCGCAATTAATGCCCCAAAAACTACCCCTTTAATCGGCCCGCAGATCAGATCCCAAACAGCGAGAAAAGTTTTAATTGAATCGATGAAGACTGACCCCGCGATCCCATATAAGGATTGAGCAATCACTAATCCGCCAGCTAAACCGACGATTAAAGCTAAGATAGTGAGGGCGGGTACCATAATACAACAAGCGATCAAGCGAGGCATTACTAAGTATTCTACTGGGTCGGTTTTGAGCATATACAAAGCGTCAATTTGTTCAGTGACTTTCATCGTTCCAATTTCCGCCGCAAATGCAGAACCCACACGACCCGCAACAACAATAGCCATCATGATAGGACACAGTTCTCTACCCAAGGATAGGGCTAAAATTCCACCGACAAGACTCCCCGCGCCCAGTGCCTGAAACTCCCGTGCTACTTGAATGGTAAAAATCATACCAATCACCAAAGCTGTAAACAGGGCAATGATTAGAGAAGCAGGCCCAGTTTCCATTAATTGATCGAGTGTCAAACGCGGATCAGGTTTGCGGGTAAACAAAAAATAAAACACTCGCCCAGTTAGAAGAACTGCCGCCCAAGTTCGCCGTAACCATGAGCCTAATGATGCACTGAAAAACTTGATCATAGAATTCATATTTCTAAAAAAATCAAAATCACGCTTACTAGAAGCATTTATTTAAAGAGGATATTTTTATTTTTCATCGTAACAGGAAATACGCGCTTATATTCTGTAAAACGAGAACATAAAAAAATGCTTTTAAGAATCAAAGGCTTTTTGCATAAGCGGCGGCAAAGAATTTTCGAGTAAACCAGATCTAACGAAATTAGTATAGGTTTCTGCTTCAATCGATAGTAATTTTTCTTGATATTGTTGAAGGGTAAAGGCTTGTAGTTGCGGATGTTGCTCTCTAAGATAATCGATATCTTTTTCTAGTTGTTCTAACTGTTGTTGTACGAAATTTAACTGAGATTCATACAATTGCGGACTAATTAAAAGTTTTTCTTGGTTTCCCAAAATATAGGATAATATTTTCTGTAAAGCATCTCGACGAGCAATCAATTCTGAATATTGCTGGTATAGCGATCGATCTTCAACTAAATCCAGCTTGTCTAAAAGCCATTTTGTCGTTAAACCTTGCACTAATAAAGTTAACCAAACGACACCAAATGAATTAGCAATAATTTCATCACGTTTAATGATTAAAATGGGCAAACTTAAAGCGAGTGCGATCGAAACTGATCCCCGTAAACCTGTCCACAAAAGGGCGGTTTGTTCTTGCCAAGTAATTTCGGTTTTGGCTAACCAGTTGGTTAATGCACTGAAGCCATAAATAGATATGCCACGCGAGACAATGACGGCGAAAAAAGCCACTAAAGTTGTGTCTAAATTCTCAAAAAATTTATAAATTTGAATTTGATCACCGAGTAATAAGAATAAAATAGAGTTGACGAAAAAGACGATAAATTCCCAAAATTCAAGCATTGTGGCTCGTTTTTGCGTCTTATTTTGGATTGGCTGATGACTGAGATTGCCGATAATTAGACTAGCACTCACAACACCAATAACGCCAGAACCTCCAAGTTCTTCGGCTAGTAAATATGCACCATAAGCGGTGACGACTGAAAGTGATTGCTCAACCCAAGATAGTTCGTAGCGTTGTGTGATAAAGGTTACACAGATTCCAATCACGCCACCGACGGCTAAACCAATTCCACTGACCAAAACAAAGCGTAACATTGTTTCGGAAAGATTAAAGGGTTTGGGATCAAGGGCTAATTCCACTAATACCCCATAAGCGACTACTGAAGCACCATCGTTAAAGAGGCTTTCCCCCTCTAAAAACGTTCTGAGCCGTTTTTTAGCCCCTAATTCACCGAATAAGGCTAAAACTGCCGCCGAATCTGTTGCAGCGAGACAACCACCCACTAATAAAGCTGACATCCAAGGCACGTCCATTAACTCATGTAATGCCCAACCAACACCAGCGATCGTGATTAAAACACCGCCAATGGCATATAATCCACAGGGTAAGGCTTCTTTTTTGAGTTCAGACCATCTCATGTTCCACCCTGCTTCAAATAATAAAGGTGGTAGAAAGACCATTAAAATTAGACCTGGGGACAAATGAAGCAAACGGACATCGAGCAGTGCTAACCCTAAACCGACAATCACTAACAATAGGGTGTAGGGAACTTGACGCAAGGATACGAAAATCTTTGGTAGACTTGCTGCACCTAAAGCAATCATTAGAATGACTAAAAATTGTTTTAGATCTTTTTCAATTACTGCGTCTGTTGTACTTGTTAAAAAGCTCATAGGTGCAGATAGGATTTTAGCTTAAGCTTTTTTATCCTAGTAGATAATTGAGGGTAAAAACCGTGTTAAACAACACAAAAATTGTGATTTATTTGGTTTTTAAACAATTAACCCAAAATAGGATATTTTTGTAAATATGGCTTTTGGGTTAATAATATGTTATGAATATTTTAGGTTAATATAAACTATTTAGTTTCTTTTTCAGTACCTAAAAATATTTTGGCTAACTCTTGTTTTTCTTCAGAAATTTTGTCTTTAATTTCTTCAAGTGTGGGCTTGAATAATTCTTTCTTTTTCAAAAAAAGGTGTTTTCTTTGAGCAGGTGTTAAAGTGGCTAAAAATTCTTCTTTGGGCATCGCTTTAATTGTCTGACTTAACTGCATTTTTTGTTCAGGTGTCAAAGGTACTGTCTTAAAAGCTTTGCGGATATTGCCTTTTTCTTCCAATGCTTGTCTAAAGAGGTTGCGTTGTTCGGGGGTAAGAATTTTTTCAACGGCTGGAAAAAATTTGTTTTTTAGTTTTTCATAAAGTATTTCTTCGTCTTCGGGTGTGATTGTTTTTTCACCAATACCAAACATGGCGATAATGGGCTGTTCTTTGATCTGTATTGTCTGTGCTATTGAATAGCTAGTCGGAATTAGCCCGAAAAAAACAGTTAGAATAAAACAGAGTGTTAACAACAAACGTTTCATGATTAATATCCTCATATATGGTTTTTTCTTGGCTCAATAAAATTGAAACTTTAGCGGCTTAAGCTTTTTCATTAACTGCGGATTTGCGAAAGTGATCTACATAGGATGCAAAGGTAAGAATTGCCAGCGCAATTAAGGGAAAAATCAAGCAATTAAATTCCATTGTACCGACTGAATAAGCGGCGGCTCCTGCACCTAAAAAGAATCCTGCAATAATGGGAAAAACACGACCAATACGTGCCTTAGCTTCTTCGGTTTCAACGCTAGGTGTTTTGGTTGAAAGGGGAAACACGGGCGCAATAAATAGTAAAACTAAATCTAAGGTCAATTGTGTAGTATTTCCCGTCATGACTGTGGTGGGAAAATAACCTGTAAATGAGGTGATGGCTTCTTTCATTAAAGCATTCTGAATCGCCATTGCGACAACACCCGCCGCACCAATGGGAAATATAATGTCTTCTTGAACATCCAACATCAAAGAAGGCGAAAGGGTAGAAGCAACGAAAAGAAACACGCCTATTCCAATTGTTTCAGCCGTCAAAAGAACGGGTAAAACTGGCCAATTTTTGTACCGACAATAGCGGGCAACAACTGAAGTTATCGCTACTGCTACCATAAAAATCGGAATCATTAACAAATGAGTTAAAGTATCTTTTTCATCTGAGGCAGCAGAGGCTCCAGCTAGTGCAATGTTTCCTGTAACGTGTGCTGTAAATAAAGCAAATAAGACGATAAAAGAGGCAGTATCCACGAATCCTGCTACCCAACTTAGAATAAAACGTGCTGGGCCATCACTCATCAAAAAAACACTTAGGCTAAAGGATTCTTTTTGGCTTTTGGGTAATGTTATGGTCATTGTTTTTTCGGTTCAAAAGTTCAGTAGAATTAGAAAAAATGTAACAAATTTGACTGTTTTTTTTGTAACAAATGTAACTTGCTTTTATCTAAGATTAAGTTGCTACTTCTTTGATTAGGGTTAATAACGGAATCTATTCTCGCTATTCATTTAGCTTGCACCCCGAAAAATGCAAGTTACAAAAACTATTTTAGCTTGCTGTTTCTGGTTCTGGCGGTGGTGGGGTAATAATTTTTAATACCTCATATAAATGTTGTTCATTATCGGCTACTGCTCCTAATTCTTCGGGCAGTTGAGCAAAGCTTGGTGTTGTTTCTAATCCTTCTAAGTCGGCGCTACAATTCCAATTAGCAAGTAACGCTATTTCTTGACGATCGCTACTTCTTAGTAAAACAACTGAGCGAGGAGATGGCTCCATATTATTCGTAGTTGGGATGAGTTTTTCAACAAAGTCAAGAACGTTGGTTTCATTTTCTGGATCTTTGATGGTATATTCGCTCAATTGAATTAATGAATCTTTACGAATAGCAGCAACACGCTTATTAGGTTGTGTTTGTTCCAGTTCAAAGATAATGGTTTTAGAAGGCTCTAGAGGGGGTGCAGTTTCTTTGGTTTTGCTTTTAGATGACGTATAAGTTTTCTCGGCGTATTTGGCTTTATAATCTTCGACAATTGTGTCACTGAATTTACTTTTGTAGTCAGTATATTTTGTTTTGTAATCTTCTACTGGTTGTGCATTATAAGTTTGATAACTCTCTAAATTTTGCCATTGGGATAAGACAATGATTTTATTTCCGTCTTTGCTACCTAGCACAACAAAACCATCAAAACCAGGATTTTTTTTATATAAGGTTTTGCTCGTTTTGGCAATGGTTGACATCGCTCCTTTTTGTGACTCAGCAGTTGTTAAGTAAATGTTTGCGATCGTTATTTCTGGCGGCTTAAATAAAAGCGGTTGCACTGGCTTTTTATCGGCTTTCGCTATACTAGGATATCCCCATAAAACATTCAACATTAATATTAATACAAACAAGAAAATGCTATATCTATGGCGAAAAAACTTGAGCATAAATAATTGATCTCCTTTTTTCTTGTGGGACAAAATTAACACAATAACCTGACTAGATTGCTTTTACGCTTCAACCGTCTAAATTAACGGCAAAAGCATTCGCATTATGTAAACCACGCTACTTACAATCAGGTGGATTCATCTACAATCAGCGATCGTTGTTCAACTTTTGAGATGGTCTCAATTCTTGATCAGAAATTATTGCATTGATTTAATGTAATTTATACATGAAATGCTTTTAATTTAATGGCTGTCTGATTGATTGGATTAATCCTGTTTTATATCATAATGTTGTTTTGTATACAGTATGCAACTATTTTTTTTCAGTATGCTACTTTCATCAATATTGATATGAGTGATTCGAGACATGAAAGAAGATCTAGGAGATACTATGACACAATAAAATGAAGTTACTTATGCCCCATAAAGTTTGGCGAATAAGCATCAAAATAGACAAAATATTTGGTGATTTAGTGTAGCAACAGGTGGCTTAATGGCATTTTTACTAAATGCTTTTCTACCTTACAACCTTGATGATGACCTAAAATCAGCCGATAAAGATGATTTTTAAGAGAAATCAAATCTTGAGTAATTGTTATGTTAAATCAGTTTAGTTAATGTGCTTTTGTATACAAAGTATTGTATGCAGAAAAGGTATTTATTAAATAATTTAGCAATCGTATTGTTTTTCATAGTTTGAGGATTAACGACGATGGGCCATATTGAATCGACTGCCCCGCCAAAATTATTATATGGTTTAAACGACAAGCCACCGCTTGTAGATGGTCTTTTTGTCGCCATGCAACACGTTTGTGCGATTTTCATTCCGATCGTAACACCTGGTTTACTGATCACGAGTGCTTTGGGACTAGATGTCAAACAATCTAGCTACATTTTAGGAATGTCACTCTTTGTATCTGGCATTGCAACCTTTATTCAAGCTAGACGTGTCGGCCCAATAGGTTCGGGTTTACTGAGTATTCAGGGAACAAGCTTTGCGTTTGTTGCTCCAATTTTAGCGGTTATTGGGACTTCACTCGAAGCGGGAAAAACTCCAGAAAATACACTAGCCATAGTTTTGGGGCTTTGCTTTTTTGGCTCATTTATCCCGATTATTCTGAGTCGTTTTTTGCATTTAACACAAAAGATTTTTACCCCTTTGGTGACTGGAACAGCCGTCACCCTAATTGGTTTGTGTCTTATCAAAGTGGGAATGTTTTATATGGCTGGAGGCGGTGCAGCTAAAGCTAGTGGAACCTTTGGGAGTATGAATAACTGGGCTTTATCGGGTACAGTATTTGCGATCGTCGCGTTTTGTAGTGCCAGTTCTAATAAGTATCTCAAAATGGGTTCGATTATCATTGGTTTACTGGTTGGCTTCATCATGTCGATGGTGATGGGTATCATTGATTTTAGTAAAGTGGGCAGTTTACCTTTACTCAATATTCCTCAACCTTTCCGTTTTGGTTTGGCTTTCGATTTTGGTACTTTTGTGCCTTTTGCCATTATTTATGTTGCTTTAACCTTAGAAGTCATTGGTGATATTACAGCGACTTCGATGGTGAGTGGTGAACCCATTGTTGGCGCGACATTTTTTAGAAGAATGAAAGGTGGAATTTTAGGCGATGGTTTTAACTCCTTAGTTGCGGCGATTTGTGCAACTTTTCCAGTTGTGACCTTAGCACAAAACAACGGCATCATTCAGCTAACGGGTGTGGGTAGCCGTTATGTTGGTTTCTATGTTGCGGCGATTCTTTCTTTTTTGGGGCTATTTCCCTTAGTTGGTGGTGTTTTACTCTCGATTCCGACTCCAGTCTTCGGCGGTGCTGTAATGTTAATGTTCGGCACGGTGGCAGTAGCTGGATTTAATATTCTTAAAACTGCGCCGATGGATAATCGTTCTTTTGTGATTTTGGCTGTTTCTTTAGCGGCGGGTTTAGGCGTAACTTTTATTCCTGAAGCCCTAGAAGAATTTCCCAAGCTTGCTCATAGCATTTTAGAGTCGGGTATTGCTACGGGTTCTCTATCTGCGCTGATACTTAATCTAATCATGCCCAGAGATAAAACAGCCACCGTTGTTGAGACAGAAGAAATGAAACCAGTTGAAGTCGAATAGCAATCCATTATCGTTTGTATACAGTAAAATAGAAAAATAAGGTACATAACAAGTAAGAATTGTCTATCTATCTTAAGAGTGATTTTGTGGTGTAAGGAGTGTCATGAGTAAAATTGAATTATTCAAAAATTCACTACTTCCGGTAGTGTGTATTTTTAGTGCGGGTTTGCTGGTTCCAAAGGTGGTCAACGCGGATGATTTATCACAGACGGAATTCGGCGGCAAAGATGCAATGTCTAATGTCACCTCGGTTTCTCAACTGTTAGGTAAAGAGGCGATGTCTCAGGTAAGTTCTGTTTCTCAACTCAAAGATGTTCAGCCGACGGACTGGGCTTATCAGGCGTTACGATCGTTAGTAGAACAGTATGGCTGTATTGTAGGTTATCCTGACCGTACTTTTCGTGGAAACCGAGCGATGAGCCGTTGGGAATTTGCGGCGGGCTTAAATGCTTGTATAAATAGTCTCGAACGTCTTTTACAAGAAAATATCGCAGTTGCTAAAGCTGATATCGATAAACTCACCCGACTCGCCAAAGAATTTGAGACTGAATTAGCGGTTTTGGGGACTCGCATCGAAAATTTAGAAAATCGCGTGGCTTATTTAGAAGACCATCAGTTCTCAACAACAACTAAATTAACAGGACAAACTTTCTTTAATTTAACAGGGGCGTTTGTTGATGGTTCCGTTAAAGCAGAGCGAGGCGTTGCGAGTAGTCCTTTTGCGCCACCGAGACGAAATCCGACGACTAATCTCCCATCGGTTGTCGAACGGGAACAACCCCAAGTCACACTTTCATACTACACACTTTTGACCCTAACGACTTCTTTTAATGGAAAAGATGCTCTAGTAACTCAGTTAAACGCGGGTAATGGCGATTCTCCTGCAAACCAATTGGTTTCGGCGGGTTATTATAATTCTTGGGGGGTTCCTTATACTGACCAAACTGGCGCACCAACGGCGAATGATGTCGTAATTCGAGAATTATTTTATAGTTTTCGTCCGGTTGATTCCCTACAAGTGGTGATTGGTCCTCGTGTTAACTTCTATCGCTATTTTGATAACAATCGCTTTACATTTTTCGTCAATGGTGCAGGTAGCTTTAATTCTAGCGGAAGTACCCTAGTCAGTCCGATTGACCGAGGTTCTGGGTTTGTTTTAGCATGGAATATTACTAAACAACTCAAGTGGACAGTTTCTTATTTAGGTGAGAGCAATGAATTTTTAAATACTGCGTTTGGTTATAACACAGCCAATAATCCTAAAGTTGGTTTATTCAACCCATCTAATATTATTGCGACTGAGATAGGGGTTTCGCCGATTAAAAATATGAATCTACGATTTTTATATATGCGCTCCAATAATAAAGCCTACAATGGATTTGTTGGCGGTGCAGTGGGCGAACCTTTACCCTATGGCTATGCTGATGATGGCTTTGGTGGGAATATTAAAGATGCGCCTGGTGATGCAGTCGTCTTTAACTTTGATTGGCTAATTACTAGAAGATTTGGTATTTTTGGACGCTATTCTTATGGTGCGACTTATATTTATCCCATTGATAAAAGTCGTGAAAGTGGACAGGTTAGTGTTCAATCAATTCAAGCTGGTTTAGCGTTTCCAGACTTGTTTAAAGAAGGAACATTAGGGGTTTTGTCTTTCTTGATTCCCCAAGATTATATTTCAGGCCGTCGATACTTGCTATCAGGTCGGGGCAATGGTGGTACACAGTATGAAATAGAAGCATCTTATTTCTACCCAATTACGAAAAATATTGCCGTTGTACCTTCGTTTTATACGATTTTTAACCCCAATAATTTCGATGATAACCCCACGGTTTTTGTCGGAAACCTACGAACACAGTTTACGTTCTAGGTAAATTTATTATTACCAATTTTGTAAGGGTTTGGAAATCAAACCCCTATTTTTTGGCTGATGAACCTTAATTTGGGTTGCTGATATATATAAAATGTGAGTAAATTTATATTTTTTTGTAGTGTTTTCCAACAAGTTAAGCCCATATTTTTTCGGTGTTGAGTAGTTGATGATGTAATAATATTAACTGTTCTTGTTTTAATGTTTCTATGGCATAGGCTCGACCTGTTGTATCACTAAACTCGACCTCAAAGACTCCAAGTTCATAAACTTCGACAATTGTTCCAACTTGTCCTCGATATAATCCTACTTCTGGTAAGTCCACTACAAGGGCTACAATATCTAATAATTTCATTAGGTTAATCTCCTAAAGGACATAACAAGTGACTAAACGGGGAAAGTTTTCATCATTTCTAACTATCCATACACTATGAATCATAGCTGTCTTACCGAAAAACTGGGTAAAACATCCCCGTCCTTTAGGACGGCTTTGTGTTATGATATATTTATACTAATAACTACAGCGTAAATGTTTGTTTTAGAGTTTAAAATTAAAGCTAAAGCTCAACAATATCAAGCAATAGACGACGCGATTCGCACTGCTCAGTTTATCCGTAATAAATGCTTGAGGCATTGGATGGATAATCAAGGTGTGAATAAGTACGATTTATCTGCTTATTGTAAAGTTTTAGCTCATGATTTTAAATTTGCAGGGGAATTAAATTCTCAAGCAAGGCAAGCATCTGCTGAACGAGCGTGGTCTTCCATTTCTCGCTTCTTTGATAATTGCAAAAAGAAAGTATTGGGTAAAAAAGCGGAAAATGCGGTCTTGGGGTCTCCCCAAGTAAAGCAATTTTCCAAGACGGGATACCCTCAATTTAAAAAGTTTTCTCGTTCAGTAGAATATAAAACGACTGGGTGGAAACTTTTAAGCCCTAAGACTATCAATTTTAGTGATAAAAAAGGGATTGGAACCCTCAAGTTAAAAGGGACATGGGATTTAGGGCATTTTAACGAGTCCGACATTAAACGAGTCAGACTAATTAAACGCGCCGATGGATATTATTGCCAATTTGTTCTATCAGTTGATATCAAAGAAGATGTTAATCCATTAGGTAAGGTAATTGGCTTAGATGTTGGTTTAGCTTCTTTCTACACCGACCATGAAGGAAACAAGATAGACAATCCTAAGTTTTTAAGAAAGTCAGAAAAGCGTTTAAAAAGGCTGCAAAGAAGACTATCTAAAAAGAAAAAAGGGTCAAATAATCGCAGGAAAGCAAGGCAGAGATTAGCCAAAGCTCATCTTAAAGTAAGTAGGCAGCGTAAAAACTTTGCTGTGAAGTTGGCAAGGTGCGTAGTAACATCTAGCGATGTAATTGCCTACGAAGATTTAAGAATTAAGAATTTGGTCAAAAATCATTGTTTAGCCAAGAGTATAAATGATGCTGCATGGTATCAGTTTAGAGAATGGGTAGAGTATTTTGGGACTAAGTTTGGCAAAATAACTATTGCTGTATCACCTCAATACACTTCTCAAAATTGCTCAAGTTGTGGAGAAATTGTGAAAAAATCTCTGTCAACTAGAACTCATGTCTGTGCTTGTGGTTGTACCCTCGACAGAGACGAAAATGCAGCGCGTAACATTTTAAAATTAGGATTAAGTACCGTAGGGCATACGGGATCTAAAGCTTGGGGAGAGAATGCCTCTACTTTGATGGAAGAAATTTTATCAAAGCAAGCAGTCTCTGTGAACCAAGAATCCTTCTCCCTTTAGGGAGAGGAGTGTCAACTGCATGAGTGAGCGGAAAGTCAATAATATATTTTTGACCATACTGATTTTGTTTATCTGCTACAGCATCGCAATTTTTGACAGCCTCTAGCAAAGCTTGTTTTAAAATAGCCACGTTATCTAAATCAAGATTAAGGGCTGCTTTGAAAACCCGGGCTTTATGTTGTCCCTCAAAATGATTGAAATTTAGGGAATATCCAATTAATTTATTATTATCAATAATTGTCTTGTTTGGGTTAGGAAGTTTCACGCCATGTTTTCTAATCTTTTTTCTGCGTATAAAATTATCCCTAAAATAACCCCCCTAATATGTTGTATTAGGAGGGTAAATCATATTTCTCGCGTTAATTTTTATAGCTTCGTACCGCACTCAGAACAAAACTTGTGATTAGATGAACTTGTTGCACCACAATTATGACAAGTCGTTACATCAACTTCTTTTTGCGTTTCGTTTTGTTTGGGTAGGCCAATCATTTGAGTATTATTTTTACCAGGCGCCACCATCGGGTAACAGTTTTCGTCTTTGGTGACATGAACATTCAGTAAAACTGGCCCATCATGTGCTAACATTTGAGCGATCGCATTCGACAAATCGGCACGATGTTCGATGGTAATACCTTTGATGCTATAAGCTTTCGCCAATAGTTCAAAGTCTGGCATTCCAATTTCCATGTTAGAGCAAGAATAACGCTCACCATAAAAAGCTTGTTGCCACTGTCTAACCATGCCTTGCCAACCATTATTAACAATCACAGTCTTGACATTTATTTTATATTGTGCTAGGGTCGCAAGCTCTTGTAGGTTCATCTGAAAACTAGAATCACCACTAATGCAAATCACTTGTTCATCAGGAACAGCAACTTTAGCTCCCATTGCTGCCGGTAAACCAAAGCCCATTGTACCGAGTCCTGCACTAGAAATCCAGCGACGGGGGCCATTTTTCAGGAATTGAGCAGCCCACATCTGATGTTGACCTACATCGGTTGTATAGTAAGCGTGGGGAGCTTGTTGACTTAACTCAACAATTACTTCTTGGGGAGAAATACTATCATCATGGTGGGGAACATCTAGAGGATAGTCATTTTTCCAACGTTCAATCCGTTCTAACCAAGCTTGGGTCTGATGATGATTAGTGGGGTGGTCTAATTCTCTGGCTTTTGATAGCAGTTGTTCAAGAACTTGTCTGACATCTCCCACAATTGGCACTTCTGGGGCGCGGTTTTTTCCCACTTCCGCCGGGTCAATATCAATATGAATGACTTTAGCACGGGAGGCAAATTCATCTAATTTCCCAGTTACTCGGTCATCAAATCTCGCACCTACGGCAATGAGTAAATCACATTCACTCACGGCAAAGTTAGCATAGGCTGTACCGTGCATTCCCAACATTCCAACCGATAGGGGATGATGTTCATCGAATGCACCAATACCCATCAAAGTTGTGGTGACGGGGAACCCAAAGCGTTCCGCGAGTTCATGAATTTGAGCATGGGCATTTGAAGCGATCGCACCTCCGCCGACATATAATAGAGGACGATCGGCATTTTCTATCAAATTTAATGCAGCGTTAATTTGACCTGAATGACCTTTGACGGTGGGGCGATAACCCGGAATCTTCACATCTCCAGGCTCTACAGGAACATAGTCACAGACTTCTAATCCTACATCTTTTGGGATATCGACTAAAACGGGGCCAGGTCGTCCGGTACTTGCAATATGAAAAGCTTCTGCAATAATGCGAGAGACATCACTCGCAATACGCGCTACATAAGAATGTTTGACGATGGGTAAAGTTATTCCATAGATATCCGTTTCTTGGAAAGCATCGCTACCAATGGCATTACGAGGAACTTGCCCAGTAATAACAACCATTGGAATTGAATCCATGTGGGCGTTAGCAATACCTGTAACGAGGTTTGTCGCCCCAGGGCCTGATGTCCCGAAGCAGACACCGACTTTACCCGTCGCACGAGCATACCCATCGGCTGCATGAGCGGCAGCTTGTTCGTGTCTCACTAAAATATGCTGAATATCGCCTTTTGCTTCAAACCGATAAAGTTCATCATAAATCGGAAGAATTGCCCCGCCAGGGTAGCCGAAAATATGCTTAACCCCATGACGTTTTAGGCTATCGATGAGGGCGTAAGCCCCTGTACAACGCTCATAAGAGCTAGATTGAGATGAAGGATTTTTTTTAGAAAGTTGTGAAACCACTCTTTTCAACCGTCCAATAGACTTAATATTAATTCTAGAGTTTGTGGCCTATTTATATTTAGGTCAGATGCAACAAAGCCGATCAAATAACTGTTATCTTTTGATATTTAGTGTATTCTATCTATCCCTACAAATAACAGGGGGTTGACCGTTATATTTAGATCAGATAAAGTTGTCTACATCCTTACGTTTACCTGATCAATCAGTCCTTACCGAACCAAACCTAGGTACTCTATATTCTTATGACTTCCTGACATAAGTAATATATTTGTTACAAAAGTTTACAATTCTCCGATTTTTAGTATAGTACACATGAACTAGCAAATTGCTTGAGGCGAATTTTGGGACTAATAATTCGATAACTTTAAAACAGCGTGCCTCATTTTTAAGGTAAAAGACTGTATATTCTTGAATAACAAAGGCGTTGAAAAACTATGATTGAACCTATCGGCGTTGCACAGGAATCAGTTATCACATCCCTTGGAACAATGGTCTATTACACCCCAACTTTAGAACCTTGGACAGAAGAGGGAGAATCTCACCCCAAACCAACTCTACTTTTTTTACATGGATTTGGTGGGGGTTCATCTGCTTATGAATGGTCGAAAGTTTACCCCGCTTTTGCTAGTGATTATAGAGTAATAGCACCCGATTTAATCGGTTGGGGTCGCTCAGAACATCCAAAGCGTAACTATCAAGCTAACGATTATATTACAACGATTATTGAGTTTATCGAGAAAACCTGCCACAATGAAAAAGCGCTCGTCATTGCCTCCTCATTAACCGCCGCTTTTACGATTCGTGCCGCGATTTTGCGCCCTGATTTGTTCAGTGCCTTAATTTTAACGACTCCTGCGGGTTTATCCGATTTTGGCGAAGATTATAGCCGTAGTTTTTTTGCACAATTGGTTAGTATTCCTGTATTAGACCAATTGATCTATAATTCTGGTGTGGCTACAGCTAACGGTATTTTATCTTTTTTACAAAATCGTCAATTTGCCCATCCTGAGCGAGTGTATCCAGAAATTGTCGAAGCTTATTTAAAATCCGCACAACAACCCAATGCTCAAGATGCGGCTCTTTCTTTTGTTAGAGGCGATTTATGTTTCGATCTCTCACTTTATATTACCCAACTAACCATACCAACGGCGATTATTTGGGGTAAAAAATCTCAATTTACAGGGCCTGAAATTGGTAAACGACTAGCAGCCATGAATCCCGAATCAATTAAGATATTCTTAGAAATAGATGATGTCGGATTAACTCCACAACTAGAATTACCGGCTGTTACGATTGGTTTAATTCGGAAATATTTAAAAATTTTAATTTAATAAAAACTTTGATTGAAATCGAACTGTAGGGAGAAATTCGTCATAGATTGATTTACCTCACAAGATACAGGTTATTGCATAAAGAATTCGGATACAACAGGAGAGATTGTCGTAAATGAAATAAAAAATATTCGTTATGCTTTATCGTAAATCTCAATCTATAAATTTCTGGCTCGCTTTAGCTGTAGGTAGTTTAGCAATTAGTCAAATGCCCCCCGCTACCGCTAATCTAAAACAACAGAAACCCGAAGCAGGTGTAAATCAACCAATTCGCTCCACGACTCCTAACAGAACAAATGAACTGAATACAAATAGTGAATCTACTCCAACAACTCCCCCTCCAGGTGCGAATCCCGATACTCGCCCCACACAATCGGATGGAAGCAATCGAACCAATCCAACCGATCGCAGAATTTATCAAAATGGTGGGATGATGAATCAAATGAATTCAACTGAGCAGAATACTCCTCCTGCTGGTGCGAATCCTGACACTCGCCCCACACAATCGGATGGAAGCAACCGCACTAATCCAACCGATCGCAGAATTTATCAAAATGGTGGGACGACGAAACCACAGCAGTCTAATCAGATGACTCAACCCAACAAGATGGGCGATCGCATGGAGGGAAAAGTTGAACAATATTTACTGAATCGAGAAGGAATGGTTGAAGGAGTACTGCTAAGTAATGGTACTCAGGTCAAATTTCCCCCTCATATGTCTAGTAGTCTAGTCAACACCGTTAAACCTGGTGATACAGTGATGATTATGGGACAAGCAGGGATGTCTAGTTCTTTTGGTCAAGAAGTCCGCGCTTATAGCATTACCAATAGTGCCACTAAGCGTAGTGTAGTCGATCAACCTCCGACAACGCCACCAACCATGTCTTCAATGTCCATGAACTCCAGTACCATGTCTGTCGAAGGAACCGCTAAACATTGGCTCGTCGGACAAGGTGGAGAAATTAACGGTATTATCCTTTCTAATGGCGCACAAGTGAAACTTCCGCCCCAAGTTGGTAATCAGTTAAGCAATCTAGCTAAAGTGGGTTCTCGCATTCAAGCGCAAGGAATGGGGATGAAAAATAATTACGGTCAAGTTGTTGAAGCAGCAATGCTCACCGTTGATGGTCAAACCATTATTTCTCGCAATCCTTCTGAGATGATGCCGAATTCAATGCCAGCAAGCCCCATGATTAAATAGTAATCTAATATTTCTTTTCTTAGGGTGGGCTATGCGCTCACCCTTTGCTCATTTATTGCTTACTTTTTTGACGCGAAACTAAAAAAAACATTCCCAATAAAAACAAACCGGCCGTTGCTGCGGGTTCGGGAACTGGAGTCAATTGATTAGGTGTATACAAAATCCCAATGGGACGACGAAGCTTATCCGTAGTCGGAACAAAGACAGAACTTGGATTCCCAAACGAAGGAAGTGGAGATCCTGTAACACCATCGTAACGGAGAATCGCACCATCATTATTTTGAGTAAAATCAAAACCCACCGTGTATAGTAGTCCGCTATCATCGAAAGTCAAACTACCGATGAAATTATTACTAGGAACCGTTTGAGTATAATTTGTCGCCAGAGTACTAACAAATTGTCCTGTACTGAGATCGTAACGTCGAATATCATTGGCAAAATCACTGACAAAAAGGTCATTATCTGGCCCAATGGCTAAACCTAGTAAACTGACAAAACCAAAACTATCGGGTGAGGGGGTCGGTTGATCAATAAAAACAGTTGGAGAAGATTGACCAGGACTGAAACGCAATACTTGACTCGGTAAACCAGGAAAAGTTCCATTAACGCTACCTTCAGTTGTAACATAAAGATTACCTGCCCCATCAAATAGTAAACCATTCGGGCCGTTTACCCCTCCACTTAGCCCGTTTCCTGAAGCAAAAACATCGACAAATGCGCCAGTTGTTCCGTCATAACGTAAAATTTCGTCAGAGAGAAAGCTACTAACATAAAGATAGCCATCTGGGCCAAAAACTGAACCATAGGGACGTGTCAGCCCGCCACCTGAAGCAAATACGCCTTTAAACGCCCCAGTTAAGCCATCATAACGAAGAATCGCAGAGTTAGCGACTGTATCACCACTACTCACATAGAGATCCCCATCAGGCCCATAAAGTAAATTATCGGGGGCTTTTAACCCTCCTTGACCCGAAGTTATAAAATCGCCTAGAAATGCTCCAGTTTGTTCATTGAAGATGACAATATTGTCTCCTTGAGTATTTCCAACAAGTAAAGTAGCGCTCGCTGGGGCAACACTTAGACAAAGAGTTGAAAGTGTAGTTAAGACAACAGAAACGGGTAAAGAAAGAAATTTATACATCATTAAATCAAGGAACTTTTTTAAAAGATAAGGAACTACTGTAATCAGGACTCAAAGCTTTTTGAAATTTGAAACAAACCTTCATATGCTAGATGTTAAGATACCTCAAGTGTAAACAAATGCTTTAAACGATATCTGTTAGTCGAGTTATATTATGTATTCAAACCAACCTTCTAGTTTAAATCCTACAAAAATATTATTATTGATTTGTGCGGTTATTTTGTCGGCTTCACCCGTATTTGCTCAATCTTCCAATAAAAAACCCAGTTCTAATCCCACTCCTGCACCGACTTCGGCTAGTCCATCAACTCCAGAGAATACCGAGTCTCTGCGTCCTTTAGCCCAAAGTGATAGTATTCTCAATTTTCAAGGCGCACAACAAATCATGCAAGATGCGACAAATGCGATTAATGCGGGGAAATATGATTCAGCAGTTGATAAGTTACAGCAAGCGCGTCGAGTTTTTAATCAATTATCTAACTTTCATCTTCAGTTAGCGAATAGTTTTTCGGGAATTGATAATAAGATTGTTGAAGCACAGCGTCAAAATGCTTTACAAACGGGTCAAATGCGTGATGAAGCCACCTATCAACTCGCTTTAGTCCATCGGGCCCAAAATAAGCCAGAATTAGCCGTACCTTTACTTATTCAAGTGATACAATCTCAAAATCCAACCTCTGAACTAGGGAAAAAGAGTTATCAACAGCTTTATGAATTAGGTTTTGTTAGTGCGCCCTTTTCGACGAATCCTGAACCGGCGGCCTCTACTCCCAATAAATAAGCAATCATAAAGATAACGGATAATAGTACTGAGCGGTTTTACCTTTAGGAGACACAAGAGTGAACCTCAAACAAGTTGAAGCAATGATTCAAACCCAGTTACCTGACGCTGAAGTCATGGTTAGAGATTTAACCGGAGGAGGCGACCATTTAGAGGCGATC
This sequence comes from Aphanothece hegewaldii CCALA 016, assembly GCF_003007785.1. Lineage (GTDB taxonomy): Bacteria > Cyanobacteriota > Cyanobacteriia > Cyanobacteriales > Microcystaceae > Chroococcus > Chroococcus hegewaldii. The sequence goes on along the minus strand of NZ_PXOH01000006.1, from coordinate 128,707 downwards.
GTTATTTCGGCAGCCTTTGAAGGGAAAACTAGAGTAAAACAACATCAAATGGTTTATGGTGCTTTACAAGATGCAATGGCAAGTGAAGCAATACACGCTTTAGCCCTGAAAACCTTTACGCCTCTAGCTTGGGAAAGTGCCAAGAGATAAAAGAAATTAAATCGTAGGTTGAGGATAGTGAATTTTAGGCTTTCTTCAACCTTTGTTGTAGTTGATTACGAAATTCTTTAGCAGCAGCAAGAGGATTTGTTATTCTCAGACATTGTGTTAAAAGATCAATATCTAAATCGGGTAATAATTCACTTTTTTGTAATTTCTCATAACCAAAGGTTGACACAAACTCAAAAGGAATGTCTTCTCTTTTATGATAAATAGACAAATTATTATTTTGCCAAAACCAAACCTCTTTTACTTCTAGCCGTCTGTAAAGTTCTAAGCGATTAATTCCACCACTGGTAATAACAACCTCAACCGCTAAATCTGGGAATTCTTTGTCAGTACCAATACAATAACTCTCATCGGGTTCACCTCCCGCTTGTTTTTCCTCTTTGCGGAATGTCGTCGAACCTGTGGGAAAATATTCGGTATCCGTTTCTAAAAAATACAATTCTATTAGTGTTCCAAGGCGAGTTTTACCGCTTTCATGACGACGACTAGGGGCCACAATTTCTAATACTCCATCTAAATAAGCAACTCTGTAAGCATTACTATCTCCTAAATCTGCTAGTAAAGCTTCGTACTGCATCCAGCTAACGCCTGTAATGATGCGTTTTTCTTCGGGATCATCTGCTTGTAGACGTTGATGAAGATCGTTAAGAAGTACCATAAAAAGAAAAAATATAATTAATTTTATTATAGAAATAGTAAAGACGTACCGTAGCACGTCTCTACAAATATCTATTAATTGAACACTTTAGCCGCCGCAGCAACCCCAGCACCAGGGTTTAGACCTTCGTAGCCCAAATCGAGTAATGTCGCTTCTAGGGCTGCGATAACCGTCAGCAGATCGCGTTCACAAACGAAGCCTAAATGACCAATTCGGAAAATTTGACCTTTGAGGTGATCTTGGCCACCTGCTACAGCGATATCGAATTTTTTACGGAGTGTAGACCGTAACTTTTCGGCATCCATTGTCGGGGCTACAGCCGTTACAGCAGGACTCGCACAATGATCAGGTCCAAATAGGGGTAAACCCATCGCTTTCATGGCTTCACGGGTTCCTTGAGTTAAACGCTGATGACGTTCAAAGATAGCCTCTAGCCCTTCTTCTTTCATCATCTGTAAGGCGGCTTGTAAACCATACATTAGGTTAACGGGCGTGGTATAGGGAGAACTATTTTTATCGGTTTCTTTTTTGTATTTCCCTAAATCAAGGTAAAAACGGGGGATTTTAGCTGTTTCATAGGCTTTCCAAGCTTTTTTACTAACGGAAACAAAGCCCATTCCAGGGGGAATCATATAACCTTTTTGTGATCCAGATGCAACGACATCAATACCCCATTTATCGACGGGAACATTGGTCGCCCCAAGACTGGTCACAGCATCAACGATTAATAAAGCTTCGCCATGATCTTTGACGATTTTACTGATACTTTCTAAGTCATTGATGACCCCTGTAGAGGTTTCCGAATGAGTCATAATGACCGCTTTGATGGTTTTTTCTTTGTCCGCTTCTAGTTTTTCTTGAAAATCTTCTTTCTTTAGCGGTTTGCCCCATTCCGATGAAATGACTTCTACATTTAAGCCAAATGCTTTACATAGTTTAACCCAACGTTCGCCGAATTTTCCATTATCGGCAGCCAGAACGCGATCGCCTGGACTTAAAAAATTAATGATACCTGCTTCCATTGCTCCAGTACCAGAGACAGTCAGCATCAGCACATCGCTTTCGGTTTGGTGTAACCATTTTAGGTTTTCGGTAAGTTCACCAATTACTTTACTAAAATCGCTACTCCGATGCCCGATGGGGTGTTTTGCCATTGCCAACAAAACTCGTTCAGGTACAGGTGTTGGCCCTGGTATCATTAACATATGTTTATTTTGCATATTCGTTACCTATGATCGTCTTTTTGCCTACTTGAGCAGAAATTAATCCTATCTCAAAATACTGGATTTTTCGCTCTTATTTTTTTTGACTGTCATGTATGATTGACGTTTGAAGGTGTTTGGGAGGGAATATTTGGCGATTCATCAAAAGGAGCCGCTACACTATTGAGTGACCATCGGCATTCAAAAGAAACTTGAGTTTGTTTACAAATATCTTCTAATTGCTTTTGTTGAGCAAAAGCTTTTCTTAAACTAATAATCATTTGCTGAACTTGCTCTTTTAGCGCGGGTTGTTGTTCTACTGCTGCCAAGGTTTTGCGTTCCAACAACTGTAGCAGTAATTCATAATGCACATGGGACGGTAAGGGAATTGGCTTCATAAAACAAAGCACATGGGATAGATAGAAACAAGACAGCCGACAGAATTATAGCTCTTTAAATAGCAGGGCGATCGCTTCTGCTGGGTTATTCTGTTTAATCAGTGACTCCCCAATTAAAACGGCACTTGCTCCAGCTTGTTGGACTAATTGTAGATCAGATGAGCTATATAAACCAGATTCACTGACGATCAGAATTTCTTTTTGTTCAATTTCTGTTTTTCTTTTCTCCAATAATTGACAGGTTGTTTGTAAGTCTACTGAAAAATCTTCTAAGTTACGATTATTGATGCCAATTAAATTAACGCCCGAAATTCCTAAAACTCTGTCTAATTCTTCTAGGGTATGCACTTCGACTAAAGGAGTCATACCGAGGCTCTTGACAATTTTTACGAAATATGATAGGTCTTGATCGCTTAAAATAGCAGCAATGAGTAACACTGCATCCGCGCCTTTTGTTCTGGCATAATAAATCTGATAAGGATAAATAATAAATTCTTTGCACAATAGAGGCAAATCAACCGCTTGGCGCACTAAAAAAAGATTATCGAAGCTTCCCAAAAAAAACTTTTCATCGGTGAGAACAGATAAACAGCTTGCCCCACCTTGAACATAAGATAGAGCGATCGCAACAGGATCAAAATCTTCTTTAATAATTCCTTTACTGGGCGATGCTTTTTTTACTTCCGCAATGAGGGCGGGTTTAGTCTTTCCTGTCTTTAATGCGCCAAAAAAGTCTTTTGCTGGGGCAGTTTCTCGGACTTTCTTTTGTAATTCTATCAAAGGTAAGCGTTCTCGCATTAGATCGACTTCGGTTTCTTTGTGCCAGACAATTTCTTCTAGAATGTTTTGGGGCTGCTCATCAGGTACAATAACTTTGTATGCTAGGGTGTCTACATTAACAGTCGGATTGGGTGGTCGTCTACGAATTTGCATGATTTTAATCAGGTTTGAGTCTAGTTGTATATTTTAGTTGAACTATTGCTCAATCAATAGTTTTAGTGAGCAGAAATGAAAAAAGAAAAATTTCAAACCCAATCTTTGTTTCAGTAAAATTAGAGTATGAGGATTTATGAGTTCATTTGGAACCAAGATCGGATTGATCATATTGCTCGACATGGTGTAATTCCCGAAGAAGTGGAAGAAGCTTGTTTTGGAGTCGCTTTAATACAACGCACCAAATCTGAAGGAGATAACCCTGTATACTATGTGCTTGGACAAACCGAAGCTAGACGATATTTGTTCTGTGTGGTTATTCAATTTACTGATGGTAAAGGTTATCCCGTCACAGCACGCTCAATGACTGAACAAGAAAAACGGCGATATAAATTATGGAAAAACCGATAAATATCGAAAAAATACCGCAAACTGACTCAATACAAGAGTTAGCACAGTTCTGGGAAACTCACGATTTAACTGATTTTGCCGATCAATTAGAAGAAATTACAGAACCCGTTTTTGTACGGGAAACGGTGGTGCAGATCCGTTTACAACCTTTAGAAGCAGAAGCGGTACAAAAAGTTGCTCAATTAAAAGGTATTGATTACACTCATTTGATCCGAGAATGGATTCTAGAAAAAATTCACACTAAATAAACACCGAAGTGTGAGAAACAATTCCCAAAAGTCCGGAATCATTGATAATGGATATCTGAAGTGCTAGTCACCATGATGTAATGCTGAAAAACTTAAAAGGTAAATCTTCTCTCATAATGGGCATTAGCTCAGGACTTCTTTTACTCGCCATTCCTAGTATTTTAATTCTTAATCCAGAAATTAGAGAGAGACTAGAACAACAAACCCCGTTAAATCCAACGTCTCAAAAATCCTTTGAAGCTGAAAAAAATCAGCCATCTATTGTGATGAACTTGGTATCTCTAAGCGCGGAGGAACAAGAAACGCAACTGAGGAAGATCGCCGATTCAAATCAATCCTCTCTAGATCGTAGTCGCGCCCGCTATCTTTTGGCTTCAATTTTACTAAAAAAATTTGAAGGAGGACCAGCTTTACGCCTATTACAAGGATTAGATAAAGAATATCCCGTTCTTGCACCACAGATCTTATTAAAACAAGGTCGCGCTTACGAACTCAGTAACGAACCGACTAAATCTCAAGAAGTCTGGAAAAAAATTATTGAGCGTTATCCTGATTCTCCCGTTGCTGCTGATGCTTTATATAATCTAGGAAAAACCGATCCGCAATATTGGGAACAAGCGATCAAACAATTTCCTCGTCATCCGCGTACTCATGATATTATTCTAAAACGTCTCAAAGATAATCCCAATCAACCTCAATTATTATTAAATTTACTTAGAAATAGTCTACCCAACGAACCCTTTACTAACCAGGCACGAGATCGTTTAGTTCAAGAATTTTCCCAACAGCTTACCCCCTCAGACTGGGAACTCATCGCAGACGGATACTGGGATCAAAATCTCTACAAAAAAGCCGCCGCAGCTTATCAAAAAGCTTCACCAAGTCCCCGTCAAGCTTATCGTATGGCTCGCTATTTCCAGATTGATAATCAAATAGAAGAAGCCAAACTAGGTTATAAAAAATTAATAAAACTTTACCCCGACGCACTCCCTACCGCACTCGGTTTGTTAAGGCTTGCTGACTTATCGAGAACGCAAGATGCAATAATTTACTTAGATCTTGTTGCTAAACAATTTCCTCTCAAAGCTCCACAAGCTTTACTCAAAAAAGCCGATCTCTTAGCGCGTTCGGGGAATGCCACCGCAGCAAATCAAGCCAGACAAACCCTTATTAATCAGTATGCCACATCCGACGAAGCCGCCGAGTTACGCTGGAAAATTGCGGGGCAATATGCAGATAATGGCGATTTTGTCAAGGCTTGGTCATGGGCGCAACCCATTACGGTAAATAATGGAGATAGTTCGATCGCACCAAAAGCCGCTTTTTGGGTAGGGAAATGGGCGCGGAAACTCGGAAAAGAAAAAGAAGCTAAAGAGGCTTTTACTCATACGGTGGGACGTTATCCATCTTCTTATTATGCGTGGCGATCGGCTAATTTACTCGGTTGGCCGGTGGGTGATTTTGAAACTGTTCGCGCTCTGACTCCAACCATCCAAAAACCAACACAACGCCCGATTCCTCCTTTTGGTTCAGATGCGTTTAAAGAATTATATCGTTTAGGGGAAAAACAGCAAGCATGGGAACTCTTTCAAGCGGAAATTGTTGATCCTACTAAACTGACTGTTGCTGAACAATTTACTTATGGTTTATTATTACTCGATCAAAATCGTAATATTGAAGCAATTAATCAGATTTGGCAATTAAAAGAACGAGAAACCCCAGAAGAACAAAGTCAATGGAAAGCTTTACGAGAAACTTTAGAATATTGGCAAGCTTTATTTCCTTTTCCTTATTATGATTTAATCCTAAAATGGTCACAAGAGCGTCAATTAAATCCCTTATTAGTGACGGCTCTCATTCGTCAAGAATCTCGTTTTGAGAAAGATATTAAATCTCCTGTCGGTGCTACTGGATTAATGCAATTGATGCCCGCCACCGCTAAAATGGTAGCCGATAATCTAAATATCAAAGAGTATTCTTTAACCAAGCCTGACAATAATATTAATTTCGGTACTTGGTATTTTGATTATACCCACAAAACCTATGATAATAATTCGATGTTTGCTGTAGCGAGTTATAATGCGGGTCCTGGCAATGTATCAAAATGGATTACTAAATATAATTCGAGTGATCATGATGAATTCGTCGAAAATATTCCCTTTAAAGAAACCAAAGGATATGTAGAATCAGTTTTCGGGAATTATTGGAATTATCAGCGAATTTATAATCCTGAAATTGCTCAATTATTAGAACAAATTCCGAAAAGTCAAGAGTAATAATACTCATTAAGCAGGAAATTTGGGTAATTAACCGTTAATTGCCCAAATAATTCGAGAATTTTTACACAAGAATGCACCTAAACAAAACTTAGGTTAATTAACATAAAAATCACTAGACGCTAAAGACGGTACGCCTTGAAGAATTGCTAATACAGATGCAGAGGCTGAACCATTTCCATCAGCATCAAAACGTAGATAACCTGTATTTGTATCGTAGATAAATCGATGACTAGAGGTTGTTGCACTGGTTCCATATTTGAACTGTGCCGAGGTAAGAGAGGAATATTGAGTTAATCCACCACCGAAACCACTTGCAGAGACATAAATATAATTGACTCCACTCTCAAAGTTTATAATTGTGTCAATTCCTTCATTGGCAGCATTGAAGCCTATATCACCACCTTCATAATAATCATAATAATATTCATTGTAAAAAGTGAGCGTATCGTTTCCTACACCTCCATAACCCATACTATATTTACTAATGCTTAAAACGTCATTCCCATCGCCTCCATATTGAGAGCCATCACCCGTTAGAGTATCATTACCAGCCTCGCCATACTTATAGCCATAACCCGTTAGACTATCGTTCCCATCACCTCCATACATATAAAAATAAGAATAACGGCCTCCATTTAAAACATCATTGCCTTTCTCACCATAGAGAGTACCATAGCCTTGCCCTGGCGTAAGAGTGTCATTGCCATCGCCTCCTTTTAGAAGATTATTGCCCTCATTGCCAGTAATCACGTTATCATAACTATTCCCTGTGCCGCTCAGGTTACCCCCTCCTGTTAGAGTTAGATTATTGACGTAATTTTCGTCTAAGGTATAGGTGACAGATGAAATGACTGTATCAATGCCTTGCCCGGGTAATTCTACAATGACATCTGTTGTACTATCTACAATATAAGTATCATCTCCAATACCACCATTGAGGGTATCTATTCCATTTCCTCCATTAATGGTATCCTTACCCGCATTTCCTTTTAGAGTATTATTACCCGCATTCCCTGTGATGACGTTATCGTAACTATTCCCTGTACCATTAAGGTTACTTGAACCTGTGAGAATTAAATTATTGACATAGTTTTCAGCTAAAGTATAGCTAATCGATGTTTTTATTGTATCAGTGCCACCTCCTGCAACTTCAGTGATCACATCTGAGGTACTATCGACAATATAAGTATCATCACCACTTCCCCCAATCATGGTATCTGCACCACTTCCACCATCTAAAATGTCGTTGCCATTTCCGCCCTCTAGTCTGTCATTTCCCTCCTTACCAGTTAGAGTATCTAAACCATCGTAACCATAGATGAAATCATTTCCTGTGGTTCCGATTAAATTGTTATTTCCTGAGTTTCCTTGAATAGTAGCCATTTTAGTATTCTCCCTGTAGTCTCTTTAATTAGCTCTATTTACAGTTTCTAGAAAAAAACTATATTTTAGTAAAAAATATACATTTATTAACACATACTAAAAAATGACTAAATTAAAAAAAGAAACATAAAAAATAAACAAAGTAACAAATATATAAAATTTATTTTTGGTGCAAATAATGACTTTTAAATTATTAATTTTTATTACATAGCTAAAAATATGACTACAAACCTTAATAATTTCTTACCTATTCCTAGTTTCTTTGATTCTCAGAAAGTATATCATTACTGGGCTGTACCGTATCATGAACGAGCAAGAGAAGCCAGCGAATGGGCAAAAAAATATAATATAAAACCCGCATACGATGATAAAAACCGAATTTGTTTATTAATCATTGATGCACAAAACACATTTTGTTTACCAGAATTTGAATTATTTGTTGGGGGACGATCGGGTCGAGGTGCAATTGATGATAATATCCGTTTGTGTGAGTTTATTTATCGAAATCTAAAAACGATTACGACAATTATTCCAACAATGGATACGCACACTGCAATACAAATATTTCATCCGATTTTTTGGGTTAATGAAGCAGGAGAAAACCCTCAACCGATGACGATGATTAGCTATTCTGATGTAGAAAATAAGGTTTGGCGAGTTAATCCTGCTTTGGGCAATAATTTAGATAATTATGCGTTGCATTATGTCCAGAAAATCAGTGAACAAGGAAAATATCTTTTAACGATATGGCCTTATCATTCTATGTTAGGGGGAATTGGTCATGCTTTGGTTTCTGCACTAGAAGAAGCGATCTTTTTTCATAGTATCGCTCGAAAAAGTCAAACCCAATTTGAACTTAAAGGAGAAAATATATTAACCGAAAATTATTCGGTTTTTCGTCCAGAAATATTAGATGATCATCAAGGACAACCAATTACTCAAAAAAATAGTCGTCTACTCCAACAAGTTTTAGACTATGATGCTGTAATTATTGCAGGACAAGCAAAAAGTCATTGTGTCGCATGGACAATAGAAGATTTATTAAAAGAAATAATGACTCGTGATCCTAATTTAGCTAAAAAAGTTTATTTGCTCGAAGATTGTACCTCTCCAGTCGTTGTGCCTGGAGTTGTTGACTTTACACCCCAAGCAGACGCAGCTTTTCAACGTTTTGCAGAAAATGGCATGAATATTGTGCGCTCCAATATGAAGCTCGCTGATTTTTCCTTCCTTAAACTATAATCAAGTTCACGACTAAGAAACTTTGCGAATTTCCGAATAAAAAGCCATTTGACTCGTACCATCGGATAATTTAACTATATTCGTGCGTAATCTCAAATTAGGACTTGCAAACGAGATTCGTTCTTCACTATGACGGTTTGTTTCATCTATACTTAAGGTTAAAGCTTCATCTTTCCCTAGACTGTATTGACCTTTCGTATAAATTTGTCCCTGACTTAAATAACGCAAGATCTGTCCGTTGGCTGTATGATTGGTTTCAGGAATCCATACTATTAACGTATGTCCTGTTTGTTTCGGTTTTCCCCAATCTACGGAATTATCCCAACTTGTTTTAGAGCCTCCTAATGTCATTTCGGGCTTAATTTGAGATTTTTCACAGAGTTTAACGATTTCTGGGTGATCAGATGCCAGAAATTCTACTGTAATCTCGGCTTTGCTGCTTTCTGTTTTGGATTGAAAACTCGTTCGCTGGGAAAACCATTTACCGCTACAAAGTTCTATGATCTCTTTGATATCCATGAATCGTGTAATCTCGTGTTAGATCTAGCTATGAATCAATTTTACGCCATCGGGTCGCTTGCTTTTTTCAACTCGGATAGTTCGGCTTCTAATTTTTCTAAAGATAATCTTGCTGCTTCACTGACTTGAGAATGATCGTCTTTTGCTAGAAATCTCAATGCTGATAGACTTTTTTCACTCTCTAAAGATCCTAACGCTTCTGCAAGTCGTTGGCGGATCAACCAATCATCAGAAGACGCAAACCGAAGGATCTGATCAACAGTATCAACGGCTTTAATTTCGCCTAATGCTGCGATCGCTGCCTGTTTGAGTACAGTTTCCTCACTCTCTAAAGCTTTGAGTAAAACTTCTCTAGCGCGAATATCTTTAAGATTTCCCAAAGAAACCGCCGCACTAAACCGTACTAACCATTCTGTATCTTCATAGAATGCTCTAACTAAAGGTTCAAAAGCTCGCCCATCTTCTAAATATCCTAACGCACCCGCCGCATCTGCTCTAATACCATAATCGGGATCGGATTCTAACAAATTGATTAAAATAGGATAGCATTCGTCGGTTTGTTTGACTCCGAGGGCAAAAACAGCCATAGAGCGAACTGGAAGTATCTCATCATAAAGAACTTTTTTGATCAAAGGCACAGCATCTTCAGCAGGAATATGTCTTAATGAAGCTAAGGCTAAAAGACGATCTTTGGAGTTAGGGCTATCGAGTTGAGCCGATATTTGGGCTAGGCTATTTTGATCCATTTGTTTAGAGATTTTAATTTTTCTTAATACTCTTCTCATTCTAGCCTTTTGTTTAGAGCAAAGGTATACAAATGCCATTCGCCTTATTCAGACTAATATCAATTAAAATAATAATGCCAGGACGGAGATTTGAACTCCGGACACGAGGATTTTCAGTCCTCTGCTCTACCAACTGAGCTATCCCGGCGAGACATAACTTTTTTCATGCTTAACTAGCATAGCAAACAAATTTGGAAAATGCAAGCCATATTTTAAAATAATTTTTCTAAGGTTAAACGAGCGATCCGTAATGCGGCACCAGGTTTTCCCATGCGACGCTTTCCTACGATGTCGATTTCTTGCCAACGATCGGGATCGTTTAAAATAGCTTTTAAGGTATGACCAACTTGTTGAGGTTGCGGGACTAAAATCACGGAACAACCGAGCAAACGGGTTTGATTTTGGGCGAATTGCAGGGTAAATTGTGGCCCTTCGCCAGGTATAATAATGGCAGGTTTACCGAGTCCGACAAACTGTTCGGTTGCCGTTCCTGCCATAGCGATCGCAATATTCCCTAAACCGAGACACTCTGTATAAGCATTTTGCGAGAGAATTAAATTAATCTTGTGATTGTAGGTGAAGGCTAAAGCGTTAGGATCATTTAAAGAAATGTGTAGCTGTTCTAGGGGTTTCGGATGCCAATTATGGGCTAAAAGTGGTACTTGAAACGAATCAATAGATAAGGATGGCGCAATCGCAGCTAAAAAAGTAATTCGATAACCTTTGAGTGCTAGAATAATATTTTCAAGGGATTGTAAAATGATTTCCCAGTTACGATAGGCTTCAGGCGCACGTGAACCCGGTAACAAAACGACGGTAAGAGATTCTTTGCTTATATTCCCAGTAGAACTGATCTGATTTTCTAATCCATCCATCATCGGATTACCCAAATCATAAACGGGAATTGGCCACTGTTGTAAAATCTTAGAAGTTAAGGTATCTCTGGGAAAAACCGCTTTACACCGAGGGCGACTCATTAACCATCGTTCCCAAGGAAAATAATATGATCCCAAACGTCTTTCTAAACTAGATGTTTGAGGTAGCCATCCTTGTTCATCGCGCAAGTAATATTCAGATTTAGCAGTTCCAACAAAAGCATAATCTGTATTACTTAACCAAGCTAACAAAACGGGTAAGATATCGCCAACTGCTAAAATTCTTCCACCCTCTAAACTCCAACGACGGACGGTTTGATGTTGTGCTAAGGTGAGTTGAAGTAATCCTTTTTGAACATCTCCTAACAATTGTCGCCCATCCATATAAATAAATCCACCCGATGGCATGGATTGAACAGGGCCTCGGATGGGAATATTAAGAGAGTGATAAGCTTTTCCTGTACCGACTAGGGGAAATGCTACTAATTCAAGCTGATTTGATAGTAATTGTAATTGTTCGGCTATGCGTACGGCTATTTCGTCTTCACCGTGACCATTGCTCAATATTAATAATTTCATCGCTAGAAAGGAAACTTAGAATAAAGCTATTTTAAAGAAAAAAATTAGAAATCTAACAGCGAATTTGCTTAAGATCCTAAACTTCGGTTGTACTGTTCTAGAATTTTTACGAGAATGATGGATGGTTAGGGAACAATCGAAAAAACAGTTAGCTATCTCACTAAAGGATAGACTAGACGAAAGCAAGGGGGTTCCAAGCAATTTATTTTTCTAATGTAATAGGTTTTCGATCTTCGTGCCTTTGCAGTAGAATGACAACCAACCCTATTAAATCGGCTATCCTCTTTTGTACGCTAACTGTCTTTTTCTTCTTTGGATTTAAGATTTTTTGAATAAATGACACAGTTCAAGAACTTTAGTTTGTAGTGTAGCTAATGGTTCGGCACCTCGTTTTAAACTGAGTTCTAGGTCTAGTAATATTGATAAACTTGTTAATAATTTGTGTGATGAAACTGATTGGACTTCTTTTTTAAGAAAATAAATTCGTTTTGGGTTATTGATTTCGGCTGCTTTAGCAATAACTGTATCATCTTTTTCATTTGCTTCTAAATAAAGTTTGATGATTGTCCATGTGCGGAACTGACCGACTAATGTCGCTATAATTCTTAAAGGAACTTCATTACAGTTAAGTAAATCAGAGATAATTAAAAGTGCTTTTGCGCCATCTCCTTGTCGAATAGTTGTCGCTAATTGTAAACTGCTTTGGGTGGCTATATTAACTAAGGAAGTTAGATCTTTTTTCTCTAAGGGTTTAGAAACAGTCTGACTATAAAGGGCTAATTTTTCTAACTCTTGATAAATTTGCCTTGTATTATTCCCTATTGCCTCCGCTAGAAATTGTAGGGCATCTGGGGTTAATTTTACACCTATTTCTTGAGCTATTTTTTGAACTTGCTTGGTTATTTCTTCAATTTGCCAAGGTGGAATTAAAGAAAATTCCTGAATTTGAGCATAGTCTTGGACAATTTTTGATGATTTGAGTCTTCCATCGGGTTTTTTACTTGTGGTAAACAGTAAATGTGAGGTAAGAGGAATATTTGGGAGAGTTCTTTGTAATTCTTTTAGTAAATCATCCGAGCAATTTTGAAAAATACTGGTTTCTTTTAACCAAATTAAGCGCTCGCCCATGCCAAAAACGGGTGTCATTGCTAAATTTAAGGCTTGAAATAAACTATCTGCTTGATTTCCTGCAATTTGCTCATAATTAAATTGTAACCAGTTGGGATCTAACACTTTTTTTTGGAGTTCTTGAACTGCTTTTGACAAGGTAAAGTCATCTTCTCCCCAATATAAGTATGTAGGCATTTTTTAATTAGAAAGTGGTAAAGTAAAACAAAATTGTGTACCCTTTTGAGGTTGAGTGATTACTTCAATTGTACCACCATGCGCCTGAATAATTTGATGACATAAATATAAGCCTAAACCTAATCCTATATCGCGTTGTGTGTTTTCTCCTCGATAATAGGGTGTAAATAAATTCTTCGCTTGCTCAATATTCATACCCACGCCATTATCTGAGACTAAACACCGCATCATTGAAGGTTGATTGATTAATTTATTTTCGATAATTTCGGCATTCAAAGTAATTTCTAATCCAGTTGTATTATATTTTATGGCATTCGATAATAAATTTTCATAAACTCGCCATATTTGATGAGGATCAGCTTTAATTAAAGGACAATCTGGAGAGATATTATTAATGAGTATGGCTTGATTTTCTTCTAAGATAGGCAGCCATTCTGTAATAATTTCTTGTGTGAGTGAATAAAGGTTTATAGGTTCACATTTTAAGGACATTTCCCAGAGTGAATATTGTTGAGTTTCGACTAATAAGTTAATGAGTTTAAGTTGACGATCGCAACTATTTTTCATTTGTTCTAAAATGGAACGTGAAAGGGAAATATTTAGTGATTTTTCCGTTATTGTAGGTGATTCTAAAAGGTTGTTGAGAATCATTGTTAAACCGATTACAGGATTTCGTAAATCATGAGAAACGGCGTGTAGATAAAACCGTAAACGTTCTTCAGTTTTTTGTCTTTGTTCTATTTCTTTTTCAAGTTGTTTTTTTTGCCATCTAATGGTAAGTTGATTTTCTACTCTAGCTATTACTTCTTCTTCTTGAAATGGTTTAGTAATATAGTCTAAACCACCGACTTTAAACGCTTTTACTTTATCTAATACATCATTTAATGCACTAATAAAAATAATCGGAATATCTTTAGTATTTTCATCTGCTTTTAAAAATTGGCAAACCTCATAACCGTTCATTTCAGGCATTTTAATATCAAGTAAAATTAAATCTGGTGAAGTTATTTTGACGGTATTAATTGCGGTTTTACCATTGAGTGCTTTTCTAACTTTATAGCCACTTTTAGTAAGTATTAAATCTAAAAGTCTCAGATTATCAGCTTGATCATCAACAATTAAAATATTTTTCTTTAACATAATTATTTAATCTTCATCAAATAAGTTAAGAATTGAATCAAATAAAAAATCATGAGTTAATTCTTGTATAATTTTAGCTAAGTCTGAATATTCTAGAGGGATTTTTTTGACTAATTCTAAAATGGTATCATCACTACATTCTTGAGTTGCTTTTTTGAGTTGTTGTCGCCATTCTTTAGGCATTAATTTTAGTTGGTTTGTGGCTATATCTGGATAATTTATAGAAGTGTTCAAATGATTAGTTTTTTGAGATGATTTCTCGTCATATATATAAGTTACTTTTAAATATTGAGCAATTTTAAAAAAAAGTAAATCTTCTTGAATTGGTTTTTGGATAAAGTCATTATAGGTTAATTTTATCTGATTAAACTCTTCTTTAAATGCACTTGCAGTTAAAGCAATAATAATTATTTTTTGCTCATGGTCTAATTTTTTTATTTCCTGAATTGCTTCATTTTCTAAATCAATGAGAATTAAATGAGGTTTCCAGTTTTTACAAAGTGCGATCGCTTCTTTTTTTTGATTTGTTTCCTTGACTAAAAACCCCACATATGTTAAAAGTTTAACGAGTAAAATACGACTTTCTAAATGATTATCTATGACTAAAATTCGATAAAATTGTTGCTCAGAAGCTAAACCAATCACTTGACGTTTTATCTCACATTTTTTGAGTTCTTTTTGATGAGCTATTTCAGCAATAATATCGAATATAAATAAACTTCCTTTTCCTAAACTGCTTTTAACTTGTATTTTTCCGCCCATCAATTGTACAAAATTTTTACTAATTGATAAACCTAAACCTGTTCCTTGTTGTGAATTTAACCCTGTTTTTGTTTGTCCAAATGCTTCAAATAATTTATCTTTTTCACTTGGATCTATACCAATTCCTGTGTCTTCTACTTCAAAAACTAATCGTATTTTTGACTTATTTTCTAGATATTCTGCTATTTTTACTCGTAGTGTAACACTACCTTTATTCGTAAATTTAATGGCATTACTCAGCAAATTAATAATAACTTGTCGTAATTTTCCTTCATCTGTATAAATATATTGGGGGACAAATGCTGAATAAAATATTAATTTTAGATGTTTCGCTTTGGCTTTCAGACTAAACATATCTTGAACGGTTTCTAATAAAATATGTAAATCAATATTTTGGGGATAATATGTTATTCTTCCGGCTTCAATTTTAGACATTTCCAAGATGTCATTAATTAAAATTAATAAATGTTCACCACTTCGATTAATAATATTTAGATTTTCCTGTTGTTCTTTGTTTAAACTATTATCTCGATTCAAGACTTGAGTAAAACCCAAAATAGCATTTAATGGCGTTCTCAATTCATGACTCATATTCGCCAAAAATTCACTTTTAGCTTGATTGGCTGTATCTGCTTTTTCTTTAGCGATTTTGAGGGCTTTTTCAGCTTCCGATCTTGCTTGTGCGATGGCAATAAATTCACCAACTAATTTTAACCAGTTAACATCTTCTGTTGTCCAATATCTAGCGATTGATGCTTCTAAACCTAAATAACCCACAATTTTTTTAGAAGTTGTCATAGGGACGATGAGCCAATTTGGGTTTAAACTGTTACTAATCAATTCTTTTTCTTGAATAGCAGAATCAGGAATATCCGCAATATTATTAATTTTAATCGGTTGACTATTTAATAGCTGTTCAGCAAACCAAGGAAATGTATTAACGGTCTGATTTTGATACTGTTCTAATCTAGATTTTAGCTGAGGGTTTTTCGGATTGCACCATTCATAAAACATACTCCATTCTTGCTGATTGTCTGCATAGCGAATAATATAAGTTTGCTCACTTCCAGTAAACTCACCAATTTTTTGTAAAATGGATTGAATCACGATTTCAAAATCTTGATCGAGTAATTGTCGGGCAATTTCACTAAGAATATGTTCTCGTGTGGCTAAGTTTTTCAGCATACTTTCTCGATGCTTTCTTTCACTAATATCCGTATGAGAACCAGCAAAACGGACAGGATTGCCGTTTTCATCCCAGATCGCTTTTCCTCGTGATAAGATCCATTGATAGCCGCCATTTTTGCAGCGTAGACGAAATTCAAGACGATAAGATGCAACTTTACGCTCTAAATAGGCTTGCAAAAATTCAACCGCATAATTACGATCGTCTTCATGGAGTAAATTCACCCAAGTTTCATGATGGTTGGGTAAATCTTCTTCTGTATAACCCAACATTTCTTTCCAACGGGGAGAATAAAATATTTTATTACTTTTGAGATTCCAATCCCAAATCCCGTCATTATTTGCTTTTAGAATTATAGAAAAGCGTTCTTTGCTTTCTTTTAATTCCTCCTGAATTTGTCGCAGGTTTTTTAATTCTGCTTTTAAAGATTCGATATCCGTGGGTGGCGTTTCTAATTCGTCAGACATAATTCAGACCTTATCGTTATTCTATTTTAGAAGCGATCGCCGACTAGAACAACAAAAGAATAATCACCTCGATTTCCCCAACTTGATTCTACGCGAAATAAACCGATCGTAGTGTCAAGATGTAACCCAAAACCATAACCAACACCCCAACCTGGTTTATCACGAACAATTCCAGGTTGACTTATCACACTATATTGTGAGCCTAAATCTGTGCCATAATCAACAAAAATAATTCCTCTCGTATCAACTGTTTGCTCAAAAATACTGAAAGAAAATAACGATGGTGAACGATATTCTACCGTACCTTGAATAAAAGTGCGTCCTGAACTGACTTGACCTTCACTATAACCCCGAATTGAATCACTACCTCCCATACTAAAAGCATCATAGGGAGGAACATCACCGATATAGGTTCCTGCTTGCATATTTAGTACTAATGTATCGGAAGATTCGCTATTATCAAAAAGATTGAGTGGAATAAATTGGGAGATATTACCCGCAAGTTGAGTATAAGCAATACTACCTTGTCCAATGGGTAATGCTTGTTCAACTCCGACTCGAATTCTCGTTCCTGATGTTGGATAGGATTCATTATTAACGATAGAATATAAGCCAGCGAGAGTGAGCGTTACTAAATCATCTTGTCCCTGGTCACTGACGGTCATTTGATTGCCAAATTGATCTCTTGAAAAAACTTGGTTAGAAAACATCCCATCACGAAGCGAAATTCGTTCATAGTTAATCCCTACAGCTAGATTAATATTATTAATGAGTTGAGCATATTCAACACCTCCCCCATAACGATAAACCCACGTCTTATCGTCATTCGGTAAACGAATATTATTTTCACCTTCACCGAAAACTGTAGAACGACCCCGTTGAGATTGAATATTAATAGAATAAATTCCTTGTGAATCTATAGGAGCAATGCTATAACTGAGATCACCTCCCAAGAATTTTGTATTACCTCCACCTTCTAAGACAATTCTTTGATTTTCCGCTAATCTGTATCCAACAAAACCTTGTGGCGAAATACTTGGATAATTCTGTAAAGTACTTACAACAGGTATACGTGAGCTTCCTTTGAGTGCGCTATTATTAGGAAGAGTGCGACCAAAGCCGAATGTAAAATCTCCTTTTTTTTGATTACCAAATACAGACAATCTGAATTGAGTTGGGTTAGGAAGGATAATCTCTCGGCGATTATTAGTCGGTTGTTCTGGCGTTACTTCTGTTGGTTTAAGACAGTCTGCGGTCGTACAAGAGGGGGTTTCTGGTTCATTCTCATCTCTTGTTTGTCCCCAACTCGGCGCAGTTCCAATTAGATTTAGTACTAAATAAATATAGAGAAATAGTGCTTTTTTAAAGAACATTGATGATTGGGGTCAATAATTAAACTTCGACCTAATTTAATCATTAATTATTGTTTAGTTCAAGTTTGTGTGTCAGGAATTCTTGTATCGGGTAAATGTTTTAAACCCCATGCAACCATTGTTTTGATGACAGGACGCAGACTTTGACCTTTTTCGGTGAGATAATAATTCATGCGTCGAGAATGATTGCTATAGGGTTGTTTTTCGACTAAACCAGTTTCTTCTAGTAGCTTAAGTCGATTTGTGAGTATATTGGTCGAAATTCCCTCAGCCGAGTCTAAAAATTCCTCAAAACGCTGTTTATTGAAAAACATCATATCTCGGATGATCAGCAGCGTCCATCGATCGCCTATTAAATCCAGTGTACAAGCGATCGGACAGCTAGAGCGAGGCGTTTGAGTCATTTTCTAAAACTTTGCGTTAATTCTGCGATACGTTGTCCATAGAGTTCGGATGTTTTAAGATCACCGGGGTCAACTTCAATGGGTTTAGTTCCTGTAAAATCGGGATCAGCTTGTCCCATCACACCTATATAAGATCCTAAACGGTTTGTCCCATCGCTTTGTCGCATCTCTCCAGAACCAATCCAAATCATACTATGTTGTGCTGCATTGGTGACTAAATAAAGTAATGTTCCTTCTTTATCGCCGCTAGGAGAACCCGAATGAGTAAAACCACCTGCAAGTTTGTTTTTCCATCCTTGACGCGCCCAAATGCCACTCGCTGCATCAATAAAAGCCTTAAATTGTGCGGCTACACCCCCCATATAAGTCGGTGAACCAAAAATAATCGCATCTGAAAGATTAATTTTTTCCATCATTGCGTCATCTTTCCACCGTCCTTTAATAATTTGTTCCCCTGTGATACGATGTAATTCTACTGTAGTTCCTGAAACCTTACTCGCCCCTGCTGCAACCGCTTCAGCCATTAAATGAGTATGATCTGAACCTGAAAAGTAAACGACTGCTACTGTTGTCATGATTTTCCTTTTTGAATGATTGGGAACGTTCTTTCAACATACAATATACTATCTGTTTCGTGCTATTGCTGTTGTTGGGCGTATAAATTTAGAAAAACCGTTCAAATAAAGTAACCAAACCACCACTACAACCCAATGAACAATTACAATTGTCCATAAAGAACCTGTGAGTAAATAGACGACTGTACAAGTTAATCCCAATAATGCGGTCAAAATCAAAAAGACGGGATTAAAAAAAGTGGGATTTGCTGCATGATAAAAAACAAGGGCATTGAGGGGATGATACAGAATAAAAAGGATTAAACTAAATATAGCCCAGCCAAAGATACTAGCAAAAGAATTGAGTCGATCGGGGTAGGGTAAGAGAATGACGCGAAAGACTAATTCTTCCCATAATGCCGGTGACAAAAACAGAAAAAATAGGGTTTTAATCAACTGAAACGGTTTTTGTTTAATGGGTTGCCATTGTAAAAATCTTGATTTTAAACCGATGGAAATAGCGATCGCAGCATAGGCACATAATGCCAAAATTGTCAATATCCAATCCTCAGATTTAGGGCGAAAAATGATTGAAGCGAGAATACGACGTAATGCAGCAGAAACAATCGGCATTTCTCCAAAAATATTAGTCGGGGCGATGGGTAAAATCTCTGGCATGAATCCGCCGATTTGATTAGTACGCATAAACCAAAGTGTCGCACCTTGTTCGAGAAAAATCTGGCTAATTACATCATGAGAAACGCGAGGTAACATCGATGTCCAACTTAAAAGGGCATTAGCGAGGGTATCTTGATCCGTAAAAGTATAATTTTCACGGCCTGCAACACCTGCTATAATTTCGGCGTTTTGTTGCCAATCAGGGCGAATAACACCTCTAGGAACTAAAACTTGTTTAAGGCGTTCGCTCAGTTGTCCTAATCTTTGGAAGCGTTGAGTTTCGGGGTCATCGGGATGATTTTTTAACCAGTCGGCGATCGCGCTATTGGTAGCTATCTGATTTTTAAGGACTTCAATTGTAATATAAAGTGCTTGGTTAGAGTCTTGCACACAAGATGCAGCAGGAGTAACACTTGCATTTCCTGTACCATCTCCAGTACGATAGCGTGCCATCATAATTTCGAGTTGTCGTTGTAATTCCGTCAAAGGTGATACAAGAATACTACCAAAATGATAATCTTGCAGTAAATCTGATTTAACAATTACATTGGATGTTGGACGAGAATTCAGCCAGCCGCGTTGCAAATTCCCCTGATAATTTTCCCAGCTTTGGTGTCCCGCAAGAATGCCTTGGGGGTTGTGGGCATACACCTGATCATAGGAAATATCCCATTGTAATTCATTAGTAAAACGATCGCGTACTATTTTATATAAGAAGTAAGAAAAATGCCCTGTTACCGTTCCTCCTTTTATAGATTCGCCGTTTTTACCGCCAATTCCGCCAAATAGATGTATTCCTAAGCCATGATCCCCTTCTTTCCAGTTTGCTAGGGCGACTTTGGGGGAATCACTACGAGGATCGACTAAAACTCGTTGGGCGGTTCCGCGACGTTCAGGGGTATTTTTCCAGTTATCATGAGCAATATAATTTAAGCCTGATCCTAAACCGAATACGTTTTCTATTGGTTTAAGTTGAAAGAGCGATCGCGGTCGGATCGCTTGTACTGTAAATAGACCGTCTTTTCCCTGTGCGCCATAAATATACCAACCTTCTTTACCTTCGCTAGAATTGGCTAATTCACGAGGTGTTGAAATAAAGCGATTTCCTGATATTCTCGGTTGTTGAGGTATCCGAATTATTTCTGTAATACCATCAAATTGATTTGTTTTAGGGTTATAGTGTTGAACACGCAGTAAATCACTCGGACAAGGTAGCGAATTTGGACAATCTGTAGGAATATCCGTTTTAGATTTGGCTGGGGCTTCTCCTTTGATTTTTACTAAACCCACAAAACGACCTGTTACCATTAAAGGCATTTGCTCAATTAAAAGACTTGTTTCATCGGTTTTCGTCGTAATCTGAGCTTTATTAAAACTAACAATAACATCATCATTCGGTCTTGCACCTGCTAAAGCTTGTAGCGGCCCCACATTAGAACGACCATTGAGACGATCTGGCAGTAAATTTCCTTGTTTTTGGCTTTTTTGGGCGGCTTCGGTGAATTTAATATCAGTTGTGACCAGTTTTAAGTAACGGTCTAGTGATGGTGAGTGCTTCTGTGCTAATTTGACTTTTTTTCCGATTAAATTTTGTTGGTCTGGGGGAGATTGATAGATTTCTAAAGTCGTCCAATCATCTTGTTGAAATTCTTCGGGTTTAGGTAGAATAAGACGACCGACCCAATTATCTATAGGTCGATACAAATTCGGGTCAAGGGTTTGTTTAATGGGATAAAAACTCGGTTGATTAGCGGCTAATTGGCTGGTGATGGTATAATCTGAGACTCTGGGAACGGGCGGCTTTGTCGGGGTAAACAGGATGGCTGCAGTAGCAACCCCAATAGCGAGAAAAAGTAAAATGAGAATTCTAAATATCGTCTTTTTCATAACCGCCTAAACCCAGAACGAGAATCGAAGTCGTCTTAATCTTAAACCGACACGTGTCTATCTACAGTATTTAGGGGTTGAGAAATGTTTAAAATAAGTCTAAAAAGCCAACAGCCATTAGATGATGAGTGTCGGCCAAAACTCTAAAAATAGGCGCGAATCCCGTATTTATCGCCAAAATACTTTAAATCTTCTAGGGTGGGAAAATCCTTGATTTTTTCGCCATATTCTCGATAAAATGCGTCTGCTGATGCAGGAGCTAAAATAACTAACATTTTTGCAGTGGGTGAGCAAACTTTGAAGGTATGGGGGACGTTTTTCGGAACAAACATCATACATCCTGCTTTGGCCAAGGTTTTGACTTGATTGACTTGGACTTCCATTTCCCCATCGAGAACGTAAAAAGTTTCATCCCAAGGATGAGAATGAAGTGGGGGTTCATGTCCAGTAGGGGCTACAATTTCATACATGATCCATTGACCCTCTGTTTCTTGCCCAGAAATTTTGATTGTGAATGTACTGTCTAAAAGGTTATATGATTCACCTTCACTGGGTAAAAGACATTTAGGGGCTGACATTAATTGGCTAGTCATAATGGTTCTCCGATTGGCGTTTATATTAACGTGAATTTCTTTCTCTAAAAATGAGAATAGCGATCAATCGGGAAGAACTAGAGAACAAAATTCAATGACGGTTAAGCCAAACTTATATATGATTAATTCTATGTTAATCAATTTAACTATTGACTATTATCTATTAAAGCGGTAGGATAAAAATTAATCTAGAGCTACCAAAAAGCTTAAAATATCTTTGGTTCCATCATTTCTTAAGTAGGCTACCAGTCAGGTCTGCAAAGAAAGCAAGGGCTAGGCTCAAAGTTTTATTCTTAACATCACCGAATCATTCATCCATCACATCAAAAGTGAGGTCATTTTATGCTAGATACATTTAGCCAGAGTATCTGGTTAGTGCCTTGTTACGCGCTCATTGGGGCGGTTTTAGCGATTCCTTGGTCACCTGGTATTATTCGTCAAACGGGGCCTCGGCCATCAGGTTATATTAATCTTCTGATGACACTGATTGCTTTTGTCCATAGTTTATTAGCTCTGTTGGCAGTTTGGCAACAACCGATTCAAAATCTCTCTTTTAATTGGCTTCATGCGGCTAATTTATCTATTTCCTACGAAATACAGCTTTCTGTAGTTAATATCGGTGCATTACTCGTTATTACTGGGTTAAATTTCGCAGCCCAAGTCTACGCGGTTGGATATCTAGAAATGGACTGGGGTTGGGCGAGATTTTATTCTCTGATGGCGTTGTTTGAAGCGGGAATGTGTGCTTTAGCTCTGTGTAATTCTCTCTTCTTTAGTTACGTTATTCTAGAAATCCTGACGCTAGGTACATATTTACTAATCGGCTTTTGGTTTAATCAATCATTGGTAGTTACTGGGGCGAGAGATGCCTTTCTAACTAAACGGATTGGCGATTTAATTTTATTAATGGCCGTAGTTGCTTTATTACCTCTTGCTGGAACTTGGAACTTTGATGAGTTGGCTAAGTGGGCAGCAACCGCAAAAATTGACCCAACAGTGGCTAATTTACTGTGTTTAGCTCTTTTAGCGGGTCCGTTAGCCAAATGCGCTCAATTTCCCTTACATTTGTGGCTAGATGAGGCGATGGAAGGCCCGATGCCGGCAACGATTATTCGTAATTCGATCGTTGTTTCAACGGGTGCGTGGTTACTCGTAAAACTACAACCCCTGTTTGAATTATCGCCTTTAGCTAGAACGGTAATGATTACCATTGGTTCTGTTACTGCAATTGGCGCGGGTTTAATTGCGATCGCACAAATTGATGTTAAACGTTCAATCTCCTATTCTGCTAGTGCCTATATGGGATTAGCGTTTGTAGCGGTGGGAACGGGACAAGGACAAACAGCCCTTACTTTGCTGTTTACTTATGCTATAGGAATCGCTATTCTTGTCATGAGCATCGGTAGCATTGTTTTAAACAATATCAGTCAAGATTTAAGTCAATATGGCGGTTTATGGTCACGTCGTCCCGTTACAGGTCTATCTTACCTGATTGGGGCTGCTACTTTGGTCGCTTTACCTCCTTTTGGTGGATTCTGGGTTTTATACAAGATGGTGAATAATCTCTCTCATATTTCACCTTTGTTAGTATTCGTTGTTCTGTTAGTTAATGCTTTAACCGCGTTTAGTACCACTCGTGAATTCTGTATGATTTTCGGTGGGAAACCAAAACAAATGACGGTACGTTCACCCGAAGGTTTATGGGCAGTTGTTTTACCGACAACGATAACCGCAGGTTTTGCCCTTCATATCCCGATTTTATTGTGGAAATGGAATTTATTACCCGATTGGGGAACGATTAATCTAGCGGTTGCTGGTTTAGTAGTTGGTTCTACATTAGTCGGTTGTCTTGCTTCAGCATCGATTTATCTCAATGACAAGATTAATAAACCCGTCGTACTAAAACCCAAAGCTCTGCAAGATTTCTTTGCTTATGATCTCTATACAGCAAAACTCTACAAAAATACCATTGTTTTAGTAGTTGGTTTTGTCTCTCAAGTCGTCGCTTGGTTTGACCGTTTTATCATCGATGGTGCAGTCAACTTTGTTGGTTTAGTCACGGTTTTTAGTGGACAAAGCTTAAAGTACAACGTCACTGGACAAACACAATTTTATTTTCTCACGATCGTTCTCGGAATTGGGTTTCTCGTCACAGTGATTGGTTGGCCAATTTTATCTAATTTATCTTTTCCATAATCTGAGCGTTTTAGTGGGACAATTTAAGTCAGCTTCAATTATTATTTGGGAGAACTCATGAATACTGACAAAAAATCATTTAATCTATCGCGTCGTTCGGCAATTAAATACGGTGGCGGTTTCATCGGAACTGGAATAGCAGCAACTATTTTAGGAGGGAATCTTAACAATTCTCAAAGCGCCGTTTCTCAAACTTTCGTTGCTCAAAATAAAGACATTACACCCGATGAAGCTCTCAAAAGATTAATGGATGGTAATGAGCGTTTTATTAATGAAAAAAGAATCAGCCCCAATCAAACTAGAGAACGAATCATAGAAGTGTCTGAAAGTCAAGCTCCTTTTGCTGCACTCCTAAGCTGTGCTGATTCAAGAGTACCATCAGAAATTGTTTTCGATCAAGGTTTAGGTGATCTTTTCGTGTGTCGAATTGCGGGAAATATTGCGACATCTGAAGAAATCGGTAGCCTTGAATTTGGGACAATGATCTTAGGAGCTAAAGTTCTGATGGTGA
This sequence comes from Aphanothece hegewaldii CCALA 016, assembly GCF_003007785.1. GTDB lineage: Bacteria > Cyanobacteriota > Cyanobacteriia > Cyanobacteriales > Microcystaceae > Chroococcus > Chroococcus hegewaldii. The sequence goes on along the minus strand of NZ_PXOH01000006.1, from coordinate 103,971 downwards.
TGGGTCATGCGCGTTGTGGTGCGGTTAAAGCAGCGATTGAAGGAGGTAGATTTCCTGGGCGAATTGGCAGTTTAATTAGTAGTTTAAGAGTCGGTGTAGAACGCGCTCAAAGAATGCCAGGAACTAACAAATTACAAAATGCTGTTGAAGCCAATGTTTTATATCAAGTAGAGATTTTGAAAGATTCGGCGATTATGGGGGAATTGATTGATAAAAATCAACTTAAAATTGTTGGTGCTTATTATGATTTAAGTACGGGAAAAGTCAATATGTTAGGTTAAAAACTGATTTTCAACTAAATTTTTTCGAGTGGGTTTGGCAACCAAACCCCTACACAAAAAAACTATCTCTTTTATTCCTTTTGTAATTAATTATGCTCAGTGCTTTACTTTTAATCCCGATGATTGGTGCTTTGATTGTCGGCTTTATTCCCGGCAATCCATCCGCTAGTAAATTACGTCAAATCACCGCTATCTTTGTCTTTATTAGTTTAGCTTTATCGCTTTATCTCCTAACTCAATTCGATTTAACTAATTCTGGTTTTCAGTTTCACGAATATCTTACTTGGGCGCAACCTATTGGTTTAAACTACAGTTTAGGAATTGATGGTTTATCCCTGCCCTTATTAGTTTTAAATAGTTTACTGTGCTGCATTGCTATTTACAGCATCGGAGAAACTGTAGAACGTTCTCGCTTGTATTATGCTCTAATTCTATTGATTAATGGTGGAATTTCAGGGGCATTAATGGCAGAAAACTTACTCCTGTTCATCATTTTCTATGAATTAGAACTGATTCCCTTTTATCTAATGATTGCCATTTGGGGAGGTGAAAAACGGGGTTATGCTTCGATTAAATTCCTTCTCTATACTGCCCTTTCTGGATTATTTGTACTCGCGGCATTCTTAGGAATTGGTTTACTCAGTGGTTCGGCAAACTTTGATTATGCCACACTCACGACTCAAAGCTTCTCCACTAATACCCAACTTATTCTCTTATCCCTTTTACTCGTCGGTTTTGGGATTAAAATTCCCCTTGTTCCTCTACATACTTGGTTACCCGATGCGTATACTGAAGCATCTCCAGCTACAGCCATCTTACTCGGTGGAATCTTAGCAAAATTAGGAACTTATGGACTAATTCGCTTTGGTTTACAACTCTTTCCCGAAGCGTGGTCAATTGTTGCCCCAGGTTTAGCAATTGTTGGTACGATTACTGTATTATATGGTGCCTTTAGCGCGATCGCACAAAAAGACATCAAACGGATGGTTGCTTATAGTTCCATCGGACACATGGGTTATATCATCGTCGCAGCCGCAGCAGGAAACGATTTAAGCGTCCTAGGTGCCGTAGCCCAAATGATTAGTCATGGTCTCATTCTAGCCCTGTTATTCCACTTGGTCGGTATCGTCGAACGCAAAGCAGGAACCAGAGACTTAGATGTACTCAATGGTTTAATGAACCCAATTCGCGGTTTACCTCTCACCAGTGCATTACTCATCACTGCTGGAATGGCAAGCGCGGGGATTCCTGGTTTAGTGGGATTTGCTGCCGAATATCTCGTGTTTCAGGGTAGTTTTTCGATATTCCCTGTTGCTACCTTGTTATGTATTATTGCATCGGGACTAACGGCGGTTTACTTCGTAATTCTTCTCAATCGTACTTGTTTCGGCAAATTAGATAATCAACTCGCCTATTATCCCAAAGTTTTAGCCTCAGAAAACATCCCCGCATTAGTCCTAACAGCAATTATTCTGTTCTTAGGCATCCAACCTAATTATTTAATTCGTTGGATAGAACCAACCACTAATTCAATGGTGTCCGAAATTTCGCTAACTCAACAAGTCGCCGAGCTAATTAAGTAAATTATCATTTAATGAGGTCAAAATCATGGTACAAACACCCGTCAAACCTGAAACGCTTATCCCTCCTTCTAATCATGAATTTGCCGAAGTGATTCACCGTTTAGAAGCAGGTGGCTCTATGTTACCCGATACGCCCGAAAACTTGATGCAAATCATCGGAATTTATAAAGCATATGCGGTACCGATGGACTTTTACTGGCGAGATTTATTGTATATCGCTGAACGAGTTTTTCTAGAACCGCTACCCTTCTTTAAATATTTCTTACCCCAAGAATATTTAGACCTACATAATCATTATGCGGGTGATGACGCTGATATCCGTATTTGGCGCGGGATAGCTACAGCCCATCCAGAATTATTAGAATTCATGGAAAATGGCAAAACGAAAAAAATGCCGAAATTGTTCCATCATTTGTGGCACGATCGCATTAATATGGAATTTGCTGAAGCCTGTATGCAAGCGATGTTATGGCATGGTCGAGATATGGGATGGGGTAAGTTTGATGCCTATCTCGATAGTGATGAGTATAAAGCAAATGCCGACCGAGCAATTAAGGCTTATTTTAAAAAGAATCCTGCCATGTTGGGTTTATATAAACTATTTCCTGATATGTTCTTAGAACAGGTGCGGCAGTTATCCTATTATTCCAACTTAGGGTTATTCTGGGAAGTGATGGCACCCGTTTTCTTTGAGATGTCAGATATCTATGATGAGGGTGGTTTTAAAGGTGTTCCAGATGCGATGAATTTCTTGGTTAATGGAATCTTTGCTATTGCGGGTCGTCCCATTTATCATCATGTTTATATCGATGGGGAATGTTACGAAATTATCCCAAAATCTAAAGCGTTTACTTGGTTGTATGAAGCTGCATTACCCTATGTAGAAGCGGTTTTTTATCGTACTGCACCCTTTAGAGGAACCAAGTCTTATAATGCTCAAGCAAAACAAGTTCCTGATGAGCAAAAAGACTTTCATTATGGCATTTTATACGCTGATGTTTTCCCAGTTGGAACCGCAGGAATTCCACCAACATTATTGATGGATGATATGTATCATTTTTTACCCGATTATCTTAAAGATTATTATCAAAAACATTGTCGGGGTGAAGAAGATGTATTAATTCAACTCGGAATCACTTTCCAACGCTCAATGTATAATGTTACTTCTGCTGTTATCCAGGCTCTCAGATGTGCGTTATTGTATCCATTAGATGACCAAAATCCTAAACATTTGATGAAAAATCGCGCCTTTTTTGAAGCACAAATGGATCGTTTTAAACGTCCCGAAGCCAGACTACGAGATGTCCAAAGTCCAGATTATCGTTAGAACAAAATATCAGAATTGTTAGGGGTTTGGTAATCAAACCCTTTTTAACGTGATGTGAATGTACAGTAATTCTCCCAACTCGTTGACCACTAAATTTAATGTGAAACCGACAAACCAACTGGCGATTGATAGATTTGCAGCATGAGTGGGCATTCTAGAGTAGCACTCCACGTCATGTTTTTTTTATGCCGAATGCCAAACCTGGGCGATCTATTACTCCTAAACAAGAAGCGGTCAGTGAGAAAACGTCTGTTACTCGTCTAAAAGAATTAGCGCAAACGAGTTCAGATTTAGCCAAGCTGGTCGCAAAAAATGTTAATGCTGATCCAGACTTGTTGCGTGAACTCGGTTCTCATTCAGATACGACCGTTCGTAAAAATGTAGCGAGTAATCCTAATACTCCCTTCGATGTTTTGCTAAAGCTGGCAGGACAGTTTCCCAGACAATTGCTTAGTAATCCAGTGTTCGACCTGTTACTGTTAGAAAATCCTAACTTTCTGTCCGAGCTATCCGATTCCGCGCTAAGAAGTCTGTTAAAGCGTGAAGATGTTCCAGATTTATTTCTCCAATGGACAGCCAACCACCAGAATATCACGGTACGATCGGCAGTGGTCATGAACCCGAAAACGCCGAAAACAGTTTTAGAAACTATTTATCAAGAGTGTATCCGTCGGGGGGCTTCCAAGCAAATCCATCCGTCTTGTCATGCGATTTACTACGATTGTCTTCGACAGTGGCAACTAGCCGATCTCGCTGAATCCGTCCAACTACACGTTAACTGGGCTGGAGAAATGCCGTCAGGATGGCATGAGGCAGCCCGTCGCGCAATGCCTACCACATGGCTAGAACAAAACCGAGAAACAGCGATGAATATCTGGAAAATTGGAGCTTTACCCGTTTTTTTACTACCAACCTTGTATTCTGACCTGACGCTAAAAATAGCCGAGGATGAAACCTTGCCACAAGAGGCACTACGTTGGCTGATCGAAGGGAAAGACCGCGAGGTTGGCAAGCGCCAGCTGATGGTTGTTAACCATCCCAATACATCCAGTGATGTATTAATACCATTGATGGGTGATCATTTTGATGTCGGTTACCATTTCCCTAACATTCAAAATCTTAATATACCTTTCCAGATTCAACAACAGTTTCTAATCGAGCATGGCACTGTAGAACATCCTAGAACATCTGAAGCGGAACTAAGGCGATTGTCTTCTAGTCAATGGAAGTATATTCGTCTAGGTGTTGCTGCGCATCTAAATACCCCGGTTGACGTGCTAACTCAACTCGCTGAAGATAAAGACGAAACGATTCGTTTTGCCGTTGCGCTCAATGTAAACACTTCTACTCCGACATTAGAAAAACTACAGACAGATGCAGATTCTTATGTCCATGCAGGTGCGTACCTAAATATTAAAAACCGCTCAGGAAAAGCTTTTTTAGATGAGCAAGCTTTTTTACAAGGGAAAGTATTTTTTAATCGTATTTATAATGACTTAGGTGGCTATGTTGACTACGGGGTTACGCGCCATAGCATACCACAAACGATGCGACGTAGCTTCCATTGCTTAAAGAAGTCTATCGCGGCAGATGATCCCGAACTCTTAACCCAGTTGGCAGACTCACCAAATAAATCCGTTCAATGGGAAGTCGCATTAAATCAGGCTACTCCGATAGGAACTCTGGTAGGACTGATTCTAAATAGTGCGCTCAATGATGACCAAGGGATTCAGGATCGAGCGATACAAACACTGATTCAAAAGTCAGACACTTCCGAGGAAATCTTGCAGGAATTATCTGTCGGGGGGAATTGGAGGATTAAGGTACTAATTGTTTACCATCCTAACGTTTCGCTTACCACATTAGAACAACTCGCTCAATCCCAAGATTGGCAGGTTCGGCTCACGATCGCAAGACACCCGAATTTACCCTCATCTAGCCTAGCAATACTAGCTGAAGACGGAGACAAGCGAATTCGTCAGGCAGTCGGTCAACATCACAATACTGAAATCGCTGTTCTAGAAAAATTAGTTAATGACCTGCAAGGGAATGTTAGGAATGCTGCGATCGCAAACTTAACTCGACTACCTGACATTGAGAATGATTTTACCAAGCAATACATGATCGTTAGCAGGAAAGAAGCGTCTATCACAGAACTCGAAAAACTATCTCGTAGTGAATGGAGACAAATTCGAGTTGAAACCGCACGTCATCCCCGTACACCAGTTAATATTTTAGAGAAACTAGCCACTGATCAACATCTTGATGTGCGAACTGCTGTTGCCCGAAATCTAAATACGCCAGTTATTTTATTAGAGCGATTATTGCAAGACAAAGAAGTGGCGGTACGTCTCGCCGCCGTTGAAAATATCAATATGCCGATCAATCTGCTTGAGGAATTAGCGAACGGTAAAAAGCGTCTCCTGAACACGGCCGCAATTAAACAAATTCTAAATCGTGAAGTTGAGGGATCTTTTAAATACCTAGAACCCTATGCGAAATCCTCAACCCCTTCTTTAGGACGATTAGCGGTGTTTTTGCATTCCCAAGCTCCAGTAGCACTGTTAGCCAAAAATATTCGCTCCCTCTCTTGGTTAGAACGCTACGCGATCGCCCAAAATCCAAATACCCCTCCTGTATCTCTCAAAATTCTCGCCAATGATGGCAATCGAATTGTACGAGCTACTGCGAAAGCCAAGCTTACAGAGATTTCTAATACCATTTTTGAAAAGTAATGCGAGATTTTAGTAGTACACATATACTAAATAAAGCGTCTCTACGGATTGATCATGTATTTGATAATTATTGAAAAATGCTCTAAGATAACTGTAAATTTTTTACTGATGCTCACTGGTAAGAGCCTCTTCGATTATTCTGTCGATTTCCAATTCTTCTTCAACTGTTTGAGGTTGTTTTCTGACTTCTCTAACTAATTTGGTTAATCTTTCATTTTTGACAATCTCATTAATCTGATCTGATAAGAAAGTTAGAAAATTAATTTGGTCAAATCTTACTTGAATTAATTTTTATTTAGATTAGCTATTGTTTCTTGAATCCTTTTACTTAAATCTTCTAGATGGTTTAGTTATTCAACACTGCCAAGAGCTTCGATGCTTTTAATCAGCTTTGAAAGATATGTTTCTAACTGTTCTTGTTGAGTCTTTTCTATTAAAGTTAACTGTGATGCTTCTTGAACTACTTTAATGATGTCGTTTTATGTGTCTAGCCAGCTATTGGGATATACAGCTAAATTAGTAATGATGAAAGAAGTAGGAAAGAGAAAAACGATGACTATTCCGATTATAAACTTGTTTTAGCTCTCGCTACCTCCACTCTCTTAAAGCTCAGAGGCTGGCTTGATGGTCACCCGTCCCAAAACACGATAGGATCAAGGATAAACTACAGTAATTTATTAATAAAAATATGTGGCTCAAAAACATGAATAAACGCTTATGGTCTGTGCTTAAGAGCATCAAAAAACAGATGGCGATCGCCTCTTTGAGTCTAGTTTTTGCTTTATTGTTCTGTACGATGAATGCGAATGCGTTGAGTTATAACAATCAAAGCTTGATGAATCGGGATTTTTCGGGACAAGATTTAACAGATGCGAGTTTTGATCATGCTAATTTACGGGGTAGCAATTTTAGTAACGCACAATTACGAGGTGTTCGTTTTTTCTCGGCTAATTTAGAATCAGCCAGTTTTGAGGGCGCAGACATGAGTTATTCTGATCTAGAATCAGCGCGTTTAGTCCGGACTAATTTTACCAATGCGGTTTTAGAGGGTGCATTTGCCATTAATACTCTGTTTAATGGGGCTGTGATTGATGGTGCCGATTTTACCGATGTTTTAATACGTCCCGATGTGCAGCAAAAGTTGTGTGATATGGCGACAGGAACAAACCCAACAACGGGTAGAAATACTCGTGATACTCTAGAATGTTTTTAAAACTGGTATCCTCATAGATTACACTAAAATCAAACTCTTGTAAGCTAATATCAAATTATTGTAAAAATAACTCCTAATTTGTCGATCTTATCCCCTTTTGGAGTGAGGAAGAATAATCTAGTGTCCACCAGTACTATTTCCCAACAACCCGATAAAAAGCAACCTGTTTCGCCGACGATGGCCTTTATTCAAGGTATCACGAGAACGGCTGGTGGAACAATGCTAGGTCTGACAATGATTACCAGTGCGGTTGTTGCTGGTGGACTTGTAGGACTGGCGATTAGTTTTCGGAATTTACCCGATGTGAGAATCCTTCAAAGTTATGCCCCAGTCGAAACGAGCTATATTTATGATGTTAAGGGGAAACCCATCACAAGTCTACATGAAGAAGCCAACCGAGAAGTTGTACCCCTTGAGCAAATTTCGCCAAACCTAAAACGGGCAGTTTTAGCCATAGAAGACAGTCATTTTTATTACCATCAAGGGGTTAATCCTCATAGTATTGGACGGGCTGTACTGGCTAATTTTAAAAGTGGGGGAGTCGTTGAAGGTGCATCTACTCTAACGATGCAACTCGTCAAAAATATCTTTCTTTCTCACCAGAGAACTGTTACTCGTAAACTCGCTGAAGCGGTTCTAGCGATTCGAGTTGAACAAGTTTTCCCAAAAGATAAGATTTTAGAAATGTACCTCAATAATATTTACTGGGGTCATAATAATTATGGAGCGCAAACCGCCGCCCTGAGTTATTTCAATAAACCTGCGTCTCAACTCAATTTGGCTGAAGCTTCGATGATGGCTGGTTTAATTCAATCTCCAGAGGTTTATAGTCCTTTTAGAAACTATCAAACCGCGAAAGAACGTCAAGCTGTTGTCTTATCTCGGATGCGAGAACTCGGATGGATTACACCTTCTGAAGAATCTGCCGCGAAAAAAGTTTTGATCGCTATTGGTAAACCGACTGCATGGAAAGCTAGTGAGTTACCCTATGTGAGTGATGCGGTTGTTCAAGAGTTACAAGAACGTTTTGGTAAAGAAACCGTTGCTAAAGGGGGAATGCGGATACAAACCACCGTTGATTATAATTTTCAAAAAATGGCAGAAACAACGGTCAATAGAGCATACTATAGGTTACGCAGTCAAGGGCTTCGTAATAAAAATTTACAAATTGCTTTAGTTGCGGTTGATTCTCGGACACATTTTGTAAAAGCGGTTGTTGGGGGCGTTGATTATAAAAAAAGTCAACTCAATCGTGCGACTCAATCTCGTCGTCAACCTGGTTCGTCTTTTAAGCCTTTTGTTTACTATACGGCTTTTGCGAGTGGAAAATTTACGCCAGAGACAGTAATTAATGACGGGCCAGTTAGATTTCGAGATGGGGATGTTTATTATTCTCCGAAAAACTATGGCGGCGGATATTCGGGCGCAATGTCCATTAGACACGCGATTATGGTTTCGCAAAATGTCCCTGCTGTGATTGTGGGGCGCAAAGTCGGTGTGAATAAAGTTATTGAAGTTTGTCGCACTCTGGGGATTAAAAGCCCTCTAGAAGCGGTTCTATCTTTGCCTCTCGGTTCAGTTGATGTGACTCCTCTAGAAATGGCGGGGGCGTATGCTACCTTTGCGAGTAATGGCTGGTATTCTGAACCCACAATGATTATGCGCGTTACTGACAGTCGTGGCAATGTTTTACTCGATAATACCCCAAAACCGAAGTTAGTTCTCGATCCTTGGGCTACAGCGTCTCTAAACTCGGTTTTACAAAGTGTTATTACTTCTGGTACCGCGAGAACTGCACAAATTGGTCGTCAGGCGGCTGGCAAAACGGGAACCACTGATACAGAAAGAAATGTTTGGTTTGTCGGTTATGTGCCTCAATTAGCGGCTGCTGTGTGGGTTGGAAATGATGATAATCGCCCTCTTGGTAGAGGAATTACTGGGGGGGGTTATGTTGCTCCAATTTGGCGCGATTTTATGGTACAAGCGATGAAGAATGAACCTGTAAAATATTTTCCGTCTCCTTCTAAGTTTCCTCGCCCTTCCAGCAAATAGCGAATTATGTCTCAATATCTAATCAAACGATTAGCTTTTTCTCTTCCGACTTTGCTTGCAATTAGTATTATTATTTTTCTGATTTTAGCGCTCGCTCCTGGTGATCCGATGAGTGAATTTGCTACGAATCCATCGATTACGGAGGAAGTAAGGGAAAATATACGCAAAAGTTTAGGGTTAGAGCAACCGATTTATATTCGTTATTTTAAATGGCTTTTGGCTTTTATACAAGGAGATATGGGCTATTCATTTACCAGTAGAAGTCCTGTTTCAACGATTATTTTACAACGACTTCCGACGACTTTATGGGTTGTTGGTTTGGCTTATGTTGTCGGAATATTAATCGCTTTTCCTCTCGCTATTCTTTCGGTGATTAAACGTTTTTCTTGGATTGAGCAAGCAATTACTACTTTTTCTCTATTGGGTTTTTCTTTGCCGACTTTTTTTACGGGATTGGTTTTAATTATTATTTTTAATGTTCAGCTTGGTTGGTTTCCTTCGTTTTATAATAGCACTTTAATAGTGGATAGTTTTTCGAGTTTTGTTGAACAAATTAAACAGTCAATTATGCCGATTATGGTTTTGGCTTTTTATCAATCTGCGATGTTGATGCGGTTTATTCGTTCTGCTATTTTAGATGAAGTAAATGAGGAATATGTAAGAACAGCTTATGCGAAAGGTTTAAGTTATTTTGCTGTGTTTAAACATATTATTCGTAATGCAATGATTCCCGTTGTTACTTTAATTGCGTTGGATATTCCAGCTATTTTTACAGGTGCTTTGATTACAGAACAAGTCTTTAGAGTGCCTGGTATTGGTTCACTTTTGATTGATTCGATTTATCGTAGTGATACGCCCGTTGTGATGGCAATTACGTTTATTTATGCGATATTAATTGTTATTTTTAATTTAATTGCTGATTTAACTTATGGTTGGTTAGATCCAAGAGTAAGGTATTAATGAATATAGGCTAAGAAGTAAATTGATTTTCTAACCATTGTCTTAAATCTTCCCATTGAGATAAGTCTAATAAAGTAAGAGCTAAATCATCCAACTGACTAGAAGATAATTGTTTAATTTTGGGTTCAATATCTAAAGGAATTTGTCTAAATTTTTGCTTGAGCATTCCTAAAATTAACTCTTGTTTACCTTCTAGTTTACCTTCTTGTCGTCCTTGAATAATTCTTTCTTCTGGTGATAAATGGCGATTTCCCGACTCATCATACCAATATAACCATTCCCTAGGAACTCCCATGTAAGTCCCAGATTCTCTACCAATTCCTAAGCCAATTTCTGTTAACCAGACAGGTTCTCCTCGCAGTAATTCATATTTACCATTTTGTAATTCATATACTTCTAAACGCGGTTTGCGTTTGCGTAAGGGATTATAAATAACATAATATAAAATCCCCATTTCTTGATAAAAATCTTTCTTTTTGGTATATTCTTTTCGGCGTTTATGGGAAACGACTTCTAAGGCTAATATAGGAAGTTTTTGTTCTTCCCAAAGCACGTAGGATAAGCGTAAATCCGAGTCGATAATCCGAGGAACTCCAATACTTAAAAAACCGTCGGGGATAATAGCAGGTTCATAGGGATCATAATAAATTCCCATGTCTACCCCAAAAAACCAATCCATTCTTTCTGACCAAATAAGAGCGAGAATGTCTTTAAGTAAATGAGGAATTAAATCTTGTAGTTCGTTATCCACTGGGGTATCATCCGAGTCTGGCAAATCTTCAGCACTAGGGTAACAATGAAGAGGATTGTAGTTAAGCAGCATATGGGTTCTAACCTACAGAATGTCGGCTAACTTTCTCTAATACTTGTATTATAGTACATGATGTAATAATTTTATTTTATTAGCGAGCAATGCAGATTATTCAATGTTTACATACAGCGATTTTAGTCTCTAATCTTGAAAAAGCAGAATACTTTTATGGAAAAGTGTTAGGTTTAACTAAAGTCGATCGCAATCTTAAATATCCTGGTGCATGGTATCAAATTGCTGACTATCAAATTCATCTAATGGTTGATGCGAATTTCGGCAATCAAAAACATAATGCAGAAAAATGGGGACGTAACCCGCATTTGGCGCTAGGAGTTGTTAATTTAGAAGAAGCAATTACAGAACTCCAAAAACACAATTATCCTATACAAATGAGCGCATCGGGACGACCTGCCTTATTTGTACACGATCCTGATGGCAATATCATCGAAATTAGTCAAAGATGAGATGAAAATTATTGCTTATTGTTATACTAATCCCTTGCTCGAATCACCGCCAGATATCAAGATTTGGGGTTTTGAAGTAGATCAATTGTATCAAGATTTAGGAGAGCGCACTGCTTTTCAAAAACTTTTAACCGACTGTACAACCCATTCACCTAACTATTTACTGATTCGACGTATAGAAGAATTAGGAGATAGTTTAACCGAAATTTGCGATCGCACTAGCCAACTCGAAGCATTAGGAATCAAAATCATCATCATCGAACAAGCATACTCATCATTTTCTAATGAGATCGCGCAACTATTACAAAATATTCAACAAAATCAACATAGTAGCCGTTTACGCAGTGGACACGCCAAGAATAGACTACGAGCATTACCACCACCGGGAAAAGCTCCCTATGGCTATCGTAGGGGCAAAGAGCGTTATATTTTAGATCGTAGTACAGCCCCAGTGGTAAAAGATTTTTTTGAACGTTTTTTGTTATTCGGTTCTTTGCGGGGTGCAGTACGATACTTAGAAAAGCGATACGGGAAGAAAATTTCGGTATCAACGGGAAAAAACTGGTTAACTAACCCTGTCTATCGCGGAGACTTAGCATATCAAAATCATCAAATTATTCCTGATACTCATGCTCCTATTTTATCAAGGGAAGAAGCCGCACAGATCGATCGCTTACTCCGCAGTAATAGTAAATTACCACCGAAAACATCTAGCGCACCTCGTTCTCTAGGAGGGTTAGTTACCTGTCAACAATGTCAGTCTGCAATGACTATTACCCGTGTTACAACCAGAGGAAAGAATACAGAATATTTATATCTGCGTCCGATGAATTGTATGTTGCAGCCGAAATGTAAAGCAATATCCTATCAAGCAGTTTTAGAAGAAACCATTAACCGTATCTGTGAAGATTTACCGAAAACCGTCGCCCCGTTAAATTTACCAAATGTTTATGGCATTAAATTAAAAATTTGTCAAGACATTGAACAAAAAAATAATATTCTTCAACAACTGCCAATTTTACAAGAACAAGGGATTTTAGACGAAGAAACGGCTAGTCTACGCAGTTATAAGATTAGAACAGAAATCGCGCAACTTCAAGAAAAATTAGATCAGCTTCCACCCGATGATCTAAAAGTTATCGTGAAAGCAGTATCGTTACGCCAATTTTGGTTAGATTTATCGGAAAGTGAAAGACGGTTTTATTTTCGGGAATTTATTCGCAATATTGAAATTATTCGCGGTGATGGGAAAGAATGGACGTTAAGGTTAGTGTTTATATTTTAGTATGTTAGTTGAATGATGGAAATTGAATTTAGTTTGCCAAGATCCCCAATATCGCCAGTATCGCCAGTATCGCCAATATCGCCAGTACCGCCAATATCGCCAGTATCGCCAATATCGTCAATATCGCCAGTGAATAAATTCACTGTCTAATAGCTAAAGTCCATTAAAATGGACTAAGATCGTACACACAGAGAGTCGGTTTTAACTGACTTAAGCTTTGAGACAGGGATTTTAATCCCTGGCAATTTAATAATCTGGCAATTTAATAATCTGACAATTTAATAATCTGGCAATTTAATAATCTGGCAATCTAATAATCTGGCAATCTAATAATCTGGCAATCTAATAATCTGGCAATCTAATAATCTGACTAAATATTTATCTTCTATTAATTCTTAACTACTCCCCAAAAATATCTAACTGTTTCTGATTTGGGGTCATTTTTTGAATACCTTCTCGCAATCCTAAAGCAATCTTACTATGTTTTTCTATTTGACCCATGACTTGTTTAGCACGTGTAATAACTGATGATGGTAAACCCGCTAACCTTCCTGCTTCGATACCATAGGATTTATCAGCACCACCGGGGCGTACTTGGTGCAAAAATATAATTTGAGTGGGTGTCTCTTGTACGGTAACTTGATAATTCGCTACATTCGTTAGAATCGAAGCGAGTTCGTTTAATTCGTGATAATGGGTCGCAAAAATCGTTCTAGACTGAATTTCTGTCGCTAAATACTCCGCAACTGCCCAAGCTATCGATAGCCCATCAAAGGTAGCTGTTCCGCGTCCAATCTCATCAAGTAATACTAATGATCTAGCTGTAGCATGATTGAGGATATTTGCGGTTTCATTCATTTCTACCATAAAAGTTGATTGACCTGTAGCAAGATCATCAACTGCACCAACTCGTGTAAAAATACGATCGCATATCGATAATTTTGCAGTAGTCGCGGGTACATAACTTCCCGTTTGTGCCATCAGTTGAATTAAACCCACCTGTCTAAGATAACAACTTTTACCACTGGCATTCGGCCCTGTTAGAATAACAAGATCTGGATAATTTTCCTCTAAACTATTGCCGAGTGTTGTTGAATTTGGGACAAAAAACCCCGCCCCTAATGATTGTTCGACAACGGGATGTCTACCATTTTTGACATCAATTAATCTTCCTTCGACAAATTCTGGGCGACAATATCCTTGATACACTGCAATTTCTGCTAAACCCGATAAAACATCGATCGCGGCGACTGCTTTAGCAATATTACGGATTTCTTGGGCTTTTTCGGATACTTCTGAACGTAAATCGGTAAATATTTCGTACTCTAAGCGATTTAGATCATCTTTCGCGGTTAGGATACGGGTTTCTCGTTCTTTTAATTCTGGAGTAATATAACGTTCTTCATTAAGTAGAGTTTGTTTGCGGATATAATTTTCGGGGGCAAGTTCGGCTTTAGAACGGGGTAAACTGATATAGTAACCAAAGGATTTATTAGAATCGACTTTCAGGTTAGTAATTCCAGTGCGTTTCTTTTCCGTCGCTTCAAAATTCGCTAACCACTGGATATCCTCTTGATATTGTTCGCGCATTCCATCAAGTTGAGGATCGACCCCATCTCGAATGATACCACCCTCTTTGATCTGAAGTGGGAGAGATTCGACTAAAAAGGATAAAACTTTTTTGCCTAATGGTTCTAAGTCTGGGGGAATTTTTTGTAAAGCTTTGAGAAAAGGTGAGGTACCTTGATTCGCTAATATAGATAAATCGGCTAATTTAACTAAAGACTCGGATAATGATAATAAATCTCTAGCATTTGCGGTTCCTGAACCAACACGCCCCGTAATTCGTTCGATATCGTATATACTGCGTAATAATTGCCGTAAATCTTGGCGTAATGAAGGATGATCTGATAATTCTTGTATTGTATCTTGTCTTGCTTTAATGCCTTTGGGGTCGAGTAAAGGTTGCATAAACCAGCGACGTAATGCCCTTCCTCCCATTGCGGTACAGGTGCGATCTAATGCCCAAAGTAATGAACCGTAGAAGCTGCCATCTCTTACAGTTTGCGTAATTTCTAGGTTTCTTCTGGTTTGATGATCCAAAATCAAATAATCCGCTAAACTATAAGTACGCAATGGTTGTAATGGGATTTTATTGGCTTTTTGGGTATCTTCGATATATTCAAGTAAACCCCCAGCAGCACGAATGGCTAAAGGAAGATGTTCACACCCTAACCCTTCTAATGATTTAATTTTGAATGTAGTCAGTAAACGGGGTTTTGCTTCAGGAAGAAGAAACGGAGTTTGCGATCGTAATGAATAACAAAACGAGTCAGGTAAACAAGTTGGTAAATGCTCGGATTTTTCCCCAGGACGTAGTAAACTTTTAAGATCAGGAGCGTTTGTTGGGATTAGGATTTCTGAGGGCTGTAATCGCAATAATTCCACCGAAAGCGAGGATAAATCACTTGCTTGAGTCGTGAAAAATTCTCCTGTAGAGATGTCTGCATACGCTAACCCCCAATGTTCCCCCGCAATAACAACAGCAGCAAGAAAATTATTTCGTCTTGCTTGCAACATCCCGTCATCAGTCAAAGTACCAGGGGTGAGAAGTTTTGTGATTTGTCTTTCTACCATGCGTTTTTCTTCTTTTGCAATGGCAGAATCTTCAACTTGATCACATATTATTACCGCGTAACCTTTTTCGACTAATAATCTACTATAACGCTCTAGGGCATGATGAGGAACCCCAGTCATCGCAACTCTTCCGATGTCTTTTCCCCCTTCTTTACTGGTGAGAACTAATTCTAATTCTCTGGATATTACTACTGCATCTTGGAAAAAGCATTCAAAAAAATCACCGACACGATACAACAATAATGCCCCTGGGTACTTTTCTTTCACCTCGACATAATGCTGGTGCATCGGGGTTAATTTTGTGCGATCGAGTATGCGATAATCTCCATGAGGGGCTTGCTTATTTCCGATTTCTGTGGTAATAGGATTTGACTCTGGAGGGCTAGTCATCGATGAGATTAATTGACGGAACGGCTTTTATGACTCTATCGCAAGTTGGACAGAATTGGTGTTAAAGATTGTAACTGTTATTCTATCTAGCCGAATTGAGTAAAATAATACAATATTGATGAGAGAAAGACACTATGAAAATACAGATGATGACGTTTTTGTATCTGTTCTGCTATAATTTTGTGACGAACGTCTCGATATGATAAATCTTCATTTCCTAAAAGTAAAGTTGTTGGATAACCCCCCATTCGTTCTAAAACTGTTTTTCCTTGTGGTAAGGGTAGCTGAGATGGTAAATTTAAAGATTCAATAAACTGCCAGATCGAGTTAAGCTGTTCTTTAGATAAGGTAGAGATTTTTTGATTAATTTGTTGGCGTAGTTCTTGATTATTCATAATTTAACCTTTTATGAAATTATGATAGGGTTTGAAAACCAAACCCTTACGACGAAATCTAAATCTTTTCAGTCAATTTAGTCAATACGGAATTAGAACGCTCGATAAAGGATGTCATTCCTTCTGCATTAAAGCCTCTTTGTGCCATCAATGCAATATCATAGACGTGTTGACACAAATTTTTAGCTAATTCTGCACTGGGTGATTCACCACTACCCGAAATAATGCTACCCTGACTGAGATTGAGGATATTTTGGATTAATGGATGAGATGAATTCACCATCAACACATGATCTTCAGGAAATGACATCATCTGTTGTTGCATCAATGCGGTCATTTCTTGGAGTCGTCGCATCGCTTCAGGTAATAATACCATAGCGGGGGGTGTTCCTTTAGGATCATCGGATTTAATCGACTCGACGCGCACATTTATGCGAGGATTATTTAAGGCTTGTTCAAAGAGTTCTTTGATCAATTCACTACGGGTTTTATTCGTGTTAGGATCAACGATCTCACTAGCTTGATCTTTTTCGAGTAAAGTAGGATCAAGTTCTGAGTCAACCCGTGTAAATTTGACGTTAGAATTTTCTCTCTCTAGGAAGGGAATAAAATAGTTAGTGTCAATGAATGAGTCAAAAAACAGAATTTCTAAACCCTGATTTTTGTACAGTTGAACGTAGGTTGCTTGGGTTGCTGAGTCTGTGCAATAAAAAATACTATTCTCATGACGTTCTTTGTTGCGATCAAGATATGCTTTTAGTGTCGTGTAACCTTCTTGTTCAATCGCCGTTAGAGGTTCGCTTGTACTAGATACATTTTGCCACGCATCCCCCTCGGTTTGTACTTCTACTTTTGGGGTTTCTTCGGGTTTATATGTGGTACGGTAGATTAGAATATCTTCGACTTGTTTTTTGAATTTTTCGTCACGAATAGAACCGTATTTAACAAAGGTTGCGACATCTTCCCAACAACGGATGTACTCAAGAGCGTCTTCGGAGTAAACTGATTTTAGACGATCGGCAATCTTTTTCGAGATAAAATCAGCTATACGACGTACTGTGCGATCGCTAGTTAAGGCACTTCGTGATACATTAAGGGGAATATCGGGACTATCGATCACTCCGCGCAGTGGCATCAAGAATTCGGGTATAATCTCTTCACAGTGATCACTCACGAAAACTTGATTACAGAATAGTTTAATTTGTCCTCGCGTCACATCGACATCGGGTTTGAGTTTGGGGAAATAGAGAATACCATTGAGTAAGAAAGGATAATCTGTATTCAAGTGTACCCATAATAGAGGCTCTTCTTGAAACGGATACAGATAGCGATAAAATTCTAGATAATCTTCTTTGGTTAAATTTTGGGGTGACTCTTTCCACAAAGCGCGTTGTTTATTGATTGTCTCTCCTTCAAATTTGATCGGGACAGACATAAAATCAGAATAGGTGGAAACTAACTGACGAATTCTTGCAGGTTCAAGATATTCTAGTTCTTCATCTTGTAGAGTGAGTGTAATTGTTGTTCCGATGGTATTACGGGAAGATTCGCTTAATTCAAATGCGGGAGAACCATCACAAGACCAGTGTACCGCTTGTGCGCCCTCTTGGTAAGATAGGGTATCAATTTCTACTTGTTTGGCTACCATAAAAGCAGAATAGAACCCTAGTCCAAAATGACCAATTAAATCATTAGAAGATTTTTGATATTTTTGTACGAATTCTTCTGCACTAGAAAAAGCAACTTGGTTAATATATTTTTTGACTTCTTCTACTGTCATCCCAAGTCCAGTATCACTGATAGAAAGCGTTTTGGCCTCTTTATCGACACTTAAAATAATTTCAGGTTCGGGAATATCTCCAGTAACTTCACCTGCAAGAGATGCCATTTTTAACTTAGAAATTGCATCAACACTATTAGAAATGAGTTCCCGTAAAAAGATTTCGTGATTGGTATAGAGAGATTTTTTGATGATGGGGAAAATATTCTCAGTATGAATCGTGATATTACCTTTTTCGAGTACCGTCATAAGTCTTTCAATTCTATTAATAACAACAGTTTACGTCTAATTCTCAATTAGAATCAGATTTTAGGATTCTTACCATTTATTTTGGCTGATTCTAGTCTCATTATGCCCGACAAAATACCACATTGGGTAGATTCGGATTCCCGTACCTCAATCATCTACGATTAGGGAGTAGGATTAGGGTAACGAAAATGTACTGCGTCAATATTTTGTAAGATTTCTCGACTCAATTCTATCTCAGCACTATTAATGTTTTCTTTGAGTTGTTCTAGAGTAGTTGCACCGATAATTGTACTGGTGACAAACCAACGACTTCTCACATAAGCTAAGGCCATTTGTGCTGGAGATAAATTATATTTTTGTGCTACATTAACATAGGCTTGTACTGCTTCGGTTAGATTCTGTTTATCGTATCTTTGTCCAAATCCTTTAAATAAATTAATTCGTCCTTGAGCGTTTTTTTGTAAATATTTACCTGTAAGTGTGCCAAAACCCAAGGGACTATATGCGAGTAAACTAACATTATGGAAGCGACAAGTTTCAGCTAGATTTATATGAAAAGTTCGATTCACTAAACTAAACGCATTTTGAATAGAAACTATTTTCGGTAAGTTCATTTTTTCTGCGATATGACAAAATTCACAGACTCCGAATGGGGTTTCATTACTCAAACCTAAATAACGAATTTTACCCGCTTTAATTAAATCGGCAAATATTTCTAATTGTTCTAAAAACGGCGTAGTTTCTCGTTCTTGTGTAACATCATAATCGGGTGAACCAAAAAGAGGTACATAACGATCAGGCCAATGAATTTGATAGAGATCAATATAATCTGTTTTTAATCTTTTTAGACTATCATCTATAGCTTGTTGAACATTAGTTCGATCAATTCTTAAATTGCCACTCCGCAACCATTTTAAACGGGTGCTTCCTCCAGCTATTTTTGTCGCAAGAATAATTTGATCGCGCTGTTGTTTAACTAACCATTCACCGATGTATGATTCGGTTTTTCCTTGCGTTTGTGCTTGTGGAGGTACGGGATACATTTCAGCAGTATCGATAAAATTAATCCCACAATAAATAGCATAATCTAACTGTTGATGTGCTTCTTCTATTGTATTTTGTTGTCCATAAGTCATGGTTCCTAAACAAAGTTCGGAAACCTGTAAATCACTATTACCCAGTTTTTTATATTGCATTGGTTTAATTAGTAATGAGTTGATATTTAATAGCCAGTGAATAAATTCACTGCCTCATAGCTTAAGTCGAGGGGCTGTAGGGCGAACCTGCGTCGCCCTCTTGTAAGCCCCGTGGTTAAAACCGACTAACTTAAAACAAGAATCTTAGTCTATTTTAATGGACTTTGGCTGTGAGCCGTGAAATTGATTTCACGGTGGTTTATGGAAGTGGATAATAACGCCAGAGAATAAATTCTCTGTCTCAAAACTAAAATCGGTTAAAACCGATTCATCATTAAAGTTATAGTTCATTTTAATGAACTTTAGCTGTGAGTCGTGAAATTGATTTCACGGTGGTTTATGGAAGTGGAGAATAACGCCAGAGAATAAATTCTCTGTCTCACAGCTTTAGTCGGTTTTAACCGACTAACCTTAAAAATTCTAGTTCATTTTAATGAACTTTGGCTGTGAGCCGTGAAATTGATTTCACGGTGGTTTATGGAAGTGGATAATAACGCCAGAGAATAAATTCTCTGTCTCAAAACTAAAATCGGTTAAAACCGATTCATCATTAAAGTTATAGTTCATTTTAATGAACTTTAGCTGTGAGTCGTGAAATTGATTTCACGGTGGTTTATGGAAGTGGAGAATAACGCCAGAGAATAAATTCTCTGTCTCACAGCTTTAGTCGGTTTTAACCGACTAACCTTAAAAATTCTAGTTCATTTTAATGAACTTTGGCTGTGAGCCGTGAAATTGATTTCACGGTGGTTTATGGAAGTGGATAATAACGCCAGAGAATAAATTCTCTGTCTCACAGCTTAAGTCGGTTAAAACCGACTAACCTTAAAAATTCTAGTTCATTTTAATGAACTTTAGCTACTCGCTGTGGAAATTCATTTCACGGTAGACTAGAAGAAAATTAATCTTTAATTTATATATTAAACCCGTGTGGATGGATTTAAGTAGAAACCTGTCAACTGTCACAAGATAGAGAGGAAAAAACAAGTTAGTATAACTGACGACTAAAAATATATTAAGAAAGACAACACCACGAGACAAAAGGAAAATTAAGGATAAAATAAAAATATGGGTATTAACGGGATTGGGAAAAAATGCAAGCGATCGTTAACTCTATCACTAAAGAAGCAGAACGGTTTCGAGAATTACAAGATCAGTTACAACATTTAGGTCTAAATAACGCTGATCCTTTAGAACAAGATGATCAAGATATTCTAGTCATCCCTTCTTTTAGTATCGATCAACGAGTCGGTCAAAAAGTCGCTGGTTTTCTCCATTACGAAGAACGATTATTATTTTCACTGATTCGCTTACGAAATCCCAAAACCCGATTAATTTATGTCACTTCACAACCCCTATCTAGAATGATTGTAGATTATTATTTACAATTATTGCCGGGGATTCCTTTTTCTCATGCCAGAAATCGTTTACTATTACTCACAACCCATGATAATTCTTTTCGACCACTAACCGAAAAAATCTTAGAACGTCCGCGCTTAGTGGAACGAATTCGTAAGGCTCTACGTCCAAGTAAATCATACATGGT
This sequence comes from Aphanothece hegewaldii CCALA 016, assembly GCF_003007785.1. Lineage (GTDB taxonomy): Bacteria > Cyanobacteriota > Cyanobacteriia > Cyanobacteriales > Microcystaceae > Chroococcus > Chroococcus hegewaldii. The sequence continues at coordinate 83,067 of NZ_PXOH01000006.1, read as the reverse complement.
TTGTTTTAATTCGACTAATTTAGAACAAGAATTATCCCTACAATTAGATATACCTTTATTAGCGTCGAGTCCTCACTTAAATTACTGGGGTTCTAAGAGTGGGAGTCGGGAAATTTTCGCCGAATGTAATATCCCTTATCCCGATGGTAGTTTCTTAGTGGATACAGTAGACCAATTAATCTTAGAAGTAGCGAAATTATGGGAACGTCAACCGAGTTTAAAACGAATGGTTGTTAAACTCAATGAAGGGTTTTCGGGGGAAGGAAACGCGGTTTTAGATTTACGTCCCATTAGCTCCGAAATAGAGATTACATCCACTACCTTAGAAGATAAACAATATTTAATCGAAAAGCAATTAAAAAAATTAAGCTTTCAATCACCCGATGAAACTTGGGAAACTTTTTCAAGTCGTATCCCCGAACTAGGTGCCATTGTTGAAGCATTTATCGAAGGGGAAGAAAAAAGATCCCCCAGTGTACAAGGTTATATTAGTCCCACCGGACAAGTGGAAATTCTCTCGACCCATGATCAAATTTTAGGTGGGCCAGACGGACAAATTTATCTTGGTTGTAAATTTCCGGCTGATGATGCTTATCGTTTAAAATTACAAGAAATTGGCTTAAAAGTGGGGGAATCTTTAGCGAAAAAAGGCGCGATGGAACGTTACGGAGTTGATTTTATCGCAGTACAAGACCCTTATACCTTAGCATGGGATTTAGAAGCGATCGAAATTAATCTCCGCAAAGGAGGAACCACTCACCCTTTTATGACCTTAAAATTGTTGACCAATGGAAAATATGATTACAAAACGGGACTGTTTTTAAGTCAGCAAAATGAAGAAAAATATTATATTGCTTCGGATAATTTGCAAAAACCACAGTACAAAGGCTTACTTTCCGATGATTTAATGGATATTATCACCGAAAATCAGCTACATTTTGATAGTAGTAGTAAAACAGGAACCGTGTTTCATCTCATGGGGGCATTATCAGAATTTGGTAAACTGGGATTAACCTGTATTGGAGATTCCATCGAAGAAGCAGAAAATATTTATCGTCGGGTCGAAGAAGTATTAGATAATGAAACTGAAGGAATGAAAAACGCTTGTCCGTTTAATCTATCTTCAGGAACACCGATTAATTGGGTTCGTTAATTTTATAATCAAAATCAATACAGATGTACAAATGTAGGGGTTTGGAAACCAAACCAAATTAAAAATAATATAAATGTTCTAAAATATTTAGGGTCTCCCAATCCAATCAAATTAAATATATCTTCAATAAGAAAGAGAACCGGCAACATTTGAGCAAGGGATAATAATAGAGGCGATCAAAAAAAGAATGCAAAATCATGATATTTTAGTCATTGGTGCTTCGGCGGGTGGGGTAGAAGCCTTAAAACAGTTAGTGCAGGCGTTACCGAAGGATATACCAGCCACTATCTTTGTCGTAGTTCACATTCCCGCCAAAAGCCGAAGTAGACTCCCAGAAATTTTAAATCGCTTTGGGACGCTCAAAGCATTTCACCCAAAAGATGGCGATAAAATCACCCAGGGATGTATTTATGTCGCCCCACCCGATTATCATTTGATCATTAAAAATGGTTACGTCCGTATAGCCAAAGGACCCAAAGAAAATAATACTCGTCCAGCTATTGATGTATTATTCCGGACAGCAGCTAGAGTTTATGGCCCCAGAGTGGTGGCTGTAGTGCTATCTGGGACACTGGATGATGGAACTGCGGGGCTAATCGCCGTTGAACAAAGAGGGGGTATCACAATGGTGCAGAACCCCGAAGAGGCGATGTTTGACGGGATGCCGAAAAACGCGATCGAAAATGATCACGTCAAATATATTTTAAATATTGCAGAAATAGCCCCCGTTTTAATGAAATTAGCAAATCAACCAATTCAAACAGAAGAGGTAGAGGCCGTGTCTGACGAAATGGAAATGGAAACAGATATGGCAGAATTGGAGTTAGAGGCGATGCAGAGTAACACTCGACCTGGAACGCCTTCTCCTTTTGCCTGTCCTGAATGTGGCGGAGTTTTATGGGAAATTGTTGACGATAAATTAGTACGTTATCGTTGCCGTACGGGTCACGCTTTCTCACCCCATACCCTGATCAATTCTCAATCTGAGCAGCTAGAAGAGGCGTTTTGGACGGCTCTTAGGGCGTTAGAAGAAAAAGCAGCATTAACGGTAAAAATGGCACAACAGGCGCAAAAAAATAACCGGCCTTACTCGGCACAGCGTTTTCAACAGCAGTCACAAGATGCTTCTCAAAGAGCGAGTCTGGTTCGCCAACTACTCCTTAGAGATGAGGGCAACGAAAATTTATCAACGATTAATAATGAGTTAATCATGAATGGGAATGGTCAGATCGAATGGTCAGAAGATGAATTAGTAGAGGATAAGACTAATAATTCTTTAAATAGCAACAAAAAGCCAAATTTTCAAGTAATAGCTCTGTGTGCTTCGGCTGGAGGAATTCGCGCTTTAGCCGAAATTCTCTCAGATTTAAAAGCGGATTTCCCGGCGGCTATTACGATCGTACAACATATCGCTCGCCAATACCCTAGCCAACTAGCGAATATTCTAAGTCGGAGTACGGAATTAAAGGTTAAACAAGCCGAGTCTGGGGACATACTAGCACCAGGAAACGTCTACATTGCTCCACCCGATCAACATTTATTAGTAAACCCAGATCAAACGCTTTCCTTATCTCACGCCGAATTAGTCAACTTTTTACGACCTTCGGGCGATTTATTACTAGAATCCTTGGCGGCTAGTTTTAAAGAACAGGCGATCGCTGTTATTCTAACAGGTACTGGTTCAGATGGAGCAATGGGAATTCAAGCCATAAAAAAAATGAATGGTTTTGTGATAGCACAAGACAAAACAACCGCCGAACATTATGGAATGCCTAAAGCAGCCATTAATACAGAATGTGTTGATCAAATTGTTCCTTTACACGAAATTGCCACCCTGTTAGTTAACTTAGTGACAAAGTACCAGCCAACATGAGTAACTTAGAGCAGAACCAAGGTTTAGAAACTTTACTCAATTACATCAAACGAGTGCGAGGTTTTGATTTTACTGGTTATAAACGCTCCAGTCTCATGCGTCGGGTACGAAAACGGATGCAAACCATCGCTATAGAAGACTTTAACGACTATTTAGATCACTTACAAGTCCATCCGCAAGAATTTTCCGAGCTATTTAATACAATACTAATTAATGTCACCTCATTTTTCCGCGATCGTCCAGCCTGGGACTACATCAGTAGCGAAATCATACCGCGAATCGTCGAACGCAAAGAAAAACAAGAATCAATCCGAGTTTGGACAGCAGGATGTGCATCGGGTCAAGAAGCTTACACCTTAACTATGATTTTAGCGGAAACTTTGGGAATAGAGGCATTTAGAGAACGAGTTAAAATTTATGCCACCGATCTTGATGATGAAGCCCTCAATTTAGCACGTTACGCTACTTATAATGCTAAAGATATTGCGAGTGTTCCTCCCAAACTGCTCGATCAATATTTTGAGCAGACAAACGGTAATTATACATTTCGTAAAGATTTACGTCGTTGCGTCATCTTTGGCCGCCACAATTTAGTACAAGATGCGCCGATTTCTCGGATTGATTTGCTCGTCTGTCGTAACACTTTGATGTATTTTAATGCCGAAGCACAAGCGAAAATAATTGCTCGTTTTCACTTCGCCCTTAATGAAAATGGCTTTCTTTTTTTAGGCAAAGCAGAAATGTTACTCAGTCACAGTAACTCTTTTACGCCAGTAGATTTAAAATTACGCATTTTTAGCCAAATGCCCCGATTAAATCTGCGAACTCGTCTATTAATGATGAATAATGAGAGTGAGGATGAGGAGGGAAATTATTTGTCTCGACACGTTCGTTTAAGAGATGCTAGTTTTGATGCTAATCCTGTCGCCCAAGTCGTTGTTGATATTAACAGTCTTTTAATCTTAGCCAACGAGCGAGCACGTAATTTGTTTGGACTCGCTTCTCGGGATTTAAACCGTCCTTTACAAGATTTAGAGCTTTCTTATCGTCCTGTTGAGTTACGCTCTTGTCTTGATCAAGTTTATAATGAATGTCGCGTCGTTATTCTTCGACAGATAGAATGGTTAGTCCCCTCTGGAGAATCTCAATATTTTGACGTGCAGTTAACTCCGTTATTCGATCTTAACGGTAGTTTGATGGGAGCGGCGATTACTTTTACTGATGTCTCTGGTGCGAAACGGCTGCAACAGGAACTCGAACACTCTAACCAAGAGTTAGAAATGGCTTACGAGGAATTGCAGTCTACCAATGAAGAGTTAGAAACCACCAACGAAGAATTACAATCCTCTAATGAAGAACTAGAAACCACCAACGAAGAATTACAGTCTACCAACGAAGAACTAGAAACGATGAACGAGGAACTACAATCCTCTAATGAAGAATTACAAACCCTCAATGAAGAACTGCACCGACGCACAACCGAACTTAACTCAGTTAATACCTTTTTGTCATCTATCTTAGGGAGTATGCGGGGTGGTGTTGTGGTGATCGATCGAGATTTAAGGATCTTGATCTGGAATGACAAAGCTGAGGATTTATGGGGTTTACGGGCTGATGAAGTGCAAGGAAAGTATTTTCTGAATTTGGATATCGGTTTACCCGTCGATCCGATCTTACAGCCAATTCGTAATTGTCTAGCGTCTTTATCCTATGAGCCAGAAGAAGTAATATTAAATGCCATTAACCGTCGCGGGAAAGCGATTAAATGTCGAGTCACTTTTACGCCCCTCGTTGACAACCGACAAACTATTCAAGGCGCTATTTTATTGATGGAAGAACAAAAAAGCGATTCTTGAATGTATTACAGTCCGTCAGTCAACAAGTCCGTCAGTCAACAAGTCCGTCAGTAAATAAGTCCGTCAGTGAATAAGTCCGTAGTCAACAAGTCCGTCAGTGAATAAGTCCGTAGTCAACAAGTCCGTCAGTGAACAAGTCCGTCAGTAAACAAGTCCGTCAGTGAACAAGTCCGTCAGTGAATAAGTCCGTCAGTGAACAAGTCCGTCAGTGAATAAATTCACTGCCTAATAGCTAAAGTCCATTAAAATGGACTATAAGCCTTGTCTGGAGTCGGTTTAAACCGACTTAAGCTCTAAGACAGTGAATTCATTCACTGGCTACCTAAATCCGTCTAAATCCGTCTAAGTCCGTCAGTGAACAAGTCCGTCAGTGAACAAGTCCGTAGTCAATAAGTCCGTCAGTGAACAAGTCCGTCAGTAAACAAGTCCGTCAGTGAACAAGTCCGTCAGTGAATAAATTCACTGCCTAATAGCTAAAGTCCATTAAAATGGACTATAAGCCTTGTCTGGAGTCGGTTTTAACAAGGGGCTGTGTGCGGAACCTGCGTCCGCACCCTGTAAGCCCCGCCGACTTAAGCTCTAAGACAGTGAATTCATTCACTGGCTACCTAAATCCCGCTAAATCCGTCTAAATCCCGCTAAATCCCGCTAAATCCCTCTATATCCCTCTAAAATTGATTGGATATTCATCTTCCATGACTCGACTGTAGAGACGCGCCATGCCCCGTATCTACGTTGCTATAATGTATTGATTACGCCCTTGTTGTTTAGCTTTGTAAAGAGCCTGATCCGCTTGAGAAATCAGCATAAACGATCGATCTTTTTCTGGAACAAGACTTGCTACACCAAAGCTTACCGTAACAACATCACTTACTGGAGACTGTTGATGAGGAATACCTAAAGATGAAATGCTCGTTTGAATTCGATTAATCACCTCGATCGCTCCTTCTGTGTTAACATTCGGTAAAATAATGGCAAATTCTTCACCACCATAGCGAGCCACTAAATCAGCCGAACGATAAACCGCTTCTTTGACAGCCTGAGCAATTTTAAATAAACATTGATCGCCTTTTTGATGACCATAATAGTCGTTATAAAGCTTAAAATAATCTACATCAAAGAGAATTAAAGACAAAGGTTGTTGTTCTCTTTGGAGACGTTGCCATTCTTTTTCTAAGACTCGATCAAAACACCGACGATTAGCAATTTGAGTCAGTGCATCGATATTAACTAAATGTTTTAACTCTTGATTGATTCGTCCTAACTCCATGTGGGCATGACGAAGATCTTCTTCAATAAGTTTGCGCTCAGTGATATTATATAAAATACAATGGGTCTTGACAAATTTACAGTTTTTATGGTAGATGTTACGACCTTCTAATAAAACGGTGAGTTGATCGCCATTTTTAGCAATAAGTGGCACTTCTAGGCGCATAATTTCGTTGTTTTTGCTATAAACAAATTGTTGGTCAAAAAAGGGTTTCATTTCGGGCGACCAAAATTCACCAAAACTCTTACCTAAAAGTTCTTCGCTGGTGTATCCTAATAAATTACAGAGTTGCTCATTGACATCTAAGTAACGTCCTTGATCATCGAGTAACATATAAGCAACTGGGGAATTTTCAAACAAACTCCGAAAACGAGCCTCACTTTCACGTAAAATAGCTTCTGTTTGTTGTTGCTTCCACAGTTCTTGTTTAAGCATTTGGTTAGTGGCTTCGGTTCGTTTGCGATCGCTAATATCCCGAATCAACCAAAGCCAAGATACAGAGTTATTTTGGGGTTGTGGTAATTCTGATAGGGTAATTGCTGCTGTAAATATGTTGCCCCAACGCGGTTTTAGATTTAGTTCCCATTCTGGGATTTTTTCCCCTTGTTTTAATTGACTAAGTTTCAAGTGAAAAAGCAAAAGCTCAGATGATGGAATAAAAATCATCAGGGGTTTACCCGCCAAGTATTGCTGGGGAACTTTCAATAACTCAGCAGCAGCACGGTTCGCCTGTTGGATAGTGCCTGCGTCATCGGTGACGATATAGCCATCGGGGGCTAATTCAAATAAATCTTGATAACGTTGGCGCTCGGTTTCGACTTGAGTTCGAGCTTGTTCTAATTCTTTATTTTGTTGTAGGAGTTCTTCTTGAGCCACGTTTAATTCTTCGAGGGCAACCGTCAGTTCTTCAAGGGGTTCTATATTCTGTTTAGAGCGGCTTTTCAATAAACTGGACATTTCATGATAAAAGTCGGCGATTTGAGCGTAATTATGAGCAGATTTTTGTCTAAATTCGCCTGATTTCATTTTTCTCTTGATTTTATAATTGTGTTGCGGAGTCATGAATTATAACTATTAAGATTTATCAATATATCGAAAATTAATTCTTGCGTCGCTTAGGGAACATTTATACTTATATTGAAATTAGTTACTCAAGTTTACAGAAAAAGTAAATTTATCGAGTAGTTTACTTGTATTTACCTAATTTCAATCTTTTTTAGGTCAGCTTATATTTTAGTTCGATTACCACTGATTAACTCAATAATCATACTCTAGATATAAAAAAAGTAAAAATATCATAATTTTGAGGTATATTAGAGAATTTGCAACTTTTTGCCAGACAAATCTATAACTAAAAGTATATTAAAAATTTAGTTTAATCCTTAATAATTTAGTTAACACAAAATCATTCTTAAAGAAAAATTAAATGATTGATACATAATTAGCAAAAACAGTAGTTTGGCCAAAAAAAATGGAATCAAATAAAGTTTATAAAAAATTTCAAAGGAATCGCGCTCAAATTGCCCAATTTTATCAACAAATCACGAATATAGCTGATTTATCGCCCGAACTGCTGACAGAATCAGTGGAAGAATTAACCGTCGCCCTCGAAGAATTAAACGTTGCTCAAGAAGAACTCCTGCAACAAAACCAAGAATTAGAACAAGCTCGAATTCAAGTCGAAGTTGAACGCAAACGTTATCAAGATTTGTTTGAGTCTGCCCCCGATGGCTATCTCGTCACCGATGGCGCAGGCATTATCCAACAGGCAAACCTCGCGGCAACTGAGTTATTGAAAGTTCCTCAGCAATACCTAGTAGGTAAACCCCTGACGATTTTTATTCCAACTCAAGAGCGTCCCATTTTTCGCTCGAAACTAAATAAGTTACTAGAAGAGGCAAAAATTTCAGAATGGGAACTCAATATAAAGCCTCGTTGGGGTGAGATGTTCACAGCAGCAATAACCATATCAGTTTTGCATCAACAAGAGAATGGCTCTGTGTCTTGGCTCTGGTTAATACGAAATATTAGCGATCGCAAACACGCCGAGTTCGCCGTCAGAAAAATGCAGGTAGCCGAAACCGCTAACCACATTCTCGCACAAGAGCTTAGGGTACAGCAACGTTTAGAAACAGCCCTGCGTCAGAGTGATTCTCGTTTTCGCTATATTTTTGAAGCGGTGGGTGTATCCATTTGGGAAGAAGATTTCTCTCAAGTCAAAGCGGTATTTAATAAACTTAAAGCCCAAGGTGTAGAAGATTTTCGTCAATATTTTACTGAGCATCCAGATTTTGTATCTGAAATGATCAATCGTATACAGATACTTGATGTTAATTCTATGACAGTACAAATGTTTGAGGCGGAAAATAAAGAGCAACTTTTGGGATCGTTAGGGCAGATTTTTTTACCCGAAACAGTCGAAATTTTTATCGAACAACTATTAGCAATGGCTGCTAACTGTACGCTGTTTTCTGGGGAAACGGTAGTAAAAACGTTAAAAGGAAAGCTTCTTAATGTTTTATTTACGATCAGGTTTCCCGAAATGGAAGAATCATCGGATCAGGTTATTGTCACCTTACTTGATATTAGCGATCGCAAGAAATCCGAACTGTTACTACAAGAACAATCCGAAGATCTACAACAGTTAAACACATCTCTAACACAAACGACTCAACTGTTAAGCGAACGTAATCAAGAATTAGATCGTTTTGTTTATATAGTCTCTCACGATCTCAAAGCTCCATTACGAGCTATTACAAATCTTTCGACATGGATCGCGGAAGATCTAAGTGAGCAGTTAAATGAAGATAATTTCCATAATATGACACTCTTGCAACAACGAGTACAGCGTATGGAGGATCTGATCGATGGTTTATTAGTCTATTCTCGCGTTGGTCGAAATGATACCACAAGCCAAACCGTAGATGTTAATGAACTGCTAGACGAAATCCTCGACTCTTTAGCTCCTCCTTCTACTTTTACGATCGTTATACAAAACAATCTACCCACTCTTAATACTAAACGGTTGCTTTTGTCCCAAATCTTTTCTAATCTGATTAGTAATGCGATTAAACATCACGATCGCCCAAATGGACGAATCGAGATCGCGGCGATCGATCAACAACAATACTATCAATTCAGTGTAGCTGATGACGGGCCTGGTATTGCACCGGAAAACTATGAACGAGTTTTCGATATCTTTCAAACCCTCAAAGCGAGTACTAATAATGAAAATACGGGAATAGGATTATCGATCGTTAAAAAAATCCTTGAGTCTGAAGGGGGTAATATCTGGCTAGAATCTTTTGAAGGACAAGGCACTACTTTTTATTTTCATTGGCCTAGATAGGAACGCAACAAGGAATAATAATACATCCGCTACTACTTTTTAGTTTTCGTAATTCTAAACTCGCTTTCGCACAATCTCCAAAACGCTGTCTTGTCATTCCAATAACCTGCGATAAATCTTGATGCAAGAACAAGTCTTTTACATAATCTGAGCAAGAAAGTCCACCATATAACAATCTGTGGGAACAAGAAAAGCCTTTTTTTGGTGAAATATGATTTTGATAGGCATTAATCGAGAAAATCGCTGTTTTTTGGGTCAAAGCTTCTAAATTACTGATATTCATGATGTTTGCGTTTATTATAGTCGTCTTTCTATCATATCCAGTTGATTTTCCCAAGACCTATATCTAAAGATGAGTTTTTGGCTAGGGTGTTTTTGATTTTGTATTAATAAAATAAATATATTAAATAATAATGTTTTATTTTTTCTATGTATGCAATAAAATGTATCATAGAACACAGACGCAATATAAACAAAATCAATCTAATCAAAACCGATAAATTACGCGTAGGGGTTTGGTTTCCAAACCCAGTATGTAAGAAATTGTCCCCCAAAAGTAGGGGTTTGGTTTCCAAACCCAGTATGTAAAAATATGTATACAATAAAATGTATCATAGAACACAGACGCAATATAAACAAAATCAATCTAATCAAAACCGATAAATTACGCGTAGGGGTTTGGTTTCCAAACCCAGTATGTAAGAAATTGTCCCCCAAAAGTAGGGGTTTGGTTTCCAAACCCAGTATGTAAAAATATGTATACAATAAAATGTATCATAGAACACAGACGCAATATAAACAAAATCAATCTAATCAAAACCGATAAATTACGCGTAGGGGTTTGGTTTCCAAACCCAGTATGTATAAGGATTTGTCGCGCCATCCCCTACAGAATTTTTCAATAATTGTTTACAATAGTTAATATAATCGGCGTAAAGCAAGTATCAATAATATGGAACTAGAAAACCTCAACCCAGAAGATATCGATCGCATTGTAGAAATGGCGTGGGAAGATCGAACCACTTTTGATACAATAGAAAGTCAGTTCGGATTATCGGAAAAGCAAGTGATCGCGTTGATGCGACGCGAAATGAAAGAATCTAGTTTTAAGATGTGGCGAGAACGAGTAACAGGACGAAAAACGAAGCATCAAAGTAAAAGAGATTTCCAAGAAGGACGTTTTAAGTCATCGAATCAAAAAACCTAATTCTTGATCAACTCTAACAAATCTTCCTCACCCAGTTGAGTAATCCCTAATTCGATCGCTTTATCTAATTTCGATCCCGCATCTTCACCCACAACGATATAATCAGTCTTAGCACTCACTGAACCTGTGACTTTGCCCCCTGCTTTTTCAATTATTTCTTTAGCTTCATTGCGTTTGAGAGTAGGTAAAGTTCCCGTTACCACAAAGGTTTTACCAGCTAGAGTTTGAGGTGTTGTATCTTTTTGAGGCGTAAGATTTTGTAACTGTAACCCGACTTCTTGGAGTTGTTGTACTAAAACTTGATTAGCCGGTACTCTAAACCAATCATAAACCGATCCTGCAATTTCTGAACCGATGCCGTAAACCGACTCTAATTGTGTTACCGAAGCTTGGGATAATTGTTCTACAGATGGGAAACTATCCGTTAAGATTTTGGCATTGACACTACCGACATAACGAATTCCTAAACCGTATAATACTCTTGACCAAGGTTGATTTTTACTATCAGTGATAGCATTAATCAGATTTTCGGCTGATTTTTTGCCCATTCGTTCTAAACTGGCGATTTGTTCAACGGTTAGACTGTATAAATCTGCAATAGATTTGACTAAACCATTTTCAATCAATAGAATAACAACTTTTTCACCCAAACCCCGAATATCGAGTGCATCTCTTGTGCAAAAATGAATAATACTGCCGCGCAAAATCGCCGGACAAGAACTATTGACACACCGCGTTACTGCTTCCTCTTTGGGACGAATTAAAGTTGAGCCACATTCGGGACATTGACAAGGCATATAATAGGGTTGCGTGTCTTTTGGTCTTAATTCTGTAATCACGCGCAAAACTTCGGGGATAATTTCACCCGCTTTGCGAATAATGACGGTATCACCAATACGGATATCTAATTCGGCAATGCGATCGCTATTATGTAAAGTAGCCTTTTGTACTGTTGTTCCTGCGAGTAAAACGGGTTTCATTATTGCTAAAGGAGTTACCGCGCCCGTCCGTCCCACATTTACGCTAATATCTAAAATAATAGTCGGGGTTTCTTCAGCAGGATATTTTAAAGCAACCGCCCAACGAGGGAACTTTTGCGTAAAACCTAATTTTTCTTGTAGTGCAAAATCATTGATTTTAACGACTATACCATCCGTCATATAAGGTAAGTTGCGTCTTTCGGTTTCCCAATTTTGGTAATATTCTTGTACTGCTTCTAAATTCGGACAAAGTTTACGGTTAGGGTTGACTAAAAAGCCCATTTGTTGTAAAGCTTCTAAAGATTCCCACTGGGAGTTAAGATTCTGGTTAGGGATATGCAGGGTATAAGCAAAAAACTGTAAGCGACGTTTATCGACTATTTTTGGATCAAGTTGTCTGAGTGTTCCTGCGGCTGCATTACGAGGGTTTGCGAATAAAGCTTCTCCTAATTGTTCTCGTTCTTGGTTAATCTGATTAAAGGTATCTAAAGGTAAAAATGCTTCTCCTCTAACTTCGACTACGGGAGGAGGATTATCTAAACTCAGTCGTAGCGGAATTGAACGAATCGTGCGAACATTTTGGGTAACATCTTCCCCAGTAATTCCATCACCTCTGGTAGTCCCCCGAACTAGAATACCGTTCTCGTAGGTTAACGCGATCGCAGAACCATCTATTTTGAGTTCACAGACGTATTCTGCGGTTTTTTGAGAGGGGGATTGTCTTTTCCAGCGTTCCTCCCATTGGGCAAATTCGGCTAAATTGAAGGCATTTTCTAAACTATAAAGAGGAATATTGTGACGCACAGAAGGAAACTGTGATGCAGGTTTATCACCAACTCGTTGTGTCGGGCTATCTGGTGAAATAAGTTCAGGATATTGGCTTTCTAATTCTTGTAATTCTCGATATAACTGATCATAGACAGCATCTTCCATAATTGGATTGTCTAAGACATAATAGGCATAACTCGCCTTTTGGAGTTGTCCGAGTAGTTGATTGATGCGTTGTTGAATTTCAGGTGTTGGGTTCACGGTTCTATTCCGTCAAAGATGCTTTTCTCTAATTTATCCGATGTTGATTAGTATGTGAATACTAAGCTGAAAGAAATTATTTTGATAGAGAAATAGAAGCTCAAATATCTACAATTTGGGAAAAATATCCACTAAAAGGATGATATTTAAGCAAATCCGCCTTTTGATATATATTAATTTATAAATTATTTCCTAGCATATTAGTAATAATTAAACAAATTTGCCAGAGGAAAAAACAGTATGTCACTGCATAAAATTAAAGATTTTGAAGATCATTCTAGTCAATCTTCTACAGATGACGATATTCTTGGATTTTCTCTCTACTCCAATCAAGAGAAAATTGGTTCAGTTGACGATATCTTAGTTGATGATGACGGACAATTACGTTATTTTGTCATTAATACAGGTGTATGGGTTTTTGGCAAAAAAGTCTTATTACCTATTGGTCGCGCTCGTGTTGATTTTGCCGATCGTCGCGTCTATGCTAACACTCTGACAAAAGAACAAGTAGAAAGTCTTCCAGAATACGACAAAGATATGACCGTTGGATATGATCAAGAAGAAGCGGTTAGGAAAGTGTATCGCTCTGGGGCTGCAAAAACTCAGCCAGTCAGTAACCCTGCGGCGTTTGGTGTGGGCTACGGTGGCGCAGATACAGCACCTCCAAGTCGCGCTAGAACTGGAGAAATCGACTTAAGTGCGGGTTATGCGGGTTATGATCATAGCGATTATACATACGATCGAGATCCCGATTTATATAATCTCACTGATGAGCATCATGCTGACTTAAAACGGTATCAAGAACGTTTAAAAGCAAATAGAGCCCGTAGAGTTATGTAATTTTGTAGAAACGCGATATGTACAGACGCGCCATGTACATAATCAGATACAATCAATCAGGTGGGAAATATTTTTCACCTGACTGATTTGGAGTATTGAGCTTGTGAATTGGTATTTAGTTAGCACCCGCCCCTACAAACGTGAGATCTTTTTAAAATATTTAGACAGGGCTATCTCTGAAAATAAATTACAGGAATTGATTTTAGAAGTCATCGCACCCCAAGATAAAGTTTATCAAGACATGGTGTTACTTCAGATTAGCAATTTAAAGGAAGCTCGACCCCATCTGCAACAAATCGAGAATTTTCAAAGATTAGAACCCAAACCTTTACCTATTGAACAAATTCGGCGAATGTCTGGGGAAATGTCTTAAAACTGATAATTCATGCGAGAAATTTAACCATCCAATTTTTGAGATGATACGTCGCTTTACAATCATCTTCGTTATAGCGCAAAATAGATTCTAGAAGTTGACGATCGCCTGTTTTAACCCATTGATCATACCAGCAAACGCATTGATCACCGCTTACACCAGGATCTCGCCATTGAAAACCTATCCAATTAGCCAAAGATTTGAGAGAATAACTTTCGACAGGAAGTGTCAATAATTGAGTTACTTGTTGATGTAGATCGACACAACGAGATAATATGGGATAAATTTGATGGATCGGCGTGCCATAGAGATAAGCTAATCGTTTAATTGTTTCGACTTCGTATTCAGCAAAATGAAAAATCGGTGCATGGGGATAATGAGTTACTAATTTTAAAAATTCTTGCCAAATCAATTTTTCATCTTCGGGATTTTCGGCTAAAAAAGGATAAAACTTTTGTGTATTTTTTACATTATCGACTAATAAAACGCCTAATAAATAATCTAAGTTTTGTTCGGGTTCTGCTTCAATATCAAAATATAATTCAATAGAACTACTTGGAATATTTGGTCTATATTGATGAGAATTATATTTACGGAAGGCTTTATTTTCAATAATTGATTGTGCTTGTTGTTGTAGTTGGGAAGCGACTTCTAAACCGATTAATTCACCTAAATTATGGGGAGAAGTAGAGGCTAAAGCTTCAACCGTAAAGACTCCTAATGTTTGTAAAGATTCATAACGATTGGGGGTAATACCAGGAACAAGAGAAAGATGTTGTTGAGATTGTGCGATCGTATAACAATAACTGTGCCAATGACATAAACTACAACGTTGACGAGAAATAAACACCTCTGGTTCTTGTTCTTTAATAAGCATTGAAATACACTCAGTAAGAGTTTCTAGCATTCGAGGTATCCAAGTATCTAACTCAACAAAAGTCCGATTCTGACGACGTAAAATAATTTGAGCGAAATTAGGTTCAACACCTTGAATACTCGTTAATAAATCTGCATGATAAGCAGCAATTAATTTATATTCAGGTTTTGGACGACGGCCTAACTGAATTGATATAGAATAATATTGCCAGTCACCAAACTTAGATTGTCCTGGTTGTTTAATTAAAAGATGTGGTGTACCTAATAAGGAAATAGTATGACCTTGATAGGAAACTTTTCGTAATAAAACACCTTGATGAATACAAGATACACCCTTTCTCATTAACGCTTCTGTTGCTTCGGCTAATGCTTTAAGATCTAATAAATCAGTATGAGGACGTTGAGAGTCGGGGAAAGATTCGAGTAAAACCTTTTCAACATGATAATGACTTTCTTGACGAAGTTTAAGCAAAAAATCTCGTTCAGGATCTTTTAGTTCTCGGTTGCCGTAAACATTGAGAAAAGCACGACGTTGACAGCGTTTATAATCTAGAAGTAGAGCATCAGTAAGCAGCATTCTTCTCGTTTTTCGTGAAGCTTTAAAAAAAGTATATGATAAGATGAGGGGTAATCCTGTATAAGTAAAGATGATCCCTTTTTAACCCATTCTTCCCTTACGGTAACAAAAAAATCACTTTAAAAACGAAAATCAAAGCTAAGATAGCCAAAGCATACCATAATCATTGCTCAGGATTTATGCTTGATACTGCGACTATCACTCACCAACTCGAACAGCACCGACAAGAATTTCCAGGAATCAACAATAAACTCTATTTTAACTTTGGGGGACAAGGCCCTTTACCCCGTGCATCACTAGAAGCTATTATTGATGCTCATAAATATCTACAACATCATGGCCCGTTTTCGACGAAAGTTAATGCCTGGGTACAGCAAAAAACTGAATTTCTCAGACAAAATATCGCCACAGAATTAGGAGTTATTCCCGAAACGATTACCATTACGGAAAATGTGACAGTGAGTTGTAATATCGCTTTATGGGGTATTCCCTGGCAAAATGGCGATCGCATTTTATTAACCGACTGTGAACACCCAGGAATCATTGCAACGGTTCAAGAAATCGCTAAACGTTTTGATCTGACGATTTCAACTTGTCCTATTCAAGATACCTTAAATGATGGTGATCCAGTTAATGTAATTGCTCAAGCTCTCCAAAATAATACACGCGTATTAGTCTTAAGTCATGTTCTTTGGAATACAGGACAAGTCTTACCCTTAGCCGAAATTGTGCAACTGTGCCACAAAAATAACGTCTACGTCCTTGTTGATGCCGCGCAGTCGGTGGGATGTCTACCATTAGATTTATCGCAGTTACAGGCTGATTTTTATGCCTTTACAGGTCATAAATGGTGGTGTGGTCCGGCGGGTGTTGGTGGATTGTATATTCGTCCCGAAGTTTTTGGGGAGTTGCAGCCAACTTTTATCGGATGGCGTGGGATAGATGTAACGACTGACGGGCAACCGAGTGACTGGAAAGCTGACGGTAGACGTTTTGAGGTGGCTACTTCTGCTTATCCACAATATGAAGGGTTACGGGCGGCTATTTCGGTACATCGTCACTGGGCAACGGCAGAAAAACGATATGATCAAATCTGTCAACTGAGTGGTTATTTATGGCAACTTTTATCAGAAATAGAGGGGATTGAGTGTTTAAAGAAAACGCCCCCACAGTCGGGTTTAGTTTCTTTTAAGACAAATACAATATTACCCCAACGACTGGTACAAGAATTGGAAAGACAAGGATTTTTATTAAGAACGATCGCTGATCCAGCTTGTGTCAGGGCTTGTGTCCATTATCTAACAATGCCTGCTGAAATTGAGCAATTAGTTGTCGCCATTCGGAAAATTATTTAGGTTAATGAATTGATTTAATTTTTTCTTTCTGAGAAATTTCTTTATTTTGGCTATGAAACTTGTCTAGAAGTTGATAAAATCGCTCAAATCCTTGTTTTTCATCCGAACAGTAAAGCATAATAATCTTAGCCCAAGAATTAGATGTATGAAGATTATATTCTTTTTCGATAAATTGGTGAAATTCTTGATAAAATTTTATTTCTTGTTCTGTTGGCTCAATCCCTAACTCACGTCTAGCCGTTTTATAACCTACCAAAAATACAAATAGTTCACAAACTGAAGGATGACTTAGATACAGCCCAGGTTTAGCTTTAATTTTGCTTAATAATTCAAATAAACCACCTTTCTTATTCATTTTACCTAATCTATTAATTCATAGCAAATCAGAAAATTAATTGTAGGGGTTTGGTTTCCAAACCCTCTCATTTACCAGATTTGGAGATTAAATTCCTACATTATTAAATCTTCTTAACATAAATCCGATCGCATCTTTTTGTCTCGACACCAGAACTAGGTAAATAACCATTTTTTTCATATAATTGTACTGCTTCTTTTAAAACAGAAGCCGTTTCAATCCATATTTCTTGAAAACCTTTTTCTTGAATTGTTGTTTCGAGTTGCTGTAATAAATATTTTCCTAAACCTTTGCCGCGTACTTCTGGTAATAGATACATTTTCCGAATTTCGACGGCTTTTATTCCTCTATAAATTGGATAATATGCCGCCGTACCTAAGATTTTAGGAAAATTTTTATTTTGTTCTATCACCCAAAATTCGCCTTTTTTTTCTAAATAATAGGATTCAATTTCAATCACATCTTGATCGGCTTCTTCGGGTTGCCAAGGTAAGCCATATTCTGCTAAAACTTGTTTAATGACTGATGCCGCCGCCATGCGATCGCTCTTTTGCCAATCTCGAATTAGATAAGTTTTATAAGTCTGATACATTCCGTTTCTAATGTTCAAAAATATCTTTAAATTGATGTAAATCTAAATCGACAAAAACTGGAATACAATCAAAGCATTTTTGGGTAATTTCCCATCGTTCTTCCCGTTGTAGCATTACCGTTAGTTTATCGCGTACTGGAATTAAATATCGCACATCATTTGCCGCATAACTAAGTTGTTTTGGCGTTAAATTAGCCGCATTTCCCCAATCTGAACTCTGAGCAGATTTATCAAGTTCTATTCCTTCTAATTCTTGAACTAAGTTTTTTAATCCGTGATTACTGGTATAAGTACGGGCAATTTTACTGGCAATTTTTGTACAAAAAATCGGTTTAGTAACAATCCCAAAATGATAACGAAATTGAGCCACATCAAACCTAGCAAAATGAAAGATTTTTTCGATGTTTTCCGCTTCCATTAACTGTTTTAAATTTGGGGCTTCGGTTTGTCCTCTGGCGATGCGAATTGCGGTAACATAACCATTAGCATCACATAATTGAATTAAACATAAACGATCGCGTTGTGGATTAAGTCCCATTGTCTCGGTATCAACAGCGATCGCATTCGTTTCTAAATAATAGTTTAGTGCTTCTGCTGATAAATCTCCATCAAAAACTTGAAAATTGTCGAGTGTCATTTATTTGTTTTCCAAAAATCAATAACTTGGTAGCCTAAATCTTTTAACATATTTCTTAGCAAAGGTAAACTTAAACCAATAACATTACTATGACAGCCTTCGATTTTTTCGACAAATAAGCTACCTTTTCCCTCTATGGCAAAACTGCCGGCACATTTTAGGGGTTCCCCACTATTCACATATGCTATGATTTCATCATCACTGAGATCAGCAAAATAAACCTGCGTAATCCCACATCTAATCAGTCTCTGTTGTTGCCGTTGATCAATTAAAACATGACCTGTATATAAAGTTCCTTGATTACCTCTCATTTTATGCCATCTGACGATCGCTTCTTCTTTTGAATTCGGTTTACCGTAGATTTCGCCATCAAGTTCTAAAACCGAATCACAACCTAAAATTAAAGCATCAGAGATTTGATGGGCGACAGTTTCGGCTTTACAATGGGCTAAAGTTTGCACTAAATCCATCGTATTGTCTTTTTGGATCAATGATTCATCAAAATTACTTTGATAAACTAAAGGATCTATTCCAACTGTCTGTAAGAGTTTGCGACGCGCAGGAGAAGCAGACGCTAAAACAAAAGTGAGATTCATACTTAGTAAACAAAGAAAGAATTAGCGACTGAAGAAAAAAGAGTTTTGACTTGTTCCCAACGTCTTTGGGGAGTGGATAAACTAAAAGTGTACAGTTTTCCGTTATTAATCGTCACACTAGCTAACTCGTGTCTTGGTGGTTTGTTGGGCATCTGTACAAGATATTCTAAAATGTAATAAGTTTTTCCTTTGTTTTCAAGGGTATCAGCTTGTAATAACTCAACATCTCGTTTCACATTAGGATCATCGTTTAAGCGTCTAAGAAAATGATAACCGACATCCGTCGCGCTGCCTAAATCTGCTAAACGCTGATTTTTGTCTACAGAACTAATAATAACGCTTAGATTTTCGCTACGTTCGATAAAATCTCTAAAGACGGTATCCACACCCTCTGAAGCATTCTGAACATCTACGGGTATCCAACCGTTAGGATAGAAAAAGCCATACCCTTGTTTATTATTGACATAGCTTTGTAAATTACTGATCCCTGGGGAACAACTCACTATCATAAAGCTGACTATGATCAGTAGGATAGCAACAATAGACTTATACATCCTTTGTGACTTGAGCTTGGCTGTCCTATTTTATCGTGATTCGATGACTTAAATTAGACATGAAACGCTCTTTTATCCTTGGTAGTATAATGACGCTGATTGGATTAACGAATCCAAAATCTACTCAAGCACAAACAGTTGTTTTACTGATGGCGCAAAAACAAAGCGCAGTTACATTTTATAACCTTGGGGTAGATCGGTTAAATGCGCGGGATTATAAGGGTGCAATTACTAATTTTAGCGAGTCGATTAACATAAATCCCAATGATCCTGATAGTTATTATAATCGTGGCTATGCTGAGTTGATTTTGGGAAATTATCAAAAAGCGATCAATGATTATACTAAAGCAATTCAACTCAATCCCAAATATGCTTATGCTTATGGGAATCGTTGTTATGCAAATTATCTTTTAAAAAATTACAGTACTGCTATCACCGATTGTACTAAAGCGATTGAATTTCAGCCAAATTCGGCGGATTATTTTGTTTATCGAGGAAATGCTCAAGATGATGGGGGTAATCACAAAGCGGCTATTGCTGATTATACTCAAGCAATTAGTCTTGATGGGCGTAGGGCGAGAGCGTATTACAATCGTGCTTTAGCTTATAATCGTGCTGGAGAACATGAAAAAGCTCTTGTAGACTATAATGAAACGATTAAAATTGAGCCTCAGTTTGCCGAAGCATTTCATAATCGGGGCTTAACTTATTTTAAATTAGGACAAGAACAAAAAGCGATCGCCGAATTACAACAAGCATCTCAACTGTTTACGGCACAAGGTAAAGCGGAAATCTCTCAAAAATCTCTCAACGCAATAAAGGTGATTCAAAATAGTAAACAGTAAACAGTCAACATTAAATTAAAACTGATTACTGATTACTGATTACTGATTACTGGTTACTGATTAGCTTACACTGGAGGCGTAGACTGCGATCGCAATCAATCCGCCAACTAAAACGAGGGCTGCTGCACCTAAAATAAGGTAAGTTCTTTGTTGACTTCTCGACGGGGGTTCTGCCTTATAAACTTTGGGTTCACTGGCAAAATTGTTTAAACGTCCGCCTTCTTCCGTTGTATACGGCATTTTGATCTAACCTCGAAAATTTTAAAATTATCTTTATATTTATCTTACATTCTTCATGCAAAATAATAAAACTTTACAAAAACATAAATCACTTAATAAAGAGACAACTAAACAAGGTTCTCTTGCATGAACTAAAAAAATACTGTCACGGATTGGGATATCGGCTTAAACTGGGAATAACGTCTATCTGCTTTTTGTTAAAGTGTTTTGATATGGCTTGGATCAGCAACGCCGCACTATTGACAGTAATTGCCTTCTCAGGGGGGTGGTGGTGGTGGTATCACAAAAAAACGACGAGATTGCAAACACAACTTAGAGAAAAAACACAGCAACTACAAAAATCCTATGCAGAATTAGATCAGGCTGTTGCTTCACACCAAGACGCACAAAAACAAGATCAGATGGCTCTAGAATGGGCTAATTGGACTCAAAAAAACTTAAGCGCGAAAATTAGTTCTGAATTTAAAAACCCGCTACATACAATTTTAGGATATGCGGTACTCCTACAACGATATCCTCATCTAGCGCAAGAAGAACCCGAAAATCTCGAACAAATTCGGCAAAATGGCGAACATTTATTAGCTTTAATCAATGATGTTTTAGAAATCATTCAACTTGAATCTAATCAACTTGAGTTACACGAAGCTAATTTTAATATTAGACGTTTCCTTGATTCCTTGGAAGAGACAATACAACCAAAAGCGATCGCCAAAGGATTAAATCTGGTTTTTTTCATTCCCCCAGATATTCCAACAAAGATCACGACAGATGAACAAAAGTTACGTCAAGTTTTACTGAATATTTTAGATAATGCGATCAAATATACTCAAACGGGATCAGTTACTTTAAGAGTTGGTATTAGCGATCGCACTTGGATGTTAGAAGAAAACGACGATCATCCGAGTCATCTCGCCACCCATTCACTCTTTTTTGAGATCGAAGATACAGGGGTGGGCATCCCTTCAGAACAATTAAAATGTATTTTCGAGCCTTTAAGTGCTAATGAACCTAAAATGCGATCGATGGGTTTAGGATTAGTTTCCAGTCAAAAACTTGTTAAATTATTAGGAGGAAAAATTACAATCACCAGTAAAGTAGCTCAAGGCACGATTGTTAAAGTCAAATTAACGGTAAAAGGTTGGGAAATTGCCCAATGGGATAGTTTTTTCCAAGGAACAGGGCAGATTATTGGACTTGCTCCCTATGAACCAGAATATCGTATTCTTGTTGTTGACGATCGTCGAGAAAATCGCTATTTACTAATTAAATTTTTAGAACCACTAGGATTTAAACTGGAAGAAGCCGCTAATGGAGAAGAAGCGATTCATTTTTGGTCAACTTGGCAACCGCATTTAATTTTTATGGATACTCGGATGCCTGTTATGGATGGTTATCAAGCAATAGCAGAAATTCAACGTTTGCAAGTCAGCAGTGAAGAACCTTTTAAAACAGTTATTATTGGTCTGAGTTCGGGTACAGTAGAAGATTACAGCGATATTAGTGCGATCGGCTGTGATGATATTCTACAAAAGCCGTTTGAAATAGAGACAATCTTAGAAAAAATTGCTCAACATCTCAATGTCCGTTATGTTTACGAAATAGAAGAAAAAGAAGATTTTGATGATGATGATCTTAGTACGATTCCTCTTTCAGAGTTTCCCACATCTACTAGCATTAATAATTCTATGGTGACACCATATAAAGATATGAGACGTACAAAAAACTCGTCATCTGATTTGAGATCTGAGTATCCTATTCCATCTAATAATCTAGAGGTAATGTCTCGTGATTGGATCGAAAGACTTTATTCTTGTGCAGTAGCTAGAGACAGTGAAGGAATTTGTCAGCTTCTCGAACAAATTCCTAGTGAGCATGAAGCTTTAGTTAGTAGTCTTCAAAGTTTAGTTGAGCAAAACAATTTTCGGAACTTAAAAGAATTAGCTCAATTTCTTTTATCTCGCCCATAATTTACTATTCACCATCTAAATTAAGCTAATATGTAGCCAGCCTGTAGAGGTTGATCTTATTTAAGCCAATAAAACAATTAGTAAAAGAAATCCCAGAAAGGATAATCCTGTCTGAATAAATAGAGGAAACGCTGCTGTTTTATCCATAATGAAAGTATTTTATGAACTCTTCTATTATTTAAAATAACACAATATTGCTTAAATGTATAGTAATGTTAAGTGAGTAATAATACTCAACTTTTGTCTAAAAATTTGGTGAATCGAAAAGACTCAATTTAAGTTATTCTTTTAAATTATCGTTGCTTACCTAAAGATTTTAACCAACTATTCAACAATGAAATATCGATTAATCATCAGTTTTTTAATTCTGATTTTCTTGATTTTTAATCCTTCTTTAGCCTTAGCCGAAACCGTTACAGAACGTTTATCAGCCTATCCAAATTGGCAACATAAACCAGAACTTGAGAAACACTATGGAGATATTTACTATCCCGAATGGCTACAAGGAACTTGGAATGTTAGCAGTATTTTGACCGAACAAATCGCACCTTTAGCACCAAAAGTAGTAACGCCTGGTTTTGAAAGTAATCGTCGTTATCTTCAACAAACCATGACTTTTCAGGTTCGTTTTTTGCCTCAAACCGTTTCTGCTTCTGTCCGATGGCCATTACCTCCTTTATCTTCCGTAACATCGTCAATAGTGGCAGATCGAGCGTTTAATGGACTCCAGATCGCACGTGCTTATTTAGGAGAAACAGGGGTAATTTCTGTAGAGACTGATCGTAAAAATCCAACGTGTTTAACAACTATTTTACCCCAAAAACGTAGATTGATTTCGACTGTGATTGGTCATAGTCAAGTTTCCCCCTCAACTGAACAATTTATGACGAGTGAATTAACTCAACAACAATTTAAAATAGATTCAAGTCTATTTATTAATGAAGTAGAAACGACTACAGCCTATCATCTCGTTAACCCTGAACAAATAGAAGCGACTCAAATTACAGCGATTTATTTATCTCCCCAAGATCCTGATTATTTTAAATCTCTCAATCAACCTGTAGCCCTTTATCGTTATCAACTTGTACTAAATTTAGCTTATTAAGATGATTTTACTCAATACAAAATAATATTAATATTACCTCATTTTTCCTTGACAAAACTTTTGTTTTGGAGCTATAATAGAGATTATAAAAAAAATGTATTAGACAAAAATCAATGATGTCAACATTACTTGAACAGGCGATTTGTCAACTAAAAAACCTTCCTACGAATCAACAAGATGAGATTGCTTTAATAATTTTGGAAGAAATAGAAGACGAACTCAAATGGGAGCGATCGTTTAATAATTCTCAAGATGTTTTGGCGAAACTTGCAACCGAGGCATTGCAAGAGTATCAGGCTGGAAAAACTCAAGAACTTGACCCCCAAACATGATGAAATAACTTACAAGTGAAATCATGTACAACAGCTAATTTTAGACAAACATTTTCTGAACTTCCTTTACCAATTCAAGAACAAGCAAGATTAGCCTATCGTCAATTTAAAATAAATCCTAGACATCCTAGTTTACGATTTAAACAAGTTAATCCAAAATTATCTGTTTATTCTGCCTGTATTAGTAAAGACTATCGAGCATTAGGTCAGGTAGAAAGTGATACAATAATTTGGTTTTGGATTGGTTCTCACTCTGATTATGATAAGTTATTATCACAATTATAATTTTATCTAAATCAATCAAGATTATTAAAAAATATTTAATAAAAATAATCTAAAATAAACTTTTATTAATTTATCTAAAGTAGCATCCAGATTGATAGTATTAATTAGGGTTTAGCTTTTCTATGTTAAACCTGAATAAATCATTAACAGTCAAAGATTTACTTCATTTATACTGTTTACTAAATAATGTACAACATTTATAGCAACACGCGAGAGTACATTGTGGTCAGTAATCAAAGCAGAAAAAAAATAGGTATTTTGACCAGTGGTGGAGACTGTCCTGGACTTAATGCAGTTATTCGAGCAGTGGTAAAAGCCTCGAAATTAAAAGACTGGGATGTATACGGAATTCCTTACGGCACAGATGGTTTTATCGATATTGCGAGAGGAAAATATCAACCCGAAGATTTAATTTTAACCAAGCATGGTTATAATTTACCTGGTATTCTTAAAGGCTTAGATGTTTTGCAGTTTTTAAGTGGCAGTGTTTTAGGATCTCTTAGTAGAGGATATACAGAACATTCGGAAATGACTGCAGCCATTTTAAGAGGATATGAAATTCTAGATTTAGATGTTTTAATTGTAATTGGTGGTGATGGAAGTCTAGATATTGTCCATGATTTGGCTGAAAAAGGAAATTGGAGATTAATCGCTGTTCCAAAAACCATTGATAATGATGTTCCTTTCACTGAATGGGCAGTTGGTTTTACTACAGCAGTGGATATCGTCACCCAAGCTTTATATGATCTTACTTTCACGGCGGCAAGTCATGAAAGAGTGATGATTGTAGAAGTGATGGGAAGAGATGCCGGACATTTAGCCCTTCATGCGGGAATTGCCGGAGGTGCAGATATTATTCTAATTCCTGAGTTAACTCCAGCGATTAATTTAGATATTATTGATGGTTGTTGTCACCAGTTGGAAAAATTACGCTCAGAAGGTCGTCAGTTTGCAATGATTGTGATTTCCGAAGGTGTGAGAAATGAACAAAATGAGCGAGAAAAATATATCGGCGATTATTTTGCCAGACGATTAGATGAGTATAGTAAAGTGTTATGTAAAGTCGATCATGGTTTCTGTCATCTTAATCAAATGGATTTACGCGTGTCTGTACTCGGACATTTACAGCGCAGTCGTCCTCCATTATCTTTAGATCGTCTTTTAGCTACCGTATTTGGTATTAAAGCCGTCGAATTAATCGAACAAGAAAAATACGATCAAGTTGTCGTCTGGCGCGAAGGTCAAGTACAAAGTGTCTCACTTAAACCTATTATTAATATTATTAAGAAATGTCATGCAGAAAATCGCTGTGCTTATCCCGTTGATCCCGATGGATTTATGGTTAAAACTGCGCGATCGCTAGGTATTTACTTAGGTGAAACAAATTCCTGTATTCTCCCAAATACGTTTAATTTTGAACATTTACCCGTATTTGTCTAATCTATTCGATGTATAAAAGAACAGGCTGGGGTTTTACTTTGATGTTCAATAGAACTAAGTATATTTGTTGCAGTTACCAGCCTTGTTTCCATTCTAATCTACTCAACTTGTCTTGGCAAGTCTTTAAAATTAAATTGTGTTACTGCACCACATATTTAACATTTCTTAAAATTAGCCAATTAATGGTACGATGATCGACCAAACGAATCCGATTTCGCTCAACAGGACATTCTATATCGATAACTGTACTACGACCCATTTTAGGTTCGACTTTTAGTAAATAACCAACGAGGGTTCGTTCTTCTCCTTGTATCGCTTCCTGACTCACTTTAGAGAGTGCTTTTTCTATTTCTAAATGACTAAGAGGATTGCCTTTTTTATCCTTAATAGCCGCCAATAATTTATCTTTAAGATCTTTCTCTCGAATTTGCTTATTAAAGTTGACTGTAAATATATAATTTCCAGCTTGTTCTAATATTTCACAAATTTCCGTACGAGAGACAATTTTCTCAAATTCATATTGACTAGCAGAATACATTCCCTCTTCAATAATATCTTTATCAATTTCTGAGCCGAATCCTCTTTCGTTAATGACGGCTATTGATTTAGGGTTGACTTCAACTACCTTATAATATTGAATATCAAAAAGATAATCGCCTAATTTAAGTTTAGAAAAATCGACTTTTTTTAGAGCAGTAGAGCGATTTTTAATGACATTTTTTTCGGTGACTTCGGCTGCTTCTTGCGATGTTCCTTGCAAAGCTTGTTTAATCGATTTTATTTCGTCTTTGGATAAATCTTTAGTGTGAGCAGAATAAGATTTAATCATACTGTCTTTAGTTGTACTGTCTTGACTTGTACTGTCTTGAGTTGGGTTATAACTAGATAAAGCTTGCCAACGGCGATATTTCTCTATATCTATTGTAGCTAACATTGCTTCGGTTGGGTTGATTATTTTTCCACTCATTAGGGATGTAAAAACATTGGGAGAAAATCCAGATAATAAAATAACGCGATCGTCATTCTTCGTCACGGGAAATTGATGAGATTTTGCATCCACATTCCAAAAAACTAACACAGGGCGAGTATAACCTGCGGCTTTAAATTTATCATCAATTGCTTGATAATTTGTCTTTCCTGATTGAGCTTGATCGAACTCCATATCAGAGATAATTAGAACCATTTCGGGGAGTTCTGAGTTAGAAAGACCGTTTTGTTTTGCTTTATTTAAAATTAAATCAAAAACCGCTTGAATATTGGTATTCATTGCCCAACTCGCACGACGCAAATTATTAACTTTCTCTCTTAAAGATTTACCTTTTAATTGTTCAAAAACTGGGCTACCAGAAAAAGTAATAAAACTCCCGCCCCAAATACTCGGATTTTTTTCAGCAAAGAAAATACCTAAACTAATTGAAACATCAATAGGACGTATTTTATTTGATGTGTACATTGAGCCAGAAACGTCAACTACTGGTAAAATAGCTCTTAAATCTCCTTGATCAAATGGATTAGGTAAAGCTTTCCATTGCAATTCTAAAGTTAAATCTTCGGGTTGATTATTTAAGTAGTTTCTGATAATATCATAAGGATATAATTGAGCGGCTTTAATCTCAGCTTTTCCAGCAGCCACATCATTTAGATATTGTTGATATCGAGTCTGATCGTGTTTACCAAAAGCATGACGATAAATCATACTTGCTCTAGAGGGAACCTGAGCATAATTAATCGTTTTCCATTCTTGAGCGCACATTTTTTGTTCAACAATTTTGATATATTGTCCTAAAGAAGCCAGCAAACGGCGATAATTTTTCGGAGATAAATTTAATTTGTTTTGAATAAGTTTCGCTTTATCCTCATTTTGTTTACCTTCACGGGGTAGCCATTTAGCACACAAAGAAATTGATAAATTTTTTTCCATATGGCTTAAATCATCATTGAGTTGCTTTCGGATTAAAGCTAAAATGGATTCTTGTAATGTGGGAATATCCAGTAATCTTATTAACATATCCCAACGTCCAAACTCTGGGATTAAAAACAAATTAGATTTGGCTGTTTCAAGATGATGATTAGCTAACCAAACAAATAAATAATAAAAAACGTCTCTTTCTCCACAACCTCCCCGACAATCATAAATCCAAGCCATAATCTGTATAGCGAGTTGCGGATTTTCTTGCCAAGCTAATGAAAAAAGGTTATGAATATAGCTAGGGCTTTGATTGCGAAGACTTCCACCTTGTGCAAAAAAATTCAGACAAGGGCTAAGAGTTGAGTAATGACTAACTGCGTTATTTTGAGTTAAAGCTTTATTGGATGTTGATAAAGACTGGAAAAATTGATTCATTACAAATCCTCCTATGTTGAAAGAACGTAAATAATAATTATTTTTTTCTCACTGCAAGTTAAATCAGCATCCTTTATAGTATAGATGTATTTATTATAATCCGAAAATGAGGATCGTCAAGCGCTCGTATTGTATTATCCTTGCAGTTTTTGGAATAAATCGTTAATATTCTCATATCTATGTCTTGATGTTTAATGTGTGATTTAAGATAAATAGTGTTTAGAAAAATTAAGCTTTTTAAAAAACTGAAAATATTGTTAAAAAACTTAAATTAAACGCCCAAACATCGATTAAGCCCCCTTTATAAAAAACAAAAAAATAACGTATGGTTATTGTTGGAGTCTGTTTAAAATATGTCTAATCACTCACTTGTCACGGCAGGAATTTTAGGGGTTTGTGTAGGAGATGCGTTAGGTTTACCCGTTCAATTTATCCAGCGTTCCGAAAGAGAGCGATCGCCGATATCTGATATGATTGGTTATGGGACATATCATCAACCCCCTGGAACATGGTCAGATGATGCGTCCTTAACACTTTGTCTAGCGGATGCACTGACTGAAGTTTCCCCCAGTAATACTGAAAAACTACTCACTACCGTTTCTACTAATTTTTGTCGTTGGTATACTGACGGTTTTTGGACACCTTTTAATAAAGCATTTGATATTGGTGGAACAACCGAGCAATCAATTAATCATCTTCTTAATGGAGTCTCATTAAAACACTCAGGAGCAACCAGCGAGAAAAGTAATGGAAATGGTTCGTTAATGAGAATATTACCTCTTGCATTTTGCCATCATTTATTAACGTTTCCTGAATTAATTAAACTAACTCATCTCACCTCAGCAATTACTCATGCTCATTTACGTTCTCAAATGGCTTGTGGATTTTATATTAGTATTGCTCTAGGTTTATTAGCTGGTAATTCCGTCAAAAAATCCTATCTTCAAGGATTAGAAGCCATTAAAAAAATCTATAATAAACCGCCTTATGTTGTTGAATTACAACATTTTTCAAGAATTACCACTGGAAAAATAGAGCAACTTAGTATTAATGATCTTTCTTCTAGTGGCTATGTTATTCATACACTTGAAGCCTCACTTTGGTGTTTAATAAATAGTCAAAATTATGCAGAAGCCGTTTTAAAAGCAGTTAATTTAGGAGATGATACCGATACAACAGCAGCCGTTACAGGAGGTTTAGCAGGAATTTATTATGGCTTAGAAAGCATTCCTCAACATTGGTTAGAACAACTTCCCCGACAGCAAGATATTATTAAGTTAACGCAAGATTTGTCAACTAAACTTACACAAGGTTACTAGCATTAATTCCTATTGGGTTTATGAGATATTTAGGTACGGTTATCCGACGTTTCATCTCATTCCAGTTGCAGTACCATAAAAAGTAATGGACGAAGTAGGAGATAAAAAAATTATGGCGAATACTACTAAAGAAGAAATTACGGAAGCCTTAGAAAAAGCCAAAGCTGAGGGAAAACTCCGAACCGAAAAAATTCGAGAAATTATTCAAAATGCAGTTGCACAAGCGAAATTAGAAGTTAAAGAAGGTTCAAGCGAAGTAAAAACACTGGTGACTGATTCACTTTCTGCTGTGATTGATAGTTACAAAGGAAAAGGAAACGAACTAAAAGACGAAATTACCGCATCTATCGAAGGTATTATTCGTGGAATCAACTCATCAAAACGTCAAACGATCGCTCAAACCCAAGACGAAATTAAACAGCTTGAATCCCAGATTGATGCTGAAGAAATCGCCATTCAAAAAGAAGTAGAAGTTATTTTAGACGAAGTTCAACAAACCAGCAATCAGCAACCGATAGAAATTAAAAAAACTATTGATTCTGTGGTGGAAAACTTCAAAAATAGTGAAGAACTTGCTATCTTACAGAAAAGCTACGCTCAACTAAAATCTCAACTCGCTGTATTACAAGCCAATCTTGCTGAAAAATACGGGGATCAAGGTGGCGATGTTAAGAAGTATTTAGAAGAAGCGAAAATTTGGTACGAAAAAACTAAAGAAAACCCTGATCAATTTAATTCTCAAATTCAGCAAAAACAAAAAGAATTTGAAGATAAATTAAGCAAAGCTGGTTCAACTGTTGCTCGAAAAGAACAAGAAATTAAACACATTCTCCAAGATTTGTGGAAATCAATCAGCGAAATTTTTCAGGAAAAAAACACACCTAAAGCTCTCCCAGGAGAAGTAGAAAAGCAAGAACCTTCCGACGAGCCAGATTTGCTGAAATAGTGGGATAGAGCGGAAGATTCTTTACTAAGAAACGAAAATCATTTGATGATGGGTTTAAGTATTTCTTTGTTCAGACTGTTTATTGATAATCCAAAGAGCATGAACAACGCCTGGAAACCAACCAATAAACGTCAAGACAATATTAATTAAAAAAGCAGTACTAATACCCGTCGTCAGAAAAACGCTTAAAGGGGGTAATAGGATCGCTATAATGATTTTTAAAAGCATAAATCTTTTCCTCCTAAGTTTTTAACCTTAAAAATTTTTTGGTCGCCCACCAGATCAATTAAGTAGTCTTTTTATCTCTGTCACGCGGGCTTCGTCAATTCGATTTTAACATAGCTTCAATGATTGCACTCTTACTATCGAGAGATGAGTCTGAGAAAATAATTGAGCTAGAATATTAACAACTCTGAGAGAATAAAGGAGTAGAATCATGATTGGAGTTTTCTTATCCATATTGGTCACTGCCATCAGTCTATTAGTAGTAGACATTCTTTTTAAAGGAATAGTGATTACCAGTTTTCCCGTTGCGTTGATTTCAGGTGCAGTTATTGGACTGGTTAACGCTTTTGTTAAACCTGTAATTTCAGTTTTATCTCTTCCTTTAAACTTAGTCACTTTAGGCGCATTTACCTTAGTTATTAATGGTATCTGTTTGGCATTGGCTGCATTTTTAGTTCCGGGTTTTGCGGTACATGGAGTATTAGCCTTTCTGTTCGCTCCTGTGATTTTATCAGCCGTTAATACTTTTTTAACAAAATACTTTGCTGAAAAATATCCATCACTTCCACCGGCTGAAGTATCAGAATAAACGTCTAGTTAATAGCATCGGGTAAATCATCTTCTACCAACCGCAAAGGACGGTAGCAATAGGCTAAAAGTGTTATTAGCATCATTAATAAACCCATAACGATAAATAATAATCCTATGCCGCGACCTTTCCCTAAACCAATGATTTGACCGATGCTATTTGCTAAAACTCCATCTTGAGTCATTAAAGGTTCAAAAATTTGATCGGCTAATGGCCCAGCTATAATAGCCGCAACAGGTAAAGCGATGGTCTCACCCATTTGATAAAAAGAAAAGATACGACCTTGCAAATGTAAAGGCGATTTTTTTTGAAAGATTACTTGAGATGCACTATTAATAATGGGAATCCCAAAAAAGCCCAAAAACGAAGCAAAACCAATTAATAATACAGAAGCTCGTAAACCCCCAATTAAGATCGATAATCCGCCTAAAAAAACAAAGGTAAAAAGTGCATATATTTGACGTTGTGAGCCACCTTTAAGACTAAATAAAATTCCTCCTAACAACATCCCTATACCCCCCATTGATGAGATCGTTCCTAAACTTTCTGCAGACGAAAAAGAAAGAACAAGGGGAGTCAACAGAATTAAGACAAGACCGATGATGAAATTATTGCACATCATGTATAGTAATAGACCTAATAAACCTGGGCGAGATGCAATATAATTCCAACCATCTAAGGCTTCTTGAATAAATGTATTTTGATCTAAACTGGTTTCGCTGACAGTTTTGAGTCTTGGAATAGAAACCATCGATAAGGTTAAAATTGATATAAAAAAGCTCACAAAATCAATTATAATTATCCCCGATAATTGGATAATTCCAAGTAAATATCCCGCTAAAATCGGTGCAATTAAACTAGAAACAGCATCAGCTAATTCAATCATCCCATTAGCTCGATCTAACGATTGTTTTGGGACTAATTGCGTCGTCGCTGCTATGTAAGCTGGAACCTGAAACGCTCCAAAAATAGAGATTAATGCTGTGAGGGGATAAATTAACCAAATATTAAGATGATTGTTTAATAAAAAAAAAGCGATCGCAACAGTACACAAAGCCGCGCCCGAATCGCTTACAATCATAACCAGACGACGATCCCAACGATCTACTAAAACACCCGCAATGGGCGAAGCTAAAGTGAAAGGAAGGGAGACAAATAGATAAAATAAAGAGAAAAGTGTCGTTGAGCCTGTGTGTTGATAAAGCCATACTCCCAAAGCAAAACTCGTCAATGCTGAACCAATTAACGATACAAGCTGCCCACACCAGATTAAGACAAAACTACCCATTATTTATAATTTTGATCCTTTAAGATTTTTAGAACATTTGCCGCGTGACCTTTTGTCTTGACATTTTTCCAAATATATGCTACGCAACCATTAGGATCGAGCAAAAAAGTTGAACGAATAATCCCCATATATTCTTTGCCCATAAACTTTTTTAATCCCCAAACTCCATAAATTTCAGCAATTTTATGCTCAGGATCACTGAGTAATTGAATCGATAGGCTATGTTTTTCAATAAAACGACAATGAGATTTTTCTGAATCTGGACTAATTCCGATAATTTTTGCACCCAGTCGGTTAAAATCTGGTGTTAATTCGGTAAAGTCTTTTGCTTCGGTTGTACAACCTGGTGTATCATCTTTGGGATAAAAATAAAGAATTAACCAAGAGGATAAGAAATCATTTAAACTAACTAACTTACCATCTTGGTTAGAAAGCGAAAAATCTGGGGCTTGCTGTCCGAGTTCAATCATGTTAATCGTGTAAAGGTAAAGTAAAAAACGGCATGAGAGAACATAAAAGAATCGTCCAATGATACCAACTGAATTCAAAAGATGAAGATTCAGGCTCATCTAAAATCAAATTAACTCTTTCTAGCAAGCGGTTTTGAGCAGAAACTTCATGAAAAGCAACACAAATTCGCTCTCTAAAATTGAAGGGTGAAACCAGATTGACTTGTTGAGCCACTTGTAATAAAGATTCAGCAAGAAGTAAAGAATCGACTGATTTTGAAGCCCTTTGATCAGCGCGAATTTCTCTTAAAAATAATAATTCTTGCCATAAAGTTTTTGTATTCGGTAGCCAAGAAGTTATAGAACGTAGCCACTCTAACCAGAAAAACCAAAATGTATCACGATAATTGTAATGAGCTTTTTCGTGAGCTAATACGGCGTTTAAGTGTTCGGGTTCGAGGAGATCGATTAATCCTTGAGTGATGATTAATTCAGAATTCCAAAAGCCAATTCTTGCACTATAAGGAAATTCTGTATCAATAATTCTCGCAAGTTGAGCAACTACTAATTTTTGTGGATATTTCTGTATTTCTTGTTGCGCTAACCAGGCTTGAGAAAACATTTGAATGAGTCTAAAACTCGCAAAAAATAAGAAAATAATGGCAAAGAAATAGCTAAACCAACTCGCTTTTAAACCGAGCATTTCCCCGCGATATCCCATACAAAGAACTGCCAGAGATGTCATTAATAAAATGAGGGGAGGAAAGAGAAAGAAAAATAAAGATCTAGCCCAATTTTTTTGGGAGGTTGGAGGTATACTGAATCTAATCCCACAAGCAATAGCCAGGGCAAATAGCATCATTAAACTGTGCATCTTATTTGTTCTCCCGTTGACGACGAACCGATTCAATTCGAGATGCGATCGCTTTGAGTTGTTCTACACTTGCTGTATCCAGACTATCAGCAAATGAGGCCACAACTTCAGGATTACTAATGGACAGAAAACGATGTAATTGTTCATAAGATTTGATCGCTTCGCCTTGTTCGCGGGATACTAAAGGAACCCAATAGAAAACCCGTCCTTGTTTATAACAGCTTAACCATCCTTTATTCGTCAGACGACGTAAAACCGTTGTTACTGAAGTATAAGCCAATTCTCGATCAGGATCAGATAAAATCTGTTCATGAACATCTTTAACACTCACTTCGCCTTTTTCCCAGACAATATGCAAAATTTCTGATTCTAAGGGACCCAGTGATAGTTGTTGTGGTCGATAATTCGGTAAAGGAGTCATAATTCCATAAGTGAAAGATTAAAAAAATGTAAAGACAGAACTTGATAAAATATTCAAAAGACAACTTTACTTATTCTAAGTGTTGAAATGAATCAAGAGCAATCAACCACTATTCTTAGTGCAACAACGACTTTAAAAGATTCTTCGGGTGCAGATGCAGTTGATGTAGCGATCGCGCAAGGAATGGATTTTGATGGGACACCGATTCCCACCGCTAAAGTCGATCTCTATCATAAAGTAATGTCACTCGAAGCGCAACGTCAGCGTAGTGGTGTCAGTAATACGATGCGTTCTCGAATTGTTCGCATTGGTGCTAAACATATTCCTCAAGATGAATTAAATCAAATGTTGGCTGATGCTGGTTTTGCACCCTTAAAAGAAAAAGAAATTGCTTTCTACTACAGTAGGTAAAATTCGGTGTAGAGACGTGATTTTTTGCGTCTCCCCATCAAGTATTTAAAGTGTTTAATAATGCCATTAAAGTTGTATTTTTCTCCAGATTAATTTGCTGATCTAACAGTTCACCGCTCCATATGTTCTAACTCAATATTGAGCGCATTAACCGAGATGGAAATTTCATACAACGAAAGTACTAAAGATGTAACCATTGCCATTAAACTGAACCCGAAAGCAAGCTCGCCCGCTTTTTCATAAGTAAAAAAAAGACAAGCCATCGACACGGTACATAAGAGAAAACTAAGAACGCCAACAAACTGCATCCATTTAATGAGTTGAACTCTCATTCTAAGATTGCGAATTTGTCTACGGGTTAAGTCTGCTTGAACATCTTTAGACCGTTTATTCAATTCTCTAATTAATTGGGCTATTACTAAAAAACGATTGGTATAAGCCAGCAATAAAAGCGAGATAGCTGGAAACAGTAATGCTGGGGTTGTTAATGTAAGATCAGCTATCCGAGACATTTTTTTTACCTATAATAAAGCTCTAATTTTAGTAGAGTATGCTTTTTCGTTGAGTCCATCGCCTTTATTTGCTGTTGCTGGATCAATTGACGCTTTTAAGGCTTCAATACGATCGCCTGTTGCGGGATGAGTGCTTAAAAATTCGGGGGCTGCACTACTATATTTGAGCAGTTTTTCCATAAAGCTTAACATTCCAATCGGTGCATAGCCAGCTTGTTCTAAGTTTTGTAGTCCAATTTGATCGGCTTCAAGTTCCGCACTTCGGCTGTTAGGCAGGTTATAAACCAGTTGTACCCCTAATTGAACAAAAGATTGGCTATCGAGTCCAGCAGCCGTTAATAAACCTTGAGTAATGGCTGTTTTTTTCATATTTTCGATGGCGTGTCGGCCCACAATATGACCAATTTCATGGGCGATGACGCTGGCTAATTCTGCTTCATTCGATACTTTTTTGATTAGTCCAGTATGCACATATACAAAACCCCCCATTGTGGCAAAAGCGTTAATACTGTTATTATTAACGACTTGAAACCTATAAGGAATGTTAGGACGATCGCTACTTTGGGCTAATCTTTGACCAATTTTCGTAATGTAACGATTTATGGCCTCATTTCGAGAAATTTTTACTTTGCCCTGTTTGAGAAGTGTCTGATTAATTTGTTGTCCGAATTGAACTTCTTGATTATCGGATAAGTTAGACAGTTGAATAACTTGGATGCTTTGACGTAATAAATCGAACCAAGAACGCCCTTGACTGATTTGAGGTGTAGAGAGAATAATCGTGACTGCCACCAGTAGAATGACTAGAAGATACGATCCCTTAGAGTACCAAAAAGCCCACCAGGGCGACGAGCGCTGTGACATAAATAATCGAAACGAATAGATTTTATTTTCTCTATTTTAAAAAAAGTTCGTTTCTAATGTCCTCTACTACCTTGATTAACGTAAAAATTAAATAAATCGAATAAACTACCTGCAACGGCAAAAGTTCCACCGATAATGAGGATGCCTTGAATAGGATAGCCACTCCCAAAAACTGAGAGAAAACCGACAATAGAAGATGCACCGATTTGCCCAACACTGGCAATACCTGGAACATAACTTACAGTACATAAAGTGGCAAAAACGCCACCAACTGCAAAAATAGGAACAACAAAACTAAGAACTGTCGAAAATAGGAGGGAACGAAGCAGACTGATAACCATGTTCATCACCAAGTTAGTACGGATGAATTGTCCTAAAGATTTTTAGGAGGTTCGCTTGTTTATAAGATATCTATCAGAAAGACAATTGGCCAAAAATGTCAAAAATCTTAAATAAACATTAAAATTCTTGGTAAACATCCGTAACGTGGTATTAAGAATAAATCGAAAAATGAGGAACAGAGCAGGTTTGAGGGTTAATGTTTAGGTAACATTAATTAAAGTTATTTATCAATTAAAGTAAACTAAACTTTCCTAAATTTTATATTGTATGGAATTATACCAGTTAAATGACGAACGAAAACAGATTACATACGATAAATGCCTATAAGCGGTAGGATAAATCTAAGCTTTTTGTGTTTAACGGAATCATATGGCTCATCCTTTGTACGTGGCTTTTATTTGGCATCAACACCAACCTCTATATAAATCAAGAGAAGCAGCAGCATCAGGACAATATCGCCTTCCTTGGGTTAGACTACACGGAACAAAAGATTATTTAGATTTAATTCTGATTAAAGAGCGCTATCCAAATCTACACCAAACGATTAATCTCGTTCCTTCGCTCATTTTACAACTCGAAGACTACGCCAAAGGGACAGCCATTGATCCCTATATGGCACTGACTTTAACACCAGAAGATCGGTTAAATCTCGCGCAGAAACATTATATTATTGAACATTTTTTCGATGCAAATCATCATACACTTATTGCGCCACATCCTCGTTATAGCCAACTTTACGATCAACGAAAAGATTATGGAGTCGCCTGGTGTTTAGAAAATTGGACACAACAAGATTACAGTGATTTACTCGCATGGCATAATTTAGCATGGATCGATCCGATTTTTTGGGACGATCCAGAAATTGCCGTTTGGTTACAAAAAGGCAAAGACTTTACATTAAGCGATCGCCAGCGTATCATCTCCAAACAGCGTCAAATCATACGCCGCATCCTTCCGACTCATCAACAGATGCAACAAAGCGGACAGATTGAAATTACCACCAGTCCCTATACCCATCCCATTTTACCCCTATTAGCTGATACAAATGCGGGACGAATCGCCATTCCCAAAATGACTCTACCTCAGCTACACTTTCAATGGCCTCAAGATATTTCTCTTCATTTACAAAAAGCTTGGGATATTTATACCTCTCGCTTTGATTGTACCCCACGTGGGTTATGGCCATCTGAACAGTCTGTTAGCCCCGAAATTTTGCCCTATATTGCTAAACAGGGTTTTAACTGGATCTGTTCTGATGAAGGCGTATTAGGATCTAGCTTAAATCACTTTTTCCATCGAGATGAAACGGGTAACGTTTATGATCCAGAATATCTCTATCGTCCTTATCGACTCTCAACCCAAAATGGAGATTTAGCGATCGTCTTTCGGGATCATCGTTTGTCGGATCTTATTGGGTTTACCTATGGTTCGATGGATAGTCATCATGCTGCAATGGATCTAATAGGACACTTAGAAGCCATTTATCGTTCTCTATTACACCGTCAAAGGGAAGGAACAAGCTTAAATGAACCTTGGTTAGTAACGATCGCATTAGATGGCGAAAACTGCTGGGAACATTACCCCAAAGATGGTCTATTCTTTTTAGAAGAACTCTATCGCCGTTTGAGTCATCACCAAGATATTAAGTTAGTTACCGTTTCTGAATTTATCGATCAGTTTCCACCGACAAAAACTTTATCTAATAAACAATTACATAGTGGATCTTGGATCGATGCCAGTTTTAATACATGGATCGGCGATCCTGTCAAGAATAAAGCATGGGATTATCTGACGATCGCAAGAGAAGTTTTAGCCACCCATCCCGAAGCAACACAAGAAAATAACCCCGAAGTTTGGGAAGCTTTGTATGCAGCCGAGGGTTCTGACTGGTTTTGGTGGTTTGGTGAGGGACATACTTCTAACCAAGATGCCATGTTTGATCAACTATTTCGAGAACATATCGCCGCCATCTATCAGGCATTAAATGAACCAATACCGCCCTATTTACGCCATCCTTTAGAAGATCATTACAAAAAACCCGCTCATCGTCCATCGAGTTATATTCATCCCATTATTGATGGTTTTGGCGACGAACAAGACTGGGATAAAGCGGGACGTTATGATATTGGTGGTGCAAAAGGTACAATGCACAGAGCGAGTTTAGTGCAGCGAATGTTTTACGGTTGGGATCACCTCAATTTTTATCTGCGTTTAGATTTTAAAAAGGGCGTACAACCTAGAAAAGATTTACCCAGAGAGTTACATTTATTGTGGTACTATCCCGGAAATTGTCGCACTAATAGCCCCGCACCTTTATCAGATTTACCCGAAAAAGCCCCACTAAATTATTATTTTCATCATCATTTAGGAATTAATTTAGTTACTGAGTCGGTTTGGCTAGAAGAAGCGCAAGGCTATCAGGTGTGGCATCCACGCGCTAGTCGGACGTTAGTCGCCTTAAATCAATGCTTAGAAATCGCTGTACCTTGGGCAGATTTACAAATAGAACCCGATACACATTTACACATGATCGCTATATTAGCCGATTATGGACAGTTTCGTGACGTTTTGCTGGAAAATCAGTTAATTACTTTGCAAATGCCCTAAATGTAATAAAAGTTGATCTTTGAAAAAATCCGAAGGGGAAAAGAACAATGGAAAAAGATTTTACAAAAAAAAAGCGATTTTTGACTCTATAATCGTCCATCGCCTTTCTCCTTCTAGAAATGAAAAAAAGAAAAATAGTACTATGTTAATTAAGCTTTCTTATTTTCATTACTTTTAGCAAGTTTACGTTTGAAAAAGCCACCAAAAGCAACGGCTGTACCTGCACCCAAAATTGTTAGAGGTTCAGGAACCGCATTGATACCAACAACTTTGTAGTCAGGGCCATTAAAACCGTCTGTACTTTCTAAACGAAGTCCAACAATAGCACTATCATAAGTCAGACCATAAGTACCTAATTCTTGCGCTCCCCCGATTTCTGTTGTATCAATTGATAAAGTTGTCATGATACCAGTATTTGCCCAAAGACTCTGGGTAATTGTAAAAGAACCACCTAAAGTGGGATTTAGATTACCAGCCGAGCCCGCTACGATCGCTGTAACTTTAAGCCTGCTATTTTTTCCTCTTTCCCAAAAAGCAAAAGTGTCAGTTGGGTTAGAAAAATAAACATCAAAAATGGAAGTGCCTAAATTATCTTCTGTGTCAATGATACTATTCAAGTTATTATTACCTAAGCTTTGGACAACCTGACTTGCATTAGGTGTTTCTGCAACAGGACCTTGAGTCAAAAATGGATCGAGTGCTGTTTGATCACCGCGATCGGAGCTTCCTGGACCTAAAGTAGCATTATCATTAGTAATAATTGTGGCTCCAGTAACGTAAAAGAAATTAGTATAAGTTGTGGAACCTTTTGTTACTGAATCTAGCCGTATATCAGCTTTGGTCGCATCCGTTACACCACTGACAACACCAACATTAGGAGAAAGGGTATGACCCGTCGGGGAAGAAGTATACCCAGTGAAACTGGCGGCAAAAGCAGGCGCAGCATTCATTCCAAAGCCAAAAGCTAATGCACTAAAAGAGAGGTTTAAGACAGAAAATTTGTTCATGAGATTGCTTAATATCATAGTTTTATCTAAGAGTTGATTTTATTGTTGCAGACCTATGTTATAGATCATGTATAAGTTATTTCCACAAGAGTTAGACTTAATGTAAAAGTTATTATTGTTGTCATCAAATTTTAATGAGAAGTAAAACAGGTGTGATTAGGATGAATTGACTGTTACTTTAAGATCATCCAATTAAGCTATATTTTGTTTTTTTAAGAAATATTGCGGGCTGAAGTAGATTGTATAATTCTTTCTCAAGAGTTTGTACAGACTCGTTTTCAACAAAAGCTCATCGGACTATAGCCAAATGTTCAGCTATAATTTAATGAGATCTCAGTCACAATAATGATAATTAATAAACATACAAATCCATTAATTGAAGGTTACGCTTTTGCTGTAACAATGTGGTTGTCAAGTCGGCTAGTAATCGTGCTGGCTATGATGATAAGTGTTCTCGTATCACCTGCACCACCCGAAGGAATTGCGCCTACTTTCGGATGGGGAACTTTTGCGGCATGGGATAGCGATTTATATCGAAATATTGTGATTAACGGATATAGTTACGACTTTTCACGAAATGAATATTTAGTGGCTTTTTTCCCTTTACTTCCTTTATTAATTAAAGCAGTAATGTTTTTAGGTTTACCGTTTGAAATAGCGGGATTTTTGATTAATAATTTAGCCTTTTTGGGCGCAGTATTGCTGGTTTATAATTGGGTTAAAGAACTTTATAGCATCAAGGCGGCTCGCTGGGCAACGGCTGTTTTAGTTTGGTGTCCTTATTCATTATTTGGTACTGTTATTTATACCGAGGGTTTATTTTTACTTTTCAGTACGGCGGCGTTACGAGCTTTTCAAAAAAAACAACATTTTTGGGCAGCAATTTGGGGAGCATTAGCGACAGCTACTCGTCTTCCGGGTTTAGCAATTATGTTTACATTTCTCATTGTATCTTGGCGAGAAAAACGATCGCTTATTGCTTATATTGCCAGTTTGTGTTCTGGAGGGGGACTATTTCTATATAGCCTATACTGTGGTATGAAATTTGGAGAACCTTTAGCCTTTCTAAAAGCACAAAAAGCCTGGCAACCTGCCCAAGATTTTTGGGGTCAAGATTGGTTAAAAATGTTCATGCAAGTGTTAGTAGGTTCTCGGAATTGGAAGGCTGGTAAGATAGTAGATCCTTTGCATATAATTATTGTTCTGCTTATTTGCTTAGGGGCTTATTTGCTGTGGCGATCGCATTTAAAGTTAGGACAAAATAAAACTCAGTTTGGTTATTGCATTTTGGCGATTATCCTGTGGCTTTTAGCAGGTAGTCCTCTAATTAATACAGTAACAATTTTAGGCGGTGTTTATTTAATTTGGCACTTTCGCGCTCAACTTAATTTACTCGCTACTTATGGCTTTTGCAGTTTTGGGATTATTTTTAGTAGCGGTCGTGCTACTTCTGCGGAACGTTATACTTATGCAATCATTTCGGTTAGCATTGCCCTCGGTTTATTGCTAGAACAATATCCGCGTTGGGGATATCCAGTACTCATACTTTTTGGCTTTTTACTTGCTAGTCTGGCGGTGAGATTTTCTCAGCAACTCTGGGCAGGGTAAAACGTTTTTTCGAGTTAAAAAATTATCAAAATGAGCCTTAAAAAACAAACTATTCAAGGGATATTTTGGTCAGCTATTCAAAATTGGGGGGGTCAAACTGGCTCATTAATTGTATTTTTAATTTTAGCTCGTTTATTAACCCCCGAAGCTTTTGGTTTAGTCGCTTTGGCAAATGTTTTTATTAACTTTATGCAAATCTTTTTAGAACAAGGCTTTGCACAAGTATTAATTCAACGAGAAAATATCGACGAACAACATATTAATACAGCTTTTTGGACACAAATTATTCTCGGAATTATCCTGACTATTATTAGTTGGCTTACTGCTAATCAAATAGCGAATTACTTTAAGATATCTCAGTTAGCACCTATTCTTCAATGTTTTTCTATTCTTTTTTTTATTAATTCTTTGATTCAAATCCAGATCGCCTTATTAAAACGTAATTTTGCTTTTAAAGTAACTGCAATGCGTACTTTATTAGGAATTACAATTGGTGGAATTATCGGCGTTGTTATGTCGTTTTTAGGTTATGGGGTTTGGAGTATAGTTGGACAACAATTATCTTATGAAATTGTGGGTGTTTTCGTATTATGGAATGCGAGTGATTGGCGACCTAAACTACAATTTTCTTGGTCACATCTAGCAGATTTAATGAATTTTAGTTTAAATTTATTAGGATTTCAATTAGTTAATTTTTTTAATCAACGCACCGATAATTTATTAATTGGTTATTTTTTAGGGGAAGTCGCGTTAGGATATTATGCGATCGCTCATCGTATTTTACAGGTAATGACACAATTATTAATTGGTACTCTAAATCAAGTTGCTTTACCGACTTTTTCCCGTTTACAAAGTGATTCTAAACGCTTTATAGAGGCTTTTTATCGTGCTACTCAATTAACCAGTATATTCGCATTTCCTGTATTTTTTGCGGTGATTATTCTTGCTCCAGAATTAGTCATTACTTTATTTGGTGAAAAATGGCATAATGCTATACCAATCATGCAAATTTTATCATTTGCGGGAATACTTCGCTCTATTTCTTTTTATCAACGCTCGGCTTTTATGGCATTGGGTCAACCTTTATTAAATTTTAAATTGGGTTTAATCAATGCTATATTTAACCTGATAGCTTGTGGTGTTGCGGTGCAGTGGGGAATAAGGGCGGTAGCTGTGGCGTATGTAATTAGTGATTACCTTGTTTTTCCCTTTAGTCAATGGCTTTTAAGTCAATTAATTTCAATTAAATTTAAAACCTATTTAGCTCAGTTCCTCGCCCCTGTTATTTGCACTTCAATTATGGTTTTAACTCTGTTATTCACTCAAAAAATACTAACTTATTATCTTAACCCTTCAGGTAGATTAGTAATCTGCTCAATGATTGGAATAGTTGTTTATAGCTTGACACTAGCAAAATTATTTCCCACTTTATTTAAGCAAATCTGGGCTTTTGCTACGTTATTACGACCAAGTATGAAGTAAGAAATCACGAATAAATACGGTGAATATGATTAGCTAAACGCAATGCTAAAGCAACGATCGTAAACGTTGGATTAGCCGATCCTCCAGTTGGAAATACAGAACTTCCAGCAATATATAGATTAGCCAAATTATGAACTTTACAGTTAGAATCAACAACGCCGTGACGTGGATCATGGTGCATACGAGTAGTTCCCATATGATGCAAACCGATCTTATTATATGGAGTAAGATGTTTAAGACGAGCAGCATCGTATTGTAATCGCTCAAAGCCTCGCTCAAGCAATGTTTTATTAATATATTCGAGTGAACGATCGACACTTTGCCACATTTTCTTACTAAAATTTAAGGTTAAATGTGCCTGGGGTTGCCCCAAATAATCAAGTTTTGATGACAGGGTAATCCGATTATTAGGATCAGGTTCTTGCTCAACAGAAGCCAATAATCGCACATGATCGAAATAAGCTGAAGGATTTAACTTATTCCAAAAATGCCAGAAAAAATAGCGCGGTAATACGAAAGAGTGATCATGTAATA
This sequence comes from Aphanothece hegewaldii CCALA 016, assembly GCF_003007785.1. Classification (GTDB taxonomy): domain Bacteria; phylum Cyanobacteriota; class Cyanobacteriia; order Cyanobacteriales; family Microcystaceae; genus Chroococcus; species Chroococcus hegewaldii. The sequence goes on along the minus strand of NZ_PXOH01000006.1, from coordinate 39,559 downwards.
ATTGTTTCAATTGTGATGGGATTAGATTAAGATTACGATCGTCACGTAGACTTTTTTGCAATTGTTTAGCGGCAATGACAGCCTTTGTATCTTCAAGTAGATTGTAGCGATAGAAACGGATATGCAGATTAAAAAGTTGTTGCTGATGACGCAGATCGTCTGTTAAACCAAATGTACCTTGAGTATAGGTTTGACCCAAAGGACTAAGATTAGTAAAAAATCTTGCATCCTGTTGGCGTTGATGAAGCGGCAAAATACCAACAACCTTAAAGTAGTGTTCCATAAAAAAACGCCCTACTAAATCGTAGCTGTTGCCCAAACCTTCGGGATAGTGAGTATTAGACGCGAGTAACAACCGCGCATTTTCAATACCACCGGTGGCTAAAATAACTGTGCGAGACTCCACCTCAAATTTATTTCCAGAAAGTCCCTGTACTTTTAACCGTTCGATGCGCTTTCCCTCTGCATCTGGTATCAGTTGAGAGACATTTGCATGGGTGACTAAAGTTATATTACGCGACTGTATAATCTGTTGTTTATATTTGCGTCCCAGATCGAGGGGGCGACTAAACTGCATAATTTTGGTTTCAAGAGGTGGAACGTGAAAGGGCGATGTTTTCAATGCTTGCGGGATGTCCTCTGATAAACCTAAAATAGTTTGTGCCTGTTGATAGTAAGGCTCTAAATGGGATAACTCAAAAGCCCAACCACTGTAAGGCATCCATTCTCGTCTCTGAAAATCCGATCGATCTAGAGGTATGCAAACACCACTCCAGCGCGTAGTCGAACCGCCAAAACAACGGGCGCGTGCTTCTGTGAAGGGATATGATTCGCCCTCGGTTGTTCCATCAGCTAGAGTTTGAGTTACTGAGTCAGTCCGAAAGCTACCACTTTCAAGCAATAATACTGAGAAGGATGCAGCATCAAAAGCTTGTGCTAGTGTTAAACCAGCCGCACCAGCACCAACAATACAAACGTCGGCGGTTAAGGTTTCTCTTGCTTTGAGGGTTTCTCCATTAATGAGCATATTCGATGACTCTAATAGAATAATTTAGATTTTTTGGTTATAAATTGTCTTTTTTCCCAGAAATAACCGAATAAATTAGCTAATTGAGCAATAAATAGGTTTAGCCAAAATGACACAAAAAACTGATTCACCGAAGGAAAAGAAAAAGGATAGAGTACAAGATTTCGATAAAACTGCGGTTCAACTTTCAACCCCTCTGAGCCTCGTTTGGCCCGAATTTGGTAAAATCGATAGGCTCCTCGTCCATAATTAAAATGTTGTTGCCAAAAACTGCTTAAATTTAAGTCATGGGCATGAAAAATAATTGCTTCAGGAATATAAGTAAGAGAATAACCCGCTTGAAGCCAGCGATCGCAAAATTCCCGATCTTCTGAAGCCCAAAATGTCTCGTTAAATCCGCCTAAATCGTTGAAAGCCTCACGGGAAAGGGCAAAGTTATTAGAAGCAAAAAAACGTAATGGTTTTGAAACTGTATGATAGTAGTCATACACCACATCAATAATTCCTTGAGATGTACTCGCATAGGGATTATCAGGCAAAGCATTTAAGATTTTGCCACCAACAAGATTATTAGGATTAACTTGTAAGCTTTTTGCCAATGCAGTTAACCAAGTTGACTGAGGAATACAATCATCATCTGTAAATACAATATAATCTCCTGTAGCAATTTTCGCACCAGCATTACGCGCCGCCGCAGGGCCTTGATTTTTTTGTTCAATTAGGGTTAATTTTAATCGTGATTGGAAAGGTAAAATAATTGGTTGTAAAGATTCAGAGCTACCATCATCGACAACAATCACTTCAAATTCCCTGTAGTCAATTTGGGTCAACGCCTCTAGACAACTTGTTAGTTGGATTGGACGATTGTAGGTAGCAATAATGATAGAAAAATCGATAAATTCCATTATTACAGCATAATTTACTGGGAAATAAAATTATTTGTCTAAAAATATAGTTTATGTCTTACCATTAAACAAGATTTTGATCGGATTTAATCCTATGCTTGAGCAAAATTTATCTAAAATGTCAGTTATTTTACCAACTCCTGACACCTATGAGACGATCGCTAAAACCTTAAGCTATTTACGAAAACAAACGGTTAAAGAAAGCTTAGAAATTATTATTGTTGCTCCCTCTGTCAATGAAATAGCACCGCAAGTAGAGCAATTTAGAGAATTCTATCAAATAAAAACGATCGCTATTCCAGATATGCACTCGCTCGCTTCAGCATACGCCGCCGGAATACATCAAGCGACTTCCCCAATTGTCGCATTAGCAGAGGATCATTGCTTTCCTGATCCCGATTGGGCAGAACATTTGATCCAAGCTCATCAACAACCTTGGGCGGTAGTAGGACCTGTTTTACGCAATGGAAATCCAGAAAGTTCGGTGAGTTGGGCAGATATGCTGATTGCTTATGCTCCTTGGTTAGAGCCAACTTCTGCGGGAATAGTGGACTTTCTTCCAGGGCATAATAGTAGCTACAAACGGGAAATCCTACTAATTTATGGTAGCCAATTAGAAGCCATGATGGAAGCAGAAACTATCTTACACTGGGATTTACGAGCAAAAGGGTATCAACTTTATTTAGAACCATTAGCAAAAGCTTCTCATACCAATTTTGGACAATTGTTGGTTTGGCTTCGGGTACAATTTTATTGCGGAAGACTTTTTGCTGGCGCTCGCTGTGTTAATGAGCAGTGGTCTCTCTCAAAAAGATTACTTTATGTGGTAGCCTCACCGCTTATCCCTCTCATGCGTTTAAGTCGAATCTGGCAACACTTACAAGAACGTCAGCTACAATCTCTATTATCCCTAAAATTATTATTAACCTTAATTCTGGGATTGGTTGTCGATGGTATTGGACAAGGGATCGGCTATGGGGTTGGGGGCGGTAATGCGATGGAAAAATTATCAAAGTTTGAATTTCACCGCGATCGTTATTCCCATAGCCCTGTCAACACTTGAGTTTTTTTAATAAACAGTATCAGAAAATGTTACCCAATTTTTTAATCATCGGTGCGACAAAATCAGGGACTACCTCTCTTTATCATTACCTTAAACAGCATCCTCAGATTTATATGAGTCCGATTAAAGAGCCTAGGTTTTTTGCTTCCCCTACTGAGAATAATTCGGTTAATGCACCTGAAATTCCTTGGCTAAAGAATAATCTTAATGAATGGATTCAGGATTTAACTAGCTATCAAGCACTATTTCAAAACGTTAAAGATGAAGTAGCGATCGGTGAAGCTTCAGTTATGTATTTATTTAGTTTTTTCGCACCTACCCGCATTAAACATCATATTCCGAATGTTAAACTAATTGCTATTCTTCGTCATCCCGTAGAGCGAGCTTATTCTAATTTTCTTCATGCCATACGTGACGGACAAGAAACTATTCAATGTTTTAAGTTAGCTTTAGATGCAGAGCCAGAACGGATACAAGCTGGCGAATCTCCTCTATTTTTTTATCAATATAAAGGATTTTATTATCGATATCTTAAAAAATATTTCCAACTTTTTGATCGAGAACAAATACAAATTCATCTTTATGAAGATTTCCAGAATCATCCTCAAAAAACTTTATCATCTATCTTTCAGTTTTTAGACGTTGATAGTAATTTTGTTCCTGATACATCTACTAAATATCAAGTGACAGGTTTTCCAAAAAACACATCTGTGCAAAAACTGATTCGCCTTTCAAAACCGATTCGGCAAGCCATTCGACCATTGTTACCAGAAAAATTGCGCGATTACTTATATTTTTCGATTCAAAATAATAATTTAGAAAAACCGCAAATGTCTCCAGAAATTCGCTTACAACTGATTGAAACCTATCGAGAAGATATTCTTTCATTGCAAGATTTAATTCAAAGAGATTTATCTCATTGGCTGAAATAATTTTTTATAACTATGATTAATTCAGAAAATTTAGAAACTTCTGAATAACAAAGGCATTGGCAAGATCGATAAAAAAAGCTCCCACTAAAGGCACAATAATAAACGCTTGAGGAGAAGCCCCAAATCGTTCGGTAACAGCAGTCATATTAGCGATCGCTGTTGGTGTCGCGCCCAAAGTTAACCCCGAATATCCTGCCGAAATGACCGCCGCATTATAAGTTCTGCCCATGACGGGAAAGACAACAAAAATCGTATAAAGCGTACTAACTATAAATTGTACCAACAGCAAAACAGCGATCGGGCCGCCCATACCTGCCAATGTCCATAACTGCAAACTCATCAACGACATCGCTAGAAACAAACCAAGACTGACATCAGAAATTAAAGCAAGAGAAGGCGTATTAGCAGGCCAAGGAAAGCGTCTGAAAATATAAGGCGTTGTATTAGTCAAGAATATCCCTGCCAATAAACAGGTCACAAAATCTGGTAATCTTAAACCGATCGCAGCGACTATATAATTAAGCTCAATTCCCAAACCGATCGCAAAACCTATCACTAAAAAGGAATTTAGCATAGTATTGTAATCAATCGTTACATTCTTTTGTCCGTGCTTGATTCCGATGGTTAGTTCTTTTTCTTGATAGTTCGATTCAAGTTGATTCCTGACAATCAATAATTTAGCGACTGGGCCACCAACAATACCACCTAAAACCAAACCTAATGTAGCACTAGCAATCCCAATTTCTGAAGCATTAGTAATTCCGTATGTGTCCCTAAAAATCGGCGACCAAGCGATCACCGTTCCGAGTCCACCACTGAGAGACACCGACCCTGAGATCAAGCCAATTGGCAAATCTAAACCCATCAATGCAGCAATCCCTATCCCCGTCAGATTTTGCAAAAAGAGATAGATTACAGCAGTAGTCAACAAAATTAGTAGAGGTTTTCCACCTTGCAACAGCGTTTCCAGCTTAGAAGAAAGTCCAATGGTTGTAAAGAAGATAATTAAGAGGGCATTGCGGATATCGAGATCGAATTCTATCTGAAACTTAAACACAGCATAACAGAACCAAAGAATTAATGAGGCTAATACACCGCCTGAGACAGCATCAGGGATATTAAAGTTCTGTAAAAACTTAATCCGTTTGGTTAAGTATTTACCGAAATACAAAACTAAAATAGCCACAATAATCGTTTGGCGTATGTTGAATTGACGGATATCCATAATCTAAAATTTTATCCTCTAGTTTTTCAATACCATTTTTAGAGTAACTATTTTAGGCGTTATTGAATCAATAAATTTCTCTATTCTGACGATGTAAGTTATAAGAAATGTATATATTTAATAAGCATAAAACCAACAAAAACCTTGTTAAAGTTAATACTTGGCGACTTTAAATTAATTTTTGTAAGCGTTTAAAAGTCGTTTTAATACCTCGGATGTAAAATTTCAATGGGTACAGAAAATATAAGGGACAGTAACGATGAGCGTTATTTATGACCTTGAACATATCACCACATACAGCTATCGTAATCCAGTGACTTTCGGGAAACATCGCGCCGTCTTTTTGCCCAGTGCCACTCATCGTGAGCGGATTTTGAGTTACTTGGTAGAAACTAATGTACCTTGTAAAATTCGATGGATTATGGATACACTTTCTAACAATGTAGCGGAACTGGAATTCAGCGAACCAGCTAAAGAGTTAATCGTCACTTGTCGGTTACGGGCTGAACATTTTGGCTTAAAAGCGATCGCAGAATTTCCCTTAGATCCTCGTGCTTTAGAAATTCCAGTGCAGTACACACCCGATGAGTGGAGCGATCTTTCCGTGTTCATGCGTCCTCATGCTGAAGATCCCGATAGCAGTGTTGCTACATGGGCTAAATACTTTGTTGCAGGTGACCAAGATCATACCCTCGACGTGTTGCAAAGGATGATGGATACGATCAAGAACACCTTGAGTTATCAATCACGAGAAACAGAAGGAACTCAATCACCGGGGGAAACCCTGCGCTTAAAGTCGGGAACCTGCCGGGATTATGCCTGGCTGATGATTGAATCCTTGCGACGACTGGGGTTAGCCTGTCGCTTTGTCAGTGGTTATCTTTATGACGGGGCATTAGATGGCGGTGAGGTCGGTATGATTGGTTCAGGTGCAACCCATGCTTGGCTTCAAGTCTATCTACCTGGTGCAGGATGGCGGAATTATGACCCAACGAATCAGATTACAACGGGTTTTGATTTGATTCCAGTAGCGATCGCTCGTCATCCTAGCCAAGTGATGCCTCTATCTGGTTTTTGGTTTGGTGAGACTCAAGACTATTTAGGGATGAATGTAAAAGTCTTGATTCGCAAACTTGCCAATCTACCTGAGTTTGAATCAAAGTCAGTAGCGTTATAGATTGGGTATCAGTAGCGCAAAATTAGAGCAATTTGTTGATAGAGCGATAATGACCCATCGTCTACCATAACAACATTTCCTCCTTTGGCTAAAACAGCTTCTATAATTTCATCGACTGCATCATCCATTACCTCGGTTCCCCCTGGTTCATCGACTAACTGAAGGTGCTGATCTTCCGTGACGATCGCTGGTACATGATAGTTTTTTTCAACTAAAAGCAATTTTCCGCGCCCTTCATTAGCTAATCGCCACACTTCCCCAATAGTAGAAACGACCATTTGAGCGTTTACCGCGTTCTCTAATTCCTGAAGTGCATCTTGTCGTTGCGTTTCCCGAACGGGTTGTATTGCTGACCACACCTGCGGGGCTAATTCAGGGAGGGTCGCTTTATCGAAATTTCCGGTTATGATACCTGTGATCGATTGAGGATATTGTGTAACCTCTTGAAAGAAAGAGACTTGTCGATCAACTCCTCCTACAACCAACGGTAAAAACTCTTGATCATCATAGTAGGTCAATGCACTATCAACCTGTTGAAAAAAACGACGATGGCGATCGTCTAGATAGCTAGAATCAGCATGATAGGGAAGGGGTGCAGTACCTCCAGGCCCTGTCATTTCCATTGGAAAGTTTTTATCTTGAACTTCTTCTAATGTTTCTGCGGTTCCAGCTAATAAGCGAGTAGACGCTTGAGAGAGTAATAAGACCCAATAACGTAGCGATCGGTGCATTCCATAGACCAAATCGCGTGTAGCAAAAGTCTGATCGATAATAACCCGCGCAGGTACAGAAAAAGGTAAGTAATAGAGTTTGGCGAAATCGTGGCTAACATACAGGGCTAACCCATCAAGAGTGTGAGGATAATCGATCTCGTTAACCAGTTTGTCTAAATTATTAAGTAATGGTGCTAACTCACGATTAGAAAATTCTTCCCTTAGCCGTTCTGTTGCCTCGTTTACTAAATTTTTTACGAGGATTGGATCTTGTTTATTATCAGGTGAAGTGCGATGTGTCGGCAATAAAATAGAGAGAGCAGGTACACTGGTCAAAGATTGTAATTGTTTCAGTTCTTGACGATTAATCATAAATATTTACCTAATTAACTTTGTTAATAGAGCGCAGACTATTACACTAAAGGACGACGACTAGCTAAGTCAAGTATTAATAAATTATCGCTACAAACCTTATTAATAAAGATACATAGTACAACAAAAAGTAACAATTAATTGCTTATTTTCTATTAATAATAGATTTGGTATTTATTTAATTAAATAATAGAATTGGAAAATAGAGAAAAACTGTATAAAATTTTTAAGAAAAAGTATAATTAGCTTCAAGTAATTTGATTTTTTTCTAGCTTGTTTTTTTTAAATTAGAAAATAATCAAGCGATCGCGCACTACATAAGAGTTCTAAAACCAATTCTAAAAAATTTGGCTACAGATCCTGATTAGCGATCCCCCCAACCGCAGGCGGGAGGATCAAAACCTGTAGCATTGGAAAAGTGAATTGGTATAAAATTGAGAAATGATCAAGGTTTCCTTCTTGGTGACAGAAGAGGGTTAGTTATTAAAATTTAACATTTTTGCTAAACTACCCACTTCGCCAAACATAATCCCATTAAACTAATACAAATATATCTAAATTAGACATAGCTAATCCAGAATTAAGAGTTGCAAATTGAATGGGTGCGTTAGCATTATTACTACCATCTTGGTCAAAGAATAAAGCACCATTAGTAGAATTATAGATAAATCGATGGTTGGTCGTTGTGGCAGTTGTACCGATCGTAAACTGAGCCGTAGTAATGTAGCTACCTACCGATAACTGACCCTCGAAACCATTAGAAGCAATGCTGATGGTATCATTAGCCACATTAAAATCAGTAATGGTATCAATTCTTTCACTCGGAGCATTAAAGACAAAATTATCTTTACCAGAACCACCAGTCAGGGTATCATTACCTGTCATTCCTACTAAAATATCATCACCTCCATTGCCAATCAGTGTATTATTACCAGAATTACCGACTAGAAGGTTATTGTTATTATTACCTGTAGCTTTGATGGAACTATTTCCTGTTAAGGTTATATTTTCCACATTGGCGAGGTTAACAAGACTAAAAGTAACGCTGGAGATAATACTATCATTACCTTTACCTGCTGACTCAGTAATCGTATCAGTGGTACTATCAACAATATAAGTATCATCATTAGTTCCACCAATTAAAGTATCTATTCCTGCTCCTCCTTGTAGAGTTACTGACCCGCTAAAATTAGAAGCATTTAGAGTATTATTTCCTGCACCACCTGTAAGTTGAGCTTGTTCAATATTGATTAAAGTATCTGTGCCGTTACCAGTGAGTTGTACATTAGTTAGAACAAAATTGACATTACCTGACTCAACTAGAGTATCTGTACCACCAGAGCCATCTAAAATATCATTACCCTGTGCGCCCGTGAGTCGGTTGTTACCTAAATTACCTATCAGTTTATTTTGACTATTATTACCGATCGCACTGAGAGGCTCTGTACCCAAAAGGTTAATATTCTCTACATTAGCCAAGTTAGCCAAGCTGAAAGTCACAGAAGAATTAACCGTATCATTGCCTCTGCCTGCTGACTCAGTAATCGTATCAGTGGTACTATCAACAATATAAGTATCATCATTAGCTCCACCAATTAAAATATCTATGCCTAGTCCTCCTTCTAGGGTGACTTTTCCGCTAAACCCAAAAGCATCTAGGGTGTTGTTGCTGATCCCTCCCGTTAATTGAGCTTCTTCAATAGTGCTTAAAGTATCCGTCCCTTTACCTGTTAAACTACTATTCGTCAGAATAAAGTTAACATCTCCTATTTCAATCAGACGATCGCTTCCATTGCCACCAACCAGTTTATCATTGCCTTCCCCTCCCGTAAGGACATCATCTCCTGCACCGCCATTAAGAGTATCGTTTTCTGAAGTTCCAATTAGTGTATCGTTACCAGAAATGCTGTCATTATCGGCGATACTCACTTCCGCATTAACTAAACCAATATTCGCGTTAGTAGCATCGGATAAGGTGACGGTAAAAGTTTCCTCTGTTTCTAGTAAGGTATCCCCAAGAATAGGAATAGTAAAAGTTTTGCTGGTTTCTCCTGGGTTAAATGTAAGAAGGCCAGACTTAGAGGTATAATCAGAACCCGAAATGGCTGTACCGTTGTTAGTCGTGTATTTTACTGTAACTGTTTGTTGCGAAGCCTGATCTAAGGTAACTGTCAACTGAGCCTGAGTAGTATTATTTCCTTCTATTACATTAAGATCAGCTATACTCAAACTCGGTAGACTATATAGTAAAGGTAGATTAAGCACTATATCACCAGTACTGCCACCTGCTCCATCGACAGCGATCGCATAACGAGTTCCTGCCACTGCATTAAAGGTAACTATGCTTTGTACTCCATCACCACCATCATCATTTTGAGCAACAGGAGTTAAGTTAGCTAATGTTGTTCCTGTAAATACTCCTAAAATCGTATCGAAATTACTACCATTCGTGGAAAAAGTGACTTGTTTAGTAGTGGGGGCTGTCCAGTACCACCAGACCGAGTTAACTGTAAGATCATTAAATAGCCCTGTTTCCCCTGATTCTTTAGTTGCTTTGACATTTGCACCCAATACCATTAAGGTTGAATTATTTAAGACTGTAGCATTGATAAAATTGTCATTTAATGGTATGCCATAATCATCGTTAGAAATTGTGCCAATTACAGAAGTAGTAGTAAGGCGATCGTAAAGGCTATTATTTTTTAAGGTAATACTTACCGTTTCATTGGCTTCTGAAATAGCGTCGTCTTTGGGGGTAAGAGTGAGAATAGCCGTAGCTGAGTTAGCCGCAAAAGTAATGCTACCAGTAGTTGTAGAAAAAGAAGCAGCGCCAGTTTGAGTGTAATCTGTATTAAATTGGGCTGTACCACCTACATTAAAGTTAACAGTAAGAGGATTAGTTAAAGAGCCATTGCGGGTGAAAGTATAGACCAGGGTATTTGTTGTGCTATTTTCGGGTGTCGAAGTAGGAGTGAGGGATAGAGAAACTTGGGGAGTCGGAAACTGGAGTGAGATCGCTTTGGTTATGGTATTGTTTCGTGTATCGGCATCCGTATCAGTACCAGCAGGAACAGCCACCAAGAGCAAGTTAGAAGTATTGAAACCTGATGGCGGAAGGGGAACTTGTATCGTCACACTGGTCTCAAAGCCACTGAGGAGCGGTAAATTAGATTCGGTAGTAGCGAGTAGAGTATCTTGATCCAGTGTATTATCTTTTGATAGGTAAACCTGTATTTTCCAACCCGCTAGGGCTGTTCCTTGTCCAAGATTGCTGATATTGGCTATAACTTGAATAGTAGCAGGTACGGTAGCGGAGATGGGTGCGCTAACTTGACCAAAGGTCAAATCTGGTAAAAGACGAGGTACGATCGTTATCGGTTGTGAGAGGATGTTATTACTGCTATCGGTTTCTTGGGGATCTTGCGTCGGATTCGCAGACACCAAAAGATATTTAATACCACTAAGATTATTTGGAATCGTAACCGGTAAACTTAAGGTTTGAGTTTCGTTAGGATTCGGTAGAGATGGCCAAATTAAATCGAGTTGGCGATCGTCCGCACTTAATTGATTATCATCAGAAAGATAAATATAAGTAGGATACTGGGATGAATTGTTACCACCAAGTCCGATATTACGAACTGTCCAAGATAAATCAATAGTTTGTAGTTGTATAGCGTAACTAGAACTAACCAAATTAGTTAACCGTAAATCTGGGAGAAGAACAACCCCATCATTAGATTCACTTTGAATAGAAACTTTAGCCTTATTAGTGTTAATTAAAGCATTACTAGGGCTTTGTAAAGAGATAGTAAAGGTTTCCGTCGATTCAGGTAATATATCGCCTTTGATGGGTATAGTAAAAGTCTTGCTGGTTTGACCTGGTGCAAAGGTAACTGTACCAATTAAAGGTTGAAAATCTATATTTTCTGAAGCTGTATCAGTTGTATCTTTATACGCACTGAAGTCTACTGTAACGGTTTCGAGACTAGCTTGAGAAAGAATTAGTGTTACTTCTAATAATTTATCTCCTAAATCCCCTTCGGTGATGTTGAAGGATGTACTGTTAAAGTTAATGTTTGGAAGAACAGGAGGAGGGGGAAGAATAGTAAATGATTGCTCTGTGAAACTTGGAGAAGCAAAGAGACTACCATCTAAAGTTTGAATACTCCAGTCATAAGTACCTGGAGCGAGATTATTTAACGTCCATGTAAATTTACCATCGGTATTAATAGATTTTTGGTTAACTTGGCTAGTTTGGGACGGGACTAAAGCTGGATTGGGTGAAATAAGAATAGTTTGATTAACATTAGTGCTTGTTCTGTAGGTTAATCTGTAGGTTAAAGCATCTGATGCAGTTAGGTTATCGCTGCCTGGTGACCAAGTAAAGATAACATTAGATCCATTAACAAAGCTTTGCGCCAAGATAGGGGTAAGAGGTGCTTGATTGCTTCGGGCTGCTTCATTATGGAGGGTTTGAGAGGCTCCATTACTGGTGTTAAGTAGGATAATATCTAAATCCCCATCTTCATCAACATCACTATGGGTGAGAGTATTATAAGTCCCATTGAGAGGAATTTGATCGGCATAGGCTTCAAAACCACTGCCCGTACCACGAGAAATAGTTAGGGTATTTCCTGCTAAAACGGCTTTATCGAGTCTACCATCATGATCATAATCTGCTGTAATGGTGTTATTAGTAACGAGAACAGGGGCTACTAAATCGGGGCCAATAATTTGTAGTAGAAAAGCATCAGTATTACCTTTAGTTGTACCGCCTAGAGAGCCGTCGGTGAAGCCCGCAATAAAGAGACTACCCGCACCGTCGCTGACAATATCTCTAGATGCGTCAGCGTTAGAAGTGCCAAGCTGACGAGTCCATAATAATTTTCCATCTGGTGCATATTTGGCAACGAAAGCATCGCGCTGACCTTTATTGGGACTTGCTAAAGAACCGTCAGTGGAACCCGTGAGATAAAGATTTCCTGCTTCATCTGTAATAATACTATTGGCAAAATCATCACTAGGAGTGCCAAGCTGATGAGACCACAATAATGTACCATCTATTGCATATTTGGCAACGAAAACATCGGTAAGTCCTTGATTAGTACCCCCTAAAGAACCTTTCGTATTGACCGCAATATAAAGATTTCCCGCACCATCGCTCTTTATACTTCTCGTAGTATCATCACTAGCAGTACCAAGCTGACGCGTCCACAATAATGACCCATCGTTTGCATATTTGGCAATGAAAGCATCGGAATTATCTTGAGTAGTATTATTCTCTAGAGAACCTTTAGTCTCGCCCGCAATATAAAGATTTCCTGCACCATCGCTAGTAATACTTCTCGCAAAATCATCACCAGGAGTACCAAGCTGACGCTTCCACAATAAAGAGCCATCGTTTGCATATTTGGCAATAAAAGCATCGGTAAGTCCTTTACTCGTATCCTCTAGAGAACCTTTAGTCTCGCCCGCAATATAAAGATTTCCTGCACCATCGCTAATAATACTATTAGCAGAATCATCACTAGGAGTACCAAGTTGACGTGTCCACAATAAACTACCATCGTTTGCATATTTGGCAATGAAAGCATCGGAATTATCTTGATTAGTATTATTCTCTAGAGAACCTTTAGTCTCGCCCGCAATATAAAGATTTCCTGCACCATCGCTAGTAATACTATTAGCAGAATCATCACTAGGAGTACCAAGCTGACGTGTCCACAATAAAGTACCATCGTTTGCATATTTGGCAATAAAAGCATCAAAACCACCTTCATTGATACCACCTAGAGAACCTTTAGTGCGTCCTGTGATATAAAGATGTCCTGATTGATCTCTTGTTAGATCATAAGCCTGATCGAGCGACGTTGTACCGAGTTGTTGCTGTAAAGTTGTGCTAAAAGGATTAGTGGTAAACTGTTTTTCTGTGGCAAAAGGTGAGCCTAAAAAACCATTATCAATGGACTGCACGCTCCAGTAGTACGTTATACCTTTGGCTAAATGCACAATTTTACTGGGCTCATATCCTGCATTACCGATGTCGGCAACTTTTCTATTCCCCAAATTATCTGCAAGGGGAGAAAGTACGTCAATTCCTTCTGAAGTTGTACCAATTCTAATATTGTAGGTAGTCTGGGGTTCAGTAGCAGAAATAATACTATCCCAAGCTAAAGTAATGCCTTTTCCAGTCCCCGTTTGAGTTAATCCTGTTGGTTTAGGAGGACGTTGATTAGCTGTTCCTGAACCATTGTTATAAGTATTATTAGTGTAGAGTTGAGCAAAAGGTTGACCACTACTACCTAACCCACCAGTGAGAAATAAATCTAAATCTCCATCATTATCATAGTCGCCCCAAGTGGCTGATCCGTTTTGTAATCCAGGAAGAAGGGTAGACTGTTCTACAAAAATTTTGCTTTGAGTATTGCCGATGGCAGGATTAAGAAAAACTTTAGAAAAGTTGCCTTCTGCGTTAGTGCCTGTTAATACAACGTCTAGATCCCCATCATTATTAAAATCGCCCCAAGCGGCAGAACCATTTATACTACCTGGTAAACCTACACCCGTTACAGCTAATTCAAATTTACCCGTCTTATTAGGATTATAAGTAGTAACCCAGACTTGAGCATCTCTAAAATCAGGGGTATAGTTAAAGCTAATTAATGAGTTTGAACCTCCTCCATTACTGTCATCATAGGTAATGAGTTCAAATTGATTAGGATTAACGTTATTAGGTATAACTATTTGTAAATAGGGATCAAAAACGGTGCTATTAAGACGAATCTCTATTAACTGTTCTTGATCTGGATTACTAACTAAAGTAGCTAATTGGTAAGCGAAATAATAAGAACCAGTCCGTAAAGGATTAAGTTTGTTATTAGTTAAAGTTTCTTTGCGTCGATAACCTTTGGCTTCCGTGAATACAATATCGTTATTACTACTGTTGTTTATATAGGTTCTGGTGATATCTTGCCCCGTAATTAATAGATCCGATTTTCCATCTAAATCATAGTCCGCGATCGCAACAGCATCTAAGCCAGTTATCCCTAATTGCTGTTGAGTTAATTGTGTGAATGTTTGACCACTATTGCTATTTTGGAAAACCGCAATGTTATTGATAACAGGTTTTACCTTCAATTCAAAATTTCCAGTTTCATCAGATCTATAGGTTGTCACTCGAATAATAAAATTATTAAAACTATTAGAAGTATAGGTAAAATTCAGGAAAGAATTTAATCCTTCACCACTATCATCATCAAAGGCAACAACACTATTATTTTTACTAGGATCAATAATTTCTAAATAAGCATCAAAATCATTAGATTTTAAACTAATTTCATATACTAAACCATCCGTTAAAATAGAAATTAAACTTGATAAATTTATTTCTTCATAATATTTTCCATTGATGGAATTATCAGAAGTAGTTAATTGTCCATATAAAGCTCCTCCTTGTTGTCCTTGTTGATTGTTATTTTTACTTGTTAAAATAATTTCTTTATAACCATCTCCATTCAAATCAACTGTAGTAATACTCGCATCAACAACTACAGAATTTAAGGTTTGGTTATTCCCATTACCAAAAAGCAATTTAATTTGATTGTCTTTAGTAATAATAATATCCAATTTGCCATCATTATCTAAATCAGTAGCAGTCGCTTGGATTGAATTTTCGTATACCTCGGATAAACGATTAGAAATTAATTCAACAAAATTTGGTCCTTGTTGATTTAAGAGAACTTTAACTCGATACTCCGCTTGATTTTGAGAATTTTTGTTAACTCCTGTGGCTAAAATATCTAAATAACCATCATTGTTGTAGTCGATCCAGATTGCTGTATCAAACCGCTCAAAGCCACCTAAATTTATTTGGGTAAATCCTGTCCCCGTATTACGATAAACTCTGGCGATTCCATTACCATAATCATCTTGTCCAATTAGTAAAAAGTCTAATTTGCGATCGTTGTTAAAGTCTCCCCAAGTAGATGAACTACGCCAACCTTTACTTTCTAACTGGCCAAAATCGACTCGGAAATTTGCACTTAAGTCTTTATTAGTATTAAGAATATCAGCAGCCGTAATTGTTTGAGGCGACAGTAATTGTTCTTCAGCAATGGGGCGATAAGCTGCTACAGGTTCCGTGTTCAATTTCCACATGAGTTGAACTTTGGCATCTCCAGTATTTTCAGTATACTCAAGACGCAAAAAATGTTCTTGTCCAGCATCGAGGGAAACAAAACCCTCACCCCCAACTATTTCTTTTAAGATTTTTTGTCGCACACTACCGATAACTTTCCAACTTTCGATAAATAAGCGTGCATTGGCATCTAAATCTTTGTCTAGCTTAATGTCATAAACGCCTGTTACAGTAGGCTTAATGTATCCTTGCCAAATAATAGAAAATTCGTCGGTTTTATTTCCTAGGGGGTTAGGCGCACCATTTCCCCAATTAAAATCTATATTACGATCGATGCGATTGAGAACGGGATCGATAAAATTCTTATTTTTGTAGTAAGTTGCTTCTAATCCTAACAAACGCAGGGTGCTAATACTACCCGCACCGCCTTGATTACCATTAAAGAAGTCTTTGATCGTTAAATCTTGGTCAGTTTCAGCCACTCCGTCTTTATTGATGTCGATAATTAAATCATTGCCTGTTTGCAAAAAGCCGACTCTTCCAGTATTTAACCCTGTTCTAGAAAGAGGCGCATCAGCATAGAATATTAAAGTATCTTCTTCACTATTTTCCTCGATGATTTGAGTTCCAGCGATCGTCTGTCTTAGCCAGCCTTGTTTCGGGTTACTACCGATTTTGTTATACTGTTGTTCATCGGGTTCTAGTCCGATTTCTTGGTATTTCTGCCACTGTACTTGACCGTTCCAACGGCTCTTATCTGCCCACAGTCGGAAAGTTTCCCAAGAAACAGTGATCCCATTAGCTGTTATAGTACCCCGATTTTTGACATCCCCTCCCAAGGCTGTAAAAGCTTGTTCGAGAGTTAGTAAAGGTGCATACAGCAAGTAGGTATCTACTCCCATACCACCGATAAGAGTATCTTTGCCCCCACCACCAATCAGAGTATCAAACCCATTGCCTCCTTGCAGTTTATCATTACCACTATCACCGTTAAGAAGGTCATTGCCTAAATCACCATTGATAGTATCATTTCCTGCATTACCAAAAATTTGATTATTTTGTGTGTCTCCTATTAAAGAATCGTTGAAGTTAGAACCGATTATGTTTTCAATACTTGCGGCAACAAAGGTATCTTTTCCACCATAACCATCGTTAGAAGCTATTGCTAAACTGAGATTAACTTTCACCCCTGCTGGAGAATTACTATATACAACAGTATCACCGTCATTGTTTCCCCCGCCATTAATTGTATCGTTGCCTGCACCACCTTCTAAAGTGTCACTATTAATATTACCGATTAAAGTATCATTTCCACTACCACCAGAAAGGTAATTGCGTCCTAATAAACCGTCTAGTTTGTCGTCTCCTTCCCAACCTAATAGTAAGTCTGTTTGGCTATTAAGTTTGCTACCTTTAAGCACATCATTACCCGCACCACCGTCAAGATAGGTAACAAATACATTTGGTGCTAAACGCTCTGTTTTATTTTGACTACCGATTAAGGTATCGTTTCCACTTCCTCCAGCTAAAGCACCAAATACATCGGGTAGTATTTTGAGTAGTCCGTCGGCACTTTCGATTAATTGAGTTTGGTCAACAATAGTACCATCTTTGCTAGTATCTGGTGAAGTTTGTCCAGGATCTAGATTAGTATTAGGATCTAAATAATCATCGCCATTACCCCCTTGCTCAGTAACGACAAAGCTAACGGTTTCAGTATTATCTTGTTGAGCAGAGGCAAAAATTACCACACCTTGAATTAAATCAGTGCTTAAATCCTTGTCCTTCAAAATGACTCCGACAATCAGGATGTTTAAAGATGAATTATTATGAGTAATGCGAGTATTTTCCCCTTCCTTACTCAGTGAATAGTCATCTTGATTGCCATAAAGCAAGATTAGATCTAGATTAGGGTTAAAGTCTTGAATAATAATAGTTTCATTATAGAAATTTTGGTCTTTATCTCCAATAACGAAGATATTTTGCTTTTGTGTACCGATAAAAGTACGGGCTAATGTTGATCCTATTAAACTACCACTATTGTTATTATTGCTAACATCTTCAACTAGACTAGAAGGATTTTGATCAAAGTTCCAATAGCCGACTAATCCCGCTTCATTTCCTACTAGGTTGGTGTCATAAGCTTCCACGATTTGTTCAGAAGTTCTTACTGTATTCCAAACCCGCACTTCATCTATTTGACCTTGAAAAAGGTATTCGCCAGGATTGCTTTGTCTCCCACCAATACGAAAATCATTCCACTGTGGGCCAATATCACCCACCGTTCCAGAGCCATTATAGGTATGAACTAAAACACCATCTGCATAAGTTTTAATAATACCTGATTCATAGGTAATAGTGATCTGAGTAAATTTATTAGTAGGAACAAAATAATTAGTATAAATCCAATTAAAGCCTGGAACAGTATTTGCAAAAGCTAATCCCAGAGTTCCGTCTCCAAAAATGGCAAATTCATATTCGTCTTCTTTGTTAAGGATTATGCCGCCAAATTCTGTAGAATAGTTAGCATTACTGTTAGGCTTGATTCGGGCTTCTAGGGTAAAATTATTAGTAAGAACAAGTTCTGGTTTATCACCTATTTGTATATAATCATTTCCATCAAAAACGGCGACATAACTATTACTATCCTCACCATAGCCTGGTACTAATTCTATTCCTGATGTACCATGATCTGAAGCAATGCCTTTGAGTTCATAAACTCCGGGTTGTAGACTACTACTTTGGAATTGATAAACAAATTCTGCCCAACGGCGATCGTTTTCATTAACATCAAAGATAGGATTAGTGAATTTAAAGCCTGTAAACTGACCTGAATTATTAAAAGAATCATTCCGATAAATGGTTGTTGTGGGATTTCCTCCCTCCAGTTCAGGAATCGAAACATTTCCCTCAGATTCGGGTCTGACAAAAATATCTTCACCAGTAATCAGTAAATCTAAATCACCATCATTATCATAATCTTTTGCTTCTACCGAACTATTTGCAACACCGCTTAAGCCGATATTGGCATCAAAATAAATCCCTTGATTAGCATCGACTAAGCGATAAAGTTTAGTAATAGGAACGGGAACTCTTGAGCCATCAGCAGTACGGCGAGTTTGATCGCCAAATCCTGTTAATAGAATATCTAATTTACCATCTTTGTCAAAATCTGCCCAGACAATATCGCCTTTAAAAATACCTGTAATGGTCGTTAAATTATTTGCCTCTGTTCCGTCAAGTATTCCGTTATTGTTAGCATCAATGGCTAGTTTTAAAGGAATTTCTTTAAAAGCATTAGTCGTATTATTGAATGTATATATTTTGGTAATTGTCAGTTGAGTAGTGTTATCTATTCCTGTTAGCAGAATATCATCTTGTTGACCATCTTTGTCGTAGTCGCCCCAGACGGCAGACCCATCCAAAACTCGTGCTAAATTAGTATTAAGAAGAGTAAGAGTACCATTGTCATTTTGATAGATGCGAGTATAACCTCTGTTTTGATTATCATAAGTCGTTTGTAGCAAACGATCTTGTATGCCATCGCCGTTCAAATCTGTCCATTCTGAAGAGGTTACTGTTCCTAAATCTATCTTGAGGAGGAAAGCATCACTACCACCTTGATTAGTACCATCTAGAGAACCCTCAGTGTAGCCCGTAATATAAAGATTGTTCGCTTCATTTACAATAATACTACTAGCATAATCGTAATTATCAGTGCCATACTGACGAATCCACAATAATGTCCCATCTGGTGCATATTTGGCGATGAAAGCATCAAGATTACCTTGATTAGGACCACCTAGAGAACCGTAAGTGTTGCCCGTAATATACAGATTTCCCACTGCATCTGTAGTAATACTATTCGCATAATCGTTACCATCAGTGCCAAGCTGACGAGTCCACAATAAAGTCCCATCTGGTGCATATTTGGCAATGAAAACATCACTACCACCTTGATTAGGATTAGTAGTATCATCATCTAGAGAACCGCGAGTATTGCCGGTGATATAAAGATTTCCCGCTCCATCTGTAGTAATACTGTTAGCAGAATCGTCATAATCAGTGCCAAGCTGATGCTTCCACAATAAATTACCATTGGGGCCATATTTGGCAATGAAAGCATCACTACCACCTTGATTAGGATTAGTAGTATCATCATCTAGAGAACCGTAAGTGTTGCCCGTAATATAAAGATTTCCTGCCCCATCTGTAGTAATACTACTAGCAAAATCGTCATAATCAGTGCCAAGCTGATGCTTCCACAATAAAGTCCCATTGGGTGAATATTTGGCAATGAAAGCATCACTACCACCTTGATTAAGATTAGTAGTATCATCATCTAGAGAACCGAAAGTGGAGCCCGTAATATAAAGATTTCCTGCCCCATCTGTAGTAATACTACTAGCAAAATCGTAAGTATTAGTGCCAAGCTGATGCTTCCACAATAAAGTACCATCTGGTGCATATTTGGCAATGAAAGCATCACTACCACCTTGATTAAAATTAGTAGTATCATCATCTAGAGAACCTTCTGTGTAGCCCGTAATATAAAGATTTCCTGCCCCATCTGTAGTAATACTATTCGCAGAATCGCTATTATTAGTACCAAGCTGATGCTTCCACAATAAAGTACCATCTGGTGCATATTTGGCAATGAAAGCATCATTTTCACCTTGATTAGGATTAGTAGTATCATCATCTAGAGAACCTTCTGTATAGCCCGTAATATAAAGATTTCCTGCTTGATCTCTTGTTAGGTCGTTAGAAATATCATCTTGATTAGAACCTAATTGTTGCTTAAAAGCATTGGATAAGCGCTGAGTAATACTAAAAACATTATTAGTGTTATTGAGAAGAAATATACCTCTTCCCATCGTCAAATCGAGGGTATTATCGGCATTTAGTCTGAACCAATTGACTTCTGTACTGGCGGTTTGCTGTAGTTGGAGTTGTTGGGGAGCAGTAAAGTTACCTGTGCTAGTTTGTAAATAAATATTAAGAATTGCATTCCATCCTTTTTGAATGCTTCCCGTTTGCAAGATATCTAAGAGTCCATCATTATTAATATCTTTCCAGATCACTGTACTATTAAACAATTGAGCGATCGCTGGAAGTCCTCCTTGTACTAAATCAAAAGAAGCTTGTACATTGCTGAGATCCAAAACTTCGATAAATTGATTACTAGGCTTATCAAAACGGTATAATTTACTGACAGGAACTAAATCAAATATTTGATCCCCTTGTCCATCTGCTCTTTGGGCTGAACTATAACCTGTTACTAAGATATCTAAATCGCCATCGTTATCAAAATCTCCCCAGTCGGCATTTCCAAACTTAACGCCAGTTATCCCCACATCTCGGAAATCTCGCCAAGTTCCATCAGGATTTTTTAACCAAAAGTCGATTTTTTCAAGGTCATCAGCACCATTAGGATCTCGTACCTGAGCATCGACTAAACTAATTGTTTCTTCTCTAGCATAAATAGGCTTTTTACTCTGAAATTCTAGCCTATCCGGGGATACATTCTGTTCATCAATATTAGAACGATTAATTTGATCTTTAGTAATCTCAATAAATTCGGCTAAGATCTGTTGGGTATCGAGATCAATAATTTTTGTAAAGATTTTGCCATCGGGTTTAATATCTTGTGCTATCTCAATAAAACTAAAACTTAATCCACCTGTGAGAAAAATGACATCTTTTTTGCCATCAAAATTATATATAGTATCTGTACCAGAGCCAGGAGCTAAAACATACACTACCCCGTCTTTTTCGGGATCTTCTGGTTCCCCTTTATAACCATACAGAGTATCATTCCCAATACCGCCATAAAGTCGATCGAACCCTGAACCAGCTTTAAGAACATCATCTCCTATTCCACCATAGAGATAATCATTACCCGCGCCAGCTTCTAAGCTGTCATTTCCTCCTTTTAAAGTCGAAGCGATCGGATTATCTGTATCATCACCGACTAAAGTATCGTTGCCTGCGTCACCAATGAGGGTATCATTGCCGTCACTTCCCCAAAGTTCATCGTCACCTTCACCCCCATCTAAATTATCATTGCCGTCACCGTTAGGAGTTTGGGTATTAAGTACAATTGTATGCCCTCTGAGGAGATCATTTCCTTTACCACCTTTTAAATCATCCGCGCCTAAACCGCCTTCTAGGGTATCATTACCTTCATCACCTTCTAGGATATCGTTATCGGCTTCCCCTTGCAGAGAATCATCTCCTAAATCCCCATCCAGAAAATCAAGCCCTGAGCCCCCAATTAGTGTATCATTACCATCGGCATCAGTCGTATTATTACCGCCATACAGGGTATCATTTTCATTTCCACCAACTAAAGAATCGCTATCAGCACCACCATATATAGTATCTTGTCCTAAATTGCCTAATACTGTATCATTGCCGGCATCTCCTTTGAGTTCATCGTTACCATCACCACCTTCTAATTTATCGTCTAAATCACCGCCGAAAAGCTTATCATCTCCTGCGTCTCCAAAAAGGGTGTCATTTCCAAAACTACCCTCTAAGGTATCGTTGTCTGCACCACCCAATAGGTAATCATTCCCTTCTTCTCCATAAAGTTGATCACTACCTAGACCACCTTCTATAGTATCTTGATCAAACCCACCATAAAGTTGATCACTTCCCCCCTCTCCTTTTAATGAGTCATTTTCTGAACCACCTAGCAAGGTATCGGATAAATCTCCACCAATGAGAACATCGTTTCCTATACCACCTTGTAAAGTATTAAAACCTGTACCCCCTTCAAGAGTATCATTACCCTCGTCTCCTGCTAAGTAATCATTACCTGTACTTCCTGTTAATTTATCTTGTCCTATTCCACCTAATAGGTTATCGTCTCCATCATCCCCTAATAGATTATCGTCACCACTGCCACCAATGAGGGTATCATTATCTGAACCTCCACTGAGGTTATCTATGCCATCATCTCCGCTTAGATAGTCTGTACCAGTACCACCTACTAAGGAATCATTTCCTCCTTGCCCAATGAGGGTATCATTCCCCGCATCTCCTATGAGAGTATCTTTATTATTATTACCGACTAAATTATCGTTTCCGTCTCCAGCAATTAGAAGATTAAGTCCATCATTACTGATGAGAACATCATCACCAAAGCCGCCAATAAGGGTATCATCATTATTACCACCAACTAAATAATCGTTGCCATCTCCCCCATCTAGAGAGTTAATCCCTTCACCACCAACTAAATAATCATTATCTGTGCCGCCAATAAGGGTGTCATTATTATTACCACCAACTAAACTATCGTTGCCATCTCCCCCGTCTAGAGAGTTAATACCTTCACCACCAGTTAGGATGTCGTCGCCTTCATTTCCTCTAAGGGTATCGTTCCCGCTACCACCAATTAGACTATCATTTCCAAAACCGCCTTGTAAGAGATTTCCTGCATTTCCCGCAATTAGTGTATCATCTCCTGTACCACCTTCTAGACTATCTATACCAGAATCTGAAATTAGTAAATCATTATCCTCGTCACCTTTAAGAAGATTATTACCAAGACCACTAGATAGAGTATCATTCCCTAAACCGCCTTCTAGGGTATCATTTCCATCGCCTCCAGAAAGATTATCATTTCCAAAACTTCCCAAAAGGGTATCATTTCCAACACCGCCGAATAACTGGTCATCGCCAGAGCCACCAATTAAGCTATCATTGCCATCATCACCTTGTAGGGTATCGGTATCATTTCCACCATCTAAGGTATCGTCTCCTAGTCCACCAGAAAGGCTATCATAGCCGATTCCAGCTATTAAGTTATCATTTCCATTGCCGCCTCTTAGGGTATCTGTTCCACCTGCTGCATTAAGGGTATCATTGCCATCCCCTCCTTCTAATAAATTATTGCCATCTCCCCCAGAAAGGTAATCATTGCCAGCATTTCCAGTTAAGGTATCGTTACCATCCTCACCACTAAGGGTATCATTGGCAGAGCCACCACTAAGAACATCGTCCCCAAATCCTCCTCTAAAATTCACTGAAACAGCTAAATTAGTGGCAATTAGACGATCGTTCCCAAGTCCACTATTTCCAACTACTTGATTGACACCGGCAAAAGTTTCGGTATATTGTCCTTGGATTGCTCCTTTAACTGTGACTTGTGCGCTATTGCCACTGAGTTCGTAATTTTCTCCTACATCTTCTTTTTGATTGGTTCGGGCGATCGCTAATATTCCTACATTAAGTTTTAATACGCCACTACCCAAAAAAGCTAAGTTTGGCGGTGGTGGTGGTGGATTGGTGGGTTTTGGCCCAGTTGCAAACTCTAACCCTGGAATTGGAATAGGGCCGAAACTAACTATATTTTCACGCTCAAATACATCTCCTGATAACCAACTACCTGGATTAAAGGAGAGGTATTCTATATAAATATTTGCTCCCGCAGAAACTCCACCAGATACATTAAAAACGGAAGACAAACCTTTATTAAAGTTATCTTTGAATTCTAACCAACGAATTTTACCATCTAGGTTAGGATCGTTAATTATGAAATCCAAATCTCCTTTTATATAAGCTTCACCTCCCACACTGGCGATACCTCTAATTCCTGCGTTGATATCGACAAATAATTTAGAATCTAGATAGAATCCTGGTTTATTAATGCTATTTAGATATAGTCCATCAAAGATGTTTTCATAGTTTCCCGTATTCGCATATTTTAGTAAACCTGTAGCATCATAACCGTAGATAGTAGGAGATATGGATGCACTAATCTCGCCGCCAAAACCTATGCTAACAGGTGGAGTTGCCCAAATGGGAAAAGTTAATAAACCTCCCCCACTAACTGTATAACCAGGTAAGGTAAAATTAAATAAATCTACATTGGGATTTCCTAGCAGTAAACCAAAGGCAGAAGTAGGATTTTTTAGGATAACTGGATCAAAAGATACTCCCCCTGTTGCACCAGCAAAAATATTAACTGTAGATGGGTTGTTTTGAGTAGCATTACCAAATAAATTTTGTGCTTGGTTTACACCGTTAATAAAACCACTGGTATTTAAACCATTCAAGCTATTAATATCGAAATTACTAGCATTAACATTAAATTGTCCTAAACTAACTATTCCTGTATTACCAATACTATTTAAGGTGTTGATAATTTGATTTATCGTATTTAAACTTTTAATAAAATCTGTGTTAATCGTTACTTTGCGCCCTGATGCTGCTGCTAGAACAGGAATCAGATCAAGAATTGTATATTGCAGACCAAATTTATCTAAAACGGGTAAAGGTTTATTAAGAAAATCAAGAATGGGTTTAAATGGATCGGTAAATGCTTTAATTTTACTAACATAACTATTGATGGGACCTAGAATAGAAGATAAATCTATTCCCACGTTATTAAATTGTAAACCTGAACTATTATACTGTTGAGTTGAGAAATTATAGCTACTATTAAAAGATAGATCTGTATTGAATTTTGGTAAATAAGAAAGAGAATTACTTCCTAATTTGATGTTAGGATTGATGTTAATATTACCAAATAAGCTAGGATTGAAACTGGCACCATTTAATTCAGAAAGATTTAAACGATTATCACTATCTGTTAAATCTAATTTAAAATCTAAGCTAGTTTTGAAAGCTTTATTCGCTCCAGAATCCAAAGCATTTAATGATAAAAATCCTAATTGTCCTGATAAAGCATTTTGATTACTAACATTTACACTAACTTTAAGTTCATCAGGATTACTCGTATCTAAGAAAAAACTATCATTTTGTAAATTTATGCCAAAATTGAGTATACTGTTAAAAACGACATCCGCTTTAACTGAACCATTAAGATTGAAACCTAGTCTAGGTAGTCCTAAATCTGTATCTATATTAAAAGTATTAGAAATAGTAGAGTTGAGATTTAAACTATAACGAGCTTCTGTACTATTTTGGGAAGTAAATGTAAAATTTATTCCCTGTAAACCTTTATTAAGTAGTGCTGTATTAAGATTTGTACATAACTGTTGCGGTGTAACTAATGTTGTAGTATTTAGTACGTTACGAATTACTCCACGAATATTATCGAGTAATGCTATCCCTTGATTGGTGTTTAAACGATCGCCAATTAGATCATTTAAAAAGCTATTATTGAGAAGTTGATTACTCAAAGACTCTTGTAATTTAGCTAAAGAATTATCTAAACCCGTTAAAGTCGCTTTTAAAGCATTTAGATCCCAATTTCCTGCCGACTGTTCAATTTTGTAAATCTGTCCATTTAAACTAACTGTTGCGGTATCATCTTCTTGTTTTAAGCGATCTAAGGTTGCTTGATCTAAAGTTTTACCTTGTATTAAAGCTGCAAAAAGTTCTCCCTCATCTCCTTGAGTATCTGCAAGATTAATTTTATGATCAATACCGTGACCAATTTCTTCTAATAAAACACTAGCAATTTCTTCAAGAGAGGCGGAGTTAATAAATTCCCTAGCCAAAAAAATCTGATCGGTTTCGCTTATATAAACTCCTTTTGCACCTCCTAATTGCGTAGAATTAGCGATCGCAATCGTTGGTATTTCTCGAAAATCATTTGTTTGCCAAGCTTGATGAATACTCTCAATTTCTGCTTGTTGAAAATTATTGCCAAAACTTGTTTTTATTGTTTCCTCAAAATTTGAGGAGTTAGCAAAGATTTGTAATTGTTCTTGTACGCTTAAAAAAGCTTCTTTTAAGGTAGAAGGTGCTAAGTCAGTTTCCGTCATCCAAAAATTGTAGTCAACCTGATTCGCTTTGCTCATTGTCCCCTCATCCCTTTCCTTGGATAATAAAATCGGCACACAATTGGCTTAAGACTATTAATTGTTCAATTGTGTATTCTAATAATAGTAAAGCTCATTAAAGCATAGATGAAAAATCTTTGTCTAGGTTTGCCAATAAAATTTAATATAAGTTTTCTCTTTGGCATCAAAGCGAAGATTATACCAAATCCGATTTAATAAGACTATGATTGACGAGGTGTAGGGGTTTGGTCTCCAAACCCTTTCTAGATGAGGGCTTGGCAACCAAGCCCCTACAACATTTTTAGAGGGATATTCATAACGGATTTGGTATTAGTCGCACCATATTGCTGTGATCAATAATATACTTGGTTGCTCACTTAAAAAAGTCTGGAAAAGTCTGGAAAAGTCTGGAAAAAGTCATATTTTAGTTAGCCATGTAGAGGCGTGCTTTTAAAGCGTCTCTACTTTTGTAAAAAGATATGATAAGTTTAAACAAATTTTGTCAACCGTAATTACACGGTTTTTTTATAATACTTAATCGTATTATTGGATAATTTTAGCTAAGATTAATAATAATTGCATATCAATCGGAAAATATTTGCTCAATTACAGAAAAGAGATTAATGAATCAAAGTTCGATTTGTTACGATCCCTTAAAGATTTACATTTGTTCTAGGGTTTTACCTTTAGTTTCTTTAACCAACAAAACGACAAAAAATATCGATATTGCCGCCGCGATCGTATAAAGTCCATAGGCAGCACCTAGCCCAAAAGTTGCAAGTAGGGGAGGGAAAGAGGTAGAGATAAGAAAATTTGCGACCCATTGAACGGCGGCCGCAACAGAAAGGGCAACTGCTCGGATCTTGTTATTAAACATTTCACCCAACATGACCCAAACGACTGGACCCCAAGAGAAACCATAGCAAAAAACAAAGAGATTAGCCGCTATTAGTGCGATTATTCCATTAGATCCCGTCAAATTTGGATTACCATTAGCATCGAGGGGCGCATTGCCAAACATCACCGCCAGTGTTCCCAAAGTAATCGTCATGCCAATTGAGCCAATGAGAAGTAAGGGTTTGCGACCAAACTTATCGACATAGGCGATCGCAATTAAGGTCGTAAAAATGTTAATAACACCTGTAATCACCGTAATAATAAGGGAATCCTCTTCAGAAAATCCGACCGAGCGCCATAAAACACTACTGTAATAAAAGATCACATTAATACCGACAAACTGTTGTAGGGCAGATAACCCCATACCCACCCAGACGATCGGTAATAGTCCGCTTCTTCTGCTCAAAAGATCGGAAAATCGGGGTTTGTGACCCATTAGCGTTGTTTGTCGAATCTCTTCTACTCTAGCTCCAAGATCTCCGCCTTCAATCTTGCTCAAAACAGCCTCAGCTTCAGAGTCTCGACCCTGCGCGATTAAGTAGCGAGGTGATTCGGGAATGTTCAGAGCCGCTATTCCATATAGTACAGATGGCAGAGCTTCTGTTAAAAACATCCAACGCCAGGCAGGAATACCTAATAGCCAAGGGTTTTCTGCTGAACCCGCCGCCACCGTAATAAAAAAGCTACAGAGCAAAGCCACAAAAATTCCCACCACGATCGCCAACTGCTGAAGTGAGCCTAATCTTCCTCGTAGATCAGCCGGAGAGCATTCGGCAATATAAGCGGGTGCGATGACACTGGCAAGACCTACCCCTAATCCTCCTAGCAAACGCCAAGCGATAAAATCATAGATGGTAAAGGGGAAACCAGAGCCAACAGAACTTAGAGCAAAAAAAATCGCCGCTATTAACATAACTTTGATTCGTCCGAAGCGATCGGCCAGTTGTCCAGCGAAGAAAGCACCGATCGCCGAGCCGAGCAAAGCACCCGAAATGGCCAAGCCAACTAAGAGAGGACTAGCCTGAAATGCGACCTGTATAGCTTGGACTGCACCGTTAACAATAGCGGTATCAAAACCGAATAAAAAGCCTCCCAAAGCAGCCGCACCAGCAATCAAAATAATAAAAGAAATATTAACTTTACTTGTGTCTGCTTGTTTTTGATAATTATAACTCACGTTTTTATGTCCTTTTTATTCCATTAATATTTACTGTGATTCGTGCTATTACTATTTGTTTTATTAAAATTATCTAACAATAAGAGATCAATTAATTATTTAATATTAGCGTTGACTGATTAATTTGCAAGTAAAGCTTTACAAATCGTTCTTTACAATAATTATTGTTATTTGATGTAATTTTTAGGTATACTACAATCGTTTTACCTACCTAAAAAGTTAATCTGACAATTCCACGCTCGTCATTAATTATATTTTTTTAAAATTTAAAAGTTAACAATAAAAACTTTAATTATGTCAATTTCAAACCCAATTGTTTATGATTGCATAGTCGTCGGTGCGGGACTAGCTGGACTCGTTGCAGCACGTAATATACATCGATCGGGTCACAATGTTTTGGTCATCGAAGCACAAGATCGCTTTGGGGGACGGATGTACGGTCAGTATCTACCATCCAAGCAGTGGATCGACAGGGGTGGTCAATGGGTTGGCCCGACTCAAGATCGTTTCCTCGCTCTACTCGACGAGTATGGAGTGCGTCGCTTTCCCTCTCCAGCCGAAGGACGAAAAGTGCTGATATTCGATGGAAAACGCTACGAGTTCGATGGTTTTTTCCAAGGCTTCCCCGAAGGTGAGCCCCCTAGTATCAGTGAGGAAGAATGGCGCGATGCAATGGATGCTTGGGAGCGTTTTGAGACACTAACAAAAGAGTTGCCATCTGGACACCCACGCCGCGATCGCCAAAATCAAAAACTAGACAGCCAAACATTCATCCAATGGATCGAGGAAAACACTCTTACCGCTTTCGGACGCTGGTACTTTTCATACATGAGTCGCGCAGTTGGCTACCTTGGGCCAGCAGAACCTAGTCAAGTCTCGTTGTTGCACGTTCTCTGGGGAAATAACTGTGCCCCGCAGTCGGAACATCCTGAAGCAGAACTGCTGCATGGTGGGGCCGGGCAAATACCAGAAAAGATCGCTACTGAGTTGGGGACTCGAATTCGTTTAAGAGAACCAGTCTTACGCATTTGTCACGATCAAGCAGGGGTCGAAGTTGAAACACTCAAAAGCCGCTTTACTGCAAAGTTTACTATTGTTGCGATGCCGCCACATCTTGCAGGTCGAATTATCTACGATCCGCCGATGCCACCTTTACGAGAACAACTCACCCAACGAGTCCCGATGGGATGCTGTGCTAAAATTTTGATTTCTTACGATCGTCCATTCTGGCGAGATAAGGGACTTGCAGGAATTGGTCTAGGTAACTGTAAATGGATAGAACTTTGTGCCGATAGTTCTGATCCCGAAACTGGGGTGGGAGTAATTGCCACTTTTGTCGTAGGCGATCGCTATAGAGATTGGCGATCAATGAGTGATAGCGATCGTCGTGCGGCTGTCCTTTCCGATTTAGCAATCTATTTCGGTGATGAGGCTTTGTCCCCATCTACCTATGATGAAGTTGACTGGCCTAGCGATCCTTGGGCAGGTGGAGGATATGCAGCCTTTATGCCACCGGGTGTATGGACAAGCTTCGGTGAAGCCCTTACAGCCCCAGTAGGACGTATTTACTGGGCAGGTACAGAGATGGCCGAGCGTTGGCCTGGTTTTTTCGACGGTGCAGTACGGACGGGCGAAGCGGCGGCTAAAGCGATTATGAGTTTCCTGTAAGCGACAATAACATCTGAGTGCGTTGAAGCACCAATTGAGGAAATGGAAATGCGATCGTGAAACCTCAGTTTTGAAAAATTATGAAAAACCTGAGCTAACAGAGGGAGTTGTCAGCTAAGATCTCATTAATTCAGTAGAATTCAATAGAATTAACTTCACCCATGACCAATGGACAACAATGTCATTGAAAATTGTCTCAGTTAAAAAACAGAAAGCAGTTGAACCTGTTCAGGTAGAACCCAAAGAGGAAATAGTTACAAAGCCCCAAGATGAAGCCCCGCCCCAAACTGCATCTGAACCCGAAACAACGGGAGAAGAACAACCTGTATTTTTTCAGGCGATCGGCATGATCGAAGCGGATACAGTTAAGCTGGTGGATAAAAGACTCGTCATTACCTTGCCAAAGGCACGTGGTGCGGCCGAAGACTCATCTCAAGAATATAGAGGATGGGTGGAACCAAAGCAGTTTCGTTCCTTCATGCGGTTTTTAGAGGAACACAAAGAAGGGTCAATCTATCTCAAGGTTTACCCAAAAACATTTATGTCACCTCAACATCCTTTAGCCTTACAAGGATGGCAGATTATCGCTTGGAGAAAAGATCTACCACCAACCGAAAAAGTCAACCAATTTACGCTTAAGGGAGTGTGGCAATTTGTCCCTCAATCAAAAGCCCCAGTGATCACGGTATATCGAAATTACATCGCCAATGATCCAACGGGTAAATACAAGGCGACTCACCTGCCCATTCTCATGAAGCGCGAGGATTATAAGCCTTTTAGGTTTAATCCTAAAGCGACTGAACAAGGGAAACGGTATTTTATACAAGGATTATTTAAGTTTGACTCTGTAAGAAACTGTTTTTTGTGGAAAGAGGATCTCGCTTCTCCGACTGAGAAGATCCCTCATTATCGCAAACCTTGTAAGGTTCCCCTAGAAGAAACCGCCCAAAAGCCGGAGCAAGCTTCTAAATCATTTAAAAAGTCCGAGCAGTCAATCACAACCCAAGTTGAGGAGCAAATCATCATGCTCAATGGTAAAACCCCCGAACTCACTATCAAATTTAGCGAAAAGCCAGAAATATCTAATATAGGAAAAACCGTTAATCTTCAAATAACTGGAGAAAACGGCATCGTTGTTAAAGCTCAAATTGCTCGGAAAAACCTAACCAAACAAGTCGAAAAAATGGAGAGTTTTTCTAGTTGGATAGCTGTCTTGTCTGGAAAAATCGTAGCGATCGCCCCTGATGGAATAGTAGAGTTAGAAGGAGCAGGAATTAATGTCTTTGAAAAAAAAGCTAAAGAAGAGGCTGGATAAGCTAGTTATCTTGAACCTCTCATGACGCTCAGTCACGAGATTTCTATTTCACTTTCCAAGTGCTTGGGTTGCTCCTGTGTCTTACCCCGTCTTCACTGGCGTTTTTTACAACTAGGGCTTATAGGCGGTTCGCCAGTCGCCTCCACAGCCCTTTGTTATCGACCAAAACCGGGTATTAAAGATTTTTTTAGTCTTTGCATGGCTTGTTCGACGACATCACTATATCGTAGTTTTCCACACAGAATTTTACCCATAATTTGCCCGGCTGCGGGACGCTTGACCCCAACTTTGTAGGCAATCTGGGTAAACTGATAGAATAATCCTGCTAGACGTTGCGCTAAAACCATATCTACGCCCCAGTCAGCATCAATAATATCGGTGTATCTAGCTAAGGCTTTTGCATCTCCAGCTAAAGCTTGATCGATCGCTTCGGCGGCTCTCACTCCTGTTAGAATAGACGGTCTGATCCCTTCTCCAATCAGAGGATCTAAAATTCCTGCTGCTTCACCGGCTACTAATGCTTGACGCGTGTGTAGGATTGGTTTTTCTGTCCAAACTGCTAGAGGATATTCGTAATATTGCGCGTTAGATGTATCGATACCCGATGCCGACGCATAATTAAAAAGTTGTTTTTTAAGTTCTTCAGTCTTGACTTTTCCTTTAAAATGTGCTGCGCTAATTGTATAACCATCCGCTTTAGGAAAGTTCCAAATATAGCCATTTTTGAGGGAACCAAAATCAAAAGAAGCCGTATGCAGTTTAGTTTCAGGTATAGCGGTTTTAACTTCTAGTGTTGCCCCTATACTATTTTCTCTTGAAGGAAACCCTAACCATTGCGCGGTTTTTCCTTTTACTCCATCGGCAGCAATGAGATATTTTGTTTGATAGATTTCGTTGGGGGTGGTAACTTGCCAGTGATCACCTTGAAAAGCGATCGCTGTTACTTCTGTATTATCTTTGATCTGTGCGCCTACTGATTGAGCTTGCTGACACAAAAATTGATCAAACTCATCTCGTTTTACCATCCACATGGGATCTAGCATACTCAAATCGGCATCAACGGGATCGCCATGTTTCCAAGTGTAGCGAACTGTATTGATTGTATTACTAATAACGGGCGTAAAATCAAAGTCAAACCATTTTTTAATTGCAGGTGAAACACCGCCACCACAAGGTTTATGACGGGGTAGACTTGCTTTATCTAAAACGATTACAGAACGTCCTTTTTTAGCTAAGTGATATGCTGCGGTTGCTCCAGCAGGGCCAGCACCAATAATAATACAATCTAACATGGGGTACTTTTGTGACAAAGTTCTGGATAATTATAGGCACAGTTGCGATCTTTTTTCCAGATCCCATTTGAGGATTTATAAATTTTCCAAGTAACTTAATAAATCTGTCATATCTTGAGAAGTGGGCTGAAATTTAGGCATCGGTGGCGTTTTCCCGCTAACGACTTGATTAATCAGACTAACTCTCGATTTTCGTTTTGAGACGTGGTGTAGACTAGGGCCAACACTACCATCAGCTTTGATCCCATGACAAACAGCACAGTTAATCTGAAAAATGTCGGAACCTCGCTCTATATCTCCAGATAAAGATAATACTTCTCGAATATAAGGATCGGAAATTTGATGGAAATATAAAACTAAAGCAATGGTAAAGGTGAGTAACAAAGCTGTCATCACCCCCAAAAGAAGACGATGCAGTACTATTTTAGATCCAGTTAGCTGACTATCCACAGATTATTTAACGTTTAATCATGATCTCTTTACATTTTGCAACGATAAGGGCGTAAAAATCTAGTTTCATTAATTTGATGTTACAGTTTTGTCTCAAAGATCATATTTTTGTGTAGATTTATCTCAAAATCGTTACTTTAAATTTTTGTTTTGGGGGCGTTGTCCAGTAGGATAAAATACAGGACTGATGTTTGAGCAACAAGGAGACACGATCATGATTGAACCCTTAACCCTGGGGATTGCTTTAGGCTTAATCTTTATTACCCTGACTGGCTTATTCTTTGCTGCATATATGCAGTACAAGCGAGGCAAGCGACTCGGAATCGATTAATTAAAATTATCCCACACTGGCGGTTCTGTCTTCAGTGTGGGTCATTTACAATATTTCGTTTCTCAAAAACCCTCTTTAGCACGTCTTTAATGTTTTGTCAAGGTTTAAGAACGACTTTTGTACAGTTTTCTTTTTTATTTTTAAAGATGTCATAGGCTCTTGGGGCATCTTCAAGAGGTAGACGATGGGAAATAATATAAGACGGATCGATATCGCCGTTTTGGATTTTTTCTAATAAAGGACGCAAATATTTATGAACGTGCGTCTGTCCCATTTTCAGGGTTAAACCTTTATTAAACGCTGCACCCATTGGTACTTTGTCGATAAACCCGCCATAAACCCCCGCTAAGGAAACGGTTCCACCCTTACGACAGGCGACGATCGCTTGACGCAACACATTAGGGCGATCGGTTTCCATGCGTACAGCTTGCATCACTTTATCATATAATCCTTCTAGACCCATGCCATGAGCTTCGAGACCTACGGCATCAAGACAAGCATCCGGTCCGCGTCCTCCGGTCATTTCCCTTAAAGCTTCTCCCACGTCTATTTCTTCATAGTTTAGGATTTCTGCTCCGCTCATTTCCTGAGCCATTTTGAGACGTTCGGGAAAACGATCGATAGCAATAACCCTTTCTGCACCGAGTAAAAATGCACTCTTAATGGCAAACTGACCCACTGGGCCGCAACCCCAAATGGCTACAATATCTCCGGGCTGAATATTGCAGTTTTCGGCTGCCATATAACCCGTAGGCAAAATATCACTCAAGAATAGCACTTGATCGTCAGTGAGTCCATCAGGAACTTTAATCGGGCCAACATCAGCAAAGGGTACACGTGCATACTCAGCTTGTCCACCCGCATATCCCCCGAAAAAGTGAGAATAGCCAAAGAGTGCCGCCGGAGAATGGCCATAGAGCTTTTCAATTACACCAGCATTACTAGCAGGATTAGAATTATCGCACAATGACCATAAATCTCGGTTACAAAAGAAACATTGTCCACAAGAGATGGGAAAAGGAACCACGACGCGATCGCCTTTTTTCAGGTTGTTTACCTTCGGCCCCACTTCTACCACTTCACCCATAAACTCGTGACCCATAATATCACCAGCTTTCATGGATGGAATAAAGCCATCATAGATGTGTAGATCTGAGCCACAAATTGCGGTAGATGTAATCTTAATAATGGCATCTCGTGGGTTAAGAATGGTTGGATCGGGTACAGTTTCCACCCGCATATCCATCGCGCCATGCCAGCATACAGCTTTCATTGTTTATTTGTCTCCTTGGCGACCCGAAGGTTGTCCCTCGGTTGTGGCTATTTCACCCGCTTCCATCAACATTTTGAAATGTCTTAATGAAGCACCAATTAACTGTTCAGGTTCTTTGCCGAATAATTTTGCCAAGTTTGCACCAATAACACCACCTGGGGGATTATATTCCATAACAACTTTGACTTCAGTTCCTCGACCTTGTGGCCCTTTTTGAAAGCGAACAAACCCTGAGTTTTCAACGTCCGCGCCTTCTACTGAAGACCAGGCAATTAGTTCATTTGGCCGATCTTGAATCATTTCGGCATCCCATTCGACGCTCTGATCAAGTGGTGCATCTGCTACCCAGTGGGAACGAGTTCCATCAATAACCTGTACCGATTTTAGATATTTCATAAAATTGGGTAGGTTTTCAAAGTTACGCCACACTTGATAAAGTTCTTCTGGCGATTTATTAAAGATGGTTACAGTTTTTTCAACTTTAATACTTCCAGACTCATTAGAATCAGTAATTTGATCTTTGATGCCTTTTTGTCCCGCAGTACCATGATAAACTAAGCCACCACCTGCCAAGGCCATTAATGCACCTCTTAGAGAACCTTGTTTTAATCCGAGTAGTACAAGACTACCACCCGTAATTAAAGAACTCCAGCGCTCAGTCTCACCCATTTGTCCCACTTTTTCTGGTACGGGGAAATTGTCTTTATTGGTCGTAATTTCCATTATTAAAGACTCCTTAATTTATTTCGCATACGAACTATTTTTTTTATCGGAAAATAGTCTATCGATAATCAGTACGAGTCGTTGTGGTGGGATCGGTTGTATAATCACGGCGAGAGGTGTTATCTTCGGGTTTGCGTTTGAGTCCTGCTAAACCAATTAGACCCAGTAAACCTAACCAACCCCAGTCAAAACCATCATCGTCACGATAGGTGTTTGTAGTCGTGGTATCTGTGGTGGTATCGTTTGTCGCCCCTGGTGTATTGCTATCGGGTACAGTAGGGGAAGTTTGAGCAGATACAGGCATAATCATCGGTAAAGTAGAAATAGCAGTTGCAACTACACCGATGCGTAAAGATTTGGATAATTTTGAAGATTTCATGATCGCTTACCTCATCTAAAATTTAGTTAGTCGTTTTGCACTTATTCCTTAGTTTGAGCGATCGTCTGGAATTATGGCTCTCACTTTAGTTTGATTAGTGTGTAGTTCTTTTAGATGAGAATTTTTGATGGGAAAGTAGGGGTTTGGTTTAGTAAACAGTAAACAGTAAAACAGTCATATCAACTTTCATACTGAACCCGTTCCCCTACAATATTAGGTAATTCTACAAGCTTTCTAATAACTGTTTTTTGGCAGTTGTTAAAGCTTCTTTTAATTTACTTGGATCGCGTCCGCCGGCTTGTGCTAAATTAGGACGACCACCGCCACCACCACCACAAATTTTAGCGATTTCACCAATAAATTTACCTGCTTGTAATTTTTTGTCTTTGACTATTTTTGGACTAAATGCAGCGACTAAACTAACTTTACCGTCTACAGCAGATCCTAAAATTACGCCACCTTCGCCGATTTTTTGTTGTAATCTTTCGGCAGCACTCATGAGAGAATTAGCATCAGCCCCATCTATTTGAGAGACTAATACTTTAAATTCTCCCACTGTTTCAGCTTGTTCTAAAAGTTGTTCTGAAAGTGCGATCGCTAATTCTTGTTTCAAGGTTTCGGCTTGCTTTTGTGTGGTTTTGAGTTCAGACTGTAAAGTAGTAATTCGATCGCTGATTTCTTCGGGTTTGACTTTAAAGCGATCGCACAAATCTTTCACTACTACTTCGCGTACATTGAGATATTCTAAAATAGCTGGCCCTGCAACTGCTTCAATGCGTCGTACACCCGAAGATATACCCGCTTCTGACATAATCTTAAATAGTCCAATTTCGGCGGTATTTTTGACGTGAGTTCCCCCACACAACTCCATCGATACACCAGGAACATCAATTACCCGAACTTCCGCGCTATACTTTTCACCAAACATAGCTACTGCACCTTTGGCTTTTGCGTCCTCTAGTGCCATAGTAGAAATATGGGTATCATAAGCTTCAGCAATCCATGTATTAATCTGTTCTTCGATTTGTTGTAATTCTTGTGCGGTAACGGGACGCGAACAGTTAAAATCAAATCTTAGACGGTCAAAATCGACTAAAGAACCTGCTTGAGAAATCGACTCATCAACAATTTTTTTTAGTGCGGCTTGTAATAGATGTGTTGCGGTATGATGGGCTTGTAAGCGACGACGACAAGCGCGATCTATTTGTGCGCTAACGATATCACCTTGAGTTACAGTTCCTCTTTCAATACGTCCAAAATGCACAAAAAAGCTAGATTCTTTTTTTACATCTTCAACTCGAATTAAGAGATTATCTCCCGTCAAATAACCTTTATCGCCGATTTGCCCGCCAGATTCGGCATAAAATGGGGTTTTATTTAAGATAACTTGGACTTTTTCTCCCGCTTCGGCTGATTCTACCGTTTTTCCTTCTACTAAGAGGACTTCAATTCTAGCTTGAGTTTGTGCTGTGTCATAACCTAAAAATTCGGTTGCTTGAATATGTTCTGCTAGTTGATCCAAGCTGCCTTGTACGGTCAAATCTATCGTCTCGTGAGCCGCTTTTGATCTTTCCTGCTGTTTTTTCATTTCTTCGTCGAAGGCTACCGTATCGACCGTTATACCCTGTTCTGAAGCGATTTCTTGGGTCAGTTCCAATGGAAAACCAAAGGTATCATAAAGGGTAAAAGCATCTACACCAGAAATCTGTTTATTTTGGCTTTTCTCGATAATTTCTGCGAGAAGTTTTTCCCCACGTTCGAGGGTTTTTAAGAAAGCTTCTTCTTCCCGTTGCAAGTCTGCGATAATATTAATCTCTTTTGCTCTAACATTTGGATAGATTTTCTCGGCAAGTGCGATCGCTGTTTCGGCAACTTTTGGTGTAAAAACCCCTTCTATTCCCAGTAAGCGACCATGACGGATGACGCGACGAATGAGACGACGCAAAATATAACCCCGTCCGAAGTTAGAGGCTGTAATTCCATCAGCGAGCATATGAACTACTGAACGAACATGATCCCCAATGACTTTTAATGATATTTTGGTTTTTTCGTCAGCTTTGCTGTAGTCTATTCCTGCTATTTCGGCTGCTGTTTGGATAATCGGGTAAATAAGATCAGTTTCGTAGTTATTCGGGACTTTTTGGAGGATTTGCGCCATCCGTTCTAACCCCATTCCTGTATCAATATTTTGATTAGCCAAAGGAGTTAAATTACCGTCGATATCTCGGTTATACTGCATGAAAACCAAGTTATAGAACTCAATAAAACGACTATCATCTTCTAGATCGATTTTTTCGTCTCCGAGTTCGGGATGGAAATCATAGTATAATTCCGAACATGGGCCACAAGGACCCGTCGGACCAGATACCCAAAAGTTATCATCTTCACCCATACGTTGTATTCGATGGGCGCTTATACCGATTTTATCTCGCCAAATGGCAAAAGCATCATCGTCGTTTTCAAACACACTAACTATAATGCGTTCTGGGGGTAGTCCAAAGGTTTTGGTAGAAAGTTCCCACGCCCATGCGATCGCTTGTTCTTTAAAATAGTCTCCAAAGCTAAAATTACCCAACATCTCGAAAAAGGTATGATGTCTAGCAGTGCGTCCAACATTTTCAATATCATTAGTACGGATACACTTTTGAGATGTGGTAGCGCGAGGATAGTCGGCTTTTTTCTGTCCGAGGAAAATGGGTTTAAAGGGCAGCATTCCCGCTATAGTGAGTAATACGGTCGGGTCTTCTGGTACGAGTGAGGCACTGGGTAAGATTTGATGTTGTCGTTTGCTAAAAAAGTCTAAGAATTTTTGGCGTATTTCGTCTCCGCTTAGGGATGGGGCGTTTAATGACATAGGAGTTTCCATATAATTAGCGATCGTCTCTTCTTATTCTGGCATTTTTAAGGAGTTTACCGCGAGTCACAACGGATTGTGAATCTAAGTTGATTTTTAGGTATATGCTAGAGAAAAGTGTACTGACTGTAAGATTTATCTAGAATGTCGGGTGAATACCCCCGTCAAATTTTTCTATAAAGATACTAACTAAAATTGACGGATTCGTTGAAACCCGACCAACATATTAACAGCGTAGCAATATCTTTTAAGATCGTGCTACTTAAATAGTTTTGTGCTAAACTAAGTCTATGCTGAGGAGGTTAGCATAAATGTTAGTCTTAGAGTTTAAAGTCAGAGCAAAAAAACATCAATACACAGCAATAGACGAGGCGATCAGGACGGCTCAGTTCATCCAAAATAAGTGTTTACTATATTGGATGGACAACAAAGAAATCAACAAGTATGACCTTAATAAATATTGTCGTGTATTAGCTCACGACTTTGACTTTGCTAACAGACTAAACTCTCAAGCTAGACAATCAAGTGCAGAAAGAGCATGGTCAGCTATTTCTAGGTTTTATGATAACTGCAAGAAGAAAGTTCCAGGCAAGAAAGGATATCCAGTTTTTAAAAAGAATTGTAGATCAGTTGAATATAAAACGACTGGCTGGCAACTGGATAAGCAAACTCGAAAAGCTATCACCTTTACTGATAAAAAAAGTATCGGACGGCTTAGGCTTGTTGGCTCACATGACTTGCACTTTTATCCAGTTGAGTCAATTAAGCGAGTTAGATTAGTCCGTAAAGCTGATGGGTACTATTGCCAATTTATTCTATCAGTTGACTTAAAAATCGATACTGAACCAACAGGAAAAGCTATCGGTTTAGACGTTGGCTTAGAATCGTT
>NZ_PXOH01000046.1 GCF_003007785.1 Aphanothece hegewaldii CCALA 016 | reverse complement strand
AATTTTTACCTACTAGCAACAACTAGAGCCACTAAAAGCTTACCACAAATATACAATTAATTATGCATTGTTACTTAAAAGGACTGGTAGGAGGTTGGGTGAAGTTTACGGGTTTTGGGGTTGGAATGTTCTCGAAGTATTTCAGGATGCCGTTAGCTTCTCCAACAACGGCATCAAGATCGCCGTCCGAGTCAATGTCAGCAAAGGTGGGCTTGCTATAAGACCCCACATCGATGCCATTAAAGGGGTTAGATGTTCCTGTTTGCAAGGTGTAGACTGGAGCAAGTGCCGTCCCTGTATTCTTATAGTATTTGAGCGTGCCGTCAAGTGCTCCAACAACCGCATCAAGATCCCCGTCCGAGTCAATGTCAGCAAAGGTGGGCTTGCTATAAGACCCCACATCGATGCCATTAAAGGGGTTAGATGTCCCTGTTTGCTCCGTGTAGACTGGAGCAAGTGCCGTCCCTGTATTCTTATAGTATTTGAGCGTGCCGTATTTTTCTCCAACAACCGCATCAAGATCCCCGTCCGAGTCAAGATCAGCAAAGGTGGGCGAACTAAACAAACCCACATAGATGGTATTAAAGGGGTTAGATGTTCCTGTTTGCACCGTGTAGACCGGAGCAAGTGCCGTCCCTGTATTCTGATAGTATTTGAGCGTGCCGTATCTTTCTCCAACAACCGCATCAAGATCCCCGTCCGAGTCAATGTCAGCAAAGGTGGGCTCGCTCAAAGAACCCACATCAATGCCATTAAAGGGGTTAGATGTTCCTATTTGCACCGTGTAGACTGGAGCTAGGGCTGTCCCTGTATTCTGATAGTATTTGAGCGTGCCGTATCTTTCTCCAACAACGGCATCAAGATCCCCATCCGAGTCAATGTCAGCTAAGGTGGGCGAACTCCAAGTCCCCACATCGATGCCATTAAAGGGGTTAGATGTTCCTGTACGTTCGGTAAATGTCATGATTATTCTCCAAAGGGAACTATTGACAAATTATTTTTTTTGTGGTAGATAAATAATTTTCTACTGCATTAAGTAATTCTTCAACAATCTTCTTTCATCTAATCGTTTATTTACTTGATTCGCAGCGATCGAGATCACCAGCAACCTGTGTTCAAGATCACACCGTAAAAACACAGGTAATATTAAATCCGTTATGAATATCCCCTTATGCTCTGATTGTACGAGATTGGTCTTTCTACCCTATATATGACTGGGCTTGGAAACTAAGCCCCTACATGAATTTGTCGGGACGCACTATGAAGCGTCTGTAAGGGCGAATTTGGGATAAACACACAAATGCACAAAAAACTTAACAAAAAAAGTAATTTGTGATACTCAATGCGATCGATAAATTTGTCAAGCTATGAGTCACTACTTGGTATACAGAACACAAAATTAAATTTTTTTAGACATTAAACGCAAATCTTGACAAATTAACCTAAATATGCACTATTAATCGATGGACACGGCAACAATACGCACATCAGTACAAATAGAAACACCCTCCGAACTCGAAGTCGTCAATATGAGCAAACGATTCGGTTCTTTAGTCGCTTTGGATCATGTTTCAATGAAAATAAAACCCGGTAGTTTTCATGCACTACTAGGGGAAAATGGCGCGGGCAAAAGTACCCTAGTCAAATGTATTATGGGATTTTACACCGCCACCGAAGGACAAATTCTTATTGATCAACAAGAAAAAACGATTCATAGTCCCCGTGATGCTCATCAATACGGAATTGGCATGGTATATCAACACTTTACCTCAGTTCCCTCGATGACCGTTGCCGAAAACTTAGTACTTTCCCGTTTTGATAGTACTAATATGATCAACTGGAACAAAGAATATGAGGCATTAACCGCCTTTATGAAAACCTCGCCCTTTCAAGTTCCCCTCAATCTTCCCATTGCTCAATTAGCGGCAGGACAAAAACAAAAACTAGAAATCTTGAAGCAACTATATTTAAAAAGTAGCATTTTAATTTTAGACGAGCCAACATCGGTACTCACTCCCCAAGAAGCTGACGAAGTATTAGGACTACTGCGCGAACAAGTAACAGACGGAAAATTAAGCGTATTGATGATTAGCCATAAATTCCGAGAAGTAATGGCTTTTGTTGATGAAATTACCGTATTAAGAAAGGGTAAGTTTGCGGGAAATGGTTTAGTTAAAGATTTAACCATTTCGGATATGGCTGAGATGATGATGGGCGAAAAACGTCAACCGCAACCCGTCAATAAAACAACCTCAACGGCAACAACACCCGTATTAGAAATTAAGGAACTACAAGCGAACAAGGATAACGGTCTAAGTGCGGTTAAAGGAGTCAATTTAAAAATTAATCAAGGCGAAATTGTCGGAATTGCGGGAATTAGTGGCAATGGTCAACGAGAATTGGTCGAAGTCTTAGCGGGGCAACGTCCAGCAACAGGGGGACAAATGCTCGTACATGGTGAAGTCTATCAAGCAACCCGTAAAGAAATCGCCAAACATCATGTATTTGCCTTACCCGAAGAACCCCTACGCAATGCCTGTGTACCTCATATGAGTGTCTCGGAAAACATGGCACTAAGAACATTTGATCGTCCCCCCCAATCTAAAGGATTTTTACTCATTCTCCAAGCAATTCGTCAAGCTGCCATCGGTTTAATCAAACAGTTTTCAGTAAAAACGCCGTCACCCGATACCCCAATAAGTCATCTTTCTGGGGGAAATGTACAAAGGGCGGTGTTAGCAAGAGAATTATCGGCTGATAGAATTGATCTTTTGATTGCTGCAAATCCCTGTTTTGGTCTGGATTTTGCCGCAGTGGATTTTATACATAGTGCCATTATTGAAGCGAGAAACCGAGGGGTTGCTGTGTTACTCGT
The DNA here is from genome assembly GCF_003007785.1 of Aphanothece hegewaldii CCALA 016. Classification (GTDB taxonomy): domain Bacteria; phylum Cyanobacteriota; class Cyanobacteriia; order Cyanobacteriales; family Microcystaceae; genus Chroococcus; species Chroococcus hegewaldii. The sequence continues at coordinate 25,212 of NZ_PXOH01000046.1, read as the reverse complement.
GAGTGAGGATTTAGACGAATTACTGAAATTAAGCGATCGTATTTTCGTCATCAGTGATGGACAATTTGTCTATGAAAGTAACATAGATGAGGCTGATTTTACAACAATCGGTCAGCGCATGGCAGGACATTAGAGATGATGGGATCAATTCAAGCGCAACCTTACGATTACGAACTTCCGAGTAATGGAAAAGTAGCTTTAATAATTATTGATATGCAGCGAGATTTTCTAGAATCTGGCGGTTTTGGCGAAGCATTAGGGAATGATGTTAGCCTATTGCGATCGATTATTCCCACCGTTCAGAAGTTATTAGAAGTATTTCGCGCTAATCAATTACCCGTTTTTCATACAATCGAAGGTCACAAACCCGATTTATCCGATTGTCCTCCCGCTAAATTAGAACGGGGTAAAGGCTCACTGAAAATTGGCGATATGGGAACGATGGGACGAATTCTAATATTAGGTGAAATGGGTAATAATATTATTCCTGAATTACAGCCGAAAGATACAGAAATCGTCATTAATAAGCCTGGTAAAGGGGCGTTTTATGCAACAAGCTTACAGGAACAATTACAAGAAAAACAAATTACTCATCTAATTATTACTGGAGTAACCACAGAAGTTTGTGTGCAAACAACCATGAGAGAAGCAAATGATCGCGGTTATGAATGTTTATTAGTTGAAGATGGAACAGAAAGTTATTTCCCACAATTTAAACAAGCCACACTAGAAATGGTACGCGCTCAAGGTGGTATCGTGGGTTGGACGGCTCATTCTACTGATATTATTCAAGCATTCGAGGGATGGAAAACAGGATAAAAATAATTAATTTATTCATCCATCAACATCGTTTTTAAAAGGAAAAAAACAGAAAAAATGAGATACAGAAAAACATTTAATCTATCGCGTCGTCAAATTATTCGAGGCATACTCGGAGCAACTGCCTTTGGTGTAACTTCTAAACTAACAACTGGATGCAGTAAAAATGCTGAAAATACAACCTCTCAAACTAATCAAACTAATGCTAGTCCAACAGCAAGCCCTAGTGAGATTGTAGTCGGATTTCTCTATGTTGGGCCAAAAGATGACTTTGGTTATAATCAAGCACACGCACAAGGGGCGGCGGGAATTGCCAAATTACCAGGTGTGAAAGTAGTTGAGCAAGCAAATGTACCCGAAACCAACGAGGTACAAGAAGCTATGCGGAGTATGATCGAACAAGATGGGGCTAAATATCTTTTTCCGACTTCTTTTGGCTATTTTGACCCTCACGTCCTAAAAATGGCTCAAGAATTTCCCGAAGTACAATTCCTCCATGCAGGGGGACTTTATCAAGAAGGCGTAACCCCGAAAAATATCGGTAGTTATTACGGTTATATCGATGAAGCGCAATATGTTGCAGGAATCGTCGCGGCTCATATGTCAAAATCTAATAAGTTAGGTTTTATTGCGGCTAAACCAATTCCCCAAGTTTTAAGAAATATTAACAGCTATACTCTCGGCGCACGAAGCATTAAACCCGATATTACCACTCAAGTGATTTTTACAGGTGATTGGTCAGTTCCAGTCAAAGAAGCTGAAGCGGCTAATAGTATGGTAGATCAAGGAATTGATGTACTCACCTGTCACGTAGATAGCCCAAAAGTAATTATCGAGACAGCCGAAAAACGAGGGATTTACTCCACAGGCTATCATGCTAATCAAGCAGCCTTAGCACCCAAAGGCTATCTAACAGGCGCTGAATGGGATTGGACAAGTATTTATACTCAGTACGTCGAAATGTTTCAATCGGGTAAAACCTTGATGGATGGCGGAATTCCTCATGTCGTTCGCGGTGGTTTTAAAGAAAAATTCTTGGCACTTTCTCCTTATGGTCCTGCGGTTAATGATGCTGCGAAAAAAGATGGCGATGCAGCTAAAGCCAAGCTTACAGATGGCTCTATGGTAATTTATACCGGAGAAATCAAAAATAACAAAGGAACAACGATCATCGCTTCTGGTAAATCTTTCCCGCAAAAAGATCCAGAACTAGAAAAAATGGCTTGGCTAGTTGAGGGTGTTGTTGGCAATATTAGTTAACCTAAAAACGTCATTTTCAATGAAATATCTTGACAAATAGAATATTTTATGATAAGTAACCGTCGAAATTTCCTCAAAACATCAGAAAGTATAGTCATTCCTCTGGCTGCTATTCTGGTTGCTCTAATTATCTTTGGCCTATTTTGCTGGTTTGCTGGGGCGAATCCTTTGGCGGTGTATGCCTCGATTTATAAAGCCGCTTTTGGGTCTGGGAGTGCTTGGCAAAACACCCTATTACGAGCGAGTCCATTGATGCTCAGTGCCTTGTGTACGGCTCTACCAGCCCGTTTAGGTCTCGTGATTATCGGGAATGAAGGGGCGATCGTTTTGGGGGGATTAGCGGCGGTTTCTGTGGGTCTAGCCATTTCATCCGCACCCTCTGTGATCGTACAAATTGCAATGGCTTTAGGGGGAATGATTGCCGGGGGCTTATGGATAGGAGCAGTCGGCGCACTTCGTCATTATCGGGCAGTTAATGAAACCATTAGTAGCTTACTGATGAATTATATTGCGATCGCCATTCTCAATCAACTGGTCAATGGGCCGATGCGTGATCCAAGTTCTCTCAATAAACCCTCTAGCTATCCTTTAGATGCTGCTGATATGTTAGGAACGATTCCGGGGACTCGTGTTCATTATGGCTTGATTTATGGGTTGATTGCTTGTGCGATCGCCTATTTTCTCATTCAACGGACTACTTTTGGTTTTGCTGCGAGAACTGCCGGGGGAAATATTCGCGCCGCCCGTTTAGCTGGTATTCCCGTTGGTAAACTCACAATGGCGGTTTGTTTTCTAGCGGGTTCCTGTGCAGGTTTAGCGGGAATGGTAGAAGTTGCCGCCGTTCACGGTCGCGCTAATGAGTCTCTCAATGCTAATTATGGTTATGGTGGAATTTTGGTCGCCTTTTTCGCTCGTCATAACCCTTTAGCCGCCGCATTAGTCTCTATTTTACTAGGAGGGATTTTAGCCAGTGGTGGAATCTTACAACGAGTCCATCAATTACCCGATGCGACTGTTCTGGTTTTTCAAGGCATTGTTTTTCTAGTCGTGCTGTATAGTGAATCACTTTACGGTAAATTTACGATTTTCCAAGAACAGACCGAACGTCCAAAACCAGCAAATACCGTTACTGTATAGGAGAGAAATCACACATGGCAGCCGAATCTATTGGATGGTGGGGTGTTCCATTAGGTATTCTAGCTGGAACCTTACGAGGTAGTGCGCCGTTTTTATTCGTCTCATTAGGAGAATGTTTAACAGAAAAAAGCGGCAAAATTAACCTAGGGCTAGAAGGAACACTTTTAACAGGTGCGATGAGTGCCTATGCAATTTCCTATCTTACCGGTTCACCCTGGTTAGGAGTCATTGTCGCGGGACTATCGGGAATGGTTTTAGGGGCAATTCATGGATGGCTATGTCAACAACCAAGAGTAAATGATGTTGCTGTTGGTATTGCGATGATTATTTTTGGTAGTGGTATCGCTTTTTTCTTTGGCAAACCTTTTATTCAGCCCGTCGCCCCTCCCTTACCGTCTTGGCAATTTGGCAATTGGAGTAATCTTCCTGCGCTAAAAAGTGCCTTACAAGTTTGTCCCTTATTTGTCGTAGGCGTTATTTTAGCACCTTTGATGCAATGGTTTTTCCGTTCGACTCGTTGGGGTTTGTTTATTCGTGCCGTCGGTGATAGCCCTGATGCAGCTAAAGCGATGGGTTTATCCATCTTTAAAGTACGGATGCTTAGTATTATTGCTGGAAGTTTTTTAGCAGGAATTGGCGGCGCGTATCTATCCCTATATTATCCAGGAAGTTGGACAGAGCGCATTTCTAGCGGACAAGGTTTAATGGCAGTTGCTTTAGTAATTTTTGCTCGTTGGAACCCCATTCAATGTCTTTATGCGTCGTTACTGTTTGGGGGAGCGCAGGCGATCGGGCCAACTTTACAAGCCGTTGGTGTAGACTCTTATTATTACCTCTTTAATGCCTCCCCCTACATTCTCACCTTACTCATTATGATCATTACCTGTTCACCCAAACGTAGTTTAATCGGTGTTCCTGGTGCATTAGGGACGGATAATTGAAGATAAAAGTTAGAACAAATTTTGCTTTAAATTGATATGTAATACCAAATCCGATTTGATAGACTCTTTTGACAAAGTGTAGGGGTTTGGTCTTCAAACCCTATAGATGTATTTCATTAATACAGATAAAATGTAGGGGTTTGGTCTCCAAACCCATTATCATTTAGAAGAGTCGAGTCGAATTGATGGCTTAAGTGAGGGAACTTGAGAAATGATTCTCAGCAATGGAAACAATATCCTAAGTATAAAAATTCTGGTGTTGAATGGTTGGGGATGATTCCTGATGGTTGGAATATTTTTAAATTAAAACGAATGGCAGAAATAAATATAAGTAACGTTGATAAAAAAACCGAACTTAATCAAGAAAAAGTCTTACTTTGTAATTATGTGGATGTTTATTATAACGATTATATAACTAATAAATTAAATTTTCTGGAGGCAACAGCTACTAAAGAGCAGAAAAAAAGATTTGAATTAAAAAAAGGAGATGTTTTATTAACCAAAGATTCAGAAACTTGGGATGATATAGCGATTCCTGCTTGTGTTGAAACTGATTTAGATAATGTTTTATGTGGATATCATTTAGCTCACATACGTCCTCATCCTAATAAATTATACAGTAAATATCTTTTTAGAGCTATTTCGGCATCTGGATTAAAAGAGCAATTTTGGGTGGCAGCAAATGGGGTGACTCGTTTTGGACTATCAAAATCATCTATTACTAATGCTTTATTTCCTCTTCCTCCCTTTTCCGAACAAGAAAAAATCGCTCAATTTCTCGACAAAGAAACCACGAAAATAGATAATCTAATCAATAAAAAACAACGTTTAATCGAACTTCTGCAAGAAAAACGCACAGCACTTATTAGTCATGCAGTTACGAAAGGACTTAACCCAGATGTACCCATGAAATATTCAGGGGTTGAATGGTTGGGTATGATTCCTGAGAGTTGGGTTGTTAGTAAAGCTAAATTAATTAGTTCTATATTTGTTCCTCAAAGAAACAAACCCGATTTAAATACGGTTGATGGAGTACGCTGGATAACAATGGAGAATCTTATATCACCATCTATCAATCTATCACTTTCTGGTTATTTTGTTAGCCAGTCAGCATTACTCCAAGCAGGTTCTAAAGTTTTGCCTAAAGAATGTATTATTGCTAGTTGCGTTGGTAACTTTGGTATAGCTTCTGTTAATCTTATTCCTGTTGTTATTAATCAGCAACTACAAGCTTACATACCCAACAAGCAAAAAATTGATATTTGGTTTTTCAGATATTTTATAACGTCATCAAAAATCTATTTTGAGCTAGTAGCGACATCGACAACTTTAGTTTATGTCAATCAAACAAGTTTTGGCGAATTACCAACAGTTCTTCCACCTCTCGCAGAACAAGAAAAAATAGCCGAATATCTCGACATCCAAACGCAAAAAATAGACAACCTTATCAACAAAACACAAACCAGCATCGAATACTTAAAAGAATATCGTACTGCTTTAATATCTGCTGCGGTAACAGGAAAAATTGATGTTAGAGAGGAAGTCTAATGAAAATTTAAGCTAGAAATATTGCTCATATTAGATAGCATTTTTCTTAGGTACAGATAAAATGTATGGGTTTTGTCTTCAAACCCTATAGATGTATTTAATTAATTTGAGAAATACTCAGTAAGTGGTCATAGAAATTAAGAAGTTTGAAATGTACGCTCTTCGATAGGTTAGTTTAAAGGCTTTGGAGACCAAACCCCTACTATATATCAAATTTGACTTTATTTCATAAAATAAAGTTTTAAAAATATTTACTCTGTTCTGCAATTAAATCATAGCTATAGTCTGATTAGATTAAAAACCAACTAAGTATAAATATTCATTAAATTACAAAGTTAAAAAAATATAGACGTATTTATCACCAAAAATGTTAGGATTGCCACAGAACGAGAAAAGTGATAGAAAGGAATAATAATCTGAATGGAAGAATTTGATAAGTCAATATCTTTTGACGGAAGAGATATTCGGCTAAAGATAGGACTCTTAGCCCCACAAGCGGGAGGAAATGTACTAATTCAGTCTGGAGATACGGCAGTTTTAGTAACCGCAACATCAGCCCCAAGTCGTGAAGGGATTGATTTTTTACCATTGACCGTAGATTATGAAGAAAGACAGTACGCAGCCGGTCGTATTCCAGGTGGTTTTCTGCGTCGGGAAGGTCGCCCACCAGAAAAGGCAATTTTGATTAGTCGTTTAATTGATCGCCCACTACGTCCATTATTTCCCCATTGGTTGCGAAACGATATTCAAATCGTAGCAACCACCCTATCAATGGATGAAGAAGTACCACCCGATGTTTTAGCAGTGACAGGAGCATCGATCGCCACAATCTTAGCAAAAATTCCGTTTTTTGGACCAATGGCGGCGGTACGTGTTGGCTTAATTGGCGATGATTTTATCATTAATCCCACTTATCATGAAATCAACAAAGGTGATCTAGATCTAGTCGTCGCCGGTAGTCCTGATGGGGTTGTCATGGTCGAAGCAGGAGCCAATCAGCTACCCGAACAGGATATCATAGAAGCAATCGATTTTGGTTACGAAGCCGTTCGAGATCTAATTACGGCTCAATACGAAGCAATGCAAGAGTTGGGGATCGAATTAGTAAAAAGTGAAGAACCCCAAGCAAATGAAGAATTAAAAGCGTTTATTAGTGAACGTGCCACAGAATCAATCAAAAAGATTCTCTCACAATACGATTACGATAAACCCGCCCGTGATGCAGCGTTAGACGAAGTTAAAGAAACTCTAGTTAATGCAGCGATCGCAGAACTTCCCGAAGAAGATCCCATCAAAGTCGCCACCACCGAAAGCGCGAAAGTTGTACCAACATTATTCAAGGATCTGACTAAAAAACTGATGCGGAGTCAGATCATCAATGACGGTGTACGAGTTGATGGACGTGCTTTAGATCAAGTTCGTCCTATTAGTTGTCGTGTTGGAGTATTACCAAAACGGGTTCATGGTAGCGGTTTATTTAACCGAGGGTTGACTCAGGTTCTCTCCTTAGCCACTTTGGGAACCCCAGGGGATGCCCAAGACTTAGGCGATGATCTCCATCCCGAAGACGAAAAACGCTACTTACATCACTATAACTTTCCGCCCTATTCCGTCGGTGAAACCCGTCCAATGCGTTCACCAGGAAGACGAGAAATTGGACATGGAGCATTAGCCGAACGTGCGATCGTTCCTGTATTACCCAGTCAAGAACAGTTTCCTTATGTTTTGCGGGTTGTTTCTGAGGTTCTTTCTTCTAATGGTTCAACCTCGATGGGTTCTGTCTGCGGTTCTACTTTGGCGTTGATGGATGCAGGTGTACCTCTCCTGAAACCCGTTAGCGGTGCAGCAATGGGATTAATTAAAGAAGGTGATGAAGTCCGAATTTTGACTGATATTCAAGGAATTGAAGACTTTTTAGGCGATATGGATTTCAAAGTCGCGGGGACAGATGAAGGGATTACCGCCCTGCAAATGGATATGAAAATCACGGGGTTATCGATGGATACGGTGGCTAAAGCCATTAATCAAGCCCTACCCGCCCGCATTCATATTCTAGAAAAAATGCTCAGTACGATCGAAAAACCTCGAACCGAACTATCGCCCTATGCACCGCGTCTGATCACGATTAAGATCGATCCAGAAATGATCGGTTTAGTTATTGGTCCCAGTGGCAAAACAATTAAAGGAATTACAGAACAAACAGGAACCAAAATCGATATTAATGATGATGGAACCGTTACTATTGCTTCAATTGATGCCGATCAAGCTGATAAAGCCAAGAAACTGATTTACAACATGACTCGACGCATCAACGAAGGCGAGGTTTATGTAGGTCGAGTGACTCGCATTATTCAAATTGGGGCTTTTGTTGAGATTATGGCGGGAAAAGAAGGCATGATCCATATTTCCCAATTAGCCGAAGGACGAGTCGGTAAAGTCGAAGATGAATTAGCCGTGGGTGATGAAGTTGTGGTAAAAGTCCGCGAAATTGATAATAAAGGACGTTTAAACCTGACTCGTTTGGGAATACATCCTGATGAAGCAGCAGCAGCCCGTAAAGCGGCTTCTTATGCCTAATATCGTATAAAAATAAGCTAATCTATGCGTCGTCATTACTGAGGCGCATTTTTTAGACTTTGTTGCAAAAGATAGCAGTTTTTAACAGCATAAGTTAGATTGTGGACTATAAAAGTCTTGGACTAAAGCGATGTTTAAACAAGCGTTTATACTCACTAGCATTTTAAGTTTACTAGCTATTCCTGCTGCTGCCGTTCAATTTCCCGATGGTCGAAGTAGTTTTGAAAAAGCCCCTCGTTTGGTAGATATGATCACCACTCAAAGTAGTGCTAGAGTATGGATTGCAAAGTATTATGTAACCATTGATTTACCTTCTAATATCGGTGAACCTTTACAACAAGTCACGATTCAACAACGACAAGGTTTTGATAATATTAGATATCGCATTAATGAAACCGTTGCTTTTACAGGAACACCTCGCCGAAAAGGGGAAGCAATAGCGATTAAAAGTGCCACCTTTGATCAAGAGCAAAATTTAGTAACTGTGATTTTCGATCCCCCAGTTCCACCAGGACAAACCGTTACAATAGGTATAGTGCCGACACACAATCCCGATAATGATGGTGTTTATCTTTTTGGGATCACGGCTTTTCCAGCAGGTGAAAAACCATTAGGTTTATATTTAGGTGTCGGACGATTACAGTTTTATCTCGATAATCGCTTTTTTTAATACACAATAAAGGAGTATTTATTAATGATTGTCACAACATCGCCATCCATTGAAGGTAAAAAAATTATTCAATACTGCGGTTTAGTCAATGGTGAAGCAATTTTAGGCGCGAATATTTTTAAAGATTTTTTTGCGGGAATTCGTGATATTGTTGGGGGTCGTTCTGGAGGTTATGAACAGTCTTTACGACAGGCTAGAGAAACTGCAATCCGTGAAATGATTGATGCCGCACAAAGATTAGGGGCTAATGCAATTATTAGTGTTGATATTGATTATGAATCAATAGGTATTAGCAATGGCGGCAATATGTTAATGGTTGCAGCTAGTGGAACGGCGGTTAAATTTGTTGATCTCTAATCAGTCTAAAATTTAAAATAGAGGGTTAATAGTGGGTTTATTGACCAAAACCCTACATTCAAAGGATTAATTATTTTTTTTATGAATTTATTAAAAAAATTTTTTATTTGTTTTTTTGAAATATCTTTATTTTTAATTCCTCATCAAGCCAAAAGCCAAACCACAGAAGATCAAATCATTGATCTTAAACCAGAAATTATACAAGATAGCCCAGTTTTACAACGTTGGTTAAAAGAAATTCCAAATGTTTTAGAAGATATTAAATATGATCCCGCTTTTCGGACTCGCTTAAGATTAGGTTATTCTCAGTTTCCCTCATCCGATGATTCAGCAGGAATAAACTTCGGGGTAGAAGATGTATTTATTGGCAAAACGGGATTAACTATTAGAGGAGATTATCAAGCATCATTTAATGGCAAACGAGAAAGCGTCGGAGGCGATCTGCAGTACTATATTTTACCTTTGGGTTATCCCGTTAATATTGCCCCAGTCGTCGGATATCGTTATATAGAAACGAATCACTATTCTACTGATGGCGTGAATGTGGGATTAAAATTAATGTTATCCCTCTCTCGCAATGGTGGGGCGGATATTTCAGTTACTCAAAGTTTTGTTTCTCCAGGGACAAGTGATGAAGTCGGTATTACCAATTTTTCGGTAGGATATGCTTTAACCTCTAAGCTTCGTCTAGCTGCCGATATTAGCGCACAAAACTCACCCGAAGCGAAAGATAATCGTTTTGGTATTGTTCTAGAATGGATGCCCTAATGACAGAAATTTGTCAAAATAGTAGTATGTTTTTAGGATAAGCTCATTAGCGTGACAAGTATTTCTTTTTTAAATGAAGCGATCGATAATCTAACCGAATCTACCTCAATAACTCTAGCCAAACAGATTCAAGTTACTTCTTTAAATACCCCTCTAAGTTTACAAACGATCGCAACAACTTATATACAACAAGGAGAAGGAGGAACACCTATCCTGTTATTACATGGGTTTGATAGTTCTTTATTTGAATATCGCCGTTTATTGCCGATTCTGGCACAAAATCACGAAACATGGGCAGTAGATTTATTAGGATTTGGTTTTAGTGAAAGACGTTTAGATTTATCTATAACTCCTGAAACAATTAAAAGCCATTTGTATTTTTTTTGGAAAACATTTATACAACGTCCAGTTATTTTAGTGGGTGCTTCGATGGGAGGAGCAACAGCCTTAGATTTTACCTTATCTTATCCAGAAGTCGTCGAAAAATTAGTGTTAATCGATAGTGCAGGATTAGCCAAACCGCCGATTTTAGGTAAATATATGTTTTATCCCCTTGACTTTTTCGCCACTGCTTTCCTCAAAAATCCTTCAGTCAGACGATCGATCAGTAAAGCCGCATACTATGATAAAACCTTTGCGAGTTTAGATGCTCAACTTTGCGCCGCCTTGCATTTACAATGCGATAACTGGAATAAAGCCCTCATTGCTTTTACTAAAAGTGGGGGATATGGTTCATTTTTAGATAAAATATCTGCGATTAAACAACCCACCTTAATTCTATGGGGAGAAAATGATAAAATTTTGGGAATTAAGGATGCAACAAAATTTAAAAAATTAATTCCTAATAGTAAGCTAGTGTGGATTACTGAATGTGGTCATGTTCCCCATTTAGAGAAACCACAAGTAACAGCAGAACAGATTTTAGAGTTTAATCAGACCAATTAGAAAATAAGATTTTGTGGTGTTAGTTTACCTCGTTTACTTTAATAGAGTTAGAGCAATTGTAGATAGTTACAATCGCCAAAAAACTTAAGCAAATCCTAATACTCTCTTAATGCAACTATTTGATAGTGTAGTTACTTATAAACACCAAGACTAAATATTATGACAGCGATCACTACAATTCACGGAAGAGAGATTTTAGATTCTCGCGGTAATCCCACCGTTGAGGTAGATGTTATCCTTGAAGACGGTAGCAAAGGTAGAGCCGCCGTTCCTTCAGGTGCATCTACAGGCATCCGCGAAGCTTTAGAATTAAGAGATGGAGATGTGAAACGTTATGGCGGAAAAGGCGTTCTCAAAGCCGTTGCTAACATAAATGGAGCGATCGCAGATACTCTTAAAGGCATGGATGCAACCAATCAAGCATCTATTGATCATAAGATGTTGGAGTTAGACGGTACTGAAAATAAAGGGAATCTTGGAGCAAACGCAATTTTAGGCGTTTCGATGGCGGTGGCTCGTGCGGCATCAGAATCGGTTGATTTACCGTTGTACAAGTATCTAGGTGGAGATGGCGCGATTCTTTTACCTGCTCCTTGCTTTAATATCCTCAATGGTGGCGCACACGCCGATAATACCGTTGATTTTCAAGAATATATGATTGTACCCGTTGGCGCACCGACTTTTTCTGAGTCGTTACGGATGGGTGCTGAGGTTTATCATGCTCTTAAATCGATCCTCAAGTCAAAAGGATACAGTACAGGGGTGGGAGATGAAGGCGGTTTTGCACCTAGTCTAAAGACGAATATTGAAGCACTAGAATTGATTTTAGAAGGAATCGAGAAAGCAGGATTTAAAGCAGGTGAAGAGATTTCGATCGCTCTAGATCCAGCAACAAGCGAACTTTATCGAGAAGATGGGATGTATGAATTCTACAAATCAGATAAGAGTAAGAAAACATCTGAACAAATGATCGATATGTGGGAAAGTTGGGTTAATCAATTTCCAATTATATCGATCGAAGATGGATTAGGTGAACAAGATTGGAAAGGTTGGCAACTGCTGACAGAGCGTTTAGGAAATCGAATACAATTAGTCGGTGATGATGCGTTTGTCACTAATCCTAGCATTATTAAAAAAGCGATCGCGGATAAAGTAGGAAATAGTTCTCTGATCAAAGTTAACCAAATTGGTTCAATCACCGAAACCCTAGAAGCGATTAAGATTTCCGTCGATGCGGGTTATACCTGTATGATGAGTCATCGCTCTGGAGAAACACCCGATGATTTTATCGCAGATTTAGCCGTTGCGACCAACGTTGGAGAGATTAAAACTGGCGCACCTTGTCGCGGTGAACGTCTTTCTAAGCTTAACCAAATTCTTCGTATTGAAGAGGAATTAGGCAGTAAAGCGCAATATGCCGGTTGGAGTAAATTCAAAAAACCTTAAATAACCTGATTTTGGCTTAAATTTAAGAGTTTTTGCGATCTAACTCCCCTAACCGCCCCCTTCTTCCCTGCTAAAAAGAGGGGGGTAACAATTCTTTAAAAATCAAGTTCAAATTTATCAAGTGATTTGTTCATCAAAGATTTTATCGCCGACAAAGCTAGTCATCATTTATTGATTTAACTCCCTAGAGTGATTCTGTGAAAAAACCGAAATTTTGTTTATAAAATAAGGAAACTAAGAGTATATTGCGACATATGCTCTTAAAAAAAATTATTTTAGTTGAAAAACAAGATTATGTTGACAACTACCCTAGCAGAGACGCTCCCTGACAAAGTACCTTATCTACCCCGCAATCATCGCCGTATTCTTTGTATTTTTCCGAAATATAGCCGCTCTTTTGGTACTTTTCATTATGCCTATCCTTTAATGGGTAAAGTAAAAGCTTTCATGCCACCTCAAGGTATTTTGATTGTTGCTGCTTATTTACCAAAAGAATGGGAAGTTCGCCTGATTGATGAAAATATTACGTCTGCAACACAAAAAGACTATCTTTGGGCAGATGCAATTATTGTCAGTGGGATGCACATACAACGGCCGCAAATTAATCGGATTAATCAATTAGCCCATCAAGTCGGCAAAATAACGGTTGTTGGTGGGCCTTCTGTTTCCGCTTGTCCTGAATATTATCCTGATTTTGATCTATTACATTTAGGAGAATTAGGCGATGCAACCGATGCTATGATTCAATATTTGGATGAACATCAAAATCGTCCGACGCAACAAATTCGCTTTCAAACTCAAAAAAGATTACCTCTAAGTGAATTTCCGATCCCAGCTTATCATCTGATTAATTTAAATCAATATTTTATCGGTAGTATTCAGTTTTCGAGTGGCTGCCCCTATAATTGCGAATTTTGTGATATACCGACTTTATATGGACGCAATCCTCGACTTAAAACACCACAACAAATCATCGCTGAATTAGACGCAATTTTAGCATCAGGCAATCCAGGGGCTATTTATTTTGTCGATGATAATTTTGTCGGAAATCGTCAAGCTCTTAATGATTTACTTCCAGATTTAATAGCTTGGCAGAAAAAGAATGGTTATCCCGTACAATTTGCCTGTGAAGCAACACTCAATTTAGCCCAAAGTCCCAAATTATTAGAAATGATGAGAGAGGCTTATTTCTGTACTGTTTTTTGTGGAATTGAAACCCCTGAACCAGATGCTTTACAAGCTATTTCTAAACAGCATAATTTGAGTATGCCGATTTTAAAAGCAGTGAAAATTTTAAATAGCTATGGTTTAGAAGTCGTTTCAGGAATTATTTTAGGCTTTGATACGGATAGCCCTAAAACAGTAGATAACATCTTGGAATTTATTCGCCTCTCTCAAATACCGATGTTGACAATTAATCTACTTTATGCACTTCCTAAAACCGCTTTATGGGATAGATTAGAGAAGGAAAATAGAATTATTAGTGATGAAAATCGAGAATCAAATATTAAATTTTTAATGCCATATGAAGAAGTTGTTGGAATGTGGAAAAAATGTATCTCGACGGCTTATCGTCCTGAATTTCTGTATGAACGCTTTGCTTATAATGCTTTACATACCTTTTCTAATCGGATTCAAGTTCCTAATAGTCCCGCTCGTACTTCTCCTCAAAATATAATCAAAGGTTTAACTATTTTATTGAATCTAATGATTAGAGTTGGCTTATTTAGTCATTATCGCCAAACTTTTTGGCAAATGGCTTGGCCAGCTTTGAAAAAAGGTGAAATTCAAACCCTGATTCATATTGCTTTAGTGAGTTATCATTTAATTCAATTTACGATTGATTGTACTAAAGGAAAAGAATCTGCGTCGTTCTATTCTCAAAAAGTCAAATCTTAAATTAAGGATATACCTTTAAAAAATTTATCCCCTGATAAACATAAAAAATATTAGTCACAACGCCACCCCGTTTGATGGGAATCTCTCCTAATTTCTGATATTCTTGAAAATAAGGGCGATATTGTTCTATGACTTCAGGCTTCTCCACAAATCGTTTGTTAGTAATAAATAAGCCATTTTTTCCTAACCATTCCTGGGGATCATTCCAAAAAGCAAAGCCCCGAGGATCTTCACAAAAGCAAGTGACTGGAATCGGTTTAAGAGGATAAATTGCTAAATCAATTAATCCACCGATAAAGTAAGTGTGAGTAAAAATAAACTGGGAATTGGCTAAAGCAGCCGAAAAAACTGGGGAATCGACAAAAGCTTGCTGTAATTGTGTAATATCTAAAACCTCTGTTGAAACATCGTCTAATGGTGCTACAATTCCCCCAAATAATCCATATTGACTCGGTTTCTGAAAAATACCCAAATTAAGATGTAGTAACGCCAATAACAATAAACTTGCGATCGTTATTCCTGAATATTTTAACCATCGATAAGCCGAGCGTTTCGACTTTTGTCCCATCCAGTATCCGAGTAATAAAGTCGGTGTCCAAAAACCGGGTAATACCCAACTCGGCGTGACAAAGTAATAACCTCCAACGAAACTAAATCCGACAATAAGCGGTACAGATACACAAAGAATTAGCCATTGTCTATCTGCTAGATCACTACGGTTACGATGCGCTTTCCTTGAAAAAAAAGTTGGGATTTGTTGCCCTAAATTCTTTCCCATAATCCACCAGAGCGGCAGCCCCAAACCCGGAAACATAAATAAAATAGTTCCTAATACAACACCCAATACACCCAAAATATTAAACGTTTTGGGCGTTTTAAAACGTTTAGAAAGATGAAAACCAAAAGAAACCCAATCATGTTGTATATTCCAATACCATAAAGGAAACAGCGTAATGATAAACAATGCCAATCCTAACCAAAGCCAACCTGAGCGAAATACAGCATAATACCGAGGAATTGTCAAGCAAAAAATAACAAATCCTAAGCCTAAGATAAAGCCATGATATTTACTTAAGCAAGTAAGTCCAACTAAAACTCCTAAAATAGCTAGGCGATAGGTGGGGCGATAGGGTTCCGCATCCCTAAAAAATTCGCTAACGGCACAATAAAAGCTTGCTGACCAAAAGAAAATCAGTGGTACATCAGGTAAAGTAAAAATGCCAAAGACCAGCAGAAAAGCGGGAATAATTGAAGCAATAATTAGCGTTAGTTTAGCAACATAAGGATTAAAAAGTCGCTTACCTGTTAAATAGAGTAGCCATAAACTGCCAGTATATAAAAGCAATGCTCCCCAACGGATTGTAAATTGATTGGATATTCCAGTGATCCATGTACCCAAACCCGTTGATAGAGCGACCATAGGCGGATGATCAAAGTAGCTCCAATCGAGTTGATGACTATAAATATAATAATAAGATTCATCGTAACCAGGGGCGATCCAATAAGCGATCGCTCCTCGAAAAATTAATCCAGCAATAAGTATTAAAACAATCGAAATATCGAAATCTTTTGACCAGTTTTTTGTAAATTTGAACATTATAAAATAGTTACATTACTTAATGTGAGTTAAGCTGTAACCTGAGTTTTGGTTAAGAAAACAAAAGAAAAATTGAACAATGAAAAAGCTGAGAATCGCTAATCGAACTTAATCGAGTTAGAGTTCGTTTATCTCCTCTATTTCTTCTGAGTTTGGTAAAAGATTTCTTGGTTTTGACCATTATATCTTAGGTTGTGCGGGTGGAAGTAAGCGCGTTTTTTCTAATTTGATTTCAAGCTCATTGAGAAAGGAAACATCTTGCTCGACTAAAAAGTTATAATTAATTGCCGAATCTTTTTCTAAAAAACTAAACGCTTGACGGAATTGTTGTGGAGTTGCTGAGATAGGTGCATCAAAATGACACGGAATAATTTTATTAAAGTTCCATTGTGCGACTTGATTTGCCCAAGATAACGTTTCTATTGGCGCACGGTTTAAAATTAAAGTCTGTAGGATGGGTGCAACGAATGGCTCACCGTTTCGACGCAGTGCCTCAAAAGACTGTTGCCAATTTTCTCGCCATCGGAACGGAAATAAACCAAAATACGCTTTTTTCGACTTTTCTGCGGCTTTTAGAGCATTACGAAAAACTTGTACCCAAGGTGGAACCTCTAAAACACTGGAACGAAAATAGAGAGCAAATAAACAAATTCTTTGCCATCCTTTGCGGTAATTTTCTAGATTATTGGGCATCAGGTCAAATGCACTATCTTTAGCATGGAAAAGCAACGGATAAGGATCGAGTCGAATAATCGCGGGTGGTTCAGTAGGAACAGAAATAATAGAATCAGTTAGGAGTAGAGTCTGTGATTGTTTATGAAATAACGCCACTTCTGCAAAACGTCCAGGTCCTAAATAAATTGGCCCCAAAATTCGATAATCAAACTCATCAGCAAAGGGAACTTGACTACTATCTTTTGGTAATATGTATGTTCTATCTGGAGGAAAACCCAACCAACTAAGGGGAAGATTAACGGGAAAACTCCACTGATAAGGTGCGACAAAAACTTGAGCTTTGGGAAACCTATTCGCAAATGGCCCGACAAATACCTTATGTTCTACTCCAGAAATCGTCGGCAGGATAATATATTTAATATCGCCGTGTTCTTCGACTAATTCATTGACTAATCTAAGACATTCCGGGGTCGGTGCCACAGGTGCATAGACTAATAAGCCACCTTGTGCTAGTTTAATAACCGTCATGCGGATGGGAACAACAACATAAAAAATTCCCTGTAACTGCTCAAACGTCCAAATCGTATTACTAACGACTTCTTGACGGAGTGTACGCCGTTGACTATAAGGATAAATGGGGACAACTGGCCAAAATGCCCAAAACCAGTCTTTAGAAGCGTTATTTTTTTGTTGCATCCACATGACTCGCGCTTTCATTTTCATCTATACGCACTTTGGACTCATCCTTAAATTTTAGGATTTTGCTGTAGTCCTCATTACTATTTAATCAGTTTAGATGAATTTGACTGAGGATATAGCGTAGACGATCGTAATCATCCTTTAGTAGTATACTTAACTGTCTACCCACTTTGACTAACCATTGGCGATCGGCTTTTCTCAGTTGATAGATATCTCTAATAGATGCCGCCGCTAAAGCTTCTGGGGGACTTTCTCGAACTTGTAGTAAAATTCTTAAAAACTCCAACTGTTCGCTAAAATGTACTACTTCTGAGGGTTCACATTGATAGACAGCTTGATGAATTTGGGGCGGACGCGGGGGTAAATATTGATAAACTTCGCCAAATTGGGCAGAATGTCCATTAGAAGAACGATGAGGCACTTCAAACCCAACAATTGCCGCCCGAAACTCCGTTTTTAGCATAGCGAAAATTTGGGGCTGTTGTTCGCGCAATTCAGCGAGAGTTAAACCCAACGCCCTAGCCCGATGGACTGAATCAATGGGAGTTGTGGTAGCATAGGTGACTACTCCAATAATTTTATAACCTGATTGCTCATCATAAGCTTTAACCCAACTGCCAAAAGCCGGCATCATGGGGAATTTTAATTCTTCAGGTTCTAAACATTGGGCTAAAATACCTGTGCTTGCGGTTTCGATCACTTCAGCAATATGATTGGGCTGACGGCGATCGCTCGTGAATTGCGGTAAAGGTAAACGCATAACTTTACTTTTTCTTAGCGGGAGTAAGAACGACTTCTTCTAATTCTGATAATTTGAAAGTAACCAGTTTATCCCAGTTTCCCCCTTCAAATAAGACGGCAACATTACCATCACTGAGCCGTTGTACTAATCCTTCAAAACGATAGTAAGTATCATCGGGGTTAATTACTCGTACAGTTGCGCCAGGTAAAATCATAATTGTATTGATCACTTTTTCCTAATTAACTTGAAATGATTTTAGCAGGAATTTTCAAAATAAAGCCAAATTCCTTTTAGACTATATACCGTAGTCGCCAAACTCAAGAATAAGTTTTTTAGAGATTGTCTTGGCCTTTGAACACTCTAAACATTACTCTAGTAAAAAGGATTGTTTAACTCAAAGCCATTTTGCTTACTCAGGACATAGGGAAAAACATTTTAAATGAGCATCTCAACTTCTGTCCTAGCGGAACTATTGCAATTTATTCCGAATTGGCGACCACAAATGTACTTTAAGGCTTCCTTAACGGCTCTTTCCCATGCTATGGAAGATCAAGTACTCGCCGAAGCGGATCAACCTCTTGTTATTGCGAGTTTTCAGCGTGAACGTTTTTATCGTCAGGAAGCTCATCGCTATCAAAGAATTGCGAGTCAAACATCTCAAGTATATGTTTTAGCCGCCCCTGAAACAGAATTTAGTAATCGTTCTGATGTATACGAAACGATCGCATTTGAACCCACCGACGGACTCGCTGAAGAATGGCATTTAATTGTTATTGGGAAACACTACGCAAGTTGTCTACTTTGTCGAGAACGTACCCAAATTGTTGAACAAGAAAAAATCGAAACCGCGATGGATAATAGCCGTCGTTTTGAGGGTATTTGGACATCAGATCGTCTCGTTACTCAAATGGCCGCTAAACTCTTATTAGATCGGATTTTATATTATCGTCCTGAATTAGCCCCTAAAATACAAGAAGCAAATCGCCTGTATCTTGATTCCGATACGCAAAAATTAGCGATCGCTGTTCAATCCTCCCTAAATTATCCAGATCCTTTTGTCCAAAGATTAGTTACCTATCTTCAAGCTGGACAATACAAAATTCTTAAAGCTAATCGATCTCTGGCTTCTAAAGAACAAAAAGAACGTTTAATTAATTCAATTACCAGTGCAATTCGTCGTTTTCTAGACCCAGAAGAAATCTTACAAGTAGCAGTACAAAAATTAGGCGAAGGTTTAGGCGTTTGTCGCTGTCTAGTTTATCGCTGTAATGCAACTGATGTAACAGCTACGATCAAACATGAGTTTTTAAATGATGGAATTGGTTCTATTAAAGGGCGAAATTGGCCACTCAAAAATAATCCATTATTTGAAGAAATTTTACAATTACGTGAATCGATTAGTATTGATGATGCGCTTCATGATCCGCGAATTAATGACCCAAATTCTAGCGAATCGTTACAAAATTTAGTACAAAGCTGTTCTATTTTATCATGGCTACTGGTGCCGATTTTATATCAAGGTCGCTTACTCGGAATGGTGGAACTACATCATTGTGGCCCAGTTCCGACCACATGGAAAAGTGAAGATATTGCTTTAGTCGATGCTGTTGCCACTCAAGTCGGTGTAGCGTTGATTCAAGCTGAAGCCTATGCTAGTTTACAGGATCTTAATGAGCAGTTAGAAGCATTAGATCGGACTCGCTCTAATTTAGTTGCAATTACGGGTCATGAATTACGCACTCCTCTTTCGACGATTCAAGTTTGTCTAGAAAGTTTGGCGACTGAACCTGATATGTCTCCAGAACTGCGTCAAGTGATGCTTGATACAGCTTTACATGATGCCGAACGAATGCGTAAACTAATTCAAGATTTCTTAACTCTATCACAGCTAGAAAGTGGGCGTGTACAATGGCATCCTGAACCACTTTCCCTTGCAGAATGCGTTGAGTTATCCTTGAGTCATATTCGCGCTCGTAATTTAGAAAGTAATTTACCCAAGATTGAAAATTGTATTTCTTATGATTTACCTCTTGTTTTAGCAGATGGAGAATGGGTCGTTGAGGTTTTAACGAAGCTTTTGGATAATGCCTGTAAGTTTACCAGTCCAGAGGGAAGTATTACGATCGATGTTACTCATCCTAATCTACAAGCTTTAGAGGTGACTGTCTCCGATACAGGGCGCGGCATTGAACCAAATCGATTAGAAACAGTATTTGAACGCTTTTATCAAGAAGAAGGAGCATTACGGAGAAGTATCGGCGGAACTGGTTTAGGATTAGCGATTTGTCGGCAAATTGTCAATAATTGGGGTGGAGAAATCTGGGCTGTATCGGCTGGAAAAAATCAAGGTAGTCAGTTTCATTTTACAATTCCAATTGTGAGTGAGCCGATAGAAACTAATGGTTTTAATGGTTCGACTAATGGTCAACCCGCCGCCCTTCCATCGACCCCCAAACGCCGTAAAACCACCCGACGTAAGGTAAATTAACAACCTGTCAAATTTGTAATGAACCTGCCCCAAATTATCTAGACGAAATTGTTAAATTACGCAAGACTTTAGTTACAAAAATTAACTAATCTATCTTTTTCCAGACCAATTTAGGGTAAGGACACGGGGCAAGAAAAGACAAACCGCACCATTGAAGAAGATTAATAAAATTAGTCCTAATTCATTGAATTCCATAAATGATACTACCTTTACTAAAGACTTTCCTTTATTATGACGGTAAAACGAATTTTTAAACCAGTTTGGAAGTTTGAATTACTTTTGCATTAGATAAGTTTTTCAAAATATTAATAATTGTTAACCAACTTGAGTAATTCATTCTTTAATTAGAACAAAGAAAATTGCTCGTTTGATAGCTTTGAAGTCAACAACATAAAAGCGACCGCAAACCAGAAATTTTTACATTTAGTCATTCGTTCAACGGCAGTGCCTGTAAATGATTGCCTTTTGTAGTAAGGATTAAAAATCGAGTTGACATAAAACCAAAACAATTAAGTCAAGGAAAAGACCCTCACATGACCCGTCGGCGATAGAGCATTGGTTTATCCGATCCACCAGTCCCTATTTTTAAAGACGCTTTTCTAACGCGATCGGCTTCTAAATTCGACTGAACAAGTCATAAATCACCGATTTTTCTAGGATTGCTTTAAATATAACCATTCTATAGATAGATCTCTATAATTCTTCTTTAGATAGATAGAAAATTAGTTAAAAATCAGTAAATTATGGACATTCATACATTAAATGAAATCACCTAAAACTGTGAGGAGAAAAGATGATAAACGTATTTGATACGAACTTTCAACAGCTAAACCAGCATCAATTGATGGCACAATCTGGCGAAGGAGAACTCTTCTGGAATACAGATCCCTTAGTACAATCCTCCTTAAATACATTAACTGGACTTGTCAATAGCGGTACTACTTCAACAAGTGAATCTACCTTGTATCAAACTGCAAATATTCTCAGCAGCAATACTCAAAATGAAAACCTCATTTTTGATTTGCTCGATATTCATCTACCGAAAGAGCCAGACAGCGATCCCCTAGCACGACCCAACAGGACATTAATAAAACTCCTCGATGGTCAAACTACTCCAAATAGTCAATTTACCTTGTATCAAACTACAAATTCTGCCGACTTTTATATATGGGGTAATAATAGAGTCTTTAATCGCACTCAAGCAACTTATGTTTTGACTCACGGTTGGCAAGATTATCCAGTGAACGATACAAAATGGGTCGATTTAGCCTCTTCTATTATTCAATATGACCCCAAGGCTAATATATTTTTAACAGATTGGTCAGATTTAGCCACGAACGCAGTTTATCCCGAATCTGCTTACGATACCTTCGTTGTCGGTCAAGAATTAGGAAATTTTTTAGAAAGATTAGATATTGTTCCTAGTAAGACAACCCTTATCGGTCATAGCTTAGGGGCGCACGTTAGCGGAATTGCAGCCGATAGATATGATAGCTTGCTGGGTAATCCAAGCATCAAAACAGTCATAGGTCTTGACCCTGCAGGCCCATCATTTGAGGACGATCTAGTTGGAGATGTTCAACTTCTACTTGGAGGACGCGATCTTAGAAAAAAAGTCTATCGACTTGATGCCAGCGATGCAACTCAAGTGGTTGCCCTCCATACTGACCTCATACTTGGTTATGATGCACGTTTGGCTGATTTGGATATTTACGTCAATGAGCCAGCTTTGGTGCAACCCGGTGAACTGAGCTTTGTCGGAAATCATTTATATGCTGTTAATTTGGCAGCAGATCTCTATAAAGGTGCTGCTTACGTTCAGAATGATGGTTCCGTTTTTGAACTTAATGATTTATTCACTTCAACTGGTAGTTATGCCGTTGAAACAACCGCAGTTTAGCTTCCTTGTTGGAGCAAAACTAGCAACAATAAACTCTCTTTTGTCAAACTGGGGTAAAATTTCGCTCTTTCGTCGGCTGTAACGTCGTGATTTCGTCCAATTCTCCCAAAGTGACAAAAAAGAGTTTATTCAATAAACTGAATTACTTGTACTTTGGGTTGCACTAAGTTTTTATACTCAGTAGATTTGAGTTCTATTTCTTCGAGTTGTCCTAAAGCGAGTCCGCAAGGTCTACCATATTTCGCTTTAACCCGATCGCTTGCCAGTTGTAGGGCTGTACGCGAGCGGTTAACAAAATCATCTAAATCATATTTACACTGGGGTGTAAAGTATTTTTTGACGACCAAAGAAGGTGAATAGCAGATCTCTTGAGAACCGTCTGGCCACTGTATTTGAAAACGAATTTCAGGCATATTTTTAGTATCACATTTAAGAGTGTTTGTCAAGAAAATTACAAATTTACCAACGAGCATTAAAATGTGTTTTCCTGACATGGTTTATACTCCTGATTAAATGGGTTGGATTGTCCAAAACGGGGTAAGTTGATTAGGATTAAGAATCATCCCTTTTATTTTATTTTGCACGAAAGCATAATCTTTGCTTTGCCAGAGGGGAATATACGGGACTTCTTGTGCAAGGATATCTTGTATTTGAGCAAAAATATTTTGACGAATTTTCGGATCTTGTTCTTGACGCTGTTGTTCAATTAATGTGTTGATGACTTGGTTATAAAAAAATGATCCCTGACTCTGAGATCCACCCTCAGAACATCCATCTTGGGGAGAACCTTTAGAACAACTCAAAAAGGGTTGAATATAGTTATCGGCATCTAAAAAATCAGGATACCAGTTAGAGAGAGCAGAACTATATAACCCTCGGCTTACATTTTTAAAATATGCAGCAGAAGCAATACTATTTGGTTCTATGGTAATCATATCGTCTAAATCGCGTTTCGCCAATGCTTTAAGAACACCTGCAACCATACTAGCCGTAACCGAACTAGAAGAGTGCCAAATTTCGACAATAGCGGGGTTTTCTTTGGTAAAACCAGCTTCTATAAGATATTGTTTTGCTTTTTCTATTTGATGATCTCCGTATTGTTCCTGAAAAACAGGTTTATAGACATCAAAGGTTTTTGGAATTAGACTGTATAAAGGTTCTCCTTGTCCTTGTAAGATTCTCTCATTGAGTAAAGAACGATCGATTAAAGATGCGATCGCTTTTCTAACGGCTTTTTCTTTGACTGGTTCCGTTTTCACATTTAAGGCTAAAAAACTAATAGCGGTTCCTGATGCTTCTATTACCTGCCATTTTCCCTCTTTTGCTTGGGTTTGTAGTTTTCTAATTTGAGGAGCCTGTAAACTTTGATAAGCTACATCTACTGTCCCTGTACTAAACGCGTTAAATAAATTTGCAGGATTTCCTAAGTATATTTGTAAATCGATCCCTTTATTTTTGGGTTTTTCACCCCAATATTGTTCAAATGGTGCTAATTTTAGAGAATCGTTTTTAACTTCGACTAATTTATAGGGACCTGTTCCAACAAATTGATCGGGAACAAATTTACCCTCGCCAATTTCGTAAGCTTTGGGTGATACTGCACACGCTCCAGGAAAAGCGAGTAATGCAGTAAAAGCAGCAAAAGGACTTTTTAGCTTAATTTGTATTTCATCATCTCCTGTTGCTTCGACTTTTGCGATCGCATCAGACAGTAAAAAAGAAGGTTCGCCCCCATTTTCAATAAAACGTCTTAGAGAGAAAACCATCGCTTGAGCATTAAACGGTGTGCCATCATGAAAAATCACGTCATTTCGCAGAGGAATCGTATAAATTAGCCCATCATCACTAATTTTCGGCATTTCGCGGGCTAATAAAGGGATTAAATTAGTCGTTCCAGGTTTATAGGTGTAGAGAGTTTCCCCTAGATTGTAACTAAGAATCATGCCAGCGAGTTCGTAATTATCCGCCGGATCGAGGGTTCGTGTTTTTAATGTTGTTCCGATCGTAACACGACCATTTTGATTGATCGTTGAATTTGTTGGGTGAGTATTTTGGGAGTGACACCCCACCACTACAGCAACGCAGAAGAAAAATAATATTAATAATTTTCCCAGATTAGATAGTTTTATTTTCATCGAAAATTTGGGTTAGAAACCCCGTCCTTAAGGACGGCTTTACTCTTTAATTGTACTATCTTCACAAAACATATGTTAAAATGTAAGACATGGAAAAAGCTTTTAGTTACCGATTTTACCCAACGCCCGAACAAGAGTCGCTTCTGCGGCGCACGTTAGGTTGCGTAAGATATGTGTACAATAAAGCACTCCATGAAAGAACGCAAGCTTGGTACGAACGTCAAGAAAGAGTTGGATATAGTCAAACTTCTTCAATGTTAACCAAATGGAAAAAACAAGAAGAATTAAGTTTTTTAAATGAAGTTAGCTGTGTCCCTTTGCAACAGGGGTTGAGGCATTTACAAAGTGCTTTTACTAATTTCTTTGCAGGCCATGCCAAGTACCCCAATTTCAAGAAAAAACATCAGAGAGGTAGTGCAGAATTTACTAAGTCAGCCTTTAAATGGAAAGACAGACAAATCACTCTAGCAAAATGTACAGAACCATTGCCGATTAGATGGTCTAGACAAATTCCTATGGGGTGTGAACCGAGTACTGTTAGTGTTAGGCTACATCCAGAAGGACGTTGGCATATCTCAATAAGATTTGATGACCCAACGGTTAAACCCC
>NZ_PXOH01000005.1 GCF_003007785.1 Aphanothece hegewaldii CCALA 016 | reverse complement strand
AACTTTAGTGGAAGCTGTGGAAAACATTCTCAAATATTTTGGAGAAAAATATACAATTAATTTTACATAGCTACTTACGCAGGATTTCTGCGAAATCACGACCAATCAGGGGGCTGATGTTGCTGAAGAATGCCCGCGAACCATTGTTAATCGTCCTTAGACGGAAATCTGAGTCAATAAAATAAACGCCGAATGGAGCGTGTTCGACGAGCGTGGAAAACATTTCTTCGCTGCGGCGGAGCAATTCTTCGGACTGCTTACGATCGCTAACGTCCCGTTGGTTTCCCCAAGCTCGAATCAGATAGTGATCTTGGATAATGCCAACTAAATTGTTAGCGAAGTATTTTGGGTTGCCATTGCGATCAAGTTCGTAAGATTCGGCATCGCTAAGGCGGTAGCCAGAACGAATAAAGGCTCGTAAATAGTCCAGATTGCGAGGATCGGATGGAGGTAGCAAATCGCCCAACCGTACCCCAATAATTTCATCAATCTCCGAAAAGCCATACATCTGGGCCATCACCAGGTTACATTCAGCCAGATAACCATATTGATATATATGTTCAATTTGGGAATGTTCATCAATTGTCATTGAGAGCGGTTTTTCTAGCTCAAATCGCCAAATTCCCTCATTACTTTGAGCTACAAAAGCTCGATAGCGTTCTTCACTCTCGCGCAGTTCATTTTCTACCTGTTGTCGCTCTAACTCAGTGGCAACCCGACCAGCAAAAAATAGAACCGAACTCCTGGTTCACTTTGCACAAAGGGATTGCAGGCAAAGCGATCGTCGAGCCGAGTATCGGGGATAATCAGTGGCTTATCGGTTAACACGGCAAAGCTGCAAAGTGTGGCATCACGTGGCACTTCACGAGCATCAAAGCCAATGCAGGACTTGAACCAAGCTCTTGATTCATCGACTAGGGAAATGAGGGCGATCGGCATTTTAAACAGCCGTGCTACTAGGTTGGTAATGCGATCAAATGCCGCTTCAGGAGGTGTGTCAAGAATCTTGTAGCGATGAAGTGCCGATAACCGCTCAGTCTCGTTTACTGGAATCGGTGGGGTCAAAAATTTTTTTTTAGACTGCATGAAGAAAGCACTTTATAGCGTACACCATGATTAATTATTTATCATAGACTAGAAACGTTGATCTACCAAAGATAAGAATTTTTACATTGCCCAAATGAGCGATCTTGTCTCCAAGAGGAAAGCCCTTATTATCTCTTAATTTTATAACTTTGGTGTAGTGGGCGATCGCTTGATTATATTCTAATTTTTCTAAACTATCAAGATAGAATTCTTTCAACTATTTGGCTATTTAGGTTTCAGCGATTAGACGGTCTCAAAGTTACAGAAGAGGAATAGTAAAGATTAAAGCTATTTTGCGAGTTATGGCCTTAAGATAACACACAAAGTTTTGTAAAGTTTTGTAAAGTTCGGACGGAAATCTATTTAGATAGTTTGTGGTTTAGAACAGCGAGTAATGAAACCACTAGCAAGTCATGGATATTCAAATCTTAAAACTAGACGAACTGTACATTCTTAATCAATGTACTAAGTTTTTAGCTAGAACGAATACCGATAATCGCCATAACTTCGGTCAATTCAATGATGATAGTATACGCGCTCAAATTGCTGAATCTTGGCGTTTTCCGCTTCTAGATACTTATAGCGATGGTAATGATCCTGTCAAATCCTATAATCAAAATCGAGTAACCTTTGTTTATCGACACTTAGGAGAAAAACAACCTCAAAGCGTTTCTGTAGTTGGCTCTTTTGCTAATCTTTATGAAGCAATACCCTTACAACCCGTCACTTTTTTAAATGAACCGACTGCTTACTATGCTTTAACAATATTAGTTCCTAAAGGTGAAGTTCATACCTATAAATATATCGTTGATGGTCAAGGGATTCTTGATCCGATTAACCCACAACAAGTTACTTTAGATAACGGGCAAATTTGGTCACGTTTTTTTACGGCTTTTTGTACACAACCGCTTTGTTTTGATGATTGGGAATACGTGATATTAAAGCGTTTAGTGAATCGTCTTCTACCTTTTCGCACAAAAGAAGGACAAAACTTTATTGATCGATACTACAACTTTTTAGATCGTCAA
This sequence comes from Aphanothece hegewaldii CCALA 016, assembly GCF_003007785.1. GTDB lineage: Bacteria > Cyanobacteriota > Cyanobacteriia > Cyanobacteriales > Microcystaceae > Chroococcus > Chroococcus hegewaldii. Next base: position 270,739 of record NZ_PXOH01000005.1, on the reverse strand, counting down.
AGTAAAGATAATCTTTATCCCTATGCCTATCGTTTAGATGAATCAGTGGGTGCGGCTAACTTTATCGATAATATCTTAGCCAGGGAAGAAAATCATCATCTAATGGATTACAAAATATGTTTAGCACAAATCGATCGCATTTTACGTCAGCGTAATCCTTTTATTGAACCCGCGATCATGCCTCGTGAATTGTACATGGATTTGTACAACGAAATGACCACTAATATAGTAAACGGTTGGGATTATAACCAATATAATAGCCCGCTTTACTTCCTACAATTATTACGTCGTCATACTTTCACTGGTGCATTTACTCATCCAAAATACGGCGGAAATATTGGGGCTGCAGGTTGGGCATATCTATCAGAACGATACTCAGATGCAGGAAAAACGTTATTTGATTGGCGACAAACGATAGAAAAACCTCTGGGTATTAATAGCGATTATCACGGATAGTGCATCACTAAAATATCAATTCATTCAAAAGAAAAACATATGGAAACACAATTTGATGTTGTGATCATTGGGAGTGGCGCTGGAGGCTCACCGATCGCCCATACCCTAGTCCAAGCTGGTAAATCTGTACTGATTCTAGAAAAGGGACCTTTACTCAAACCACAGTATCAAAATGCGGATGGTTTAAGTGATTTCAAACGCGATGAACTTTTTTCCGATGGGCCTGCCAAACGCATTACTCATAATGTAGCCAATAAAGGCGAGGCTTTTTATTCGAGTCATATTGAACCCGATATCAATGACGAACCCCATATCTATGAAGAAGCTGACGGACGCGAATTAGCTACTATTGAGGGTTATACAGCGCAAGTCGTCGGGGGGGGAACTCAACTTTATGGGGCGGTTTCTTTAAGATTTTCTCCTCTCGATTTTCGTCTACAAAGTTTTAATGCAGGTCGTGGCGATTTAGTCAATGACCCTAATGGAGATGTTCAAACCGAAGCGCGAGACTGGCCAATCAGCTACGATGAATTAGAACCTTATTACGTCAAAGCTGAACAACTCGTTGGGATTAATGGAACAGCCCCCAATCAGCTAAAACCTTTTAGTAAAGATAATTATCAGCCACCGCTAGAACCAAATCCCATCAGTCGTTATGCTAAAACGGGGATGGAATGGTTAGGGAAAAATACGAGCAATCGTGAATCGGTTTTACCCTATCGTACTCCCTTAGCCGTGATTACCCGCGATCATGCACCGAGTGGGCGTAAAGTTCCCAGTGATCCAGAAACGATCAAAACCAGCTATGTTAACCGATATGGCTGTCCTTTGGGTCTAAAATCTAATACTTGGGTTTCGCTACTAAGTCCGATCGCAAATTCTTCTAATTTCGAGATTCGTCCCAATTGCTGTGTCACTCGTCTAGAATGTCAAGGCGATAAAGTCAGTCGAGTCGTTTATCTTGATCCATCAGGAAAAGAGCGAGTTGTTGAAGGCAAGATCGTAATAGTAGCGTGTTCTGCGATCGAATCAATTCGTCTACTAAAAATATCAGCCCTGAGTGATTCAGAATTTGATCGTCGCATCAATCAAAACGACTTACTCGGTAAATATTTCTTAACACATTGCTTTGGTGGGGCTAGTGCGATTATGCCTGATCGCAGTGATAAATCGAAAGCTCTTGACGCAGATTGGGCGATCGACTGTTGTGCGACCGAAGAATTTCTTAAAAGTAAAGGAATTTGGGCGGGTGGTGCAATTTATAACAATACATCCGATCGGGCTTTACCGATTTCTCTGGGTCGTACCCACCGCAGTACCGATCTAGATACGCTCTGGAAAGGGTTTATTGAGGATACAAGCCTTGTTGGAGACAATTTAGCGCAATTTTTAGATAATACAATTGGTCGCGGTCTATCTGTCAGTTTTATGGCGAATCAATTGCCTTTAAAAACAAATCGAATTGAATTGCATCCGACTGTTAAAGATAAATGGGGTCGCCCTGTTGCTTATATCCGTAAAATTTGGCATCCTCACGATCAATATTTAATGAGTACCTTGGCTCAATGTTGTGGTGATGTTTTACGGTTTGGAGTTGATCCAGCCGGCGGAGGCTTCCAAATTGAAGGACAAGGGGGTGTATATCAGGCTCCGAATGGACTTGCTCGTATCGCAAATCATATTCTAGGTGGGGCGCGTTTTGGGAGCGATCGCAATGACTCCGTACTCGATCCTTTTTGTCGGGCGTGGGATTTTGACAATTTGTATGTTACAGATGGCTCATTTATGCCGACTTCTGGGGGGGCTAATCCTACTTTAACCATTCAAGCAAATTCTTTTCGCATCGCTGACGAACTACTCAAGAGGCTGTAATATGGACCCTAAATTAAATGAGATAGAAACAAGTCCTTGGAATGAGATATTTAAGGTTGTCTTTTTTCCCGATCGCATTTACCATGCACAATATCTAAATGCGACTCGTAGTAGCCGTTATCGTTATAACGTGCAAGAGGTTCGCTCTTATATCGATATTATTGTCATCAAAGGTGAAGTCTATCTAGATGGTCAATTTTTGTCTAACTTTCTGCGACTGGAGTATAAAAGTAGTCGTTTAGTTGAACAAGCGCGGGAAAAACTACGATTTGTCAAAAAACAATTGATTGCGTGGGTCAAAGTATTACCCGAAAATGAGGCTAATACTGCCGAAGGACGAGTAAAACTCTATTATTGCCCTTGGACAGACGCATTTCAAGTCGAAATCTGGGAAACACTCGAACCACCAGAGAATAGTTACCATGATTTCCAAATTTTGGATCAGATGGGATACAATCGACCGATTACTTGTCTTCGTGAGTTGAAACCTGCGCTACGGGATATTAAAGGCCTAAAACGAGTCGAATTAGCTTTTCGGGAAAACGATCGCAATATTCCCGCAGGATATCAGATCACTGATACTGATGCAGCTTGGGATAATGCTTATTTGCGTTCCCACCAAGAACCCAGAACCCAAGATCCCAGTTCACCACAAAACACCATCGATGATCAAAACTATTTGATCGACTTCCAACGAGGATGGTTTTTACAAACGCCAGATATTCTACCTGTACGCTATCGTAACGCCATGATGGATGATAGTAACCCCGATCGCAACCCCGATAATATTATCGAAATGCGTTGGATCGTACAGCGAGAGTTAGGCGGTTCGATGGTCTTTTTCCATGAAGTTACTATCCCACCTGGTACAGTAGAAGGCACCCATCAACACATTGGTACAGAAGAACTATACTACATTACCCAAGGTGAAGGTATTGCTTATATGCGAGTGGGTGATGATCCTGCTACTGATTCATTTCCCACCGTCACACGGGATGTCATGGGTTTAGGTGAATATGAATTTAAAGAATTACCCGTAAAACCTGGGAGTGTCATTTTTACTAAAAGTGGTGGGATGCACGGTATTCGTAATCCTGGAACTGAACCGCTTAAATTCGTTGCCTTTTTATATCACACTACCTAAAGCTATGTTTATCGTACATTCTGATACAGTCGTCAAAGTTGAGCCGAATACTTCCCCTAGCTATAACCAAGGGAACCCACTGTCTAAGCTTTTAAACTTAATGGAACGATCGCAACTTGCAGCAGAACGGCAATATTATATCATGGGTCAAGCTCAATATTTATTTCCGTTTGAATGGCTGAGTTTATATGGTCCTGCGGGAAATGATGCGGATATTCTTGATCCTGAAGTACAAGATAATAAGAACGATTTCCAAAAACAGAACATCAAAGACTTTCGCACTACGGATACATTTTTAATTCGTGGTTTGATAAAAATCGGTGAATGGATCGGCCCCTTTTTACGATTATCCTATCGCGGTGGGCCCGATTCTAAACTATCTGTAGCGGCCAATCATCAACTCGGCGAAAAAATTAAACTTTGGTTAAAAGTAGGTAATGCTGCACCATCGATGATTACTGTTCCCTATAATCCACTAAGCGATCGCTATGAAGTCGAATTAGTTGGTTATGCGGGTGGAGATTTGCGAGATCAACTCGATATTAAAGGAGTACAAGCATTTGATCGTCTTGAATTACAAGCGCGTCCCGATCTCATTACAGGAAATATGGACGCTTTTAACCGAGAAGGAATAAACGGTGTGCATCTTCAAGACATCGATCCGACAAACGTCATGCACCCTGTATTACCCCTTCATCTGGAGGTTGCTTGGACTAATTTTGAGGAAAAAATCTGGGATGCACAAAATGGCGCAAATTACCACTACGAATTTAATATGATTCTGCGTGGCTGGAATAACTACCTAGAGACAGGAATTAGCGCTAATCCTCACGGTGGAATCGGTTTTCTTGAATATCGGAACTTAATGTCAAATTATGGCGGAAAATCGAAGCAAAATGAACTCGGACGTAGTTTGAATTCTTGGAATTTTAACGCTTTTGGGAATAAAAATCATCTGAGTAACTTTGAACCTTTTTTCTCGGTTGATTACATGGACTTACATCTATTAAAAGCAAATTGCGGTATTGGTATCCACCGTCACCGCGATAACCAAGAAATGTTTCTCATGATGGAAGGACAAGGGTTTATGGTGATTGGAGATTGGTACAAAATGGATCAACGAGAACGTTGTTTCGAGATCCGTACTCTTCATTCTGGAGATTTTGCCATGCTGAAAGGGGGTAATCTTCACGCTTTGATGAATGCAACCGATGAAGATATTTCCCTGTTTATGTGTGGTGGTTACGACTAGAGTAAGTCAGGGATTAATGAAAAATTAAATAATTATTTGGTAATTGGAATGAATATCAAAGACCACCAGAGAATAAATTCTCTGTCTCATAGCTTAAGTCGGTTTAAACCGACTCACCGTAAAAGTTTTAATCCGTTTTAACGGATTTATGCTTTGAGCCGTGAAATTCATTTCACGGTGGTTTGTGAGACTCACATGATAACCCAAATAATTATTCAACTTCCATCATTTGACGGTGGTCTAGCTTCTTACAATCATATTTCACGGGAGTTAATTCTATGGTTTCTCAACGGCAAGGAATGGGCGCAATTCCTTATGATGGTGGTGTAGCTTTTCGAGTTTGGGCCCCTTTTGCTTCAAGCGTTTGTGTAGGTGGTACTTTTAATAGTTGGTCAACAACCGCTAATGCTTTAGAATCGGAAAATAACGGCTATTGGTCTGGTGATATTCCTGAAGCTAAACTAGACGATCGCTATCGTTATGTAATCTCTGGCTCTTTTATTTCTGGTGTACAATGGCGAACTGATCCTTATAGTAAGCACGTGGAAGATAATAACGAAGGGAATGGGGTTATTGTTGCCGATAATTTTGCTTGGAATTCTAACATTTTTAATATGCCAACTTGGAATGAGTTGGTTATTTATGAATTACACGTTGCTTCATTTAATCGAAGTTCTCAAACACCGGGTGATTTTAGTAGTATTATCAGCAAACTGAATGATCTCAAAAATTTAGGAGTTAATGCGATCCAACTGATGCCGATTTTTGGCTTTCCTGGTGACTTCTCATTAGGTTATAATCCTGCTTTACCCTTTGATATTGAAAGTAATTACGGTACACCTAAAAGCTTTAAAGAATTTATCCAAACGGCACATGATCAAGGATTTGCCATTATTTTAGATGTAGTTTATAACCATTTTGGGCCAGATGATCTCGATACTTCATTATGGCGTTTTGATGGATGGAATGAAAACGGACGAGGTGGAATCTATTTCTATAATGATAATCGACGTGCTTTTACACCGTTTGGCGATCGTCCTGATTTTGGTCGCGGTGAAGTCCGTCAGTATATTCGAGATAATGTTTTAATGTGGCTAGAAGAATATCGAATTGATGGTTTCCGATTTGATTCTACAGTCAATATTCGCAATATTTTCGGCAATAATAACGATCCGAGTAATGATATTCCCGAAGGTTGGAGTTTAATGCAATGGATCAATAACGAGATTAATGGTCGAATGCCTTGGAAAATTACGATCGCAGAAGATTTACAGAACAACGATTATATCACACGTTCAACAGGTGCGGGCGGTGCAGGTTTTGATTCTCAGTGGGGTAGCTTGTTCTATTCTGCTCTATTCGATGCGGTTGTTCCACCAAATGATAGTTCTCGCAATATGGATCGCTTACGAGATGCCATTCTACAGCGTTTTGAGACGGATGGGCTTAAAAGGGTCATTTACAGTGAAAATCATGACGAAGTAGCTGAAATAAACCGAAAAGTACGCCTTCCTGATGCGATTTGGCGGGGGAATGCAGATAGCTGGTTTGCTCGAAAACGATCTACTCTTGCTGCTGCTTTAGTATTTACTTCTCCCGGTATTCCGATGATTTTTATGGGACAAGAGTTTCTGGAGTGGGGAAGTTGGAGCGATCGCGGTTCGTTAGACTGGAATAAAAAAGATCGATTTAGTGGAATTTGGGATTTATATCAAGCGTTGATCCGTCTACGTCGTAACTGGTTTAATAATACACGTGGACTACGGGGACAAAACGTTAATGTCCATCATGTCAATAATTCCGATAAAATGCTCGCGTTTCATCGTTGGGAAAATGGCGGACCGGGTGATGATGTCATTGTAGTCGCTAATTTTGCCGATCGCAATTATGACAGTTATACGATCGGTTTTCCAAAAGGTGGTACTTGGTTTGTCCGTTTTAATAGTGACTGGAATGGTTTTAGTCCTGATTTTGGCAACAAAGCGGGTTATGATACGACAGCAGGACAGCCGGGAACTCACGGGATGCCTTTTAGTGGCAATATTGGTATTGGACCTTATAGTGTTTTAATCCTATCGCAGTAAGTAGCCATGCCAAGCGCGAATAAAGAAGTATATCGACAAAATCAATAAAAGAGAATAAAAACAAATCTTAACGACTTGATCGGGTAACTTTGGTAAAAAACGGGTGCTAATTTGCGCCCCAATTAATCCACCAATTCCTAAAATAATTCCTTCTGAAAATAAAACATTACCCGCTTTAGCATGACCTAAACAAGATGAAATAGAGGTAATCATAATAACACCTAAGCTGGTTTGAATGGCTAACTTAATTTTTTCTCCTAAAAACATCATCTGTAGAGGAACCATAATTACACCACCACCGACACCAAATAATCCAGATAATAACCCTGCTGCACCACCCGTAAAAAGTCGTGATAGAATAGGATTCGCCGTTTTACGGGTTGTTTCTTCCCCTTGTTTTTCTAACTTTTGACGAAGATTCGATAAATAAATGGTGATGAGTAATAAACACGCCATCGCTGCTTCTAAAATGTATTTAGGGATTTGTCCGACTAAATATGCTCCTAAAAACGCCGTCAAGATCCCTGGGAGTCCTAATAAGATGACCTTATTCCATTTGAGATAGCCCATACGCCAATTTTGGAAACTACCCGAAAGAGAAGTCATGACGATCGCTAAACTACTGGTTGCAACGGACTGAGCATAACTATAGCCCATTGTGATTAAAATAGGAACTAGGACGGTTCCGCCACCAATTCCCAGTAAACCTGCTAGTAATCCCGAAAAAAGTCCACTTACTACTAAAAGCCAAAAATGATTGTTCATATTGCTGATGCTGTCGTTGTTGATCTGTCTTTTGTACAATAGAAAAGAAATATCGATAAAAAACACATTGTACTTGGGTTGAGAGATGAAAGAGTTTTTGGAAAATCTATCGCGTTATCCGCGTTTTTTGATTACTGTAAGTTTAGGCATATTTTTCGTATTTTTTGACTGGATTAAGCCTTTATTTAAAAATCCTGTAACGGGTGTGGCGGTTGTTGGTATGCTGGTAGGGGGGTTTGCTTTTCTCTATTTCACCCTAGAAGCGATGCTCGGAATCAGTTCTCTGTAAATAAATTGTTTGAAAAAAATTAGGAGGCGCATATTATGGCTGATCGTCGTCGGGTTTCTCGCATTGCCTCCATGATTAAACGCGAAGTTAGTCAATTATTAATGAATGAAATTAAAGACGATCGCGTTGGTGCTGGAATGGTGAGTGTTACTGATGTGGATGTTTCAGGTGATTTACAACACGCCAAAATTTTCGTCAGTATCTATGGTACACCAGAAGCAAAAGCCGAAACTATGCAAGGGTTAAAAGCGTCTACAGGTTTTGTTCGTCGTGAACTCAGTCAACGAATTCGTTTAAGACGCTCACCTGAAATTCTGTTTTTAGAAGATACGTCGATCGAAAGAGGCGATCGGATGTTAAATTTACTAAGAAATATCGAAATTAAGCCCCTAGAAGACGATAATGAGCAATTTGACGAACTAGAAGACGAGGATGAGGAGCGATAAAGTCTGTGTTGAATTGGTCTCAGTGGTCTTTAAAAGAACAAATTGGACAAATGATCGTCGTTCGGACTTGCGGTTTTTTGTTCGATCATCAAATTCGTTACCCCGCTTGGGAAGCTTCTAACGCTCAATTACAGCAATGGTTAGAATCTTTAAATCTAGGTGGGGTAATTTTATTAGGGGGAAGTGCAGTCGAATTAAAAGAGCGATCGCATACAATACAATCATGGTCACAGACACCCCTATTGATCGCCGCAGATATCGAGGAAGGTGTAGGGCAACGTTTTACGGGGGCGACTTGGTTTCCTCCACCAATGGCTTTAGGAGAAATCGCTAAAACTAATCCCACTGAAGCGATTCAATATGCCAAACAATTCGGCGCAATTACCGCACAAGAAGCTTTAGCGATCGGTATTAACTGGATTTTAGCTCCTGTTGTTGATGTCAATAATAATCCTGATAATCCAGTAATTAATATTCGCGCTTTTGGTGATACACCTGAACTGGTAAGTCAATTAATTACAAGCTTTATTCATGGGGCTGCACCCTATCCTATTTTAACCACAGCAAAGCATTTCCCTGGGCATGGAGATACTTCAACTGATTCTCACCTCAATTTACCCGTTTTGGAACATTCACCCGCCCGTCTTGCCGAAATTGAGTTACCCCCGTTTCAGGCTGCAATATCCGCAGGGGTCGATAGTGTGATGACGGCACATTTATTAATACCTGCTTGGGATAGTATACGCCCTGCCACCCTCTCACCAGAAATTTTAACTGGACAACTTCGGAAAAAATTAGGTTTTGATGGGTTAATCGTTACAGATGCTTTGATTATGGGTGGTGTAACAAATCAGTATACACCCGAAGAGATTGCAGTGATGGCAGTCGAAGCAGGTGCAGATATACTATTAATGCCATCTGATCCCATTATTGCAATAGAAGCAGTTTATCAAGCAGTACAAACAGGAAGAATCAGCCAAGAAAGAATTATTGAGTCGGTTTCTCGTATTTGTCAGCTTAAAGATAAATTAAAACCCTCTCATCATTCAGTATCTAATTTCTTTTCTGATTTATCTAGTCCGATTGCTCATGATACAGTTGTGTCAATCTTAACTCGATCAATGAAAATCGGTGGAAAGTTACCGATTATTCTAGATGAAGCCAAAAAACGTAATTTAATTGTGGTTGATGATGTCTTAAACTGTGACTTTTTGGATCGTCATACTCCTGCTGTTACGATTCCAAAGCAGTTAGGATATGAGATACAGATTGTGGATCAAAATACACTAGGCTGTATTGTTGAAGATTCTCGTCAGACGTTATTACAAGTTTTTATTAGAGGTAACCCGTTTAGAGGTACAGCAGGTTTAACGGAAACTGCACAACAGGTTTATCAGAATTTGCTCAAATCTCGCTCATTGCAAGGGGTTATTATTTATGGTAGTCCATATGTTTTAGAGTGGTTTGAGTCTCAAATGACGAATGATTTGCCTTGGATTTTTTCTTATGGACAAATTCCACTGGCACAAAAATTAGCGTGTGATAGGATGTTTAACTTAAATATTGAGCAAGATAAGAAAGATAAGACGTTTACCAATTAAAGCCAGCCAGTGAATAAATTCACTTATAGCAGAAGCCAACTGTAAAGACGTGTCATGGCGCGTCTCTACGAGACAGGGATTTCAATCTCTGGCGTACTGATTTTCCTAAATAAGCTTCTAAAACTTACTCTCCTAAATAAGCTTCTAAAACGGCTGAGTTTTTCTGAATTTCTGCGGGTGTGCCATCTGCTAAATTAGTTCCTTCGGCTAAAACCCATACATGATCACACAAAGACATGACCAGATCCATATTGTGTTCGATAATTAAAAAAGTAATGCCTTGCTTATTCCAATTAATAATATGTTCGCAAATTTGACCGATTAATGTCGGATTAACGCCCGCCGCAGGTTCATCGAGTAAGATTAATTTAGGACGTGTCATTAATGCTCTTGCTATTTCGAGTAGTTTTCTCTGTCCCCCCGATAACGCTCCTGCATAATCATACGCTTTAGCCGATAATCCTACTGATTCTAGGATATCCATTGCTCTTTCTTTATTTTCTTTCTCTTGCTGTCTAATTTTGCCCTGTTGAAACCAAAGTTGGATCAGGTTTTCTCCCGTTTGATGGGGTGTCGCAAGTAACATATTTTCGAGTACAGAAAGACGTGATAAAACTCTTGCTACTTGGAAGGTACGAACACATCCTTTAAGGGCTATTTCATTTGTGGGTAAATCATGTATCGGTTGCCCATTAAAAATGACCTTACCATCATCAGGACGAATAAAATTAGAGAGTAGATTAAATAAGGTGGTTTTTCCTGCACCATTTGGCCCGATTAAGCCTGTAATTGTGCCAGAATGAACTTTAATCTCGGCATTATTAACCGCACGAATACCGCCAAAATGTTTAGATAATCCTTCGGCAATTAGTAAGGGTTGAGATAGGCTAGGATTGTTCATATTTTTTATCGACCTAATGTTAATTCTTCTTTTTTTCCTAAGATACCTTGGGGACGCGATCGCATTAAGATCATGAGAATTAATCCAATAACCATAATCCGAAATGAGCCTAATTGACTATCACTTTTAAAGAATGGTAACAAAGGTAAAGCAAAACGTGTCAAGCTATCGTATGTCCAATAAATGATTGCACCTAACAAGGTTCCTGCATTGCTCCCCGAACCACCTAAAATAACAATAATCCACGCGGTAAAAGTTAAAATTGGTTCAAAGTTCGTCGGATAAATTGTGGTTAACTGCCATGCAAAAAAGGAACCCGCTAAACCTGCGATCGCACCTCCTAACATAAAAGCTTGTAACTTATACCAAAATACATTTTTACCTAATGCTAAGGGAACTGTATCATCTTCTCGAATCGCTTTTAATATACGTCCCCAAGGTGAATGACTTAAAAATTCTAATGCCCCATATACGAGTGCTAGAATCACTAAAATAAAGACCATTAAACCATCTTTGTAGCCATAATTCGCCAGAGAAATAATTCCATTTAAATAGAGAACGATAATTACAAGAGCCGCTATTATTCCCCAAATTAATATACTTTTTTGACTGCGAGGTTTATAGCTTTTGCCCTTAATTTCTTGACTAGACAACCATTCTTTTTTAAGACTTTTCCAGAGTTGCCACAAAGCATAAATAGCGACAATTGTAAAGACGATAATAAAAGTTATTTTACTAATAGGATTGGGATTAATATTAAAAGGTAATGGATAACGCTGTACACCAAAAGCGCCTTTAGTTATTTCTTCTTCATTGAGAACAAATAAGCGAATTAATTCAGACATTCCAATTGTTACGATCGCTAAATAATCTTCGCGTAGTCTCAGGGTAGACATTCCGATCAGTAAACCCAAGCAAGCGGCAATAATCATGCCACAAAAAACCGCTAGAATAATAGGAACGCCCTGTAATGTTAATAAAGCAGTCGTATAAGCTCCCAGAGTCATAAAAGCGACATGACCAAAATTAATCAGCCCTGCAAAACCCCATTGTAAATTTAAACCCAGTGCAAATAAACTATACAATGCAGCCCAGATTGTTAGAGAAACAAGATAATCAGCCATTGAATGAATCGAACAAGAACAGAAATAATATTTATTTTACCTTTTAGGATACACTCTCCTTTGAGTATTTAGTTACAGATGACTCATTCATATTTCTTGAGCTTGACGATAGATTTTTTCTGCTTCTTCTATTTCACCAATTGATGATAACAAATTTCCTAATTGTTCATAGGCTACAAGCAATGAGGGATCTAGTTCTACTGCTTTGTAATAAGCTTGAATTGATTGGGGAATTTTTTTGAGTTTTTCTAAAATTAATCCTACGTTATAGTGATATTTTCCTGTATTTGGATTTATAGTAATCGAATTCATCACACAATCTAAGGCTTTACCATATTCAAAAATATGTAAATATAGTAACCCTAAATGATGCCAAACCTCAGCATTTTGATGATTCCAAAATAATATTTTTTGATAGTTGTTCTCGGCTTCTTGAAAATTTCCTTTTTTTTTAAGTTGATTAGCTTCTTTAAATAGTTTATCAATTGTAGCTTGAGCCGCCTGCTCTATATTTATGATCAAATATTGTTCGTCCAGTTCTTTAATTTGAATTGACAAACGTTTAGCTAATTCAAGATTACTGAGTTTAATCTGTCTCATCAACTCTTTTTCTATAATCTGAATCAAATCTTTCGTTTTAGATTTTCTTCGTTCGGAAATTTCTTGTAATAAAATCGACATCCAAATAGCTTGTGCTTCTAATTCATTTCCTTGAGAAAAATAAATTAATCCTAAGTACCAAAAATTTGTTACATCATCGGGCTGTAAATTAATACAAATTTCATAATTTCTTATAGATTGCTCATACTGACCCAAGAGAATCTGTTTATAGGCTTGAGTCTGTAGTTTTAGATAGTTCATTCATGATCCCAGATAGCTACAACAAAGCCACTCGACTTCTATCGTAGCTTAGAGAATTACTACAATCCCAAAACTTCCGTTTAATTTAATGAATCAAATTGATAATAGTAAATCCAATGTTGATTGGGCTGATCAAGTCGGGCATAAACTAACTTTGTTTCAACTAAATATTTTAGACAAGAATTCACCATAGAAACGGGTCTATTGAGCCGATTACTAAGTTCCTTTGTTGTAATTCCTTGGGGATATAGACTAATGACATCTAAGATTTTTTCGGTGGTACTTAGTCCTGGAGTTGCGCTAATAATTTTAATAGTCAAGGCTAGATTAAAATAATTATGAACAACCTCAATGACTTTCTTCCTGTCTTAGTTTGTTCCCAAATTTTTACCTATTTAAAAACTATTTTTTCAATATAATGTATGAGTTTTGTCCCCCAAACCAATCAACTGCTCTCCGTCCAGAAAGAGAAAAGCTATAATATTGATCAAGATTAATAGAAAAGGATAAAAAACGATGCAACTAATTAATTCAATATTAGGTCGTCATCCTGAACAGATTAAAGCTAATGTCGAAATCTATACATGGGCGACTTGTCCTTTCTGTATACGAGCTAAGTTACTGTTATGGCGCAAAGGAGTCAACTATACAGAGTATAAGATTGATGGAGATGAAACAGCAAGAAACGCAATGGCACAAAGGGCTAATGGTAGACGTAGTGTACCCCAAGTTTTTATCAATAATCAACATATTGGCGGATGCGATGACTTACATCAACTTAATAGGAAAAATCAATTGGATACTCTTTTAGCTCAAAGTGCAATTGTTTAACTGTGCTGGTTTGTGAAATCATTATATCGAACTCATCAACACTGGATGAAACTCGCTTTAGAGTTAGCGCAAGAAGCGGGAGAATCTGGCGATGTTCCTGTAGGTGCCGTTATAATTGATCACAATGGAAGTTTGATCGCTCAAGCATCTAATCGTAAGGAAAGAGATCAAGATCCAACGGCTCATGCAGAAATTTTAGCAATTAGAAAAGCTTGTCAGGTTTTACAAAATTGGCATCTTAATGATTGTACGCTTTATGTAACTCTTGAACCTTGTTCTATGTGTGCTGGAGCAATTATTCATTCTCGTTTAGGTTTATTAGTATATGGTGTAGATGATCCTAAAACGGGAGTGATTAGAACGGTTTATAATTTTCCCGATAGTGAGTTTTCTAATCATCGTTTACCCGTTATTGCTGGAGTAATGGAGTCTGCTTGTCGAAGTCAGTTACAAGAATGGTTTACTAAAAAACGACATAAATAAGTAAAATCTATATTTTAACTCTAGAAAGCCATTTCTTAATTTTACTTCATACACTTTTTTGAGACTATAGTATAATTTGTGCAAAAAGTTTTGTTGATTGATAAGTATAAATCGAAGTTGAGCAAAGCAATTATGCAACAATATTTAAAATCTGTTCCGTCGGAAATTTTTAAAACTATCAAAAACCCCTCACGCTTGGGCAAAGTTTTTAATAAAAGTGAGTTTCACGCTTGGCGACGCTCATTTTTGCCAGAAAATCAAAAAGAGTGGAAAGATTCATCTTGGACACAATGGGAAGAGGAAGAAAATAGCTTTAAGATTAGACAATATGAAAATTATGAGCATTATGTACGTCATCAAAAATCCAAACTAGAGCGTTTTATGGTGACTAATAACGCTTGGATTAAAAATTATGATAAAGTTTATTATGAAGTTCTTAAAGAACGTTTGAAACCTCATATTCAAAAAAGAATGAGTGTTCTGTGTCTGGCAGCTAGACTGGGAACTGAAGTAAGATCATTTATTGATTTAGGATGTTTTGCTGTAGGAATAGATTTAAATCCAGGACAAGAGAATAAATATGTTGTTGTTGGGGATTTTCATCATCTTCAATATGCTGATGAATCAATTGATCTTGTCTTTACCAATTCTTTCGATCATGCTCTCATGCCTAATAAAATTATCAGTGAAGTGAAACGAGTGCTTCAGCCTAATGGTCGATTTATTATAGAAATTGCTTTGGGTTTACAACAAGGGACTGATCCTGGCGATTATGAATCATTTTTTTGGAATCAAATTGAAGATATAGTTGAGCTTGTTGAACAACACGATTTTAAAGTAGCTTATACGGAAACCATTAAAAAACCCTTTAATGGTGGAAAATTTATGATTTTTCAGAAAGTTAGTGAGTAGAGTATATCATAAATTATACAATTGACAGAAGTGGGTTTAGCGATAGTGGGTAAACCCTATTTTTTTTCAAGGATTACTAAAATCAGCAAGTCGTATTGAAAATGGCGATTGTTTATTTAATTCTGATGTGTTTTCCCGTATCAGGTTTATTAAATGTTATTAGATTTAAAAGTTTTATGCTCAAGCTCAACACCCTTTCGATTTCGTTACAGTAAATTTGAATGAAAAAATCACATTAATTGAGCAACCAATTAGACAATTACAACTACTTAAGCTAGAACTCAAAAAATTACTTTCATTACAGAAATCTAATTCAATCTCTTCTGTGGTTAAAATTTGTCCTATTAATGAACAATACCTTTAATTAGTGAGATGAGTTATGAATACTAAATTGGTTGACTCTTTGGTACAAATTATCGAATCTTTAACCCCAGAAGAACAAACCATTTTAGAGGAGAAACTTCAAGCAAAAAAAATAAACAGAATTGGCAAGAAAATTAGCAAAAATTGATTGAATTACAAAAAAAGGTTTTTGAACGTCGAGGCGGTGAATCTTTTGATCCACCATTAGACTATTATATTTCAGAGGCACGAGATGAACGAAATCAACAAATAGACGCAGTGATGAGAATTTGTTTTCATAAGGAGCAACAATAGTGACTGAAAAAAAACTTTGTGTTGATGCTAATTTTATTGTGCGCTATTTAGGTAGTGATGATCCTGCGTCAATTTATAGACAGAATTGGACAAGTGACCAACGATTATTTAATGCTGTTAGTCCATATCTAACGTGGATAAATTTCCTATCATAAAATGCTGTTTTTGTCAAGGCAATTCGACAGAAGTCGGTTTAGCGATATGTGGCAAACCCCAACCTAATTTTTCTCGCAAGACTCGAAAAAACTCTGTAGACTGAAGACGAATAAAATGGGCGGAATAGGGCGATCGCTTGACATGAATTCGATCCTCTGGCAAAACGTAACAACCCCCATTACCATCAACCACCATAATCATACGATTTGGGGTAGCAGGATAAATATTAACAGGTTCCGTATCAGAAAATACCAAAGCTCTAGAAGCGAGGGAATGTGGACAAATAGGAGCCAATTGTAAAACAGGAACATCGGGCGTAACAACTGGGCCACCCGAACTGAGAGAATAAGCTGTAGATCCCGTTGGAGTCGAGACAATTACCCCATCGGCGGCGATATCAACCGAAGCATGATGACCAATTTTAATTTCAAAATGACACATACTGGTTAATGGTTCACGATGAATCACCATTTCATTTAAAGAAAGAGCTTCCCAAAGTAAGGTTTTATCTCGGTACAATTGTACGGTTAACATAGAACGTTTTTCGATCGTATAGTCTCCTTTCATCACTTGTTCGAGTGCCGGAGACAATTGATTCAAATAAAGTTCAGTCAAAAAGCCCATATGTCCCGTATTAACGGCTAAAAGCGGAATGCCACAGGGAGCTAATTGACGGGCAGCCGAAAGAACCGTACCATCACCCCCTAAAACGATCGCAAACGTTAAATCTGCGTCAAATTCAGGCGGTATTAATTGTTCAATGGGAGTATAGCAGACGGGGTGTGAAGGTTGAGAGTAACCGAGTAACCCGCCGCATCCTGTTGTTGTCACCACATCCCAGCCACAAGCGTTTAATTTTTCTTGTAACTCTAGGGCGACTTTACAAGCGATCGGTTTGAGATCATTATAAACAATGCCTACTTTTGGCACAATTGATTATCCTACGTTTTTAGATTTAAAAGGAGAGCGTTTCTTTTTCTTAGCTTCTTTCTGTTTTTTCTCGTAATCTAGCTCTTTAAGCTTTTTCATGATCCGAGTATAGTAATCCTGTAGATAGGATTCTAAAGTAGTTGTCTGCTTCGGATCAAGGCCTAATAGTTGATAAACTTCCTCCATTGGTGCATCTAAAGGCTGTCCAGTGGCGAGAACTTCAGCAAAAGCAAGACGATCAGAAATATTATACGTCCATTGGAAAAGGCGAGTAATTTGACGCATAAAACGCAATAAACCTAAAGGCACACGAGAGATTTTAGCTTCTCGTTCTGATAATTTTTCACATAATGCGATAATTTCTTCTGGTTTCCAAGCTTTTGTCCCAACGACGGGTAAAGTCCGTTTTTCAGTTTCAGGAACTTCTAAAACTCGAAGCGTCAGTTTAGCGATATCCTGAGTATCCATATAAGCAATGGGTGTACTTTCACCAGAGATCCAAACCGACTGATTATCTAAAACAGGGACAGCATATTGATTAATTAAACCTTGCATGAAGCCACAAGGACGCAAAATAGTATAATTTAATCCTGATTCGGCTAGATATTGCTCTGTACAACGTTTAATTTCCATTAATGGAACATTTGGGTATTTTTCCGCATTTAAGAGCGAAAAGAAAATATAACGATTAATTCCCGCTTCTTTAACTGCTTTAATTAAATTTACTTTACCTTCCCAGTCTACTTGTTTAATACTAAGGGAATCTGTCGCTCTAGCGGTGGCAGCATCGATAACAACTTCTATATTTTCTAAAGCAGGGGGAATCGTTTCGGGTTTACAGATATCTCCTCCGACTAATTCTGCTCCCCATTCCTTCAAAAAAGAGGCTTTGCGTTGACTTCTGACGAGACAGCGTACCTGATGTCCTTGATCAAGTGCAAAACGGGCGATTTGCCGTCCTAGGGTGCCTGTCGCACCAACGATTAATAACTTCATTTATAGTAAGGTTTTTGTAACATTTTTTTACGTTTCTCTAAGATACTATCAGAAAGTGAGCTTTACTGTTCACCCTAAGTCAGAATTTTTAGAGTTCCTCGATCGCTGTCTAACTCTACTGTTACGCCAATTGGTAAAGCTGCATTGACCCCATCGTGACCAAAAGGTAAATCTGAGACAATCGGAATGTTTAAGTTTTGTAGGCGATCGCTTAACACTTCTTCAACTGTCCAGCTTTCACTCTCAACCGGCGCTTCACAACGGCTAAAACGTCCTAAAGCAATGCCTTTGATCTTGTCAAATATTCCCATCAATCGCCACTGAGTCAACATCCGATCAATTCGATAAGGGGCTTCTGTTACGTCTTCTAAGGCTAAAATAGCACCTTCTAAATTAGGATGAAGGAGGGTATTTAAGATATGAGTTGCAACCGTTAAATTGGCGGGTAATAGCCACCCCAATGCTTTTCCGCCACCCCATCCAGTGCCTTGTATTGATTCGACTTCATGACCTTCTAGATAATTAAAAAGTCGTTTCATTGACCAAGAGGGTTCATTAGCTAGAGTAGTTAATACTGGACCATGCAGACTACTAATATTTTCAGTTGCTAGACTCCAAAGAATCCCAGTTACATCGGAAAAGCCTATAATCCATTTCGGGGACTGTTTCGACCAAGACCAGTTTTCTAATAATCTAGCACTACCATAACCGCCTCTAGCACACAAGATCGCTTTACAGTTTGGATCTTCCCACGCTTCTAATAATGCTTGACGACGTTGAGTATCGGTTCCCGCGAGATAACCATAACGAGTATTCCAGTTACTCCCTAGTTTAATCTGATAACCATGCGATCGCCATACTTCTAAACCTTTTTCAAATGCGTCTAATTCTTTTAATGCACCACTTGTAGCAATAACAGTAACTAAATCTCCAAACTTTAGGAAAGGAGGAAAAATAAATTTATTCATCTGTTTAAAAATTCTTGAGGCGTTAAAATTATAATGCCTCGAAAAGGATTAAGGACTAATAAATCTTCATCTCCAGTAATAATCGCTTCAGCTTTACCACTTACCGCGAGTTCTAAATATTTGTTATCTTTGGGATCTCGACAAATTTCGATGGTATGTGTTGGCTCAATAATTTGCGTCGCTTCTATAAAGTTATTTTCTAACTCTAACCGTCTTTCTAAAGACAGATATCGTGCAAACTTTGGACGTAACAAAACTTCTCTTAGTTCCATAGCAATAGAATTTGAAACTAATACAAAACCCATATTTTGAGCTTTGCCTAATGCCTGATCAGGTTTACTTTTTTCAAATAAAAAAGCACTTACTATCACATTAACATCAAAAACAAACCTTCTTTCAAGCTTCATCATTTAAAATCGATTCTAGAATTTCGGGGGTTAATCCTCTGGCTTTTGCTTCCTGACTTGCTTTTTTCATGGTATTCCGAAGTTTTTCTATTGCAGCTTTTCGACGATTTTCTAACTGTAATTCTAATAAATCTGTAATTTTTGCTTCGATTTGCTCCCGTTCTACTTCTGTAAAATTGCGGTAAGCTTGGGCTATATTTGAAGGAACTTGAATAATAATTTCTTCTTTGCTCATGGCGTTGATAACCTCGCTATTACTCAATATGACTCTAAATCTATTATATCGCTAAGAATTTCCACAAGTATTTTTTAATTCTTCTAAATTCCAAAAAGCTCCCCCTAAAGCGGAAAATTGTATCTCTTCAAAACAATTACGCACAGCCGATAAAGCTAAAGGATTCACTAAATAAATAAACGGTAAATATTCACTCATTAATTGTTGAGCTTCATTATAAATAACTTTACGCTTTTCGATATTTAATTCTTTAGCACCTTCAATATATAAATTCTCTATTTCTTTTTCCCAATCATAAAGAATTCTGCCATCTACGGGAGGAATTCCAGGCTGTGGTTTTTGATTAAAAGCGTGTAAATTACCATCTGTATACCAGATATTCGGTGCATGAGGTTCATTATCTCCCGTAAACCCAAGTATATAAGATTCCCAATCTAAACTATTACTTAGTTTATCAACTAATACACTAAAAGCTATTGGGGCAAAATCTACTATTATTCCAATTTTACTTAAATCTTCTTTAATTTGTGCGCCTATTGCTTCTCTAATTGGATTGCCTGCATTTGTCAGTAAATTAAAACGTACAATGTGATTATCTGAGTCTACTAATTGATTATCTGAATTATACTTAAATCCTGCTTCTTGTAATAAGGCTTTTGCTTGTTCGGGATTATAATCATAGCCAGCTAAACTTTGATTATAAAAAGGAGATTGAATCGACATAAACGAGTTTTGTTTTTCTCCAAGTCCTCGATATATATTATTAATCATTCTGGTGCGATCGATTCCATAGGCTACCGCTTGTCTAAATTTAACATTATTAAACCATTTGGCTTTAATCGGATCAATTAATGGTTTTCCATTGCGGCTACCTTGATTAAGATTAAAAGATAAGAAATTTGTTCCGTAAGCAGGTCCCCCATTAAAAATCGTGAAGTTTCCTCTTTCATCTTCTTTTTTCAGTAATGAAAAATATTCGGGCGTAACTCCAATATAATCTAAACTTTTAGAGCGAAATTGTAGTAAAGCGGTGTCTTGTGATTCAACAATTGCCCAAATAACTTGAGCAATATGTGGTAGTTGGTTTCCTTGTGTATCTTTTTTCCAATAATAAGGATTTTTATCAAATATAATTCGTTGACCTGTCGTATAATTTTTTAATTTATAAGCACCATTAACGATAATTTTTTCAGGTGGGGTATCCACTCCCCAAGTTGACAAAAATTGTAGCTTTCCATCAGAGCTTTTTTTTTCAATGGTTGGTTTTAAAATATGTTTGGGTAAAATGGGAACACTAAGAGTATCTAAAAATGGTGCAAAAGGTTCGGTTATTCTAAATTCTATACTGCGATCTTCAAGTTTTTTAATAGTGGGAAAGCTTTGACTTCTACCGATCCTAAAACTATCTCTATAGTTATTGGGTATTTTGGGATTTAAGTAAAGTTCATTGTAACTAAATAATACATCGTCAATGGTTAAAGGTTGACCATCAGACCATTTAAGATCTTTTTTTAAGGTAACAATAATACTGAGTTTATCCTCAGAAACTTCCCATTTCTCAGCTAAAACGGGTTCTTTTTGTCCAGTAATCGGATTTTCGGTAATTAATCCTTCATACACTAAACCAAAAATATTCGGTGACTCTTGAGATAATACTGCATTAAAAGTTTTTGGGTCGCCTACAATAGAAGTTACTAGCTGATTAGGAGTAGAAGTGGGCGCACAAGCCGTTAAAGGAATAAGAAAAAAAAAGATTATAAGAAAACTTAAACAAAAAGAAATCGTTTTTTTAGTTAATTTATTGATCATTTTTAATTACTTATTCTGTCCGTCTAATCTACCTAATTCATAAACACCACACGCCACACAAGCAAAAAGTCCGATACTCACTGACCAACTGCTCCCTAATCCTAATTCTACTCCCCAATTGCATAAACTACCGATCGCCAAAAAGGGTATAATACTACAGACCGAAGCATAGAAAGCATTTTGTGATTCTCTGACTTTGCGACTTTTCTCGAATTCTGCTTGAGAGATATACAGGGTTTGATCGGCAAAATTTAGCCATTGCTCTAGTTTTTCAATGATCCATTCTCTAAGGGTATAAAAACCTAAATATAAAGCAAGGGACCAAAGACAGCTACCTGCAATCATTGTTGTATCGAGAGTAATGCCAAAAGGTAGAAGGTCATTTAACATTGTTAATTGGCGATGAAGATAAATTTAAGTTAATCATAACTTAACAAAGTTTAACAAAGTTAGGAAGCTTAATCTTTACTTTTTTCGGTCTTTTAATGGGAAAGCTATTAATAGTTTTATAGAATCGCTCGGTGTAAGGTTTGACAAACCTTTGTACAAAAACTACTGTCATAGCTTATGCTTATTGACAATAGCACTAGCTTTTCTTGAGTATGGATGTAAATTGATTGACTATGCTGTATCCGAATTTTATTAGACGAAAATTGAATCTTTTTCGTTCCCGCGTCCCTCGTGCGTTAATGCTGACTTTAATTATTTCCTGTTTAGGTGGTTTGAGTGCAGAGATCCATCAAAAACCTTTACTCGCTAAAAACCAAAGTGCTAAAAATGCTTGGGTATATGCTGCTTTTCCTGTAGAATCTTTTCAAGCCTATACATCTGGTTTTGGCTATCGTAATTCTCCAGTAGACGGTAGTTGGAGTTTCCACGCTGGAATAGATATCGCTGCGCCCTTGGGTAGCTATGTCCGTAATTGGTGGAGTGGACGTGTTGTAGAATTATCTGATCATACTGCTTGTGGGACAATGATTAAAATTCAATCTGAGCAGTGGACTCATGTTTATTGTCATTTAATGGGAACCGTTGGAACAAGTCCCCAAGGACGTTATTTAATTGATCGTGAAGGTGGAATTATTCTCTGGCAAGGTCAAGAAATTGTTGCTAATACCAGAATAGCTCGTGTGGGAATGACGGGGCGCACAACAGGGCCACATTTACACTGGGGCTTAAAATATGGCGGTCAATATATTGATCCTGCTCCTGTTCTTACGGAAATGATTAGACAACAACAGGCATATTATAATAAATGAACCTATCATGCGGATGGGGAGACTCGAACTCCCACATCAGAGATACTAGAACCTAAATCTAGCGCGTCTACCAATTCCGCCACATCCGCAATTATTGACACATCTTCCATCATAACATATCAATCGGGAATATTGCAAGAAGTTTTAATCTGACCTAGACAAGATAGGATGATATTGAAGCTGACTCACGCAAGAATCCTAGGTTAAGTCTCAATGTTATTCGCTTATTTTTTCCAGTCTCCAGGCCCGATTATTTTTGAGATTGGGCCGTTTGCTCTTCGGTGGTATGGGTTATTAATAGCCACTGCTGTTTTACTTGGGGCAACATTATCACAATATTTAGCCAAACGCAGAAAGATTAACCCTGATTTATTAGCTGATTTAACAATTTGGTTAGTTATTGGCGCGATTCCTTTTGCTAGGCTCTATTATGTTCTATTTGAATGGCAAGAATACGCCCAAAGACCTGGGGATATTATCGCAATATGGAAAGGTGGGATCGCCATTCATGGGGCTATTATCGGCGGAACGATCGCTACTTTAATTTTCGCTCGAATTAAAAAAATTTCGGTATGGCAATTATTAGATCTTGTAGTACCATCTTTAGCATTAGGACAAGCGATCGGACGATGGGGCAATTTCTTTAACTCAGAAGCATTCGGCAAACCTACTAATCTACCTTGGAAACTTTTTATACCACCCAGTAACCGCCCTCCCCAATATTTAGATCAAGAATTTTTTCATCCGACCTTTTTATATGAATCCCTTTGGAATCTTAGCGTTTTAATAATACTTTTGTATTTATTTTTTTGGGGTTTAAAACATAGCGATCGTCTAAAAGTAGGCACATTAACACTTGTTTATGCGATCGCCTACAGTATAGGTCGATTTTGGATCGAAGGGTTACGCACAGATAGTTTAATGCTTGGTCCCTTAAAAATCGCTCAAATAGTAAGTTTAATCGCCATTTCTTTAAGTATATTCGGTTTAGTATGGCTCTATCGTTTCAAGAGACCTTTACCCGATGTTGTTTCTCCACCACCCGTATTAGAACGATAAAAAAAAGGGTTTGGCAACCAAACCCCGATTAATTTTGACTATTTATTGATTATTTAGCCATTTCTTCTTGCAGTTTTTGTTTAGCTGCTTTGAACTCAGTTGCTAATTGTTTTTGTTGATCATCGCTACAGTTGTTACGAATAGCACCAAACATTGTGCTTTCTTCTTGACGAACGTGATCCATAATAGCCGCTTGTAACTTCTTGATTTCGTCTTTAAATTCAGCAGAACCAGGGTTCATCGATTTGATCTTATCTAATAACTGTCTAGCTTCGGCTTGTTCGTCATAGAGTTCTTGGGTGTCATCACCATAGAAAGGACGGACAGTAGGATAAACCGTTTCTTCTTCTGCTTTAGAATGGACAAACAAATCTTTGTAAAGCTGTCCGAAATATTCTTGAATTTTCTGGGAATCGTCTGATTGTAGGATTTCCATGAAGAGGACATTAACTTTTTGGTGATCCATACGGAGTACATTTTGGATCGTCATTTCGTCTTCATTCATCCCAGTCATACTACCGACAGCACCAGTAGCAGCCATCATCGCGTCTTGAACACGCGCCCAGAGACCTTGTTTAGCTTCTTTGCCAGTAAGTTGACTAACACCAACAAGTTCGATAACCCCTTTAAGTTGTTCTTGATGTGCGCGGTTTTCAAAGTTGACGGTGTTTAAAGGAAGAATTGCTGCTTCAATATCAGCCCCAACCACTTGAGCAGCTTTGTGGATTAAAATACCACTCATGGTTTGTTTATGCTTAAGTAACTCATGCTGTGATACTTTATCAAGCAAAGTTAATTCTTGACCGTCCATCAGTTTTTCAACTTCATCAAGCATTTTTTGAACGGTTTCGGATACTTGTGATTGAACCCCGTAGTTAACGGTTACATCATTAAGAACTTTCAAATTATTCTGATCGTCTCTAAGCATATCTTGAAAACGCTCACGTATTTCTGGATCGTCTATAGCCGATAGCAATTTTTCATCATTTTTGATTAAAAGCTCCTGAAGTGCCTTCATATCAGCTAATTTAGAAGCAATCGCCATACGTTTAGTGTCATCTAATGTTGAAACCATAATAGTTGGTTCTCCTCTATGCAAGAAGCAATTTAATAAATTCATCATTTATTAATCTGACAAATCTTTTTGTCTTTCACCATCTGACTAAGGTTTGATCTGATGCGCTCAATATTATCTTTGTTGTCTAACTAAGGAGTGAGAGGAAATTTATTCTATTTTATTTTTCTTGATTTAATAATAGTCCTAATCCTGCGCCGAGCAATTCTGCTAAGATACTAATCACTCGAAATAATGCGACAGTTGTTAATAAAATACCTGCGGGGAAATGCTGATGATTTAAAAGGGCGATCGCTGTTGCTTCAAAGATACCCATTCCTCCAGGCGCACCGGGTACTACTAACCCCATTAACCAAGCGAAACTAAAACTACTCAATAAGGGTAAAATTTGTTCTGTATTGATTTTCATCAATGCTAACCAAGTTAATAAAAACCCACAACCCCGTAATAAAACAAATATTATTTCTCCTAATAAAGGCAACCACAAATATTGTTTTAATTGAATCGCTGGTAAATTAAGTTGTTTTCCTTTCGACTTGCTGAGTTTTTGTAAAGCTATATTTAAGACACGAGGATGAATTAAACATAAAATAGCAATAAGAATCAATAACTGTAGTCCTAAATTATTAATTTCAATCAATCCAAAACTACTACTCACAATTGCGATAAACAAGGCTGCTGTTGCCATGAGTAAAGGTTCTAGTAAAACACTTATACTTGCTGATTCGATTGTGCTACCTGCTTGGTGAACTGCGGCAATTCTTCCATAAAAATGACCAATATTACCTGGAAAATACTTAGCTAAATTTGTAATTAAATAAATTTTTAAAGCCCATTTTATATAAACATTTTGTTTAAATTCTTTAAGAATCCAAGTCCAAACCCAACCCGACCAAAGATGAGCAAATAAAGTAACGATAAGAGCTATAATAAGAATGAAAAAACTTTTTGATGTCAATCTAACCGTTGCGATCGCTTGCCAATTTTTTTTAAAGGCATAAGCCACAAAAAATAAGGTTACTCCTAAGATCAACCAACGTAAATAAGGTTTGATTTTCGATAACATTTTTCTAATCTAAATTTTTTTAATAGCTTGATTAAATATTTTCATCGCTTCAAGCTTAGAGGGCATCAAAACACAACGGATAAATAAATCTAAATTAAGCTCAGTAAATAACTCGCTTTGCTCCACTTTTTCATACTCTTGATAATTTTCCCTTTCTCGAAAACAATAAATCAAAATCTGATTATTTTCCCAAAGCCAAACTTCAGCAATCTTAAATCGTTTATATTTTTCTAATTTTTTAATACTGCCACTTGTCAAATTAACTTCAATAGCAAAGTCAGGATTTTCTTTTTTTTCTCCAATATAATAAGATTCGTCTGGTTCAAAAGACACGCCTTTTTCTTGGGCTTCACGAGTTGAACTACCAACTGGTATAAATTCTATCTCTTTTTCTAAAAAATAAAGTCCCAAAAGCAAAGCAATAATACTTTTAATTGTCTCATGTTCTTCACCGAGCGTCATTAACTCAATCCATCCATCTAAAAAAGTAATTTTTATTTGAGAATTTTTTTGTAATGTTGTCTGAATCGCTTTAAATTCTTGCCAATTGTAACGCCTAGGTAATAAAAATCTTTGCTCATAAATAGATGGTTTTTCATTAACAATTTGATTAATCATAAGAATAATCTCCTATTTTTAATGTAGAGGGAGGAAAGCCAAACTCTTGTATGTGTTTGCTCAACAAACCTAAAGAATAGACTTATTTTATCATTTTACAAAACTAATCAGTAACTATCACAGAGAAAAAGCAAAAGTGTATCTAGTCTATTTTTAATGAAAAATGATATCATAGTTAATAAACTATTTTGTCTTTTAGCTTCGTGTCATATTGTTATTGCTCTCAACGAAACTTGAAAAATTCGTCTTCTCAAGAACATAGCTTATGAAATGGCTCGCTTTTTTACTGATTATTCCTTTGCTCTATCTAGTGACTCAATACTGGACAATTGTTTTAGCAACATTAATTACGTCTTTAGCTATTTTATTACTCAGTAAGGCGGTTTATCGCTTTGGTTTTATTGGGCGAAAGCTAAAAGCGATTAGACAAGGAAAAGTGTTACAAATAAGATCGCAAAATCAATATAGTATTCCTCTTGAAGTTATTCCCCAACAGCAAGAAGTGAAGAAAACCTTATACAAAATACCGATTAACTATAAAAAATCGAGTTGGTTGATTAAATCAGTTACACCACAACTCACCAAAGAAGGAATTAGTTTTAAAGTTTTTGCTCACGAGTTAAATCAAGTTAAAATTGTGCAAAAACGTTCTAAGGATTCAACATTCGACTTAATGCAAAAAATTTCAATACCAATCCAAGAAGTAATTAGTAAAATTGAACCACAAATCACAGAATTTAATGAACAAATCGATAAATTAGAAGAACTTAGAAGCTTGGCGGCATCTTCAGAAGTTTATCATCAGCAAGCCGAAGTTTATGCAAGAGCAATAGCACAAATTACCGATCTTGTCAAGAATGCCGAAGAACTAAAAAGAGAATGTCTTAAATTTGTTCGAGAAAATTTAATTGGCGCAGAATTAGCTAAATACAATCCAGAACAATTACCAGAAGTAACGCAAAAAATCGAATTTGAAGCCAAATATAAAGCCATTAATCAAAAATATGAATTGCTTCGAGAAGAAGTTAAAGCTTATTTTGAACTCAGAAAAGCAAGTCAAATCTAGACATTCTTCAAAGAATCACAAATCCAACTAACTGCATCTGCTAAATCAGCCGCAATATAATCAGGGCGTGTTCGATGTTGATAGTCGCCTTTAAGAACTTTTTTTCCATAACCCGTTTTTACGAGAATTCCTTTTAATCCCGCATTGTGGGCTAAATCAACATCTGTAGCTTTATCTCCCACCATAAAGCTTTGTTTGAGATCAAGATCATATTCCCAAGCAGCCGCGACTAACATACCTGTATTGGGTTTGCGCCACGTACTCCAACGGGTAAAATCTGCACTGACTCCCCCGGCGGAGGGACTCAAATAGGGACAATAATAAACAGCATCTAATTTCGCGCCCGCCTCTCGCATAAGAAGTTGTGAAAGACGCTTATGTAAAGCTTCGACATGGGAGACGGGATAATAGTTTCTGGCTGGCCCCGATTGATTGGACACCAAACAACAAAAAATCCCTAGGTCATTGAGTTTACGGACTGCTTGGGCAACACCAGGAATGAGGTTTAAATCATCGACACGGCGGATATAACCCGCTTCGACATTAAGAACCCCATCCCGATCTAAAAAAACTGCTGATTTAGCCACGCCAAATACGTTCAAGAACGGTTTCAGGTTTGATATCGGCAATTTTACCAGTAGGTGATTGTATTCCGATATAGCGATCTTGAGATGGTGGTAAAAGTTTTGCTACTTCAGTGGGGCCAAAAAGTGCGATCGTATATGTGCCAACCGCTACAGATAAGTGCATCGGCGCACTATCTGTACACAACATTAAATTAGCCCCGGCAATCATCGCCGCCAGTTTTCCAATATCTGGGGGTTGAATGACTTTAAGATTAGGGCGATCGTTTTTCATTTGTGCCACCCATTCGCCATCATCGGGACCTTTGAGTAACACAATGGGAATATTGGGCTGTTTTTGCAACAAATCATCGATAATTTCTCGCCACTGTGACACGGGATAAATTTTATCGATTCCTTTGATTAAAGCTAATTTACTTGATCCACCATGAATGAGAATGTAACCACTCTCTTTAATTTCTAGGCGTTTTTGTTCAGCTAATGCCCATTGAATATCTTCATTGAGAAGGGTTATTTTAGGCAGAGGGGAGGTGTTATTAATGCCGATACCTTGTAACAAGTCATGATACATATCGGCGGCGTACTGTTCTGTTTTTAGGGGAACAGGGTTTGAGATAAACCAAGAATTTTTAGTTTTGTAACCGACTCTCGTTGGGATACCATTGAGCCAGAGGAGTAATCCAACTGTCCAACGTTGCCCCAAAGTCAAGGCTATTTCGTATTCACGATCGCGGATAATTCCCAATAGGTTTAGATAATCCGCTAAACCGTTACGGTCTTTGTAGTCAAAAAGTAGTATTTCATTAACATGAGGACAAACCCGATAAGCAGACTTAGCGCGGGGTTCTACAAGTACATCAATTGTTGCATTCTTGTAGTTCTGCTTAAGGTCTTCAAGGGTGGGGAAAAATAGGATCTGATCGCCTATTCCTCCAGGTACAAGGGCTAGTATTCTCATCTTATCTGGGTAGACCTGAATAGATCAGCTTAATTTTAGCAGTCTCGGTTAAAAGAGATGTAATACTTTTATGATTTCTTGGCGAGTCGGTACAAATTTCCTGGCGCGTAAATATTTTCTAACCGATAATTTAAGTTTTCTAAACTTGATTTAAGTTTTTGGGAGGGTTGAAATACAAGAATAGGCGATGAATTTGCTTTTAATCCATTTTCTAATTTTTCTAGATTAGGTGGATCACTGGTTAAGAAAAATTGGGTGTCTTTGTTGACGAGATAACTTAAAGAAATTATTTCACCTAAATTTGTCCAAGTCTCACCTTGATCGCTAATAACTAGAGGTGATGAAACTGCATTAATTTTTTTAGCTGTTTCGGCGTTATAATAACTGGGAACTTTTGCCCAAGATGTTTCAGCAAAGGTGATTAATGTACCAAATACAATACCATTGGTTAAGAAAAAGATTAAAATTAGTTTTCCGATTTTAGAAGGATTGAGGATTTTTGAAAGATAATAAGCTACTGCTATTTGTATTCCAGGGTAACAAGGAATTAGATATCGGGTGACGACAGTACGAAAACTCCCCGAATATAAGTCAGGGATTAGTAAGATTAAAAATGGAGCAAAACTGAGGGTTAATAAGAAAATAAATATTTTTCGATTTACTTGACGATAAAGAGTATAAAAAGCAAGAAATATTATCGCCATAAAAAATAAGCGATAAAGATAAGTTATTGGATTATTTATACCAACAAAAAAATCTGTAAATAAACAAGTAAAATTTAATAACCATAATTGAACAAAAAAAAGAAAACCTTGTTTAAAATAAACCCAATTAGTTAACATCAATACTTTTTGAAATCTTGTGATTAATACATAAATCCAAGGACTATATAAAATCATTGTGACAAAAATCGATAGACCAAATTGAATTAAATAAGATTTATTTTTTGATAAAATCAACGAATCAATTAAAATAAAACAGAAATGACTAAAAATAGTTAAGCAAAAAAAGGGTTGTGTGTAAAGACCTAAAGTACAAGCTACAGTATAAAAAATCCAGTTTAATAAAGTTGGTTTATTTAGAGTGCGCCATAACATCCAACTACTGAGAATCGTTAATAAAGTTAATAAACTATATTGTCGATTAATCTGAGCAAAAATTATATCAAAAGGAGATAAACTTAAAATAATTGCCGACAAACTAGCAATTAATTTAGATTGAAATAAATTGAATGAAAATAAATAAATTAAGGGAATTGAGAGAAGACTAAAAAAAATGGCTAAAATTCGATTATAAGTTAATGAATTACCGAACAGATATAAAGTATAACGACTTAGGATAAAATAAAAAGGAGGATGTTGAGGATCTTCTTGAATTAAAGATTTTATTGTGTCTAATATTGTACTTTCTGGTTTAAAATCTTGAAACTTTTGTAATTCCTTGATTGAAACAAAGCGATTATTAAAAGCATTTTTATAAATTGCTTCGGCTAAATGTCCACCGGC
This sequence comes from Aphanothece hegewaldii CCALA 016, assembly GCF_003007785.1. Classification (GTDB taxonomy): domain Bacteria; phylum Cyanobacteriota; class Cyanobacteriia; order Cyanobacteriales; family Microcystaceae; genus Chroococcus; species Chroococcus hegewaldii. The sequence continues at coordinate 240,370 of NZ_PXOH01000005.1, read as the reverse complement.
TCTAATTGATGTATAAACTTCATCATGCCAATAAACTTTATTTTCGATATTTATTATACGAAAAAATATACCAAAAATGATTAATATAATCAATAAAAAATTAAACCAATATAATTGTCTTTGTGTAAAGATTTGATGCTGTTTTCGCCGATCTAAACTATTTTGTGGTATTGCCATTGAAAATAAATTATTTTTTAAATCAAGCATAAGCTTAAACTAATTTAATAATTAGAGCGATTCTGTAAATTATAAAACTTAGTTAATTCTGGCTTAAATAATAATTTCAAAGTTCCGATCGGTCCATTTCTATGTTTTGTAATAATCACTTCGGCAACTCCTCGATCTGCTGTATCTTGATTATAATATTCATCACGATACAACATAATTACTAAATCCGCATCCTGTTCAATGGAATTATGAACGATAATATCATTAGCCAGAAAATTATGTAATTTATCAATAGTCAAATCATAAACTTCTGTTTCACCTTGATAAGTTATTGAAGATATTTTATCCCAATAAATATCACTATGAGCTAGTATTTCTATTTCTGGAGATTGAACAATATTAGCTAATTTTGCAGAACGTTGACGACTTAAATTAGACTTATAAAGTGTTGTACCACAATAAGAATTACCTAATTGTGCTTGCATTTGTCGAGTCGTTAAACCTATTTCTTTCATTGCTGGTACAGCATATTGTCGCCAAATATCTTTATTAGGATTATGATCATGATTTTGCAAAAAATCTTGTATTTCTTTTAAAGATTTATTTTTATAATCACCAACAGTTCCAATTAAATTAGTAAATTTTTCAATATCAGGTTTACCAGTAATAGTTATATGATATTGATCTCGACCTTTTCCGATTTGTGGATGTACCGATAAAACTGCATTAATTTCAAATCGAAGAAGTAATGATTGAATCTGTTGTGCTAACTGATAGCTGCTAGTTGAATAATAAATAATTGGTCTGATAGATTTACCTTTAACAAGAGTAATAGAACCGTCTGTACACCAAAGATGCCGCAGAAAAGTTGTTATTCCTGCTAAAGACTGTTCAAAAATTTGATGAGGCACAAATTTTTCATAAGATCTTAAGCCAAAAATACCTAAATAATTTAACCATTCAGTAATTGGATTTCTCAAATTATGAGTTAAATAATAATTAGCAGGTAAATAAACTTGATACCATTGATGTTCCTGAGAAATTCGAGGTGTAATCAAATTTCCAAAAACATCTTTAGCTAGAGAGGAAACTAAATTAGCTAAATCTAATTCTCTAGTTGTGTATTGAATAGAATGTCTAGGTAAAGTACAACCATCTCCAATTAAATGACCCAAAAGAGCTAATTCTGAATGACTAACTGTTGAAGATGTAGAACTAGGAATGTATCGAGGTAAAGCAATGTAATCATCTTTTTGTAATTCATCTAATCTTTTCCATCCATTAATAGTTAAAAATTTATGATTAGCTGTTGCTTTAATCGAACGTCCAAGACTTGTTTTTAAACAAAAAACAGATTTAATACCTGTTGAAAAAGCATTTGTTACTACACCTTTTTCTAATTTTTTAGTTGTTTCGTTTAATGACCAAACGGCAAAACCTGATTTACCTACTAATTTACGGATGGGTACTTGCTCGTTAGTATCAGCTAAAGTAATAAGAGTGTCACCTGCTAAACATCCTGATTCTCTTAAATCTGACATCATTGGACGCTTATTATTACGAGATTCAACAGCACGACTTAACTGCGATAAGGCAATTACTGGGACATTCATTTCTCTAGCTAAACCTTTAAGACTTCGAGTAATTTTAGAAAGTTCTTGAACTCGGTTATCGCTATTTCCTTCCATTAATTGTAAATAATCAATTAATACTAATCCTAATTGTTCTTTATGTTCTGATTGTAAACGACGGACTTGCGATCGCATTTGCGTCATTGTTATATTAGACGTATCATCAATATAAATCGGTAACTCAGTTAAAGAGCCCATTGCTCTGACTAAAGGATCAAATTCATTTTGTGTCAAACGTCCTGAACGTAAACGGTTACTGTCGATTTCTGCTTCACTTGCTAACAATCTTTGTGCTAATTGTTCTTTGGACATTTCTAGGCTAAAAATCGCTACAGGAAGTTGATCACGAGCGATATTATGAGCTACATTTAGAGCAAAACTGGTCTTACCCATCGAAGGTCTTCCAGCAATAATAATTAGATCCGATCGCTGAAAACCACTGGTAAGAGCATCTAAATCATAAAAATCTGTTTTGATTCCAGGTAATACCGATTCTTCCTGTAATTTTTCGATATCATTAAAGGTTTGAATGAGTGTATCACCAATGGGGATTAATCCTTCTTGGGGACGTTCTTGATTTAAACGAAAAACTTTTTTCTCTGACTCATCAAGAACATTTTCTAACTCTAACGTTGTATCATACCCTAAATCTACTATTTCATTTCCCGCAGTAATTAATTGACGACGGATATATTTATCCATCACCAAAGCTGCATAACGATCAATATTTACCGCAGAAACCGTTCGATCTACCAGTTGCACGATGCGACCAATTCCCCCAATATCTTCTAGGATATGATGATCTTGTAACCATGCTGTCACCGTCATCAAATCAGTGGGGTTTCCTTTGGCATAAAGTGCGATCGCAGCTAAATAAATTTCTTTATGTGCCTTAACATAAAAAGCATCGGGAACAATTAAATCGACGATACGCCCGATCGCTTGAGGATCTAATAGAATACCACCTAAAATCGATTCTTCTGCTTCGATATTTTGCGGGGGTAAATTTTTTTCACTAATCATCAAAATAAAACTCGACTTGTCTATTACCTTCGATCACTTCACCAATAACATAAGCTTCAATAGACTGAGACGTAAACCAATTTAACGCTGTTTTAACAGTATCAGGAGAAACAATCACGACAAAACCGATCCCCATATTAAATGTGTCATACATCACCTCTTGGGTTACTTCTCCTTCTTTGGCTAACCATTGGAAAATCGGTAGTACAGACCAACTATTATAGCGAACTCGGATCGATTGATTAGAGTTTAAACAACGCGGTAGGTTTTCTGGTATTCCACCCCCTGTAATATGCGCCATTCCATGAATATCTAAACCCGACTGCATTGCTTCTAAAATCGGTTTAACATAAATGCGTGTTGGTGTTAACAAAACTTCACCTAAGCTTTTTCCCTCTAATTCATCGGGGCAAAAATCCCAAGAATAGCCTTTTGTTTCAATAATCTTGCGTACGAGACTATATCCGTTACTGTGTACTCCTTTACTTGCTAAACCAATAGCCACATCACCTAACTGTACTTTTGTACCATCCAAAAGCTGACTTTTTTCGGCAATTCCCACACAAAAACCCGCTAAATCATATTCACCCGAACCATAAAAACCAGGCATTTCCGCCGTTTCGCCACCTAATAACGCACAACCACTTAAGCGACAACCTTCTGCAATACCCGCGACGACTTGGGCGAGTTGTTGGGGATATAGTTTACCTGTAGCGAGATAATCTAAAAAGAATAGCGGTTCTGCGCCCGATGTGAGAACATCATTAACACACATGGCGACTAAATCGATCCCAACTGTATCATGTCGATCGAGAGTATGAGCAATTTTTAGTTTAGTTCCGACACCATCAGTTCCCGAAACCAAAACAGGTTGTTTGTATCCAGATGGTATCTCAAAATAGCCACCAAATCCCCCTAAACCGCCTATTACCTCCTTTCTGAAGGTACTTTCGACATTTTTGCGGATTTGCTCAACAAAAGCGCGTCCTGCTTCAATATTCACACCCGCTTCTCGATAATCCATCCTACACCTATTTAACTCTTACTCCATCCTATCTGATTGTTGGGTTTTGGTTTCTAAACCCTTTTTCGCATTTCCTGTATTGACCAGTAATCTGACATTGCAGTACAACGGATAAATAGAGATCATTTAATTACACTAAACTATAGATAATTGCTTTTTGTAAAAATCATGAAATACCAAGACATCATAACCATAGAAGCTGGTAAACGAAGTGGAAAACCTTGTATTAGAGGAATGAGAATTACCGTTTATGATGTTCTCTCCTATTTAGCTTCTGGAATGACGTATGAGGAAATCCTAGAAGACTTTCCCTATTTAACTCAAGAAGACATTCTAGCTTGTCTAGGCTATGCCGCCGATCGTGAACGTCAAACGTTAATCATTCACTAATGAAGTTACTTTTCGATCATAATTTATCACCTCGTTTGGTTGAGCGTTTAGTTGATTTATATCCTAATTCTAATCATCTGTATTTAATGGGGTTAGATCAAGCATCAGATCAGGTCATTTGGGAAACAGCTAAACTACAAGATTACTTGATTGTTACTAAAGATTCTGATTTTAATGAATTACTAATCCTTAAAGGGTTTCCCCCGAAAATTATTTGGATTCGCCTTGGGAATTGCACGACAAAAGCTATAGAATCTTTATTGCGAGATAATTATGAAATAATTTTGACTTTTTTGCAAAATAATGTTATGAGAATAATTGCTTTATCATAATGAGTAAAGATACTTGTCAAAATTAATAAGATATGTTAAGTTAGATAATCAATAGAGTAAGAAAGCTTAATCTCTCTACATCAGGGAGAGCGGGGGAACCAAATCTAGGGGCTTATTTTTACGGCAACAAGTAAGAAAGGACATCTCTCAGTCCTAGCCCGGCAGCTAACCTCGTCAGCATTGAGAGAAGATTGAAGAGGCAATTTTATTAAAAGTTATTCCTCATTCAGTTTTCTTGAGCAACACTGCTCTAAAACTATATTATTTATATTTGCGATCGAGTGAGCGCAAAAAAAATGGACGTTGATAGTATTGACCCCAGTTATCTAAATCATATTTATATCAGTTCAGAGTAGGGATTTCCATAAGAGTTACATCTCCTTGAGATATTCTTGCTCTTTATTTTTTTGACGAATATTCAGTTAATGCAATTGTTCATAGTTGCATTAGCACAGTTTATATATAGCCAGAGAATAAATTCTCTGTCTCAAAGCTTAAGTCGGTTAAAACCGACTTTATGTAAGATTTATAGTCCATTTTAATGGACTTTGGCTATAAGACAGTGAATTTATTTACTGGTGTATATTACTTTGGCTATAAGACAGTGAATTTATTCACTGGTGTATTTTCCATAAACTTTTTTTTTACAAACCACCGAAAATGTTATCAGGAATCTTACAAATTGCACTCACACTACTAATTATTGTAGTAATTGTCCCGTTTTTAGGGCAGTATATGGCTCAAGTATTTCTTCAGAAAAAAACTTTTCTTGATCCGATTTTTCGACCAATAGAATCACTAATTTATCGAGGAATGGGGATTCGGCCAGACCGAAATATGACAGGATGGCAATATGCAAGAAGTGTTTTGTTAAGTAATCTTGCAATGTCAGTCTTGGTTTTTGCTATTATCATGTTTCAGGGAATTTTACCATTAAATCCCACCGAAATGACTGCGCCAAGATGGGATCTAGCATTACATACAACGATTTCATTTATCACGAATACGAACCAACAGCATTACTCTGGTGAAACGACTTTTTCTTACGCAACACAGGTTTTAGCTTTGGGATATCTAATGTTTACTTCAGCAGCTACAGGGTTAGCAGTTGGAATAGCATTTATTCGAGGTATTACTGGAAAACCCATCGGTAACTTTTATGTTGATCTCACTTTATCCATTACTCGAATATTATTACCCATTTCCCTAGTTGGTGGAATATTACTACTGATTCTAGGTATTCCAGAGACATTGGGCGGTGTAGTAAATCTTACCACCTTAGAAGGAACAACCCAAACTATTGCAAGAGGACCGGTCGCACATTTTGAGATCATTAAACAATTAGGAGAAAATGGGGGCGGTTTCTTTGGGATTAACTCAGCCCATCCTTATGAAAATCCCAATGCTTTTACCAATCTACTTGAAACCGTAGCAATGGTTACAATTCCCACATCGTTGATTTATACCTATGGTGTGATTGCAGGAAATAAAAAGCAAGGATGGTTACTATTTTGGATGGTATTCATTATCTTTGCCGCGTTGATTTTAATTACAGCAGTGGGGGAATATAACGGAAATCCGCAAGTTAATCAGATTATTAGCGCAAATCAACCCAATCTAGAAGGAAAAGAAATACGCTTTGGTTGGGCGCAGACAGCACTCTGGGCAGTTACAACGACAGCGACGATGTGCGGTGCAGTAAACGGGATGCACGACTCTCTAATGCCTGCTGGTGGCTTTGCAACCCTGTTTAATATGTTTCTTCAAGTTATTTGGGGTGGGCAAGGAACAGGTACAGCTTATCTATTCGTATACCTAATTTTATCGATCTTTGCTACAGGGTTAATGGTGGGCAGAACTCCCGAAATCTTTGGACGCAAAATCGAGAAACGAGAGATTATCTTTGCTAGTGTGGTTTTATTAACTCATCCGATCGCTATTTTAATACCCAGTGCGATTACTTTAGCATTTCCCGAAACACTCTCAGGTATTAGTAACCCTGGTTTTCATGGACTTTCACAGGTGGTATACGAATATACCTCAGCCGCAGCAAATAACGGTTCTGGGTTTGAAGGTTTGGGGGATAATACTTGGTGGTGGAACTTGAGTACGATTTTTAGTTTACTTATCGGGCGATTTATTCCCATCATTGCTTTATTATTACTCGCCGACGGTATGGCACAAAAACCCCTTGTACCCGAAACATCTGGAACACTTCGCACCGATACCGTTTTATTTACCGCAGTCACCGCAGGAGTTTTATTAGTTCTAGGGGCGTTAACCTTTTTCCCTGTTCTTGCGTTGGGGCCTATTGCAGAAGGATTTCAAATTTACGGAGGAAGTTAACCCATGAAGATTCGTTTATTTCGTCCCCAAGATGCGGCTAAAATCGCCCAGTTATTCCATGATACGGTACACGAAATTAATATCCGTGATTATTCCCTGAGTCAGGTTCAAGCATGGGCCCCCAATAACTTTGATTTCAGAAATTGGGTAGAAGTCTGTTTAAGCAGATATGTCTATGTCGCTGACTATGATGGAATGATTATCGGTTTTGGTGAATTAGAACTAAACGGACATATTGATTGTTTCTACTGCCATAAAAATTATCAGCGTTGTGGAGTCGGGCGCAAGATTTATCAAGCTATTGAGAAAAAAGCCTTAGAACTGGGTTTAAAGAGTTTGTTCACTGAAGCGAGTATTACCGCTAAACCCTTTTTTCAAAGTATGGGTTTTAGTGTACTCGAAGAACAACAAGTCAGTCGTCGCGGTGAAACGTTTATTAACTACCGCATGGAAAAAAAATTACATCAGATAACACCAGTAGAGACGAGCTATAGCGCGTCTGGTCATCCTAATATTAACCAAGAAGATTAACAATGAGTAACAGACTAGCCAAACGGCAACAAAAAAAACGAGCCAGTCAAAACCAACTTTATCAGAATGCACTAAAGCAAGCATTTGTCAAGCTAAATCCTAAAATCATGATTAAAAATCCTGTCATGTTTTTAGTTTGGGTTGGTACGATTATTACAGCACTCTTAACCTTAGATCCCGCTTTATTTGGGACGGTATCTGGGGGAAACCAACGCTTTTTTAACGGTTTAGTTACACTAATTTTATTTTTAACCGTTTTATTTGCTAACTTTGCCGAAGCAGTAGCAGAAGGAAGAGGAAAAGCACAAGCAGACTCATTGAGGGCGACAAAATCAGATACGATCGCAAAACGGGTATTAGATAACGGTACGATTGAAAACATTAATTCTACACAACTCCACAAAGGAGATAAAGTCAAAGTCGTTGCAGGTGAATTAATTCCGGCTGATGGTGAAGTTATATCTGGAGTAGCATCAGTAGATGAGTCTGCTATTACGGGAGAGTCTGCACCTGTACTCAAAGAACCAGGTTCAGATATGGCAAGTTCCGTCACAGGAGGAACTAAAATTATCTCTGATGAATTAATTATCCGAGTTACATCAGATCCGGGGAAAGGATTTATTGATCGCATGATTGCCCTTGTAGAAGGTGCATCACGAAGTAAAACCCCAAACGAGATAGCTTTAACAGTATTACTCGCGGTTTTAACCCAAGTTTTCTTAATTGTTGTTGCTACACTGCCCTTTTATGCGAATTTTATTAAAAGTCCAGTCGGTGTCGTTACTCTAATTTCTCTCTTGGTGGCACTTATCCCGACAACTATCGGCGGTTTATTGAGTGCGATCGGTATTGCAGGTATGGATCGTGTGGCACAATTTAATGTAGTGGCTACATCAGGTCGTGCCGTCGAAGCGTGTGGCGATATCAATACACTTGTATTAGATAAAACAGGAACCATTACCCTCGGAAACCGTCTTGCAGAAGAATTTCTCCCCGTTAATGGACATTCTACCCAAGACGTAGCCAAAGCAGCCTTAGCAGCAAGCGTCTTTGATACCACACCCGAAGGAAAATCTATTGTTAAACTTGCGTCTACTTTGGGTGCAAATATTGACTTTGATCAAACTCAAGCGGAAGGGATCGATTTTTCAGCAAGAACTCGGATGAGTGGAACCGATTTACCCAATGGCGTAGAATACCGTAAAGGTGCAGTCGAAGCAATTAAAGGATTTGTTCGTTCTCGTGGTGGACAAGTTCCCGTAGACTTAGACGAAGCATATGGAAAAGTATCCCGTTTGGGTGGCACACCTTTAGCAGTTGCTTTAAATAACGATATCTACGGTGTCATTTATCTAAAAGATATTATTAAACCAGGTATTCGAGAACGCTTTGAGCAGCTACGGCGTATGGGAGTTAAAAGCGTCATGCTAACGGGAGATAACCGTATTACAGCCTCAGTTATTGCCCAAGAAGCAGGTGTCGATGATTTTATTGCCGAAGCTACGCCCGAAGACAAAATCGCAGTCATCCAACAAGAACAACAACAGGGTAAGCTAGTCGCTATGACTGGAGATGGTACCAATGATGCACCCGCACTCGCACAAGCTAACGTTGGTGTAGCGATGAACTCTGGAACACAAGCGGCCAAAGAAGCGGCAAATATGGTCGATTTGGATTCAGATCCGACGAAATTAATCGATTTAGTCACAATTGGAAAACAATTATTGATTACTCGCGGTGCTTTAACCACTTTCTCTCTAGCGAATGATATTGCGAAATATTTTGCGATTATTCCCGCCATGTTTGCTAGTGTCGGAATTGGAAAACTCAATATTATGGCGTTAACCAGTTCTCAGTCGGCTATTCTATCCGCTTTAATATATAACGCGCTGATTATTCCTGCTTTAATTCCACTTGCTCTTAAAGGGGTTGAATTTCGTCCTTTATCAGCTAATCAATTATTAGTCCGAAATATCTTGCTCTACGGTTTGGGTGGAATTATTGCACCGTTTATCGGCATCAAAATCATTGATTTCATTATTACTGGTATTGGTTGGGCGTAGTTACAGTTAACAGTCATCAGTAAACAGTCATCAGTCATCAGTCATCAGTTAGTTAAGGAAAAATATGAAACAATCTTCGCCAAATTCGGAAAAACTAGAACTGTTGTTAGATCTGCTTCATCATCTTAAAACCCGACATCCTTTATCTTTATTACTCTTTTTTGGTTTAGTTTCTAACCTGATTTTCGCTCCTGCCATCTATGCGGCTACAGGGTCGGATATCCCCCAAAAAACGGCTTATGCTTTGGGTTTATTAGGGCTTGTGACCGTTGCATTATCAATTTACCTCTTTTTTGTCATTTTCCAACCTGAGAAGTTTTAAACCACTATGTTTACCAGAGAAACCGTTACAGGAATTCGTGCTACCTTCGTTTTTTGGCTACTGACAGCACTCATTTATCCTGCTTTTATGCTAATTATCGGTCAAACTATTTTTCCGTATCAAGCGAATGGTAGTTTAATTAAAAATGATCAAGATCAAGTGATTGGTTCTACACTTATTGGTCAGAATTTTACATCCGATCGCTATTTTACCAGTCGTCCTAGTGCGGTAAACTATGCCGAGGGTGATGATTACAAAAAGACGGGTGTTTCGGGTGCAAGTAATTTAGCCCCTAGTAACCCTGATCTTATTAAACGCATTCAAGAAACGACAGCAACCCTTAAACAAAAAGGAATTCAACCAACAGCCGATTTAGTTTATAGTTCTGGATCAGGTTTAGATCCCCATATTAGTATAGAATCTGCTCAAGCCCAAATCGAACGAGTAGCACAAGCGAGAGGAATTTCACCCCAACAAGTCACAGAATTAATTCAGAAAAATACTGATCAAAAATTCTTGAGTCTGTTTGGTGAACCTGGGGTAAATGTTCTAAAACTTAATATTGCTTTAGATCAACTGCCACGTTAGATTAAACTTGATCTGGATCGATGCCCATTGCTCGTAAACGTTCTGCGAGTCTTGCGGCACGTTCTTCGGCTTCTTCGGCGCGTATTTCGGCAATTTCGGCACGTTCTTCGGCTTGTTCTTTCTGCTCGGCAATTTCTGTAAGAGTTACAAAAAGATTACCATTAGGATGATAAATTTTTAGCTCTGGTTCTGCAAGTTCAAAGCGAATATTTAGCCGAGGACTCACCCACTGATCGATCGGATCTATGATTTCAAATAAACTATCTGTCCGTAAATATCCTTTTAATAGATTTCGATCAGGATCATAAACATAGTATTCGTCTACACCAAAACCCTCGTATAAAGATAGTTTTCGTTTCATCTCGGCTTTAGTATTGCCTGGTGAAAGAACTTCAAACACAACTTGTGGAGCTAAGTTATCTTCTAGCCATTGTTTGTAGGAACCGCGATCGCCTTTTGGTCTTCCAAATATAACCATCGCATCTGGAGCAATCCTAGTTTTATTATCGCCTTCAATGGGGTACCAAAGCAAATCACCCGCAACGAACACGTCTGGATCATTAGCGAATAAATATTCTAGATTTTCCTTAATGACAACAATCCAACGAAACTGTTTAGTATTATCCGCCATTGGTTGTCCGTCACTGTCAGGATAAATAATTTCTGGTGTTGAAGATGGCTGTAGTTGAACCATACTTTTATCTTTTAACCAATCAAATGTACTACTAAATTAACATAACTTAAACCAAATCCAGACAAAAATAGGGTTTGGAAACCAAACCCCTAAAACCTATTAATCTAAGAATGTTTAAGCAATGACACCAATATCTGTATTAGTCATCGCTAACCCAGTATTGAGGGTGGCTAATTGAACTTGTGCCCCACCTCCTAAGCCATCTTGGTCAAAATAGAAGAAACCATTCAGGTTATTGTAAATAAAGCGTTGGACTGCATTAGTTGCGCCTGCACCAATCACAAATCGAGCCGCAGGAAGTGTTCCAACCACTAATCCTCCGCCAAAACCTGCCGCAGAAACTTGAATCGTGTCATTAATAACAACATAATCGTTGATCTGATCAATTCCTTCAGCAGGAGAGAAGAAACGGAAGAAATCATTACCAGCACCACCGGTTAATTTATCATTACCCAGACCGCCTACTAAGATATCATTACCAAGACCGCCATATAAGATATCATTACCATTACCACCTAATAAGGTATCTTGTCCGTTATTACCAAATAATGTATCAATACCAGCACCGCCCTGAAGGTTGTTATTCCAAGTATTCCCTGAGATATTATTGTTGAGTGCGTTTCCAGTGCCGTTAATCGATGCTGTTCCAGTTAGGGTCAGTTTTTCTAAATTGGCACCCAGCGTATAGCTTATAGAAGATAATACGGTGTCGATTTCTGTGGCTATGGTTGAGTATTCCCCTACAACATCTAAAGCACTGTCAACAACATAGGTATCGTTTCCAAATCCACCTTCTAGAGAATCATCACCAATTCCACCATCAAGATAATCATCGCCATAATAACCTTTAAGGGTGTCATTGCCATCTTCACCGTAGTAGAATTCGTTGCCAGCAGAGCCGTAAATGTAATCGTTGCCTAGACCACCATAGAAGGTATCATTACCTAATGCAACGGTGTCAACATAATCGTCACCAGCACCGAGATAAATCAGGTCATCGCCATTACCACCAGTAACGGTATCATTGCCATCACCACTACTAACGGTATCATTGCCATCGCCACCATCAATGGTGTTATTTGCGCTATTACCCGTAATAACATTGTTGAGAGTGTTTCCTGTGCCATTAATTGCGGCGGTTCCCAGTAAAGTCAGATTTTCGAGGTTAGCTCCCAGAGTATAGCTTATAGAAGATAGTACGGTGTCGATTTCTGTGGCTATGGTTGAGGTTTCATTTACGACATCTAAGGCACTGTCAACAACATAGGTATCGTTCCCCGTTCCACCTTCTAGGGAATCATCCCCAATTCCACCATCAAGATAATCGTTACCCAAATAACCTTTTAGGGTATCATTACCATCTTCACCGTAGTAGAATTCGTTGCCAGAAGAGCCGTAAATGAAATCGTTGCCCGTACCGCCATAGAAAGTATCATTACCTAATGCAAGGGTGTTAACGTAGTCATCGCCCGCACCGAGATAAATCAGGTCATCGCCATCACCACCAGTAACGGAATCGTTGCCATCACCACCATTGATAAAATCATTCCCTAGTCCACCATCAATATAATCGTTACCCGAATAACCTAAAAGGGTATCATTACCATCTTCACCGTAGTAGAATTCATTACCAGCAGAGCCGTAAATGTAATCGTTGCCAGTACCGCCATAGAAGGTATCATTACCTAATGCAATGGTGTTAACATAATCGTCACCAGCACCGAGATAAATCAGGTCATCGCCATTACCACCAGTAACGGTATCATTGCCATCGCCACCATTAACGGTATCATTGCCATCGCCACCATCAATGTTATCGTTGCCACCATTGCCAGACAGAACGTTATTAGCACTATTGCCAGTAAGGGAGTCATTGCCAGAACCACCGTTAGCATTTTCAATGAGCGATCGCACATCCCCATTGTACTGTAGTGCATTAAACACATGAGCGCGGGCATATTGAGTGATTCCGCCATAACCCGCATTAAGCATAGCACGTTGGAAATTTCCACCAACATTGAGATCAGACCATCCGCCCGGTGTCAGATTAATCGATAGATTGGTGGTATAGTTGGAGAAATCATAGGTATCGATCCCGTTGCCATCCCAGATGGTGCGAAAAACACGATTAGCCCCCGGTGTACCTTGTCCTACACCATTAACGAACATTTCTCCAGTAGTAGTTGAGAAGGTGTAATTGGTATTGGTGGAATTGTAGCCAAACCACGCACCGTACATCTGCTGGATCGCTCTGATGTCGTACATCATCAACGACTGTGCAAATCCCCAGGTTTCGTTAGTGTAATAGGGTAAAGCAGTAAGATTATGACCGACATAGGAGCGATAAGTCATGATGGAAAATTCCATCGAATCACGATCCGAGTTCATGGAAACATTGCGAACACCACCTGTCTCTTGACCGTGTTTTAATCCTACAGCGTGTCCGAATTCATGCCCAAAGGTGTGATAAGCATAGTTGCCAATGACGGGACTATTATAATCGATTTTGTTAAACCATACGTCGCCGCCTACGACAGAGCTACCATTAGGATAATAAGCGTATGCTGTGCCTGGATCGTTTGACATAGCCATACGAATCGTTGCATCTCGATCGCTTGCTCCTGTCAGTTCAGAAGGACTGAGCAGGGAAACATTGTAGAAGTGTTGAGTTAACCATTGTCGGGCGACATTTCTTTGGGTGGTGTTTAAGGTTTGAAAGCTAGGCCCATGAACCCCCGCACTTGGATAACCTGCCTCGTAGTCGTTGTAAAAGTTGTCAGTAAAACTAAAGCTAACTGAGGGTGATGCCCAATGAGTCCCAGCTAACAAACCATCAATATTATTGTCGAAGGTGGCTGTCGTCGTCGCTGTACCTACAGGGACTCCAAAACTTTCTGATCTCAGTGATCCTGACGAGCTTGGGCTGGGCGGATTTTCGTCAAATTTTCCCTGTGCCGTCAAACTGAGTGCTACTTGGTTTCCCTCTACTGTTCCATTGCTTAAGATCGTATTTTCACTTAGTTTGGCAGTCGATGTAGGAATTTCAACGCTAGTGGTTTTTACGAGTAACGCTGATTTAGAATCAGATGAATTTTCCTCAACACTGCTTTTAAGCTCAGTTGTACTCAGTGATACTGGGTCTTCTATGCCATTACTTAACATCGCTAAGGCATCATTTAAAATTATATTGCTGGCTGATTTGCTATCCATGATTATTTTGTGTCCTTTTCACTTATGTATTGTTGAAAGTTAGGTAAATCAAATTAGTTAGGGAAAAAAATTTTATGAATTATTTAAATGTCAAGAATTATCACAATTTTCTTAACATTTATTGAATTTGTTTTCAACACAATTTTTTCCAGCTTAAACTTTAGCCATTACCAATTTTTTTAATTATTTTTTAATAATTAAGCTAAATTGTTGGCTTATTATTTCAACTATGATTATGAAAGCTCATATCATAGGCTTGAAACCTTTAGTTTATCTTATTGAAACCATGATAATAATAGCTATAAAAAAGCGAAAATTATCAAAAATTTTACAAAAATTAAATATAAAAAAATAAAAAATTTTCTATTTATTGGTTTTCTTGAGAATTAGTATTCTTTATTGTATCTAAAATATATGACTGACAACACCTCAAATAAGTTTCCTATCGTTTCGGCTTCTATTCGACGGGGTAAACATCGTGTTTATATCGGAATGGCAGCAGGTGTGGGCAAAACTTATCGTATGTTAGAAGAATCCCACGAACTCAAAGAAGAAGGTATCGATGTCGTTATTGGTTTAATTGAAACTCATGGACGACAAGACACTATAGAAATGATTAGAGATTTAGAAAAAGTTCCCAAAAAAACGATCGCTTACAATGGAACTGTTTTAGAAGATATGGACGTAGAAGGGATTTTAAACCGTCAACCTCAGTTAGTTCTGATTGATGAATTAGCCCATACGAATATCCCAAGTGTAACCAACAAAAAACGTTACGAAGATGTCGAAATGGTGTTAAACGCTGGTATCGATGTTTTTTCGACACTGAATATTCAACATATTGAAAGTCTTAATGATTTGGTTGCAAAAATTACGGGTGTTGTCGTCCGAGAAAGAGTACCCGATCGCATCTTACACCAAGCTGATGAAATCGTTGTTGTTGATGTTACTCCAGAAACTTTGATCGAACGTCTTCAAGAAGGAAAAATTTATGCCCCGACAAAAATCGATCAATCATTGCAAAATTTCTTTCAGTTGCGTCATTTAATTGCATTGAGGGAATTAGCTTTACGAGAAGTCGCAGATAATGTCACTCAAGAAGCCGATACAAGATTGCTAGAGAAACCCGAATATAGTATTAAAGAACAGGTACTCGTCTGTGTTTCTACTTATCCTTATTCAGTGAAATTACTGAGGCGAGGTGCGAGAATTGCTCATTACTTAAGTGCTGGCTTATACGTCTTATATGTCAGTCATCCTGAGCGTTTTTTAAGCAAAGATGAAGCCTTGTATCTGGAAATGTGTGAAGATCTCTGTCAGCAATTAGGAGGGCAATTTATTCGTCATGAAGATACGGATGTCACACAAGCGATCGCCAAAATTGCTCATCAATACCGTATTACTCAAGTGGTTTTAGGACATACCCACAAAAGTAGATGGCAACTTTTGTTAAAGGGTTCTCCTGTACATCGACTAATGAGTTATCTTAAAGCAGTTGACCTACATATTGTTGTCACTGAAAAATAAACAGATTCAATTAGTAACGATATCAAATGCGACAAACACCACCACCCCCCATCGATATTACCGCGATAATCCCTGAATATGCTCCTTTGGCACGACAAACGGTGAGACTTCATCCACGAGCGGGAATCTGTGCAGTCGATGAAAGTAAACTCGGTGGTATGTTTCTCATGCCAAAAGATGAACCTTGGCCTTATGATGAAGAAAGCGGTTTCCCCTTTGTGCCAGTATTGCAGCTTCGCGCTGAAGATGTCCCTGAGATCGGTTTTCCCGAAGGAAAAGATATATTTCAGTTATTATGGTGTTTTAGTGGAGTGTTAATCTGTAAAGTTTTTTGGCGAAATCGTCGTGAAATTACCGATTT
The DNA here is from genome assembly GCF_003007785.1 of Aphanothece hegewaldii CCALA 016. Classification (GTDB taxonomy): domain Bacteria; phylum Cyanobacteriota; class Cyanobacteriia; order Cyanobacteriales; family Microcystaceae; genus Chroococcus; species Chroococcus hegewaldii. The sequence goes on along the minus strand of NZ_PXOH01000005.1, from coordinate 224,160 downwards.
TTTCGCAGAAATGCCAGAAGATGTATTGATCGAAATCGAAGAAAATCCCTATTTTTATCCAACACCCTGTATTTTAGATCCTGAGCGAGTCATCGAATATCCTCATATATTTGATATTACTGATTTTTATCCTGATTTAGATGAGGCACTCGAAACATCCAAAAAATTCAGACTAGCGATCGCATCTATCCCTAACTTAGAATATGATGATCCATCAGACGTTTACCAAGATTTATTAAGTACAGCAGATGGTACAAAAGTGGGAGGATATCCCAACTGGGTACAAGATCCAGAAGCACCCGAAGATATGGAATATTTGCTAACTATTGCTAGTTGTGAATGTGATGCAGCAACTTGGCTAAGATGGTTACCAATTGAAGATCGTATTGGTTGGGATAACTCTGTTACCCAAGCGGCAAATTTAATGTTAGGGGATATGGGAAGTGTGAATATTTTTATTAACCGTCAGCGCGAAGATTATCCAGTCGTCGGAATTTATCAGTGTAGTTAACCAATTGTACTAATCAACTCTTTAGAGCGCCAATTTATCCAAAACATAAGTTACAAACATTAAAATTAAATTTCATGCTTGGATTAATTACCTATGATACTTGATTCTTAATAAAAATTATGTTTTTATTTTGAGTATTGTATCAGTTGTTATTTTAAGTATATGAAAAAACACTATATAGTTTATAGTTCACAACTATCAATGGAACCTAATTCAGCCCATGAAATCCATGATGTATTGTGTGCTAATTCAGTAGCTAATCTAAATTATTCTACTGCGATCATCTATCCTGATACTAAACGCAAATCAGTTAACCCGCTTGAATGGCTATACCCATTTTCTTTACAGACACCTAGTCAAAAGTTTATTGAGTTTTATAATACGGATGAGTTATTAAAAACAGCACCTTTACCCATTCCTTTTTTTTTAGAAAAATTTCAAACTAAAATACTCAATCCTAGTCATGCTATTTATAAATATTATTTACCTTATCATGTTTTTCCCGTAACAGAAATTATTCACACTCGTGACTGGAACTGTGTAAAAGCGGCGATTAAAGCGCAAATCCCTGTTATTTATGAGTGCCATTATTTTCAAGATAAGCCTTTTGAGCCTGAAATTGTTAATAGTCCTTTTTTTAAACTAGCGATTACACAAGCCGAGTTAATAAGAGAAAGTGTTATTCAAACAGGAATGCCCCCAGAAAAATCGGTTTGGCTTCATAATGGATTTAGTCAATCTTTTTTGAATCGACATTTAGAAGATGCTCAAAAATGGCGTAATGAACTTTTAAAAAATGGTCGACAATCTTTAGTCGTATATTCGGGTGCATTATATCCCTTTAAGGGTGTTAATCTATTAATAGATGTGGCTAAAATTTTATCCGATATTCAGTTTGTTGTAACAGGTGGAACCGAAGAACAAGTTAACTCATATCGTAAAATTGCTCAAGATAAACAAGTAAAAAATATTAATTTTTTAGGTTGGATTTTGCCGTTTTCTAGAGTTAATAGCCTCTTGCAAGCTGCTGATGTTTTGGCTCATCCCCATTGTTCGGGTAAATCAGCTAATTTTACAAATCCACTAAAGTTTTTTCAATATATGGCATCAGGTACACCTATTGCTATCACAGAAATTCCTCCTTTAATGGAATTTAGAAATACGCCGATTATTTCTGGTTGGTGTGAACCTGATAACCCTCATTCATTTGCAGATTGTCTTCAATGGGTAATTAAAAATTATCCTCGAAAAGCAGAAGGTTACAAAGAAAATATCGAGTTTTCTTCTCAATATACTTATGAAGGGAGAGCGGCGAAAATTTTGAGTTATATTAATCTTTAAAATCATGCTATTAAAGACAAAATTCAGTTAATAAGAGGGTTTGAGACCAAACCCCTACAATTAATTTGTAAAGCCATGTAAAGACGCGCCATGAAGCGTCTCTACGATATAACTTCCTCGCTTTGTAATTTGATGTCGATTTCTTCTAAAATCGGTGTCAGACTTGTATTTATCCAACCTGAGCGAAGTAATTCCGCATAAGTATCCGCTTCGACATCCAGCATCGTTCTTTTGTATTGTTCTTCGATTAGCGATCGCAATTGTGGATATTCTTTTTGCATAGATTGAATTTTTTCTTCAAGACTTTCTAATTCTTCTTCAACTAACTTGCTTTGATAGCGACGAAATTCAGGATCGAGATCGGGAAACTGTTCTACAGAATTATCCATTGATTTTTTGACGCGTTTTAAAGCAATTCGATGGGCTAACATTTGAGTGTATTCTTGACGTAACGGTTGATCGCCAACTAAATTTAGGGTTGTCATTAGCCATTGCATACTCAAACCTTGTACCAACAAAGTAAAGAGAACGAAACCAAAAACGATATCTATTAGTACATCTCGTCCTAGCAAGGTTTCAGGAATGCTTAAAACTAGAGCAATAGGAATAGCACCTCTTAACCCACCCCACCAAAGGGCGGTTTGTTCAGGTATAGTTAGTTTACTTTTACTGAAGGCGTTACTAATGATCGCTAAACCAAAGACGCTAATAAAACGCCCAATGGTAGCTGCACCGATCGCAATACCAATTATACCTAAATGACTAGCAAGACTATCGTAACGAATCTGAGTACCGATCAGTAAAAATATAATCGAATTGAGAAAAAATGCAATAAATTCCCAAAATTCAGTGACCACAAGACGGGTGCGCGGACTCATGCCAACTTGTGAACCAAAATTACCAAGAATCATACCCACCGCAACAACGGAAATTACACCCGAACCGCCGAGATGTTCAGCCACAAGATATGATCCATAAGCAGCAACTAAAGTTAAAGATTGTTCAACTAAAGGTAGATCAAAACGTTGTGTCAGATAGGATACACCAAAACCGACTACAAGACCGATCGCTAAACCAACACTGACAAAAGTTAAAAAACGAGCAACAGTACCACTGAGAGTAAATGCTTGTGTTCTTAAACAGATATCAAGTAGCAGAACAAAAGCAACAATTGCGACCCCATCATTTAATAAACTTTCTCCCTCTGTGACTGCTTTTAAGCGTGCATTTGCCCCTAAATCTTTAAATAAAGCAACCACAGCAACGGGATCAGTCGCCGAAAGACCTGTACCAATTAAAAGCGCGACTGGCAAAGAAAAAGCCGTCAATTGATTTAAGGCAACACCCACCAAGAGTGTACTAACAACTACACCAACAGTGGCATAAAGCCCAATGGGTAGCGAATATTCTTTAAATTCTCGCCATGAAAAGTTCCAAGCGGCTTCAAATAATAAAGGGGGTAAGAAGATTTCTAAGATTAACTGCGGTGAAAGAGAAACTAAACGAACATTAATAAACGCGAAACCCAGTCCAACAATGACGAGGAGCAGGGTATAGGGAAATCTGCGAAACCAAGGAAAAAGCTTAGATCTAGAGATTGCAGCAACACTTAAAGACACTGATAAAACAATCAAGAATTGCTCTAGATTATTCTCGATCGCTTCACCAGCCGTAGCCTCTAAACTCATTTTTTATACCTTTAGATAGATACATATAAATCGTGCCTTAAATTGTGGCATACTCCCGAAGTAGATGCTATAAATTTCAAAAATGTTTCATATTTAACATCATAAATGTATAACTTCTGTATAAATGATTATGGTTTAGACACTTAAGCTTTTTGTACGATAAATTAGTAAAAAATCCGAGCAAATCACTCAATACCTTGTATTGTGCATAACAATTTATCTCTCAACATTAGTAAAAATGCGAGCATAAATAGCGTTCAACTTTTAAAAATATTAAACTTGACTACCTTGGAAAACCGAAAATGTTTGATGATCTTTTACCCCCGCTCAATGAACACAATTTACCCTATCCCGACACGATACATCCGATCGTTGTTCATTTTGTGATTGCGATGGTCTTATTTGCTTTTTTGTGCGATATAATTGGCTATTTTAGCCAAAATACTCGTTTATACGAGGTTAGCTGGTGGAATATGCTGTTTGCGACTATTTCTATCTTTATAGCGATTATTTTCGGGCAAACTGAAGCAGGTTTAGCACAACCCTACGACGCAGTTAAACCTATTTTGAACTTACATACTCTAATCGGTTGGTCACTTTCAGCCATTTTAGCTACGATTACAGGATGGCGGTTTATTTTGCGTTCTCGTGATCCACAAAAAGTACCTGTTAGTTATTTGGCAGTGAGTTTAGTTCTAGTGGGTATTGTGTGTTTTCAAGTTTATCTAGGTGATGAACTCGTCTGGGTTTATGGACTTCACACCGTGAAAGTCGTTGAAGCGATCAAAGAAGGTACACTATAAATGAATACAGAATTGATTGATCAATTAACCCCATCTGTTGGAGCCAATGGTTTACCCTACCATATCCCAATCCATCCTAATCTCGTTCATCTGACGCTTGGTTTATTTATTATTGGAATTGCGTTTGATATTGCAGGGGCATTGTTCCCATTTCAAAGACCGATTTTCAAGTTTTTGGCTTTAACCGCGACTCGTTCTAACTTTTTTGATGTCGGTTGGTACAATGTACTAGCCTCCGCAATTATCACCTTTTTTACGGTTGCTAGTGGCTTTTATGAAATGTTGTTAGCCACGCCATCGCCTGATGTAGTGAGTGCTTGGGGACTTCACGCGCTAGATACAATGGTCTGGCATGGTGTCGGAGGTGTCTTATTACTCACCCTCATTGTCGGGATGGCGATTTGGCGAGGCTTTCAGCGTTACGCATGGCGAAAAGAGCGCGGGCGACAAGTTCAGTGGAGTTATCTTATAGCGGGTCTATTAATTCTATTTTTGATGTTTCTTCAGGGAACTTTAGGCGCACATCTAGGAGGCGAATTTGGTGTACACGTGACGGCTGATTATTTGTTACGTTCTGGAGAAGATCCTAATTCAATACTTAAGTAACCAATGATGAAATCTAAAGATATAGTATTCTTGATTTTTTTCGCTATTTTTCTCGCCCTAATTAGTTGGGGAATGGCGATCGCTTCTTACTCTTGGCTTCCTCCCGAAGCATCAGCCGAGTCTAAACTCATTGATAATCTGTTTGCTCTTTTTGTTTTCTTGGGTAGTTTTATTTTCTGTGGGATCACGGGAACCATTCTTTACTTACTTTTTACCCGAAGCGTGAGCCGTTTCGATACCAGTGATGGGCCGCATATTGAAGGCAATATCCCCCTAGAAATAGTCTGGACAGCGATCCCAGTAGTTTTAGTCTTGTTCCTTGCCTCGTATAGTTACAAAACTTATGAGCAGATGGCAATACGTGGCCCGATGGATCTGGTTCATTTAGATATGCCGGGGATGGAAAGTGCGTATGCTGCTCCCGTAGAAGATCAACCTACTGAAGAAATAGAAGTAGAGGCTAAACAATGGGCCTGGACATTTTATTATCCTCAAGCAAAGGTCACGAGTTCCGAACTACACGTCCCCAAAGATCAACGAGTTCGTTTAAAAATGCAAACGAATGATGTGATTCATGGTTTTTATGTCCCTGCTTTTCGCCTCAAGCAAGACATTATTCCTAATAAAATCATCGACTTTGAATTTACGCCAACAAAAGAAGGCTCCTATCTCATTCAAGACTCACATTTTAGTGGAACCTATTTCGCCATTATGCGGAGTCAAGTGGTGGTCGAACCCTCTCAAACCTATGAAAAATGGTTATCTGATATGGCGACTCATCCCCTAGTAAGAGCACCAAACCAAGCTTATAAAGAATATGCGATCCGTTCTAAACCGGGTATCAAAACAGGTTGGCCAACCGTTGCCCCTGCTGATCCCCCAATGGTTAATAGTCTCGAATAATTAAAAGGAATCTCATTTATGACTAATGCTCCAGTAGAAGGACTTGATCAGATTGTCAATAAATTAAAAAATAAACCCGCGTCTGAGTGGCGACCCTATTTTAGTTTCAGCACTGATCATAAAGTGATCGGGATTCAGTATCTGGTTACATCCTTCGTTTTTTTCCTCATTGGTGGTTTATTAGCGATGGTGATTCGCGCTGAACTGATTACACCCGATGCCGATGTGATTAGTCGAGCGTTTTATAACAGTATCTTTACCATGCACGGAACGGTGATGATCTTTTTGTGGATTTTTCCGTCTCTGGTGGGTCTGGCTAACTATCTTGTTCCTCTGATGATTGGGGCGCGAGATATGGCTTTTCCGCGTTTAAATGCACTGGCTTTTTGGCTGGTTCCTGTCGCTGGAACGATTCTACTCTCTAGTTATTTGTTACCCAGTGGTACGGCTCAAGCGGGTTGGTGGTCATATCCTCCTGTTAGTATTCAAAATCCAAGCGGTGATTTAATTAACGGTCAATTTTTGTGGATTTTGGCAGTTGCGATTTTAGGCGTTTCTTCGATTATGGGAGCCGTCAACTTTGTCGCTACAATCTTTAAAATGCGAGCGCCTGGCATGACTTTTTTTAGAATGCCTGTTTTTGTCTGGACAGTTCTTAGCGCACAAATTCTTCAACTAACCGCCCTTCCTGCACTGACTGGAGGCGCGATTATGTTACTTTTTGACCTTTCTCTAGGAACGAGTTTCTTTAACCCCGAAACAGGTGGTAATCCAGTTCTCTATCAACATTTTTTCTGGTTTTATTCCCATCCTGCGGTTTATGTAATGGTTTTACCCGTTTTGGGCGTTTTTTCAGAAATCCTGCCTGTATACTCCCGTAAACCCCTATTTGGTTATCGAATTGTTGCGGTATCATCGTTACTAATTTCGATTGTGTCGGTTTCCGTCTGGGTACATCATATGTATGCTAGTGGTACGCCTGGTTGGATGCGAATGCTATTTATGTTTACAACGATGTTGGTTGCTGTTCCCACAGGCGTTAAGATTTTTGCTTGGACAGCGACCCTTTGGGGTGGCAAAATACGTCTACAAACGCCGATGCTGTTTGCTTTAGGTGCAATTATTATGTTTTTGTTTGCTGGCATTACAGGCGTGATGCTGGCTTCGGTTCCCATTGATATTCATGTCAATAATACTTATTTTGTGGTTGGACATTTCCACTACATTGTTTACGGCACGATTACAATGGGGATGTTTGCTGCAATCTATCATTGGTTCCCGAAAATGACGGGCAAAATGTATTATGAAGGCTTGGGGCAACTTCATTTTTGGCTTGCTTTTATTGGAACTAACCTAAATTTTTTGCCGATGCACCCCCTCGGTTTACAAGGGATGTTGCGCCGTGTTTCCTCATATGCACCTGAATACGCTTTTTGGAATGTTCTGGCGAGTCTTGGCGGTTTTCTCCTCGGTATGTCTACCCTTCCTTTTATTTTAAATATCGTCAGTTCTTGGATTCAAGGGGAAAAAGCCCCCGCTAATCCTTGGCGGGCTATTGGGTTAGAATGGTTAGTCTCCTCACCTCCACCAGTGGAAAATTTTGAAGAAATTCCGATCGTTATTTCTGTACCCTATGGTTATGGAAAATCTGATCCGTTAGTTTCTAATGAAGCAGCACTAAAAGCCGAATAAATGGCAATGGTAGGGGTTTGATGCTCCTACCTTCTTTTTTATTACTAGGATTAAACATGGATAGTTCAATTAAAACAGAATCATTACACCACACCGAAGAACATACCCACGATGTCCAAGGAACCAGTCTATTTGGTTTTATTATTTTTCTACTTTCTGAAAGCGTCATCTTTTTAAGCTTTTTTGCGGGTTACATTGTTCTGAAAACCACTTCCCCTAGTTGGCTACCTGAAGGAGTCGAAGGACTCGAAACACATGAACCATTAATAAATACTATTGTATTAGTTTCAAGTAGTTTCGTGATTTATTTTGCTGAAGAAGCCCTAAAAAAAGGCAAGCTTAATTTATTTCGATTCTTTTGGTTACTCACTTCAGCAATGGGAATTTATTTTCTCGTTGGACAAGCTAAAGAATGGAGTGAACTTAGTTTTGGCTTAACATCGGGTGCTTTTGGTGGAACTTTTTATCTACTTACAGGATTTCACGGACTACACGTCTTAACGGGCATTCTTCTACAGTTTTATATGCTGTTTCGCTCTTTCATCCCTAATAATTACGAGCCTGGACATACGGGAGTAACGCAGGTTTCCCTATTTTGGCACTTTGTTGATGTGATTTGGATTATTCTGTTTTGTTTAATTTATCTTTGGCAGTAAAGAGGAACAACCCATGATTATAGATGATCAATATTACGACATAATTATTATCGGTACGGGTGCAGGTGGTGGGACTTTAGCCTATAAATTAGCACCTACTGGTAAGAAAATTTTAGTGCTAGAAAGAGGGGATTTTATGCCCCTCGAAGAACAAAACAGAAGTAACGTTGATGTGTTTAAAAAAGAACGCTATTATCCTCCTGAAAGATGGTTTGATATTAATGGTGAACCCTTTTCCCCACAAACCAATTATGCGATCGGTGGTAATACTAAAATCTACGGCGCAACCCTAATGAGAATGCGTGAGCGAGATTTTGAAGCGGTGAATCATCAAGACGGTATTTCTCCCGCTTGGGGTCTAAAATATAGCGATTTTGAACCCTATTACACCGAAGCGGAACAACTCTACAAAGTTCATGGGCAAGCTTCAGATGACCCCACAGAACCCCACAGAAGCGCAGATTACCCCTATCGGGCCCTCGATCATGATCCCCAGGTCAAAGACATTGTAGACGCACTTTCTAAACAGGGTTTACATCCATCGTCGTTACCTTTAGGATTAACACGCGAAACCGAAGACCCAACCAATGATTCAGAAGTTAGCGGAATCGTTCCAGCCTTAACTCATCCCAATGTGACGGTCAAAACTTCAGCTAAAGTCGTTTGTTTACATACTAACCCCTCTGGAAGTGCCATCAAAGCAGTAGAAGCAGAAGTCGCAGGACAATCTTATTTATTTATGGCGGATATTATTGTACTCGCTTGCGGGGCAATTAATTCGGCTGTTTTATTGTTGCGATCGGCTAATGATGTTTGTCCCAATGGAGTCGCCAATAGTTCGGGGATGGTTGGGCGTAATTTCATGAAACATCGTATTACATCAGTAGTACAGCTTAGTGCTAGACCGAATTCGGGTAAATTTCCCCGTAGTGTAGTGATTAACGATTTTTACTGGGGTGATCAAGATTTTCCCTATCCGATGGGACAAGTTCAAAATACGGGGGGACTTCTCCAAGATATTATTTTTGCTGAATCTCCGCCCATTTTATCGGTACTCGCTAAAGTAATGCCTGGTTTCGGACTCAAACAAATGGCGACTCATTCTATAGGTTGGTGGGTACAAACCGAAGATTTACCAAATCCCACAAATCGCGTGCGAATTGAAGGAGAAAGGATCTATTTAGATTATACGCCTAATAATACAGAAGCTCATGAGCGTTTAGTTTATTTTTGGACAGAAGCCCTCAAAGAAGCCGAAAAAATAACGAATCAACGGGGGGGATTACATCCTTATGGAGAAATGCCCATTTCAGTTGTAGCAAATCAATGTGGTACGTGTCGCTTTGGTGAAGATTCTACTACTTCGGTACTTGATCTTAATTGTCGTTCTCACGATGTAGATAATTTGTATATCGTCGATAGTAGTTTTTTCCCTTCTAATGCAAGTGTTAGCCCTGCTTTAACCATTATTGCTAATGCGCTACGGGTGGGAGATCATTTAATAGAACGCCTTAAATAAATATAAATTAAAGTCATGCTCGTAGGGGTGCGGAATGCACTGCACGCCGTTTCGCGGAATTTAAAATTCCACGAGCGGTGCAGTTTGGTTGCCAAACCCTTAGATGAGTTTAAGTAGTAAAGCATAATAAAAATATTTTAGCGATCGTTTGACTTTTATCGCATAAAACAGATCGCAACTCAAAAACCTAAGTCAATTGTTCAATAAATAAACAACAAAACTTAGACTTTGATAAAAAGGTAGAAATTGAGATTGAGACAAATCAAAAGAGCATATTGGATGTTGTTCTTAGTCTAGATGACTCATCAAAAAAAAGCAGTGATCTAGATCACAGGTTAGCAGTGATCTCTATCTCATCATTTAGGGTAAACTATACTTTAAGCGATATGGCAGACCCAAAAACTATTTCTGTAATCCGCCCTTATCTTAAAATTACAAATATATATTTTTATCAAGAAATACAAAGTTTTGCTTCAAAAATTAACTTAAAAAATACGAGATTAACTAGCTTTCGGAAAAAGTGCCAAAAAGTAATTAAGTAAAATTACTGAGCTAAATTATAAGCGTTTTCAATTTAGTTAGAGAATCCGTAAATTCAACATCTTTTTTAAGAAATCAATTTGTCTTAAGATCAAATTAAATAAAGCTAAATAAAACGAATTAAAGGATTTAATAACAATGGTTTTTACCTCAAATGCAACCATAAAAACTGAAAAAATCCCAATTCCTCGACCCGAACACTGGCTGAAAAAAAAATATCCGCAAAAACATCACCATTACCGACTAGAAGACTTTTTTACTTTTCATACACCAAGCGGAACAATCATCGACTGGAACGATTGCCGTAATATTTTAGCAAGTGAAGATTTTATTATTGGTCTCATCGAAGGTTTAGAAGCAGAAGTTGGTAACGCTTCTGGCGTTGTCATGTATCAAATTGGTAAACAATGGGGAATAAAAGACGCAGCATTTTTTCGTCAATGGTTTACAAAAGAATACCAATATGAAAAAGAACTCCATCAACTCAATTTAGCCTATGTTTTAGAGGCTTGGTGGTGGCCTTTTACAAGTCAAGGTTGGGGAAATTGGGATGTAGATATGGGTGAACAAAAAAACGGTTTTATGTTCATCAATATTTATGATTCGGCAGTAGCACGTACTCTAGGAGATGTTGGTAAACCAGTTTGTCACATTTATGCTGGCTTAATGGCGGGATTTTTTAGCGAATTGATCAAAAAACCTCTTAGTTGTATCGAAATTCAATGCTACTCAATGGGTGAAAATTATTGTAAATTCCTTTTGGGCAAACAAGATCGCATTGATGCAGCGACTTTCTGGCAAAACGAAGGCGCGATCGCTAAAGACATCGAAAAACGGTTAATTAATGGAGAATATCTCAAATGATCAGCCTAACCGTTTTAGCTCAAATCAGCGTTGAAGACTTTTTCAATGATTCTAACTGGCGAGGGCAACCACATCAAATCAAACCTTTTCCTCAACCGGCGATCGATCCGACTGCACAACTATGGCTTAACGTAGAGGAATTCTTAAAGATCAGTAATTGGCAAGGTTCCTCAATATTAGATCAAGCCCTACCGACCCAAACTAAAAAAGCATTGCCTTTAACCTTATCTGTTCAAGAATATCTTAAATGCAATGGGTGGGACAGTAAGCTAACTATAACCAAACCGGAAGTAATGCCGAAACAACCCACAAAAACGGCGCGAAAAATGCAAGTAAACGACTTAACTAAACTATTTTAAGGACAAAACCATGCAAACCGACTTTGAAGATTTTTTTCATCGCTCTGAACATCATTATTTACAAAAATCAGAGATCCTACTGTTCAGACAACATATAGGAATTCTACGTCAACGTTTAGCGACTTATGAAGCCTTACGAAATAAAGAAATTGAGATATTTCAGGCTGTCGCAAATCAACTCGAAGTAGAATGCACCACAGAATCAACACAACAGTTAGGAAAAGCTCTAAAACATTGGATTTGTGTCATGCGTTACTGTGCAATGGCGATGTTGCTCAACAACCCTGAATTTTTACAACATCGTCTCCTAGAGTGGCTGACTGACATCGTTACAGCCCATCAAATGCAAACACTAGAACAAAAACTCTATGAGATATTAAACGACCAACTTACACAAATGTTGCCCCCGCGACAAAATGAACTCATTAAACCCTTTTTACAACAAGCTCAACAAACCCTCTTGAGTGATACCAGTAAAGCCGAAGTTTTAACCTAGGAGAAGACATATGATTGATATTGCAGAATTAATCGACAAACAACCCGTAAAAGGCAATTATTTCGCACCCGATGTCTATGTACAAGGTGATGTAGAATTGGGTTTAATCGAAAATCGTCACGGTTCCCGACTCCTCGCCTTACCCGAAACACTTTTACAAGGTTTATTTGCTGCACTTGAAGAAGAACTAGGACTCAGTGGTAATGTTGCCCTTTTTAGTTGTGGTCGTTGGTGGGGAAAAAGTTTCTATCGACGGTTTACCAAAGAAATAGAAGGATACTACGGTAAACCTTTGGGACAAATGGAAATGATTGAGTTTCTTCAATGTTTTAAAGAATGCTGGAAAACTCACGGTTGGGGTGTACTCGATGTTGACTTAAAGTATTATCATCAGGGGTTTATCGTCCTCAAAATTGTTAATTCTCCCTTTATTGAAGCCGCGCCCCATCATCAACGACCAATGGGTGCATTAGAAACAGGTCTTTTAAGTGCTTTCTTTAGCCAACTGACGGGACAAGAATTACATTGCGTGCAAACCGCTTGTGAGTCACTAGATGCAGAGTGTAATTATTTTGTTGTTGGTCTTGCAGACCGTTTAAAAACAATTTCCGCTTGGATGGCAGAAGGTCATGACCATGCAACAATCATGGAATTACTTTGCCGAAATCAAACAACATAAGGAGATATTGGAGTGACTAAACTGATTAAACTTGATCCAATAAATCAAGAAATTGCGCTTCAAACTAACGATAATTTACTTGCTGCTTTGCTCAAAAAAGATTTGAATGTTTCCGAAGAATGCGGCGGTCGGGGGATGTGTTCTACGTGTCATATTTATATCAAAGATGGCATGGACAGTCTATCACCTCTTAATCGTCGAGAACAAAGAACATTAGAAGTTATTACGACAGCAAATCATTATTCTCGTTTAGCTTGTCAAGCGCGAGTTATTGGTCAAGGTGTTGTCATTGAAATTCCATCGGGAATGTATCTCAATGAAATTGATAATATTGAAGATTTAATTGGTCGTCGCGCTGAAAAACCGATCCTTCATCCAATCACCAGTAAGGTTTTAGTCGAAGAAGGAAAATTAATTACTCGCTCAATGATTACTCAACTGAAAGACACTAAAATAGCGGTTTCTGACTATTTAGCTAAAACCTCGGATGCGTCAATAATACTCTAATTATCAACAAACTAAAAGTGAATTATGTTAAAACAATTAGCCAGTTTAAGTATTAAAACAGATGGACGTTATGCGACAGAATCTGAGTTAAAGTTTTTAAAAGATTATTTAGATTCTGTTGAGTTACGGATTAGTACTTACGAAAAAATTCGGGATCAAGAAGAAGAAATTCTACAAAAATGGGAAGCCGTAAAACGTAGCCATACAGAAGATCTTTATCACATGGGGGATTATGATATGACAAAAACTTGCCGCCGCGATCAGACTAATTCTCTTCGGTTTGCAACAACAGCAATGTTATTAGATGAATTAGATCGGTTTAGAGAAGGTACATTAATTTGGTACAAAACGATTGTTAACTCTTTTAAATATCAAGCCTACGCTAAAGTTAATTATCTTTTAATTCAAGAGGTCATTAGGCTTTATTTATCGGCTGAAGAAGTCGAGTTAATTAATCCAGCTTTTCAGCTTGAACACACAATTTTATCATCCAATTAGTTAGAGGATTTGTCCAATGATTAGTCAAAAAAATTATACAGTAACTCTGCTCAATGAAAAAAAAGGCATTCAACAAACTCTTGAGATTAATGCTGATGAATACATTCTTGATATTGCTGAAGAATCTAGCCTAAATCTACCTTATTCTTGTCGGGCGGGTGCTTGTTTTGACTGTTTAGGTAAAGTAGTCGAAGGGAAAGTTGTACAAACGGAAAAAGCCCTCGAATTTTTAAGACCAGATGAACTAGCCCAAGGGTATATACTTTTATGTGCATGTTCTCCTCGTTCTAATTGTACAATTCTTACCCATCAAGTTGAAGAATTGTTTGGCGAAGAGTAAATAAAAAGGTTTAATTACAGTCATCAATCAAAGGATTTTTAAGACAATGGATAATCAAGGTAAATTAGATGGAGTATCTGCTGTTTGTGCAGTTGGAGGCGCGATCGCTGCTCTTGTCACGAATTCTGCGGCGGCGGCAGCCCTTCCCTTAGCAGGTGCAATGATGCTACAAATTTATAACCGCAAACAACTCATGAATGAGATTAATAATCATGGGCAAAATGTGGAAAAAACACTAAATCTGATTCAAGAACAACAAAATCAATTTTCACTTTTCTCCGAAAAAATACAATTGATTCAGACAGATTTTGCTACACAAATCAAACTACAAAAACAAAATTATCTCAATAATTTTGAGAGACAAAACCAAAAAATAGAACAACATCAACAACTTTTGAATGAACTGAATCAAATTACAAATAAACTCATCACTAAACAAGAAGAATTAAGCCATGTAGTCGAAGAACTCAAACAAATTGAAAACGTAACTCAAGGATTACTCAATAGTCAACATCCTTATGAAATGTACTATCAAAGAGGATTGAGCCATCAACGCTTAGGTGATGAAAATGGAGCGATCGCAGATTTCACCACCGCCATTCAACTTAATCCCCATTATGCCAAAGCCTATCATATGCGAGGACTACTCAACGCCAATCTATGTCAATATCGAGCGGCTGTTTCCGACTTACGTTATGCGGCTAAATATTACTTTGAAATTGGCGATTTAGACAGCTATAAAACAACCAGAAGCCTAAGCAAAAAGTTGTGTGATGGCATCAGCGACATCGAAGCCGTGATCACCCAAGAAACCTTTGAACCCATTACGGCAAATCATTTGTTTGACGTAAATTAAAATCGTGCTACTGATCCCCACTACTAATCAAAGCACCCGAATAAACCGTACCTCTTTGAGCATCCAAAGACAAAAACGTTCCATCTCGAATAATTTGAGTCGCATTTTTAAACCCAACAATCACAGGTATACCCAACTTTTGCCCAATAACAGCCGCGTGATTGCCTGAACTAGCATCCTCCGTAATAATTGCGGAGGCTTTTCGCATCATTTCGAGAAAATTTGCGTTAGTCGATGGAACAACCAAAATTTCACCCCGATTAAAATCACCGATTTCTCTAGCACTTTTCGCCACTCTCGCACGTCCACTCGCCGCACCTTGTACAGCACACGTCCCGCGACCCAAAATCGACTTAACTACCTCTACTTTCACTAAATCCGTTGATCCCGCCACACCTTGAAGGGTTCCCGCCGTCATCACCACCAGATCCCCATCATATAAAAGCTGATCCTCTTGGGCTAAATTCATTGCCGCTTGAAAAGTTTGACTAATTGTCGCCAAATCCAACATAATCATCGGTCTAACCCCCCAAACCAACTGTAACTGCTGCGCTACTTCTCGATGAGGCGTAACCGCTATAATCGGGGTTCTGGGACGAAACTTAGAGACATTTCGCGCTGTTGCACCCGTTTTCGTCAAAGTCATAATCGATGCTGCCCCCAATTGTTCCGCAATTTGGCTTACAGCACCAGAAATCGCATTTGGAATAGACTTTCTGCCTTTTGAAGACTCTTTATAAGGATCATTAATTTCTTCTCGCTCAATCCGTTCCGCAATTCTCGCCATCGTCGCAACCGCTTCTACGGGATACTTACCAACCGCCGTTTCATTGGATAACATCACCGCATCAGTCCCATCGAGAATCGCATTCGCCACATCGGAAACTTCAGCGCGAGTCGGACGAGGATTATTCGCCATACTATCTAACATTTGGGTCGCCGTAATAATCGGAATTCCCAAACGATTTGCCGTACTAATTAAGCGTTTTTGCCAGATGGGAACTTCTTCGGCAGGTAATTCAACCCCGAGATCACCTCTAGCCACCATCACACCGTTACAAAGGGAGAGAATTTCCTCCATTTCTTTAACGGCTTCAAACTTCTCAATTTTGGCAATTACTGGAACCGATTTACCAGCACGAGCAATTAAATCTTTAATCTCTAAAATATCTTGTGGATTACGAACAAAACTCAACGCTACCCAATCGATCTGTTGTTGTAGCCCGAATAACAAATCTTCTTTATCTTTATCTGTCAGGGCTTTTACTGATAGATAAACCCCTGGAAAATTGACACCTTTATTACTAGATAAAACGCCACCAACAATGACCCGACAATGTAAGTTTTTTTGCTCCCGATCTATCTTAATTACCTCCATTTCGACTTTTCCATCATCTAACAGAATTCTCGCTCCTTCTGGAACTTCATCGGCTAGTTGTTCATAGCTGACATAACTAATTTCCTGATTACATTCCACGTCTCGACGACTTGTCAAAATATAAGGATCACCCGGTTTAAGAGTAATAGTCTGACATTTATATTTCCCTAGACGAATTTTTGGTCCTTGGAGATCTTGTAAAATACCAACGGGTTGATTAAGTTCAAAAGCAATCTGACGAATCAGACGAATACTGTTAAGATGGTATTCGTGATCTCCATGAGAAAAATTGAGGCGAAACGTGGTCGCCCCAGCTTGAATCAACTGGCGCAAAACATCTTTATCTTGGGTAGCGGGTCCGATGGTAGCAACAATTTTAGTTCGACGAGGGAAATTAGAAGATCGCATTTTTATGTCGGAAAAGTAAGCAAAAGGTTATGATACTAGGCGATGGGCTTGTTTGGCTATCCTTTAAGAAAAAATGCCTAAATTTTTAGCAAAGGATAAAAGATAGTCTCAGTTCAGTTTTAGTTTTTTCATTCCCATCTTAAAACATTCCGACACCATAATCTTTAAGGAATTTGACACATGGATGCTTTTAGCCCGACTCCCCCTGCTTGGACTCAAACCGCGATTCATGCTTACCGATTTTGTTGCCCTCGGTGTCAGGCATCCGCGTCTAAGGCTCAACAAGTTTGGATGAATCGGCGTTCTCCTGTAATGGGTGAAGATTTTCGTCGGAAATGGCAAGAATTTTATCAGTGTGAATGCGAACAATCTTGGTGGGCTTGGAGTAGCGATCGCCCGCCTTCGGAGTTAACGAAACCCGATGAATGAAATGAGATCGACAAAACGGGATATTCTACTTATATGTAGTGCTTTAATTATTTTTTGCTCTTTGTGAATTGACTCAAACCTTCAAGATGCCATTTTCTAAGATTCTAATTGCTAATCGGGGAGAAATTGCCCTACGGATTTTACATAGCTGTGAAGAACTGGGAATATCGACTGTTGCCGTTCATTCAACCATTGATCGCAATGCCCTTCATGTTCAGTTAGCCGATGAAAGTGTTTGTATCGGCCCGCCACCGAGTAGCAAAAGTTACTTAAATATTCCTAATATTCTCTCGGCAGCTTTAACCCGCAATGCCACAGCTATTCATCCTGGCTACGGTTTTTTATCAGAAAATGCGCGTTTTGCTCAAATCTGCGCGGATCATCAGATTACCTTTATTGGCCCCAGTCCGTCGGCTATTCAGGCGATGGGAGATAAATCGACGGCTAAAAAAACAATGCAAAAAGTCGGAATACCAACGATTCCGGGTAGTGGTGGCTTGATTTCTTCAGAACAAGAAGCTCAGGCGATCGCTCTTGATATGGGTTATCCTGTTCTCATTAAAGCAACTGCGGGGGGAGGAGGACGAGGAATGCGCTTAGTTCGCCATCCTGAAGAACTACCGAACCTCTTACAAGCCGCCCAGGGAGAAGCCGAAGCCGCTTTCGGGAACTCTGGGGTTTATATGGAAAAATTTATTGATCGTCCCCGTCATATTGAGTTTCAAATTCTCGCCGATAGCTACGGAAATGTGATTCATTTGGGAGAGAGAGACTGTTCAATTCAACGACGACATCAAAAATTACTCGAAGAAGCCCCTAGTCCTTTTCTTACGCCTCATCTGCGTAAACGAATGGGAGACGCGGCGGTTAGAGTGGCTAAATCGATTAATTATGTGGGTGTGGGTACAGTTGAATTTTTAGTCGATCAATCGGGTAATTTTTATTTTATGGAGATGAATACCCGCATTCAAGTTGAACATCCTATCACTGAGATGATTACAGGTTTAGACCTAATTAGTGAACAAATTCGCATTGCCCAAGGGGAAAAACTAAGTATAAAACAATCACAAGTTGAATTTAAAGGACACGCGATCGAATGTCGGATTAATGCAGAAGATCCTAACCATAATTTTCGCCCCTCGCCTGGTAAAATTAGCGGTTATTTACCACCCGGTGGCCCTGGTGTGAGAATGGATTCTCATGTCTATACAGATTATGAAATTCCGCCTTATTACGATTCATTGATTGGTAAACTCATTGTTTGGGGACCAGATCGAGAAACGGCAATTAAACGCATGAAACGTGCTTTAAGAGAATGTGCAATTACTGGTGTTCCGACTACCATTGGCTTTCATCAAAAAATTCTAGAAGTTCCTGCTTTTTTAGAAGGAAATGTTTATACAAATTTTATACAAGAACATTTATTAAATGGTTAATGTATACTAGATAACCGATTGTCAAAATTATTTTGCGTTTTTGTAGCAATCATGCTTAAAATAACTGAAAAACAATAGCAGGTTTAGTCTTTCTGGCTTTTCATGAATTTATGACATCTGGGCTTTTGCAACAATTTTATGCAATTTTTTTCGGGGTTGTCAGTTTGTTGCTGGCTAATAATTTATGTTTAAAACCGCTTCAAGCTCAATCTTTGATATTCAATTTAGAACAGCCATTAAATTTAGATTATCGAGATATTCCCTCATTTACTAACATTAACTCATCCTTACCCTCAGAACCACAACAACCTATTCCTTTACCTTCTCCTCTTCCCCCACTAGAAGAACTTTTACCCTCTCCTGTGATACCGATTTTGCCTGAAACAGAATCTTTAGATATTCCAGGCAAAATTTTTGTACAAAACTTTGAATTTGAAGGTAATACCGCTTTTAGTGATACAGAATTAGCTCATATTATTAAACCCTATACTAAACGACTAATTACTTTTGTTGAACTTCTACAAGCACGTTCAAAAATTACTCAGTATTATGTCGATCAAGGATATATTACCAGTGGTGCTTTTATCCCACCACAAACGATTAAAAATGGGATAGTTGTTATTACAATATTAGAGGGAAGTCTTGAAGATATACAGGTGAATGTACAGGGTAGGCTAAATCCTAGTTATGTCCGCGATCGTCTGAAGATTGCTAGTAGAAAACCCCTGAATATTAATCGATTATTAGATGCTTTACGACTGTTACAACTTAATCCGCTTATTCGGAAGATTTCGGCACAATTAGAAACAGGAACACGTCCAGGTAATAATATTCTAACTGTTGCTGTAGAAACTGCTAAAACCTTTTCTTCAGATGCAATTTTTGATAATGGGCGTACTTCTAGTGTTGGTGAATTTCGTCGAGGTGTCCAAATAAGTGAGGGAAATTTACTCGGTATAGGTGATAGAATCAGTGGATGGTATCTTAATACTGATGGTAGTAATGATTGGAATATTTCTTACAAAATTCCGATTAATGCTTATAATGGAAGTCTAGAATTTAATTATCGGAATGTCGGCAGTAGAGTAGTAGAAGAGCCATTTAATCTACTGAATTTAGAGTCAGATTATCAAAAATATTTGGTTTCTCTACGTCAACCCATTATAGAAACTGCAACACATAGTTTAGCTTTTGGCTTGACTTTTGATCATCAAAAAAGTAAAACCAGTTTTTTAGATGATCAACCTTTAATTGAAGGTAGCGCAGATAATCAAGGACGAACTAATGTTTCTACAGTTCGTTTATTTCAAGAATGGATTAGTCGAAGTAAATTTGAAGTTTTTTCAATTGTTTCTGAGTTTAGTTTTGGTTTAGATGCTTTTGGGACGACGGAGCCATTTGATTTTAGAATTAATCCTAATGCACCTGATAGTAACTATTTTTTATGGCGAGGACAAACTCAATGGGTTCGTCTTTTAGCTCCAGATTTTTTATTATATATTCATAGTGAAATTCAATTAGCTGATAGTCCATTAGTTCCGATAGAACAGTTTGGTTTAGGTGGTTTAAATAGTGTTCGTGGTTATCCACAAAATTACGTTTTAGGAGATAACGGATTTTATACAACTGTTGAATTACGAATCCCTATTTATCGCACTTATTCTTCAGATAATGTCTTACAAATTGTTCCTTTTTTTGATGTCGGGCGAGTTTGGAATAGTTTTGGTGTTCTTAATCCAAATCAACAAACTTTGGCTTCAGCCGGGTTAGGTTTACAATGGCAATATAAAGATCTGATTAAAGCTCGTATTGATTGGGGTATTCCTCTAATTAATGTAAAATTAAATAAAAATTCTTTACAAGATCATGGGATTACTTTTTCCATTATTATTAGTCCATTTTAATTGAATTACTGACATATAACTATGAGCAATTTTAAAAAAATCTCTCAACATCATCAAGAACAAAAAACATGGTTTAAAACGACATTTCGTCTGAAAGGATCAGTCATTCCATCTATTTTTTTTAGAGTCATGTTTTGTTCATTTCTGGCTTTAATTTTAGCTTATGCTTATGCAATAGGTTACAAATCAGTCGCTTTACCCATTGATGGCACTATTTCTAGTTTAGTTTTGGGATTATTATTAGTTTTTCGCACGAATACCGCATATGAACGGTTTTGGGAAGGACGCAAACTTTGGGGAGAACTCAATAATAAAATACGCAATTTAACTAGAGCGATTTGGGTTTTTGTTGTTGAAGAATCTCCCGAAGATAGAAACAGAAAAATTTCTATATTATATCTTTTAGTTGCTTTTGCCGTTGCGACTAAACTACATTTAAGAGATGAGACAAATTATTCAGAATTAAAAGATTTAATGACAGATAAAAAATATGAAAAACTTAAACATATGAATCATATTCCTTTAGAAATAGCTTTTCTGGTAGGAGATTATTTACAAGAACAATATCAACGCAATTGTCTAAATTCTTATCAACTAACAGCAATGTCTAAAATCTTAGATCAGATGGTTGATACATTGGGTGGTTGTGAACGAATTCTTAGAACTCCGTTGCCTTTAGCCTATTCAATTCATCTTAAACAACTTTTATTTCTTTACTGTCTGTCTTTACCTTTTGAATTAGTTGATCGTCTACAATGGTCTACTCCTATTGTTGTGGGTATTCTCAGTTTTACTGTTTTTGGTATTGAGGAAATCGGTTTAGAAATTGAAAATCCTTTTGGCAAAGATCCTAATGATTTACCTTTAGATCAAATTTGCGAAAATATAAAAATTAATCTCGAAGATTTAATCTCTTTTGCGCCAAGTGTGAGAAATTGGAGCAATAATAAAAGTTTAGTCCAGCAAGATGCCGAATCAGAACAACCCTTGTTAGAATATTAAACACTTAAGTATGTAAATAAATATGATTAGTCATAAAAATTTAGAAAATTTGTCTTTTGAAGAAGCGATAGACATTACACAATCTCTGATCTTAAAAATGAAAACTAATGAACTATCAGCATCAGAGATTGAATCAATGATCGTCGCATTAGTAAAAACCGAAAACGGGGCTAGAGGTTTTTTTGTCACCTATCTAACGGTTGTTGACAAAATAGCCGATCATCCCTCTCCTGAAGTGATTAATGCTCTTAAAGCTTCTCCTGAAATTGTTAGTCAATTATTAGTCAAAAATCTCGCTATGTCTACCGCAACTGCAATCTTACATCGACGCAATGATGATCAAGAAATGGCACAAGGATCGGATCAAGTTCGTCACAGAACTACACATCTAATTAAACAACTACCTTCGGATACATTATCTAATCATTTAAACCAACTTAAAGAAAGTCTCGAACAAAATAAAGGAGAATACACAGATTTCTTAAAACGTTGGAAATATGATACGGAACAAAAAGAGGCAATTTATCAATCTCTTTTAAGTTTAGAAGTCTAAAAAAACAAATCATGGCTATTACTTTAGCAAAAGAAGCGATCGCATCCCTGATTAATATGGCCTCTCAAGGCGATATTGATCCTTGGGATGTTCCCGTGATTGAAGTCATCGATCGTTTTTTAAGTGAATTAGGATTACAAGATCTTGATACTGCTTTAGTACAAGCAAACTTACCTCAATCGGGTCAAGCTTTTTTATGGGCATCAATGCTCGTTTTATACAAAGCAGACACCTTAGAACGTATTGCAGAAGCAGAAGAAGAGGAAATTTTAGATTTAGTCAACTTTGAGGAAGAGGATCTAACCAGACGTTTACCTTTAAGTTTAGAGCAACACATTCGTAGACGAACATCTGTACCACCTGTCCAAAAGCGACGCGTTACCCTTCAAGAACTTATTACTCAACTTCAAGAAATAGCCAGCGAACTCGAAACCCGAAGCGCACCTAAACCCGTTTTAGCCCGACAAGTTCGACCCCATCGAGAAACCCTCAAAACAATCACCGAACTCGCTCACCAAGAAAATTTAACCGAATTAGCCGCAGAATTAGATTATTTCCTAGAACAACAATTTATACAGCGAGAAATAAACTCGATTAATTTTGAAGAATTATTAAGCTGGTGGAGCGAGAAAAAGGGCATCGAGCAACATCAAGATCGAGTAGCCATTTTTTGGGCGTTATTATTGCTGTCTTCTCAATCCAAAGTCGAATTATGCCAAACTGATTTTTATCAAGATTTGACCATTAATAAACCATAGACGTATCGCCATTCACTTCGAGCCGCATATATTTACTCAAAGTCATAAACTTGCCGGCTAGGGTTTCCGCTACATTTGGACTAATCCAACCCATTTGTTGCAGTAAATGAATAGCGACAGCATATTTAGCCCGTTTAGAACCGTCTAAAACCTTAATCGCTAAACCCATTCCTTCGCCAACTCGTCCGATACATTGTACCCCTTCTGCACCAGATTTACTGACAATTTCCCCTTCTGCTAATTGCATTAATTCGGTGTCAAATAACCCCTCACCGGCAATCATGCGCGGATAATAAGTCATTGCTCTTTCAACTCGTTCTAAATCTACATTTTGTCCAGAGGCTAACTGAGCGTACAAATGTGCCATCTGACCTAATTGCATGGAATAAGTAGGGGCTCCACAGTCATCATGGGCACTAATGAGTTCATCACCGGGCATTCCCAGTAATTCAGAAATCTTATTTAGAATGAGTTGTTGTACAGGATGATTTCGGTTGAGATAATTATGTAATGGCCAATCACACTGACGACAAACCGCTAACATTCCTGCGTGTTTACCCGAACAGTTATGCTGTAAAGGACTTTGTTTCCCTTCAGGAATAGGACACTGTAAAGCATTAGAATCTACATCAGAACGCCAGAGAATGTTAAAAACTTGTCGTGATTGTTCTATAGTTCCCTGATGAGAACTACACATAATGGCTAAATCTTTGTCTGTCAATCCGTAGCGTTCTATAGTTCCTGTACTGGTAACGGCTAACGCTTGGAAGGGCTTAAGCGCAGAACGAATAAAAGCATTAGTCTCTGAATTGCCCGCCACTAAAAGCACTCTGCCTTTATTATCACAGACGCTGGCTTCTACATGGTGAATTGATTCGATAATTCCTTCTCTGAGTAGATGGACGGCAATTTTAGCGGTTGTAGTACGTTTGCCCCTAGTCATGTGCAATTCGGTTATAGTAAAAGAATAGATATATTTACAAGAAAAGCAATAAAAGACTACTGCTAGTGATGATTATCCCTGATATAAGGGCTGTCCTTTGCAAACGATTTAAAATCGGCCGAATAGAGTAAGTAACTATCAGTCGATCTCTGGCTAAAATTTCTGATGTTTTAGTCCAAGTTTGTCCATCATACCATCCAGACTCTTCATAAAACACTTTATCCGATTGTAGGCGATCGCAAACATATAACCAGCCGAGATACAAGCGCGACAAAATTAATCCCGTAAAAATGCTAATCCCTAAAATACTAGATAACAGAAACTTCAATAAAGCTTTTTGTGGTGGAAAACTAGCGGCGGCGATGGGTGCAATCAAACATAGTCCCCAAAATGCTACCCACGCTAATTTCTTGCAGTATGGAATTAATTCTAACAGACCCCACCGAAAAAACCAAGATTCTTTTAATGCTTCGTATTCATTGACGGGTTGCTGTTCAGTTGGAACCGGACAAAAATCTAAAGATGATTCTCTCATAGAAGTTTGCTCACACAGAGTGGATAGGGGAAAACTCGATACGTTCAGCATGACCCCAAAACGCTTCTAAATTATAAAATTCTCGCTCATCTGGTAATAAAATATGAACGATCACATCTCCATAATCTTGTAAGATCCAGCTTGCTTCGGTTTTTCCTGCGACTCTTAAAGGGATTTTCTCGTGGTTTTGGGCGACTTTTTCTTCGATTGCTTCAGAAATCGCTCTCATTTGTGTTCTTGAAAAACCCGTCATAATAATCAAGTAATCTGTCAAGTAAGAAACATCAGTCGTTCTTAAAATCGTGATGTCAGCCGCTTTTTTTTCGTCTGCTGCTTCGGCGATCGTTTGCACTAATAATTCAGTTTGATGATCTAGAACCGAAGGAGAATCAATTAAATGAGTATTTTGTCTGGGAGATGGTGTTTGATTGATCATGCAGTGCTTGTGTTTACTATTTACAATAATAATTAATTGAACTATTTTGCTCTCTCTATTCTATTTTAACTCTTTCTTTTTTTCGGGACAATAAAACTTTTTTAACTTCGTTGTTTTACAATTTGTAAAGCCCAATTCCGAGTTAGAACAGTTCGAGGATGGATTGTTAGATAACTGTTTAATAAATATTTTAGAGAATAATCACAGGTTTGATAGACACTTTTATAAAGATTTTCTTTACTTTGTTGGCGTAGTGTTTCTAATTCTATGCTATTGCCGCGACTGGGTTCTAAAGCATCGGCCACAAAAACAACACAACTAAGCTCACTCATCCCAGGCCGACCTAAAGTATGATTGCTGATAGCCGTTAATATTTCTTCATCAGTTACGCCAAACTCATTTTGAGCAACGATCGCACTTACATCAGCATGCAATAAATGAGGATTTTCTGCACAAACTGGGTCAATTTCTATGTGATTCGCTTTAGCCATTTCTAATAATCGACTGGGTTTAAAAAATTTAGCCAAATCGTGCATTAATCCCGCTTGTCCTGCTTTATGGTAGTCTAAATGGTGATGCTTTGCTAAATCAATACTCATCTGTTCCACACCCAAAATGTGTTGCAAACGATGTTCAGAAACGTTTTCCGCTAACCAAGATAAGACTTGCTCTCGCATAGCTCCGTTTATTACACAATAGAATAAGACTATTTTAACTAACTGCTCCAAAAATACTAAATTTATCTATTGTTGATGGTTAGATTGATCGAATAAAAATATGTTATGGTTTGCTTTGCTTCATGAGCGATTATTTACGGAAAACCGAGGTAAGGATTACGGTAATAGTCGCACTAGCAATTAATGTGAAAGCAAGTTGTACAACCCATTGTGTCGCTTGTCTGTAGTCAGCAAATCTTTCATCAAAACGCTTTACATCTGTAGACAATTTCTCAACATCGTTAGATAATCTTTCAACATCGGTAGATAATTTATCAACATCGGTAGATAATTTATCAACAACAGTAGATAATTTATCAATTCTTACGATTACGTCTGTTAGTGTGGGTTCGTTGTTTGGTATTGGTGTAGTAGTCATTTGAGTTACCCCATTGGATTGATATTGATCGTATCGTCTCAATTGAGAAATCTTAAGGAAATAGTAACATCGACTCATCTAATTATTTAAGACGCATCTTATAAAATAAAAAATAGGCTGCTGTGAGAAATAAAAATGAACGCAACAAATGAAATAATCGTAATCGGTGGGGGAATAATTGGATTAGCGATCGCAGTTGATCTTAAACTTCGTGGTTCATCTGTGACGGTACTTAGCCGAGATTTCCAACAAGCGGCGAGTCATGCAGCAGCAGGAATGTTAGCCCCATATGCGGAGAAAATCCCCCCAAGTTCTCTGTTAGATCTTTGTCTTAAATCTCGTTGGTTATATCCAGAATGGGTGAGAAAAATCGAGGATTTGACAGGCTTAGATACGGGATATCATCCCTGTGGCATTCTTTCACTCGTCTATGAAAAACCCTCATCTTTAGATGATACATGGCTAGATCAAGAATCAATTAAGCTTTATCAAAGCGACCTAGGATTAGATGTCGTCGGCGGTTGGTGGTATCCTGATGATGGTCAAGTCGATAACCGTAAGCTTGTCATAGCGTTGCGTCAAGCGGCCATTAATTTAGGAGTTGATTTAGTTGAAGGCGTTACCGTTAAAGCAATTCAACAACAACAGCATAAAGTTAAAAGTCTTCTTACCTCAAACGGCGAATACGAAGCCCAAACCTATATTCTAGCTTCTGGATCTTGGGCGAGTCAACTATTACCAATTCCTGTACATCCCATCAAAGGGCAAATGGCCGCCCTTAGAATGCCAATAGATTCGGACAATATCCCCCCCTTACAACGGATTCTCTTCGGTCCCCAAACCTATCTAGTCCCCCGTCAGGATGGACGTTTAATCATCGGTGCTACCTCAGAAAAAGTCGGATGGAAAACGGGTAATACTCCCGATGGCTTACAAACTCTTTTGAGTCGTGCGATTCAACTGTATCCCCCTCTCAAAGATTGGCCAATTGAAGAAACTTGGTGGGGTTTTCGCCCAGGTACTCCCGACGAATTACCCATTTTAGGAACGAGTTCTTGTGATAATCTGATCTTGGCACTGGGGCATTATCGGAATGGAATTTTACTTGCTCCTGTGACGGCCTCTTTGATTGCAAATTTAGTTTTACAAGGCAAAACCGATCCACTATTAAATCAGTTTAGAGACTTCCGCTTTTCGCCAAAATCTTCTACTAATCCTATTATGCTCAATTCTGCTGCTATGCCTTTAACAATTTTCAACGGTAAAAATACTCAAAGTGAACTCATTACCCCTTCAGATGAGTTAGTCATTGCCGGACGTAAATTTCGTTCTCGCTTGATGACTGGTTCGGGAAAATATGCCAATTTAGATTTAATGAGACAAAGTATCATAGCGAGTGGTTCTTGTATTGTTACCGTCGCAGTGCGTCGCGTCCAAACCAAAGCCCCAGGACATGAAGGACTAGCCGAAGCGTTAGACTGGTCTAAGATTTGGATGTTACCGAATACCGCCGGGTGTCAAACGGCAGATGAAGCCATTAGAGTAGCGCGTTTGGGTCGAGAAATGGCTAAATTATTAGGGCAAGAGGATAATAATTTTATTAAATTAGAAGTGATTCCCGATGCGAAATATCTTTTACCTGATCCCATCGGAACTTTACAAGCGGCTGAACAATTGGTTAAAGAAGGTTTTGCGGTTTTACCTTATATTAATGCTGATCCCCTTTTAGCGAAACGATTAGAAGAGGTCGGATGTGTTACAGTCATGCCATTAGGATCACCCATTGGATCGGGTCAAGGCATTAAAAACGCGGCAAATATCGCAATTATTATCGAAGAATCTAAAATCCCTGTTGTCGTCGATGCTGGCATTGGAACACCGTCAGAAGCCTCTTACGCGATGGAATTAGGGGCTGATGCACTACTGATTAATAGCGCGATCGCACTGGCTCAAAACCCTTCCGCAATGGGGCAAGCGATGGGTATGGCGACAGTTGCCGGAAGATTAGCCTATCTCGCGGGAAGAATGCCCATTAAACACTATGCGAGTGCAAGTTCTCCGTTAACAGGAACTATTGGATAATTATGCCTGATTTTACTCAAATGAGCCGAAAAAAGCTTAAAAGTTATATCCTTCAACATCCTACCGATGATGATGCAATTACAGAATTATTCGTTAATAGACGAAGTCCTGATGCTAAAATTTATCCTTTTCCGTACGACATGAGTAAACAAGAATTAGATGACATTTTCCGTAACGCTATTCAAAAAGATCAATAAATTTTACAGACGCGATATATCACGTCTCTACTAAACAATATGTAGGAATAGGGTTTGGAGACCAAACCCCTACAGTTTACTGTATCAGATCCCTATATGTTCTCCCTTTATTCAAAACTGGCTCAATGCCCTCTAAGTCCAATAAAGGATCTTAGCAAAAGGAAAACGTTTGTGTAATTCCTCCTCAAAAAAACGGCGCATTGTTTTCATCAAAGAGGAATCATAAACATACTTACTACTACCAAACTTGTTCCGTTTGAGGACGCGAGTCGATTCATCCATGTCTAACTTGCTATTAGGATACCAAGTTTCTAAAGTTTCTTTCGATTTTGGAGTAAATCGATGAGTGATTAACTCGAATGTTAGATTAGTTTCAAAGTCTATTGCTGTACTAATCGAGTCAAATAAATTTTGATAATGTAACTGCCAATTTTCCATCGGCATAATTGGCGCAATGACTAAACCAATAGGATAACCACCGCCATAGAGTGCTTTCGGTAAAGCCAAGCGTCGCAATGCTTGAAGGCGTGAATTTACCGAGGCTGTACCCCCCTCTAATTGTCGGGAAAGTGGGGCAGCATTGACACTCATTCGACAACGAGTGCGATCGTTATGGGGTAAATGCAATAAATTATCTACTCCGTCAAACTTTGATACCCAACGGAGATGACCCCCCTCAAACGAGCCAAAGAAACGGATACATTCTGCTAAACTACCTGTTAGATGTTCGATACCAAGAGGATCGGTATAACAACTAACTTCATAAGTGGTAACGTCTGAAGAACTGGCATAGGTTTTTAAATTCTCTAAGATTTGTGGCAAATTGGCATAAGCACGGATCATCGGAGGTCCCTGTAGACTACCAGCGAGATAGCAATACTGACAATGAGCGGGACAACCTTGAGCAAGATGGAATTGCCAGTCAGCAGAAGGAGGAATTGGACTAAGCTTAAAAGAACTTGGCGGAGCAGTGACAACGGCTAAAGTACTTTTAGCTATACGATAAATTTCTCG
This sequence comes from Aphanothece hegewaldii CCALA 016, assembly GCF_003007785.1. Taxonomy (GTDB): domain Bacteria; phylum Cyanobacteriota; class Cyanobacteriia; order Cyanobacteriales; family Microcystaceae; genus Chroococcus; species Chroococcus hegewaldii. The sequence goes on along the minus strand of NZ_PXOH01000005.1, from coordinate 195,132 downwards.
CTCATCATCTCCTTTGATTGAAGTGAGTCGGTTATGAGGGAGCTTTTCTACAGGCAAGTTTAGTGCTTCTACCCTTTTGAGGATCTGTTGTCCCCAAGGTTCTTGAAGGGCAGCAGGAGTAAAAATGACGCGCTCAGGCATCCACAGACGCGCCGATGAGCTAGTTTCTTTTTTTGCAAGTTCAGCTAATAACAAAGCTTTTCCTATTGCTACATCTATCTTTATTATTAACTAAACCTGAGTGATTAGCTGTTGAGAGAGAGGTCGGATTATACTCTCTAATGATGGTAATTGCCGAATCAATACAGAATATTAACTGCAAAAGAATACAAAGTTTACTTAAACTAAGTAGGTGGTCATCATTAAATGTAGAATTAGTTCTGATTATAAGTTAGATCACCTGAAAGCTATCCATATGGGGAAAAAGTTAAAAAACACTGTTTTATTAATAGATTACGAGAATATTCAAGATATTGATTTATCTATTATTCAAGAGCATGATATCGAAATTAAAATATTTGTCGGACAGTCACAAAATAAAATTCCTATTGAATTAGTGCTTTCTTCTCAAAAATTAGGTCAACGAGTAGAATGGATACAAATAGAAGGGACGGGTAGTAATTCACTTGATTTTCATATTGCTTTTTATCTTGGCAAGCTTAGTAATAATAACCTCTCGTTTATCATCTTATCGAAAGATAAAGGATTTGAACCATTGATTAAATATCTAACTAAACAGAATATTAACTGCAAAAGAATACAAAGTTTACTTGAAATATTAAAACAGAAAAGCCAAGATAAGACTCAACAAATAGATTTAACAGAAAAAGTTCTAGAAAATCTGGCCAAAATCAATAATTCACGTCCGACAACTCGAAAAACCTTGCGTCATCATATAAAATCTTTGTTGCTACACGAGAAACTCAGTGAGTCAGAGATTGATCAGCTAGTTAATAACTTATTTCATGAAAAAAAAGTTTCAGAAGTGAGTAACAAAATAACTTATCATTTCTAAACTAACTGAGTATTAGCATTAAAAAAGCGACGATAAACCCCTTCTGTAATCAAAATTGCGGTGAGTAAATTTGTAAACGCAATCATAAATAGAATTAAAATTTGATAAGATGCCGCATTCAATGGATCGCCACCCGCTAAAACTTGTCCTGTAAACATTCCGGGTAAACTAACTAAACCGACGACCATCATTTGATTTAAAGTAGGAATTAAACTAGCGCGGATCGCTTCTTTTTGATAGGAGGAAATCGCTTGATATGAGGTTGCACCAAGACAAAGATGAGTTTCTATGCTACTGCGGTTTTGTTCAATCACACTGCTCAGTCTTTCACCCGCTAAAGATGCACTATTCATCGCATTTCCTAAAATCATCCCTGTTAATGGAATTAAATACTGAGGATCGTACCAACGATCGGGTTTAATAATTAATGCTAAAACATATCCCAATGTTAAAACAGTACTCACCACCAAAGAACCGCCAACAATGGGCAATAAACCTTTAATTTTTTGACCAATACGGTTACGTGCGACAATACTCGCAATCATCATCATCAACCCCAATAACCCCAAAACCGCTAAAGGATTATTTAGAGCAAAAATGAAAGCAATCACATAGCCAACAACGAGTAATTGTAATATTGATCGTCCTGCTGCAATGATAAATTGTCCTTCTAATTCTAGATTTGAAAAGCGAGAAAGTGCGATCGCAACCCCAATAATTCCCAGTGCCAAACCTAAATCAGTTGGATCTAATTGAATAATCTCATTCACCCGCGAAGCATTCCTTTATGAGATCTTTTACAAATATACATTGCTTGATCCGCTTCTTGCCAAGCATTACCTAAACCTAAAGATGGATTGCGAAACGCTAAACCTATAGAAGCACGAACCCCCTGTGTGAATAGCTGTGTGTGGAGACGCTCAACTATGATTGAACCATCTTCACAACCCGCATCCACCAGCAGTATAACAAATTCATCACCGCCAATTCGTGCGACAATATCTTGCTTGCGTATTGTAGATTTAATAATTTGTGCTGCGTTTCTAATCAATATATCGCCACTTGCATGACCATATGTATCATTCACCTTTTTTAGATCATCAAGATCGATCGAAACCACGCAAGCGGAATTACCATAGCTACGACAACGATTTTCTTCTGCTGTTAATAATTGTTCCCAACCTCTTCGGTTATAAATTCCCGTTAAAACATCCGTCATCGCTTCTACTTTCGCTCTTTCAGTACGGCGAATTTGCTCAGTGAGTTTTAAATCATTGTCGAGGAGACTACAAAGCAAACGGGCTAATAATTCAATTAATGGTAACTCAGCCGCGATCGCTTGTGATTGAGGACTCGGATCAATAGCGCAGAGTGTACCAAATAAAGCACCACTCTCTAAGAGTAGAGGTATACCAACATATGCCCCAATTGTAACTTGTTGTGCGATCGGGGTTGCTGCATAAGCTGGTACAGCCGACGCACAGGGAGCAATTCTTGGGCCTCGCCCTGCCACCATTTGACTACAGAAAGAATCAGCCCAGCGAAATACGGTTCCTTCTTTTACTCCATAACCATGATCTTCGGCTTTAAGTACAATCCAATCACTGCCTTCTGTCCGCGTAACCATCCACAAATTGAAATTAAGACGCTGAGAAAGGTATTTTAAAACTTCTACTGAGGCTGTACTAAAGTCGGGATATGGATAGATATCCATCATATTGTCTTGTACTCTCTAAATTTCGTATTTTTTTGAAAAGTTCATGAGTTAAAAACACGCTTTTCTATTCTACGATAATGATCTAAAATCTGAGCAAAAACATGACTCAATTGTTAAAATAAACCTCACTTCAGATATAGCTCATCTATTCCCTAAAATAGAAGAATTTAATCCTTTCTATCAATTAAAATCTATGAAAAAGTTCTAAAAGTAGTGAGCTATACCCAATGATGACACCCACCCCTCTAAAAGGTACTGAACTAATTGACTGTGCCAGAGCAAATGGTAATGATGGAATTGAAGTAGCATCCAATCGATGTGGTTATGAGCAAGATATTAACGCATTTGAATCCGAACTTAAAAAAGCCTGTCAATCAATTGGTGTAGAGTTCAACAGCTTTAATGACATTCTGAAATCAACCACCGATTATCATAAAGATGCTGGACTAATTATTGCACCTGATACAGCCTCCGAGCTTTAATTTTTTATAGTTCACTTGTATTAAAAAAATTCCTGATAACAAATTTTGGGGGAGCTATTCCCTTTTTGCAAAAAATTTGGTTTCATAAGGATAAGTTTTAGGTATCAAGTGAGTGAATAAAATTCCCCCTGTTGATTTAGCCCGTCAATATCGCTCGATTAGCGAAGAAACAGAAATAGCCGTTTTAAAGATTCTTAGTTCTGGTTACTATGTCGGTGGTGCTGCTGTTACGGATTTTGAAAAAGATTTTGCTGACTATACAGGCGTAAATCATTGTATTGCCTGTAATTCTGGTACTGACGCGTTGTATCTCGCGCTACGTGCTTTAAACATCGGTACAGGGGATGAGGTGATTACTTCTCCATTTACTTTCATTGCAACCGCAGAAGCAGTCACCATGACGGGGGCAAAACCAGTCTTTGTCGATATTGATTTAGATACTTTTAATCTTGATCTAACTCAAGTTAAAAACGCCATTACACCGAACACAAAGGCGATTATTCCAGTACACCTATTTGGTCAACCTGTCAATATGACACAGTTGATGGAAATTGCGATCGCACACAAGATCTATGTTATCGAAGATTGCGCTCAAGCGACCGGAGCATCATGGAACGGTCAAAAAGTTGGTAGTATTGGTCATATCGGTTGTTTTAGCTTTTTTCCCACGAAAAATTTAGGAGCTTGTGGCGATGGTGGCGCAGTTACAACTAATGATAGCGAGATCGCCTCTCAAGTTAAGATGTTAAGAGAGCATGGCAGTTCGGTTCGTTATCGTCATGATGTCATGGGAATTAATAGTCGTCTGGATGCGCTTCAAGCGGCTATTCTACAAGTAAAACTCCGTTATTTAGATCAATGGAATCAACAGCGTCAAGCAGTCGCTAACCGATATCAAGAATTACTTTCACCGTTGCCTAATCTTAAACTACCTCAAGCGATTTTAGGCGGTCATCATGTTTGGAATCAATATACTATTATGATTTCTCATCGAGATGAAGTTAGAGAAAAATTACAACAAATGGGAGTAATTTCGATGGTTTATTATCCTATACCCTTACAACTTCAACCCGTATATCAAGATTTAGGATATCAGATTGGACAACTTCCGAATTCAGAACAAGCATCCTATGAAGTGCTATCTTTACCGATGTTTCCTGATTTAACCATCGAAGAACAACAACAAGTTGTTTATTGTTTAAAAGATTGTTTATCTTAATTTATTTACGGCTTATTGCTCCATTATAAATTTTTTCGTTGTCCTGAACCGATTTAAAAAAATCAACCACAGGACGCGGATAATCCACCCCTAAAATCACTCCATATCGCTTTTGTTCTTCTTGGGATAACTTCCAAGGTTCATGAATTTTATCACCTGGAATTGATTCTAATTCGGGTAGCCAATATTTAAGATATTCTCCATTAGGATCATAATCTTTTGACTGTTTAGGGATATTAAAATAACGAAAACCTCTCGCATCATTTCCCACGCCTGCGGTATAATTCCAGTTACCCCAATTACTACAAACATCGTAATCGATCAACATAGATTCAAACCATTCCGAACCCATTTGCCAATTAATACCGAGATTCTTAGTTAGAAAACTAGCCACATTTTGCCGTCCACGATTTGACATAAAACCTGTTGCTAATAATTCCCTCATATTGGCATCTACTAAAGGATAACCCGTCTTTCCTTCTTGCCAAATTTTAAAGCGTGTCTCATCTACTTTCCAAGGAATATCTAATCCTTGTAACCCAGAAAGATAGAAAATTTTATTACCATGTTTAGCACAAATAAACCTAAAAAAGTCGCGCCACAATAATTCAAAAATTAACCAATAAGTTGAATCATTTTTAATGCGTTCTGATTCGTATTTTTGGACTTGTTCATAAATATAACGAGGAGATAAACAACCCAAAGATAACCACGCAGAAAATTTAGAAGAATAATCAGATCCTAACATTCCATTACGAGTTTCTTTATAAACTTTTAAACTATCTTTGTGCCAAAAGTAGTCTTTTAATCGGGTTAAACCGGCTGTTTCTCCTCCTTGAAAGATAAGTACTCCTTTTTCGCCAAGAATAGGTTTTTCTACACCTAAATCTTCAAAACTTGGAATTGTTCCAACATCGATTTCAGGTAAAGACGGTAATTGTTTAGGAAAAGGAAAAGTATGACGGATAATAAAATCTTTTTCGACTTTTTTGCGAAAATTAGTAAAGAGTTCAGGTAATTGATTAATCTCAAAAGGTAAATCATCGGGATGATAAAGCGTCGTTCCCCAAAATCCTTTTATCTTAATATTATTTTTCGCTAAAGCTTTTTCAACTGCTAATTCTTCTGCAGTAACTTCTTGATGATAATAAACAGTAGAAATTTCTAGAGTTTTGACCAAATCAGTAATAATATTTTCGGGTTTCCCCTGACGGATAATTAAATCACTCCCTAACTTTTGTAAGGAGTTTTTTAAATTAGTAATACTGAAGAGTAAAAATTGTGTACGAAAGCTTCCTGTTTTTGGAAAACCAAAAGGAGTTTGACCAAATTGACGAGAATCAAAACAATAAAAAGGAATAATCTGAGCTTTTTCTTTTAAAGCTTGATACAAAGGCTCATGATCATGAATTCGTAAATCGTTACGATACCAAATTAATATTCTTTGTTGCGTCATGATTTAAAAAGCGAGTTCGTTCTCAATCTGAGAAAATATAACAGATTATATAATAACGCTATCTCCATAAATCTTTCTATGACTGATGCTAAACAATATGCCCCTGCAACCGAGCGTAACCGAGAGCCGATTTTAGAGGTTCTTTTACGAGTTTTACCCCCAACGGGCAATATTTTAGAAATCTCAAGCGGTACAGGTGAACACGCGATCTTTTTTGCTCCTCGTCTCAAACCTCGTATCTGGATACCTTCTGATCCTCAACTCTATCTTAGGGAAAGTATTACGGCATGGCGTGAAGAATTCCCTTCAGATTATCTTGCTGCACCCTTAGCTATTGATACAACCGATGAGCATTGGAGTGTAGAAAAACAAAATGTAAACATTGTAGCTATTGTAAACATTAACATGATTCATATTGCCCCTTGGTCTGCTTGTTTAGGTCTAATGGCGGGTGCAAAGCGTATTCTTCCCCCTCGTGGTATTCTTTATCTTTACGGTCCCTACAAGCAATCTGGTAAACACACAGCCCCTAGTAATGAAGCTTTCGACGAATCGTTACAAGCTCGTGATCCTGCATGGGGCGTTCGGAATTTAGAAGATGTTGTAAATGTAGCAAAAAAACAAAATTTACAATTGCTCGAAGTTATACAAATGCCCGCAAATAATATATCTGTCGTCTTTGAGCGTTTTTAATTGGGTTTGGAAACTTTCCGATTAGCAAAAATTATATTTGCTATAAGAATTACTTTGTCAAGAATATCTTTACAATTCGTAATAAAACTGTTACATTTATTTACATAAGGCAAGCAAAGGAGATAACAAACATGACAAACCCAAGCCAAAAAGGCAGACACAGCGCAATCATCGCCTGAGAATTGGGAAAGCATGAGGATCTTTGCTCACCACAAAATTAATATTTAAACTGCACTAAAAAAGAGGATAAAAAAATGTTTGCACCTTTAATCGTTCTTGTTCGTAACTACTTAGGGAAAGCCAAATTTAACCAACTCAGAGGAAAAGCGATTGCACTGCACGCCCAAACCATCACCAATTTCTGTAACCGAGTTGGAATTGCGAACAACGTTAGACAAAATTTAATCCGTCGTGCGAAAGATAACGGAAAACGATTAGGTCTATTAGCTTAGTGGTTATGAAGGTTCTCCTCTCTTCTTAATTTTTATTGAGTTCTCCTATTGAATAAACCTCGGTTCACCACCGGGTTTTTTTTGTTAGAAGATTTTGAAAAAACCCAATAAAAAAGGGTGAAGCGAAAGCCACCCTAAGATATTTTTAAGAGATGAAATGAAAAAACTAAATAATAATTACCACTTGCTGGCGACAACTTCGGCTAGATCAACTACACGTTGCGAGTAACCCCATTCGTTATCATACCAAGCAACAACTTTAACCATATCGCCACCAACTACCATTGTTAAGCTGGCATCGACAATAGATGATGCGTTAGTTCCGCGATAGTCAGAAGATACTAAAGGTAAATCATTATAATCAAGAACCCCTTTCATATTACCTTCGGCGGCGGCTCTAAGAACATCGTTAACTTGTTCTGCGATCGTGCTTTTTTCAACTTGAGCCACTAAATCAACAACCGACACGTTAGGAGTGGGAACGCGCAAAGCAATACCATTGAGTTTTCCTTTCATATCAGGAATTACCAAAGCAACCGCTTTAGCAGCACCCGTCGAAGTTGGAACAATATTAACGGCGGCGGCTCTAGCACGACGTAGATCCCGGTGACTAGCATCGAGAATACGTTGATCACCCGTGTAACTGTGAGTCGTCGTCATCGTACCTTTGATAATACCAAAGTTTTCATGAATGACTTTAACGATGGGAGCTAGACAGTTTGTCGTACAGCTTGCGTTACTAATCACATTGTACTGATTAGGATCGTAATCTTTTTCATTAACACCGACGACAAAAGTTCCAACACCTGCACCTTTTCCGGGGGCGGTAATTAAAACCTTTTTCGCACCAGCAGCAATATGCTTAGATGCGCCTTCTTCATCGACAAAAACCCCAGTTGCTTCAATAATCAGATCAACTCCCCAGGAATCCCAAGGCAAGTTTAAGGGGTTGCGATCGGATACACATTTAATTGTATTTCCGTTAACTGTAATAGTATCGTCATCAGCGCTAATATCAGCGTCTAATTTACCCAACATTGAATCATATCTGAGTAGGTGGGCGTTGGTTCTTGGATCAGAGGTATCATTAATGCCTACTACCTCTAGCTGACTATTCTCACGCCCTAACCAGCATCTTAAGAAATTACGTCCGATACGTCCGAACCCGTTGATCGCTACTCTAACCACTGCGTCTTGCCCTCTATGTTTTTGTTCAATAGATTAGATGATTAATGACCCCAATCATACCTTAAAGGCAGTCCCATTCGATCCCCAATCTTAAGAAATTATTTATTTAACTTTTTTGTTAAAGAACAGGTGTTCCTACTAACTTCTTAAACTCTAGACTTAGATGATCTGACAAAAACACAACTTTTTGCTATGATATGGCACCTACATCCATTAAAGAGAGTCACTATTCTCTAAACCAAAAATGTAGTTTAATGATGTGGTGTGTTAGGAGACATCAAAGGTGAAAACAGTTGATTTTAATGGCAAACCTTTTCATTTTATTGGGATCGGCGGTATTGGTATGTCAGCTTTGGCCTACATTTTAGCCAAGCGTAATATTCCTGTATCAGGCTCGGATCTTAAATCAAGTCACATTACCCGACGACTTGAAGAAGTGGGCGCACTGATTTTTAATTCTCAAGAAGCAACCAATTTAGATATCTATCATTCTAAAACAAAAAATCTCACGATAAATATTGGCGATGAAACAAACGGAAATGGTTTACCCCATCATCCTCAAATTATCTGTTCTACAGCGATTCACAACAATAATTTAGAATATCTGGCGGCTCTTGAATTAGGATATCCGATTTACCATCGCTCAGATGTTTTAGCGGCTTTGATTGCAGAATATCAAAGTATTGCAGTCGCAGGAACACACGGCAAAACAACAACCAGTAGTTTAATTGGATATATGCTATTACAAGCGGGCTTAGATCCCACAGTAATTATCGGGGGTGAAGTCGATGCTTGGGATGGTAACGCACGAGTTGGTAAAAGTCCCTATTTAGTAGCGGAAGCGGATGAATCTGATGGCTCATTAACTAAACATTGCGCCACAATTGGCATCGTGACCAACATTGAACTCGATCATCCTGATCACTATCAAAGTCTAGATCAAGTCGTCAAAATTTTCCAGATTTTTGAAGATCACTCTGATATCTTAATTGCTTCGGTTGACTGTGCCAATGTGCGTCAGTATCTCAAACCTCATATTACTTATAGTCTAAATCCAGATACCTTAGCCGATTATCTCGCCAAAGAAATCACTTATGATCAAAATGGCTCTCAAGCTCAAGTTTGGGAAAAAGGACAGTATTTAGGGCAACTCGAAATAAGTATCCCAGGATCACACAATGTTAGTAATGCACTTGCTGCGGTGGCAGTTGGTCGCAAATTAGGACTAGAGTTTAATATAATTGCTGATGCGATCGCTACATTTACAGGAGCAAAAAGACGCTTTGAATTTTTAGGCGAAGTCAATGGCATTACTTTTATTGACGACTATGCTCATCATCCCAGTGAAATTAAAGCAACATTAGCCGCAGCACGTTTGAAAGTGCTACACAATCAATATAAAAGAGTTGTAGCCATTTTCCAACCCCATCGCTACACTCGTACAACGACTTTTTTAGAAGAGTTTGGGGCTTCATTTGATGATGCAGATGTGGTTATTCTTACTGATATTTATAGCGCTGGAGAAACCAACCTACAAAATATACAAGGTCAAACCGTCGTTGATGAAGTGAAAAAACATCATAATAATGTATATTACTGCCCAAATTACCAAGAAATAAGTAATTTTACCGAAAATATTTTAGAATCAGGCGATTTAATCCTATTTTTGGGTGCTGGCAATCTCAATCAAATGATTCCTAAAACAATTGCGGTTCAAACGGAGCGTAACAAAATCATTGCTTAGATGTCAAAAACGATCGCTTACATTCAAAAAGCGAAAAAATTCTAGTCTTATCCCCTTTATCACCTTTTATTTGCTACATTAAATCTAATTTCTGTCCATCAACGCCTATGAACGCTCCTATACTCCTAGCTGGCACGAATTGTTTATTAAATCCTGGGGTTTCTCTTTCTAACTATACGTCCTATCGAGTGGGTGGAGAAGCACAATGGTTTGTTGAACCACGCAACACAGATGATTTATCGGCAATTTTTCAATGGTGGCAAACACAAGATATTCCCCTAACCTTATTAGGTGCTGGCTCAAATTTATTAATAAGTGATCAAGGTTTACCCGGTTTAGTTCTAAGTACTCGTTATTTACGTCATAGTACATTTGATCATGAAACTAGCCAAATTACAGCAGGAGCGGGCGAACCTCTACCTAAACTCGCTTGGAGGGCGGCTAAACGGGGTTGGCGTGGTTTAGAATGGGCAGTGGGAATACCAGGAACTGTGGGCGGGGCTGTGGTGATGAATGCAGGAGCGCATCAAGGATGTATTGCAGATAGTTTAGTTAAAGCGGTGGTTTTATCCCCTAATGGCACGATTGAGACAGTAACAGCAGAAGCATTACAATACAGCTATCGCACCTCCGCGTTACAAGGCGATCGCCGTTTAGTTTTAGAAGCAACTTTTCAGTTACAATCGGGTTTTGCTCAACAAGACGTAATGGCAGATACCACCCATCATTTACACCATCGCAAAAATACCCAACCCTACGATCGTCCCAGTTGTGGTAGTGTTTTTCGTAATCCTAAACCCTATGCAGCCGGTTGGTTGATCGAGCAGTTAGGATTAAAAGGTTATGCGATCGGTGATGCCCAAATCTCACAACGTCATGCTAATTTTATTATTAATCGCGGTCAAGCGAAAGCAGAAGATATCCTAACTCTAATTCGGTATGTACAGGAAGAAGTTAGCCATCGTTGGTCTTTACTTTTAGAGCCTGAAGTCAAAATATTAGGTAAATTTGAGGTAGTTTAGAAGATAGAGTATTTTGTTTGAAACGAGATCTTAGTGGCAACTATTTTAGCGATCGAAACTAGCTGCGATGAAACCGCCGTCGCCATTGTAAATAATTGTGAAGTACATAGTAATATTGTCGCTTCACAAATTGATGTGCATCGCGTTTATGGGGGAGTTGTTCCAGAAATTGCCTCACGTCAGCATTTAGAAATGATTAATCTTTGTATTGAACAATCTCTATCCGGAGCCGAATACCAATGGTCGCAAATAGACGCGATCGCCGCAACCGTCGCACCGGGGTTAGTCGGTTCCCTGATGGTGGGTGTAACAGCCGCAAAAACACTAGCGATCATCCATAACAAACCCTTTTTAGGCGTACATCATCTCGAAGGTCATATTTATGCTTCATATCTCAACGATCCACAGCTAAAACCCCCTTTCATCTGTCTTTTAGTCTCTGGGGGACACACGAGCCTCATTTATGTCAAAGATTGTGGCATCTACGAAATGTTAGGCTCAACCCGTGATGATGCAGCAGGTGAAGCCTTTGATAAGGTCGCAAGATTATTAGGTTTAAGTTATCCAGGTGGTCCCGCTATTGATCGCATTGCCCAAACGGGGAATACAGAAGCGTTTCCTTTACCCGAAGGTAGAATCTCTACACCGGAAGGAGGGTATCACCCCTACGATTCTAGCTTCAGTGGCTTAAAAACGGCGGTTCTACGCTTAGTAAACAAGCTTCAGACCGAAAATGGTCAAATACTACCAATTAATGACCTTGCCGCCAGTTTTCAAGCGACCGTTGCTAGAGCGTTGACTAAACGTGCGATCGCTTGTGCTTTAGACTATGGAGTGAAAACCATTGCAGTCGGTGGAGGAGTCGCGGCTAATAGTGCGTTAAGGCAACATCTCACCGCAGCAGCAGCTAACCACGATCTTGATGTACATTTTCCCCCGCTTAAACTCTGTACCGACAATGCAGCGATGATCGGTTGTGCCGCAGCAGATCACTTTAACCGAGGTCATCGATCTTCGTTATCTTTAGCTGTACAATCTCGTTTACCGATTACAGAAGTCATGAGTTTATATTTATAATGTTTGGTCTGATTAATCTTAATAAACCTGCCGGTTGGACATCTCACGACTGTGTAGCCAAAGTTCGGAAAATACTCAAAATAAAACAAGTTGGTCACGGAGGCACTTTAGATCCTGCCGCGACAGGTGTTTTACCCATTGCTGTCGGTAAAGCAACCCGTCTTTTACCCTATTTAACCACTCAAAAAGCTTATCGGGCGAGAATACGTTTAGGAGTGACGACAACGACTGATGATCTTGAAGGAGAGATTATTCAAACTCACTCAGGTCAACATTTATCCCTCGAAAATGTACAACCCCATTTAAGACAATTTATCGGAAAAATAGAACAAATTCCCCCGATGTATAGTGCTATTCAGCGAGAAGGAAAGCGAATGTATGAATTAGCTAGAAAAGGCGAAATTATAGACATTCCGAGTCGAATCGTTGAAATACATGATATTGAAGTTTTGAACTGGACTGGCGGCGAATTTCCCGAAATTGAACTGGCGATCGCTTGTGGTTCGGGTACTTATATTCGTTCGATCGCTCGTGATCTCGGAAAAGCTTTAGGCATTGGCGGAACTTTAGCCCAGTTAATTCGTACCGAAAGTTGTGGGCTACATTTAGCCGATAGCATCACTTTAGAACAATTAGAAATACTACGCACACGTAATAATTTTACTTTAATTTCTCCATTAAGCGCACTAACTCATTTAGAAACAATTTATTTATCCTCTGATGAGGCGCAACGCTGGTGTCAAGGACAAATTATAGCAATTTCATTTGAAAATAAGATGGAGCAATCAGTCAAGGTTTTAACAGAAGAAGGACAATTTTTAGGGATGGGAATAATTATTAGTGACTCGGATAACTTTATTTTAAAACCGAAAGTTGTTTTAGTTTAAATTGCGCTTAAGTAAGAATAGAAGTTAGAGCGTGACCGTATTGTTATTTTGCCGATTCCTTTGGGGTAAGGCTATTAAAAATATAATACTAAATTCACTATGGCTGTCCCCTCTAAAATTATGTAGGCATTTGGGAACCAAATCCTTTTAGGAATAGGGTTTGGAGACCAAACCCCTACGCTCAATTTAAAGATTCCGATTTATACGGATTTGGTACAATAGCCAAAGAGCAAATATTTTTGGTATATACTATAAATAAATGCGATTTGATTGGGATAACATTAAAGATGAATCGAATTTTCTTAAGCATGGTATCAGATTTGTTGACGCAGTAACCGTTTTTGCTGATCCTTTTCTTCTGTTTACGGAAGATTTTAAACATTCTCAATATGAAGAAAGAGAATGGGCTATAGGAGAAATGGAAAATGGCTCAATTGTTGTAGTTGTTTTTACCATACGTGACGAAATAATTAGAATTATCAGTGCTAGAAAAGCCACAAAAAAAGAGCGTAAACAATATGAAGAAAGAATCTGAGTTTCCCTTTGATAAAGCTAGACGAGTAACACCAGAAGAACATCAAAAGTTTACGGAAGCCCTTACTGAGCAGTTTGGCATAAATTTAAGAAAACGGGGCAGACCTGTTAAAGATGAAGAAGAAAAATATGAGCCCATTTCTATTAGACTTCATCCTAAAGTTTTAGCTTGGGCGAAAGAAGAGGCAAAAAAAAGAGGAATCGGCTATCAAAGTGTTATTAATCAAGCTTTACTTGAGCAAATTACCTAAATTTATCTTTTAAACAGCTTTCTATGCTTCGTTACATCTCCCCACAGTGAAGCAGTTTTAAGTTATATTAAAATATAGAAACAAAAGTTTACATCTATCGAGTTCCCGTTCACATCGTAGAGGGCTAGACGTGACGCAAGACATCTTTAAAAACAACGGCAACCAACCCCCAACGGAAATACAAGACGAATATCAATTCGTTGCGACACCAACCAAAAAGCCCAAACAGTCATCCTTACTATCGGGTAGTAAAGGTGTTCTATTTGGTATTGGATTAGGTGCATTATTAACCTTGGCGGGAACCAAATTCATCGCTCAACCAAAAACGACAGAAGCCCCTCAGAACGTTACTCCCGTAGTCTCTGCCCCTGCTCAAAGTGTTACAGTTTCAACCGTTCAATTATCCCCCGTCAATCGTACACTGAAAGCAACAGGTACCGTCACGGCTGATGAATTGATTACCGTCAATACTCAAGCTAATGGATTACAAATACAAGAAATCTATGTCGATGAAGGAGCATCTGTTAGCGCGGGACAACTTTTAGCCCGATTAGATGATTCTATCCTACAAGCCCAGTTAGCCCAAGCACAAGCTAGTGTCGCCCAAGCCGAAGCCCGTTTAGCAGAACTCAAAGCAGGAACCCGAACCGAAGAAATAGCAAGGGCTAGAGAAATCGTTAGACAGTCCATAGCAGAACTAACTCAAGTAAAATCAGATTGGGACTTAGCGAAAAAAAGATTATCAAGAAATCAAACCCTAGAAGCACAAGGAGCGATCGCACGAGATAGACTTGACGAAGCGATCAACGATGAACGTAGTAAACTCGCCATAGTACGCAGAACCGAAGCAGAACTGAGAGAAAATCAACAAAAACTAGCCGAATTACAAGCAGGTCCGCGTTCTGAAGTCATTGCCCAAGCAACAGCCCAACTCGCCCAAGCAAAAAGTCAAGTACAAGTGATTACAGCACAACTGAGAAATACTCGTATACTCTCGCCAGTCAACGGCAAAATTACTAAACGTAACGCTAGGGTAGGAGATACAACAAATTCAGGCTCACAAGGGGCATTATTTGAAATTATCGAAGCAGGACGCTTAGAATTACACGTCAAAATCCCTGAAAATCAATTAACCGCTATTCGTACGGGTCAAAAAGTTGAAATTACCTCCGATGCGGATTCCAGCCTCATACTGATAGGAACCATCCGAGAAATTAATCCTGTAGTTGATGTAGAATCGCGTCAGGCAACGGTAAAAGTAGATTTACCCTTTTCAAACACCCTCAAGCCTGGAATGTTCCTACGGGCTTCTATTGTGACAAATAGCGCAACAAGCATAACAGTGCCGATGGATGGAGTGTTACCGCAGTCGGACGGTAAAGCAATTGCATATATTGTGCAATCTAACAACACAGTCATTGCTCAAACCGTTAGTTTAGGTGAAATTCTACCCAATAATCAGATCGAAATCACCAACGGATTAAACCCAGGCGATCGCATTGTGATCAAAGGTGCAGCCTATCTTAATGATGGCGACAAAATTCAGATTAAATCCTAACTTAAACTATGTCTTTTAATCTATCCACTTGGTCAATTAAAAACCCAATCCCGATTTTAGTTAGTTTTCTTGTACTAGCGTTGGCGGGGTGGTTTTCTTTTATTAGTTTAGGCATTGATCGTAATCCTAATATTGACGTACCCGCAGTGATTATTACTGTAACGCAACCGGGCGCGGGGCCAGTGGAACTCGAAACCCAAGTCACTAAAAAGATCGAAGACGCAGTGGCAGGTTTAGGTAATATCGATCAGATTAGCTCAAACGTTGCCGAAAGTTCAAGCACTACTACCGTTAATTTTGTCCTTGGTACTGATAGCAACCAAGCGACGAATGATGTTCGTAATGCGGTGGCACAAATTCGACAAGATTTACCGCAAGATATAAATGAACCTATTGTTAAAAGATTAGAGTTTTCTGGCGGTTCTGTAATTACTTATGCCATATCATCAGATAAGCGATCGGTAGAAGAATTAAGTGATTTAGTAGATCGCAGAATTAGCAGAGTTTTAGCCAATGTCCAAGGTGTAGCACAAGTCGATCGCATTGGTGGAGTCGATCGAGAAATTAGAGTAGACTTAGATCCGAGTCGCTTACTCGCATATGGTATTACTGCGACACAAGTCAATGAGCAGATCCGCAATTTTAATATTAATTTACCTGGGGGACGTTCTGAAGTTGGTGGAAGTGAACAAACCGTTAGAACCCTTGGCAGTGCGAAAACAGTAGCAGATTTAAAAAATTATCGCATCGTTTTACCCAATGGTGATAATGTTCCCCTTGAGAATTTAGGAAAAGTAGAAGATAGTTTCGCAGATCCTAGATCTTCGGCTTATTTTAATGGTAAACCTGTTGTTGGTTTCTCTGTTTTACGGAGTACGGGCAGTACCTTAGTCACCGTTGAAGAAGAAGTTAGAAAAGCGATCGCTAATTTAGAACAAAGCTTACCCGATGATCTTAAATTTAATCTAGTTTTTACACGCGCCAAAGATATTCAAGAGTCTTATCAAGGAACCCTTAATGATCTAATTAGTGGTTGCATTTTAACCGTTATTGTGGTAGGGCTTTTCCTTAGAGATTGGCGAATGACCCTCATTACCGCGATCGCACTTCCCCTATCCATCATTCCCACATTTTGGGTGATGCAAGCTTTTGGCTATACCCTGAATGGGATGACGCTACTCGGTTTAGCCCTTGCTATTGGGAACTTAGTCGATGATGCGGTTTGTATGGTGGAAAATATCGATACTCACCTACTTGAAGGCAAAACACCCTATCAAGCGGCTATCGATGCTTCTAGTGAAATTGGGTTAGCGGTTTTAGCCTCTGCTGCAACTATTATCGCTGTTTTCCTACCTGTTGCATTTATGGGAGGTATACCGGGACAATTTTTTAAACCCTTTGGTGTTACTGTATCGGTTTCGACGATTTTTTCCTCATTGGTTGCCGTAACGATTACGCCGATGGTCAGTGCGTATGTACTGAAACCAAAAAGAGTGCAAAACTTAGATCAAAATACATATACTTCAGGTTGGGGTATTTATAGTCGTTTACTCAAATGGGCGTTACATCATCGTATTACAACACTGATTATTGCGATCGCTTTTTTCATCGGTAGCTTACAACTCATTCCCTTCATTCCTCAAGGTTTATTTAGCAACCCCGATACAGGTTTAAGTACCGTTAGTGTGGATCTTCCCCCCGGTTCAACTCTTGCTGATACAACCAAAGTCGTTCAAGAAACCACCCAGTTATTACGCAATAATTCTGAAGTGAGTAGTGTTTTAGCCAATATTGGGGGCAGTAAAGTTAACACCGCAACAGTATACGTTAATTTGATTCCCAAAGATGAAAGAAATATCTCTCAACAAGAATTTGAAGAGAAAATGCGCTTAGAATTTAGAGAAATACCAGGGGCGCGGGTATCTTTTCGGAGTCAGGGCGCGGGAGGGGGTAGTAAAGACGTTTCAATCGTCTTAAAAAGCGAAAATGGCGAATTATTAGAACAAACGGCGAATACAATAGAACGACAGATGCGAAGTGTTCCGGGGTTAGTCGAAGTCACATCGAGTATTAGCCTCGTTAAACCTGAAATTATTATTACACCTGATCCGATCCGGGCGGCGGATCAAAATGTCTCGGTACAAGCGATCGCACGTACAGCCTCACTCGCCTTAATTGGGGATAATGATTCTAACTTAGCTAAATTTAATCTAAGCGATCGACAAATTCCCATTAGAGTTAAAATTGCTTCTATTGAACGCAGCGAAATTGATACCCTAAAAAACTTAAGAGTACCCAGTTCTGATGGTATCCTAGTTCCGTTGAACTCAGTTGCTAATATTAGTTTAGGAAGTGGCCCGGCTGAAATTGAACGCTTTAACCGTAGTCGTCGTGTAGAATTAGGGGCAAATTTAGAAGGATTATCATTAGGACAAGCATTAACCAAAATTCGCGCTTTACCAGCAATGAACCCCCTACCCGCAGAAGTTACAGAAGAACCTTTTGGGGAAGCGAAAATTATGCGAGATATCTTTAGTCGTTTCCTTGGGGCATTAGGTTTAGCAGTATTGGGAATTTATGGCGTTTTAGTTTTACTCTATAACAATTTCCTCTATCCTGTGGCAATTTTAGCCGCTTTACCCCTTTCCATTGGTGGGGCGTTTTTAGGGTTACTCATTGCCCAAAAAGAATTAGGATTATTTGCCTTAATTGGTATTGTTTTATTAATGGGGTTAGTCACTAAAAATGCGATTCTTTTGGTCGATTTTGCCCTTGCTGCCCTACAAGAAGGTAAATCACAATATAAGGCTACACTAGAAGCAGGAATTAGCCGTTTACGTCCCATTATGATGACTTCGGTTTCTACAATCATCGGGATGATTCCCATTGCTCTAGAATGGGGTGCAGATGGCGAAACTCGTAGCCCAATGGCGATCGCAGTTATTGGTGGTTTTACCACATCGACGCTATTAACCTTAATCGTTGTCCCCGTGATTTTTACCTATATTGATACTTTCTATCAAAGATTGAAAAATATGTTTGTGAAAAAGGGGAAAAAAGAAGTTAGAGAATATTCGGAGTTGAATTAGAATTAGCTTCTAGATTTAGTTATAGAGGGTTTGAAAACCAAACCCCAACTAATTAGTAGAATTGGACAAAACTTTAATTAGAAATTGATAATCAAATACACTATCCGACTTAGAAACAATCGTAATCTCATACAAACCACTTTCTTTTAAAGTTCCTGTCCAAGAGGTTTCCGTCGAATCATCTAAAAGATTATTTTGACCCGATGGAGAATATATAGAAATTTGTGTCTCTTGAGGTGCGCTGATTTGAAATTCTACTTCTTGATTTTCTTCTAACTGTATAACATAAGCTTTTCCTTGACCGGGTTCTAATGTTCCTTGACGACTAATGTCATTTTCTGTGGGTAACTCTGTGATTTTAAGGGATGTTTCATCTGATTGTAATTTTCTCAGATTATCTAAAAGCATTGCACTCAAAACTTGTCCCGTTGGTTGTTCCATATTATCCTTATCTTCTGAAGGAAAATCACGAGAAAATTCAGCATTTGCTAAATCATATAGCGCACGCATATTTAAGTTTAAGTCATTAGCTTCTTTGATAATTTCTTGACGACGCAGACGATCGTAACTCCCTAAACCCCCTCTTGCTTCTGCGCTTAAAGAACTTAACTGAGTTATTAATTCTGAAGCAAATTCATCGCGTTTTTTTTGCCCTTCTTTTTTTTCCACTGGATCTGAAGACGATATTTTTAATGCGTCATCTGGGTAGCGACTCGAAAAGACTTGATCTACTAACATTTGAAAAAATTGATTATTGATCCCCAACTCCTGACGACGTTTGCGTAACTCCGCTTTACGTTCCCATTCTGCTGCTTGTTCGGTGGAAACGGGGAAAAGCGCGGGATCAGCAGGAGTAGAAGGATCAGTGTTTTCAAAAGTTAGCTTTGGGGGTGCTGGAGTTTTTAACCAAGTTTTGCCGACAAACCATCCAATCGTCCCAGATCCGAGACTAACAGCTAAAATTAATCCTAATTGACTTAAACAACCTAAAAATCGACTCTGCTTTTTAGGGGAGAGTGTTACCATAGTTTCCTTCTGCGCTTTAGTAGATACAGTGAGATCAAGAGGAGGAGAAGGAAGAAGATTGATCGTGGGTTGGGTTTCGATCGTCTCGGGTTGTTCTAGACAAATTATCACATCTTGAGCCGTTGTAAAGCGATCGCTTATTACATCCGTTACCATTTTGCTAAAAAGATGCTTCAGTTTTGGACTCAAAATAATATCTTCTCGTAAATTGCGAGTTTCTCCCTCAAAGAGTTGTGATGACTCATATTGCGTGAATAAACTCAGTAAGACGATCGCAAGTTGTGATAGATCTTGTTGAGGAGACGCAGTAAGAGAAGCATTTTCTAGGGTCTGAACTTGGCTAAAATTAATGATAAAGGGTAACTGATCCCATTTACGACAAATCAAGTTATCTAGCGAGATATCTTGATGATAGACACCTTGGGAGTGAAGATAGTCTACAACGCTTAACAGTTGCTTCAGTAAATCAATAATATCGGTTTCACTAAAGTATTTTTGTTGACTTTTATATAGCTTAAACAGTTCCCGATAAGTAAATCCAGGAATATAGTCTCTAACGTAATATAAACTTGTATTTTCGGCGTTATTTACCGTAAAAGTTTCTCGAAACCGAGGAATCTGAGGATGATTTAATTGATAAAGAATTTGTGCTTCAAGCTTAAACTGAGTTTCTCTTTTTGTGCGATCGCTCTTATTCTCGTCAATATAGCGTAACTCTTTAATCACGCAAAATTCATCAAAACGATAAGTATCCTTAGCAAAATAAGTTCCAGTGTACTCATTTTCGGCTAGAGGTTTGATCATCACATAGCGATCGTTTAAAATAACAGGGGTTTCAATCACACCGTTGTAGGATATATGGGTTAAGTACAGAGAATTCTTTCTAAAATATCAACTAGGTTAGCAGATTTGGTAAAGACTGCACCTTAATACCGATAAATTAAAAATATGCAATACCGACGTTTTGGCCGTACTGAACTACAAATGCCCGTTTTTTCTTGTGGTGGAATGCGCTATCAATATAAATGGCAAGATGTTCCGTATCAGCAGATCCCTGATGATAATCAATTAAATCTTGAAAATACGATCCGTCGTGCGATCGATCTTGGTATTAATCATATCGAAACCGCGAGAGGATATGGCTCATCTGAATTGCAACTTGGAAAAATATTACCAAAATTACCAAGAGAAAAACTAATCATTCAAACAAAAATTTCTCCAAAAAGTGATGTTAGAGAATTTCGTCGTCAATTTAATCAATCTTTTCAATTTCTCAATTTAGATTATATAGATTTACTGGGAATTCATGGCATAAATACACCTGAAATTTTAGAAGAAACCATACGCCCTGGTGGTTGTCTAGATGAAGCGAAAAAATTACAACAACAAGGAAAAGTTAGATTTATTGGCTTTTCAACTCATGCCTCAACTGAAACTATTATTAAAACCATAGAAACTAATCAATTTGACTATATTAATTTACATTGGTATTACATTTTTCAAAATAATTGGCCAGCAATTTCTACCGCCCATAAACATGATATGGGAGTTTTTATAATTAGTCCATCAGATAAAGGAGGACATTTATACAATCCCCCCAAAAAATTAGTTGATCTTTGTTCTCCACTCAGTCCAATGGTGTTTAATGATTTATTTTGTTTGAGTCATCCTCAAGTACATACACTCAGTCTTGGTGCGGCTAAACCATCAGATTTTGATGAACATTTAAGAACTATTAAACTTTTCAATAAAGCTGATCAAATTTTACCTCCAATTCTAGAAAAATTAGAAGCAGAAGCAATTAAATGTTTAGGGAAAGAATGGTTTAAAACTTGGCGTTTAGGTCTACCCACATACCAAGAAACACCAAACAATATTAATATTCCTACTATTCTTTGGCTGAGAAACTTAGTCTTAGCTTATGACATGGTTGAATTTGCTAAAGCGCGATATAATTTATTAGGAAATGGGGGTGATTGGTTCCCTGGAGAACAAGCCGCAAAAGTCAAAAAACTTGATTTAAGTAAATGTTTGGCTAAAAGTCCTCATGGTAAAATAATTCCAGATTTATTAGCGGATACACATCGTTTATTACAAGCAGAATCAGTCCAACGTTTATCGAGTAGTTAATGTCAGGAAACCATGAAAACGGATACAATTTTTTATCGTCTTTTTCAATCTTTCCCTTTTATTTTCTTTGAATTGCTTAGACTAGATCCAGACTTAGCCGAAGTTTATCAGTTTTCATCGGTGGAAGTGAAACAACTTGCTTTTAGAATTGATGGAGTATTTTTAGCCCAAAGGACGGATTTACCCATTTATTTCGTTGAAGTTCAATTTCAAGATGATTCTAATTTTTATGCTCGTTTTTTTGCCGAAATCTTTTTATATCTAAGCAAAACACCTTTATCTAATAACTGGCGAGGAGTAATTCTTTATCCAAATCGTAGTGTAGAATCACAAGAAACTGAAAGATATTGGGAATTACTAGAATCTGAAAGAGTAACACGGATTTATCTAAATGAACTAGACAATATTTCTGAAACATCTATTGGTTTAACGACAGTTCAATTAATTACGACGAATAAAAATCAAGCGATTGAACAAGGACGAAATTTAATTAATCGAATCAGAGAACAAATTACAGATGACAGACAAAGGCAAGAACTTTTACAATTAATAGAGACAATATTAGTCTACAAATTACCTCGAATAAGTCGCAAGGAGATAGAAGCCATGTTTAGCTGGAGTGATTTAAAACAAACTAGAGTTTATCAAGAAGCATTAGAAGAGGGACGCGAAGAAGGACGCGAAGAAGGACGCGAAGAAGGACGCGAAGAAGTAAAAATAACTGCTATTCCCCGTTTATTGTCTCTAGGATTGAGTATAGAACAAATTGCAACAGCTTTAGACCTATCAATAGACCAAGTTAGTCAAATTGCACAACAGCAAAATCGCTAAAGTGAGCGAGAAACTTTATAAAATGGCTTTTTAACCACCGTAGCTGGATAGGTTTTACCGCGTATTTCGACTTCTAAAGTTTGTCCAATATTCGCTAATTCTGAGGGGACATAAGCAAGTGCGATCGCTTTTCCTAACGTCGGTGATAATGTACCACTCGTCACCTTACCCACTACTTTACCATTAGACCACACGAGATAATCATGTCGAGCAATATGTCGTCCCTCCATTTGTAACCCAACCAAACGACGAGACAAACCATTTTTTTTCTGCTCATCTAGAACAGAACGACCGACAAAATCACCTTTTTCTTTGAGATGAACCAACCACCCTAGACCCGCTTCTAAAGGCGAGGTCTGGTCATCAATATCTTGACCGTAGAGGGCTAATGCAGCCTCTAAACGTAGAGTATCCCTTGCACCCAGTCCACAAGGCGTTACACCCGCTTTAAGTAAGGATTGCCAAAGTTTTTGACCTGCTTCGGGTGATAACATAATCTCAAAGCCATCCTCTCCAGTGTATCCCGTTCTGGCAATGAAAGCAGGTTGCTCAAAAATAGTGGTTTCAAGGTGTTCAAATAATTTTAATTGACTAAGATCATCTGAAACCAAAGATTGTAGAATTCTTTGAGCGTGTATTCCTTGGAGTGCAATTAAGACTTTTTCTTGGGAGACATCTTCTAATGTGACGGAATATTTTTCCAGATGAGAGAGTAACCACGCTTTATCTTTTTCGGTTGTCGCTGCATTGACGATGAGTATTCCTTTCTCTGCTTCTTGGAAATAAAAAATTACATCATCAATAATCCCACCATCAGCGTTTAACAAAACTGTGTATTGTGCTTGTCCAGGTTGCAGTCGTGCTAAATTTGAGGGAACGAGAGACTGTAGCAAGGTCAGTAAATCTTTTCCCGTTAGGATAAATTTTCCCATGTGGGAGATATCGAACATTCCGACACTCGTTCTGACTGCTTCGTGTTCTTGCTTCAAACCGCTAAACTGAATGGGCATATCCCAACCCGCAAACTCGGTCATTTTGGCTTGTTGTGCGACAATGAGATGATATAACGGAGTTTTTAACGCTTGGGATACTGTTTCAGATACTACCACGATCGCAAAACCTTTATAAAAATGTCTATCTGTAGTTAGGGTAGTACAGAATTGGGCGATCTACAAGTCTTGTCCTCAATTCTGAAGTGATCCCAAAATAAGCTACAGTAATTCAAGGTATATTTTTCTAAGACTTCTGACAGTTAAAAAAATAAAAGGAGAAACGTTCAATGATTACCCTTAAGATTGTTGTCTATCTGGTTGTATTTTTCTTTATTGGCTTGTTTGTCTTCGGTTTTCTCTCTAGCGACCCAACTCGTAACCCCGGACGCAAAGATTTTGAATAAAGACGGTTTAGTCAGAATTTAGGATATCAACTAGAGTTAAATAAAAGGGACGCTAGGTTATTAGATCTACGTCCTTTTGATTATTAAATCGGCTTTTCACCCATTGAAGAAAGTCTTTAACAAGTTTTAGATAATTAATTTCTTCTACATAAATTATCCGCTTTTATATAATTGTAGGGGTTTGGTTACCCAACCCTATATATATCTTGATTTGGAACACCATACCCTACAGGACATTTTTATCTGAGAAGCCGATCATTTAACCCAAAATATTAATCTAACGGAATAACATTGACCCAATCTTTATATTTTGGATCTTCATTTTGAGTAATTGCTGTAAGCTTTTCTCTCAATTTTGTGGCGATTGGTCGTTCTTCAGAAAGTTTAAAATTCTCGATTTGATAAACTGGGGCAATTTTCGCAGCCGTTCCACATAAAAAGACTTCATCTGCAATAAATAATTCTGTTTTATCTATAGGTCTTTCGACTACAGTAATTCCTAAATCTTTAGCAAGAGTTAAAACACTATCTCTTGTAATCCCTTCTAGGATATCTTGTTCAAATCCAGGGGTAATAATTTGACCATTTCTAACCATAAAAATATTCATCCCCGTTGCTTCACAGACTTTACCTTGGGAATTCATTAAAATGGCTTCATCAAAACCTGATTCTACTGCTTCGGTTTTTGCTAAAGCGGAAGTAATATACGCTCCAGTGATTTTACCTCTAAGTGGGAAACTACGATCTTCTTGACGATACCAAGAACTAATTCTACATTTAATCCCAGAAGGCGATAAATATTCCCCCATTTCTAAACCATAAACTAAGAAATTTTTCTCGATATTGTGTAATCTGGGAGCAATTCCTAAACCAGAACTATAGACTAAAGGACGAATATAAAAAGATTGATTGGGTTTATTTTTTTTAACAAAATCAATAATAATTTGATAAATTTTATCAGCAGGTAAATCGTGATGTAAAAATTTAGCACTTTGACTCAAACGTTGACAATGACGCTCTAATCTAAAGAGTAAAATTTCATTAGGATTTTGCGGATTGGGAATTCCTCTTAAACCGCCAAACGCTGCTGTACCATAATGTAAGGCATGAGTCGCAACTGATAATTTAGCATCTTCAAACGGAATAAATTGATGCTCAAAATAAGCGTATTTGAGAAAGGTATCCATGTTTCTAGTGTAATTAATAAAAAAGTAACTAATGGTGTTTATTTCTGTCTCACCCACTCCAAAAAATTTTGTTTTTGACTATCGGATGGGTTTTGTATCCGCACAAGTTCATAACGTAAGGGTTGCGAGGCAGCAAGTTTAACTGGTAAAGTTCTCAGTTCATCTTGATGAAAGACAGTAATTTGAATGATATCATTCTCTTGGTAGTCTTTGAGACGATCGCTGATCTGATCTCCACTGACTCTAAAACCATCGATCGCTAGTAGTTCATCTTCTGTATTAATTCCTGCAATTTGACTCGGCGATCCAATTTCAACAAATTTTATTATTTCTTTACCATTTTCTGAGTTTACCTTGATTCCCAGTAATGGTACTCTTTCATCATCATAGACTGATTTAAGTTGTATTCCAAATGGTTCTAAATATTCCTCAAAGGGTAACTCTTCTACACCTAAGATAAAACGAATATAAAAATCACTTAAGTCTGTTTCTGCAACAGATTCTATAACATTTTTCAATTCCTCATCTGTATAGCCTATTTCCAATTTGCCGTATTTTTCCCACATAATCCTCATTACATCATCAAAAGAACGTTGATTATTATGACGCTGACGTATCAATAAATCTAGCATCATCGCAATCAGTTCACCTTTGAGATAATATGAAATCTGAGAGTTATCGCTATTAGCATCTCTGCGATACAATTTAATCCAAGCATCAAAACTCGATTCACTAACGGGTTGTACTTTTCTTCCAGCTATCGATAAATAACGACTAATTTCTTTACTCAATAAATCTAAAAACGTTTTACTATCATAAATTCCCGCCCTCATGGGAAAAACGATATCATAATAACTCGTCACGCCTTCACAAAACCAAAGGGCATTTGTATAATTTTCTTGTTCATAGTCAAAAACTTCCAATGCTTTCGGACGAATTCTTTTTACATTCCACAGATGAAAGAATTCATGGGCAACTAATTGTATGAAATTATTGTATTTATCTCTGGCACGAAAACCAAAACGAGAATAAATTAAAGTACAAGACTCTTTATGTTCTAGTCCACCATAACTATTTTTAGAAAGATGTAAGAGGAAAATATAACGCTCATAAGGTAATCCTCCAAACATTCTAGCTTCGGTTGCAATAATGTTCCGTGTATCCCGAATCAATCGTTCAACATTCACATTCCCTTGTCCCCAAATCGCTAATTGATGCGGTATTCCTAAAACTTCAAAGTCATATTTCTGATGAATTCCCACTTCAAAGGGACTATCAACTAGAGTATTAAAATCTTTAGCAATAAAAGTATTTTCTTTGCCATCTACTGAGGGTAAAGATGTTGTTACTTGCCACTCGTTTTGAGGTGGAATAATGGTTACTGTAACCGATTGTTTGACTAATTCGGGAACAAATAAAAATAACGCCGCGCCATTAAAATAACCATGTGTTGCATCAAGATGATTAGTTCTAACCGTTAATTCATTCGCAAAAACTCGATATTGTACCGTAATTTCTGATTGATTATTTGTTTCAACTTGCCAGTGATTTTTCGAGCATTTACGATGTTTTAATGCTTGTTGTCCCTTAACTGAAAAGTCTTGTACATGACGCGAATATTCTCGCACTAAATACGATCCTGGTGTCCAAACCGCCATCTTTAAATCTAATACATCATCAGACCAACCGCTAATCTGTAGCGTCACTTCAAATAAATGGGAGGTTGGTTCGCTCATCCCAACCTGATAAGATACGACTGGACGAGTTTGCGTCGGTTCAGTGGATCGAGTTAGTGTAGCTGTTGTCATATCCCAATAATTAAGCGAGTACCATTTTTAATAGCTTAACGCTCCTGAATAGCTTTGGTTGAATCTTTTTTCGGTTAATTCTACACAAAGATTGATCGCTGCTTTCATACTTGCATTCCGCGCTATTCCTTTTCCTGCAATATCAAACGCGGTTCCGTGATCGGGTGATGTCCGAATAAACGGTAATCCAATTGTAGTATTAACGGCTTCATCGAACGCCATCAGTTTAACGGGAATTAACCCCTGATCATGATACAAAGCTAGATAAGCATCGGCTGGTTTACTATTGACAAAATCACGATACCATGCTACACCCGGTGTCACCCACATCGTATCAGGTGGAATTAATCCCTTTAAATTCACTTGAGGATAATTTTTTTGTTGCTCAAGAAACCAAGAATTCATCCAGTCTATCTCCTCGGTTCCGATTTGTCCTTGTTCTCCACTATGAGGGTTAAGAGATGCGATCGCAATTTGGGGATTTTTGATGCCAAAATCAGTTTGTAAACTCCTAATCAATAACTCTAACTTCTGCGTCATCAATTCGGGAGTGAGAACCTGAGACACTTGATTTAAAGGAATATGAGTCGTTGCGAGTAGCGTTCGCAGTATCCAACCCGTATAAGGCGATTTTCCCACAAAAATCATCCCATATTGCTTAGTTTGGGATTTCTCGGCTAAAACTTCAGTTTGACCAGGGTAATTATATCCTGCCGCTTTCCATGCCGATTTTGCAATAGGGGCTGTGACAATTCCTTGGAAAGTTCCTTCTAACGTTAAATTAATTGCAGTTTCTAAATACTGATAACTCGCTTCTCCACTTGCGGCGTTACCCTGTCCAAGACTAATTTGAGTTAAGCTAGTCGGTAAATCTATGATGGGGAAACTATCGGGCTCACAGAGATCGGTTCTAGTTTGACGTAACTGGGTAAACGTCTTTTCTAAAAGAGTACGGGTTCCAATGACCGTAAAATCACAATTTTCCTTGATTTTCGAGTCAGCGAGTGCCGATAGAACGATTTCGGGTCCAATTCCGGCGGGATCTCCAGTTGCGATCGCAATTTTTGGGCGTTTTTTTAATTCCATCTTAAGAATTGGGCTGGTCTAGTTTACAATAACAATGATGCGTAAACTCAATTATCTCTAGCATAAAACATTTAGGAGAATCAATAATGACGGCTGAAAGTATGTTATTTAATGGTGCTATTTTAGCTCCTATTTTAATTTTAGTAGGTTTAGCTTGGGGCTTTTTACTTCTAAAAATTCAAGGTGGCGAACCCGAATAAATTTTGATTCTGTCGATTTTTTCAGGGTAAGTAATGCCGATATGGGCTTATAAACTAAGCCCAATAACTTAACTAAAGATAGAGATATTTTCTCTCACATTTTCCTACAATAAATATGACGACTCCTTCGATTGAATTTTTTGTTGGACTTACAGAAGACTTAGAAAATGTTAGTTTAAGACGACAAAAAGATACAGGTGTAAGAACGGTTATGATGACGTTTAAAACCCTTAAAGCCATTGAAAAATTTAAGAGTTTTACTCAAAGAACTTATGGTGACTTAAGATTAATCGACGATGAAGGAGTAATTAGCGTTGAACCTTCTTCAATAAAATTCTTTTTCGCTGGTGATGAGGGAGATGAGATCAGACGAGTTGAATGTAGTTTTCAATTAATTAAAGATCAACACTGGGAACGGTTTATGCGCTTCATGAATCGTTACGCTCAAGCTAACGGTATGGGATATCAAGATAAATAAATATTAATTAAAATTATGAAAATTGCGATTACAGGTGGTACAGGATTTGTTGGAACTCGCTTAATTGAAAAGCTAAAAAATGAGGGACATTCAATTATTCTATTGACTAGAAATGCTGAAAAAGCTCGAAGAAGTTTTTCTGATTTAGAAATTATTCCCTACAAAATTACTGAATCAGGAGACTGGCAAAAGGCAATATCGGGCTGTGATGCGGTGATTAATTTAGCGGGTGAACCCATTGCCGAAAGATGGACACCAGAGTATAAAAAAGCAATTTTAGAAAGTAGACAACTGGGTACTCAAAATGTAGTAGAAGCTATCGGAAAAGCTAATCCTAAACCACAAGTTTTGATTAGTGCCTCAGCTATTGGTTATTATGGAACCAGTGAAACAGCAACCTTTGATGAGACAAGTGTTTCAGGAAATGATTTTTTGTCCGAAGTTTGTCAAAAATGGGAACAAGAAGCCGAAAAAGTTAAGCAATATGGGGTACGTTTAGTAATTCCAAGAATAGGGATTGTTTTAGGAAATGGTGGCGCATTAGGGAAGATGTTGCCCGTTTTTAAGTTATTTGCAGGTGGGCCAATTGGAACAGGTCGTCAATGGTTTTCTTGGATACATCGAGAAGATTTAGTAAACTTTATAATAGAAGCACTAAAGCGTCCTGAAATAGCAGGAACGTATAATTTAACTGCACCAAATCCCGTAAAAATGAGCGAATTTACTAAAATTTTAGGAGAAGTGTTAAGTCGTCCCTCTTGGTTGCCTGTTCCTGGAATTGCTTTAGAAGTCTTGTTAGGTGAGGGTTCAAAAGTAGTTTTAGAAGGACAACAAGTTTTACCAAAAGCGACTCAAAATACAGGTTTTAAATATCAGTACCCAGATCTAAAATCGGCTTTAAAAGAAATTATTACTTAAAAGCTTCATCAACAGAGATAGTACGATAAAACTTGAATAAATAAATTTTTACTCCAGTTAAGCCAAAGTTAAAGATATGTCTTCTGAGCTAAAAAATAAACCTATTTTATTTTTACTATCTAAAATAAGAAATAAAATTCTGATTACTTTATATTATATTTATGCAAAAAATAGTAAATCTTTATTTGTTAGCCGAAAAGTTAAAAAAAATTTATTTAATTTACCTAAAAATTTAAAATATCAAAATTCACCGCTTAAGTCTGATGAGACAATTTTAAAAACTTCATCTTCATTAGTTGTCGGAAAATGGGGCGGGAGAAATCCAGCTTTTTATCACTATGACTCATCAGTTCTGGATTATTATTCTAATTCAATCAAACTTTATCAGGGAACTCCTTTAGAAGAAAGTAAAACATTTCAGAATGTTATATATTTTCCTGAATATAGATGTTTTTATTTAAAAGATGGTTCAAGGATTGATTATTCTTGTATACCAGAATATAGAATAGCCCCCGAAAAAATTCAGATACCGAATAATTTAAAAAAAGTTAATCATAAATTTATTTATGGCGGTCATCTTTTTCGGCATTACGGACATTTGATCACAGAATGTATTTGTCGATTATGGTATGCAGCAAAAGAGCAAAACTATCCGATTATTTATTCTGAAAGTCCTAGATTTTCTGTAAAAAGAGATTATGTAGATATTTTTATGAATACAATTGGTTTCGATAAATCTCGATTTTTTGCTTTTGACGAGCCAATTTTATTAGAAGAGGTAATCATCCCCTATCCATCATTTACGATGAACTATCATGCTCATTCTGTTCATCGATTATTACCTGAAGCTGTGGCACAAGCTATTTTAAAAGAGCCGCCTAAAAAAATAGCCCAACCGCTTTATATGTCTAGAAAAAACCTTAATAAAACTAATTCTTTTCGCAGCCTTATAAATGAAGAAAAATTAGAAGATATCCTGCGTGAAAAAAACTTTAATATCGTTTATCCAGAACAATTAAATTTGACAGAACAAATACAATTAGTTAATCAGCATGAGGTGATTATTGGAGTTTGTGGCTCGGCATTGCATACGATTCTATTTGATTTATCAAATAGTCATTTAGTCTGTTTAGGAGATCTAGATTATATTCATCCAAATTTTCTTTTAGTTGATGCCATAAAGTCAAAAGATTCAACCTATATAGCCGCTCTAGAACTTGAGCAAAATACTCCAGAAGAAAGACCGAAAAAAACAAGAATTCTCAATCTAGAAAATGCGGTTTCAGCACTAAAATCAATGGGATTACTTTAGAAAAAAGACACTTTACTTTTGCCAGACGACTAAAATCACTCCGCAGACAATAAAACCCATACCAAATAAACGATAAATCGGAATGGATTCTTTAAAGATAAAATATCCCATCAAAACGGAAAAAATATAAATCAAAGAAGCTGAAGGTCCAGCCACACTTAGTTTAACACGAGTGAGAAGAAGAATATAAGCGATCGCACCCAAACCATAACAAGCTAAACCAGCAATTAACTCAGGAACAGTCAGAATATTAAAAATATGACTAATTAGATTATTTCCCGTTACTTTTCCCAATTTTAGAGCACCAACTTTTAAAAAAAACTGTCCTGTAGCACTCACCAAAACCGAAAAAAGCAGTAAACCAAATTCTTGTAAACTCACCGTATAAAATCCTTGTGATACCCGCTCCCTTTGTTCCCAAATAGAGTAACGTTAATCAAGTTCTCTGTCAATCAGCACGAATGTAGGTTTTAAAATGATAAAATGTCCCAACGAATCATTAGAATCATTCAAAGTTAATCAAAGTTGCGGATAACGAGCATCACATGAGTTTACAACGCGTTTTATCTGGAGTACAACCAACTGGAAATCTACACTTAGGCAATTATCTTGGGGCAATTCGTAACTGGGTTGAAATTCAACAAGAATATGAGAGTTTTTTCTGTGTCGTCGATTTACACGCGATTACAGTTCCTCATGATCCTAAAACCTTAGCACAAGATACCTACAAAATTGCGGCTCTCTATCTCGCTTGTGGCATCGACTTACAATATTCTACAATTTTTGTTCAATCTCATGTTACCGCCCATAGCGAACTTGCTTGGCTACTCAACTGTATCACTCCCTTAAACTGGTTAGAACGCATGATCCAGTTTAAAGAAAAAGCAATTAAACAAGGAGAAAATGTCAGTGTTGGTTTACTCAATTATCCAGTTTTGATGGCGGCTGATATTTTACTCTATAATGCCGATAAAGTTCCAGTTGGTGAAGACCAAAAACAACATTTAGAATTAACCAGAGACATCGCAGTACGAGTCAACGATAAATATGGAACCCGTAAAAACCCCGTTCTAAAAATGCCTGAACCGATGATTGCGAAGGAAGGGGCGCGTGTTATGAGTTTAACCGATGGCACCAGCAAAATGTCTAAATCCGATCCATCCGAAATGAGTCGAATTAACTTATTAGATACACCAGATGTGATCCAAAAAAAAATTAAACGCTGTAAAACCGATCTGGTTAAAGGTTTAACATTTGATGACCCAGAACGGCCAGAATGTAATAATCTTTTAACACTTTATCTCTTACTGTCGGGTAAAACCAAAGAAGAAGTGATAGCCGAATGTCAAGATATGGGATGGGGACAATTTAAACCCTTACTGACAGATACCGCTATTGCTGCCCTCAAACCGATTCAAGACAAATATTATGAAATAATAGATGATCAAGGATATCTTCAATCCGTCTTGCGAGAAGGACGATTCAAAGCCGAAACCGTAGCCAATGAAACCCTCTCTAGAGTAAGAAATGCTTTGGGTTATTTACCACTTTTTTAGAGAAAAATAAAATAGTTTGATTAATAGGGGAATTTTCCTTTAAAATCTAATATTAAAAATTCAAGTTTATGACCACTCCTTTTCGTCAGGCTATAGAAAATAAAAAGTTTTTGGTCACTGCTGAGATTTGCCCACCGAAAGGCGGTAATCCTAAGCATATGATCGAAATGGGCTTATTGCTCGCTTCTCGGGTTCACGCCGTTAATATTACCGATGGGAGTCGCGCTGTTATGCGAATGTCATCCATAGCCGCCTCGGTTATTTTATTACAACATGGTATTGAACCGATTTGTCAAATGGCTTGCCGCGATCGCAATATTATCGCCTTACAAGCTGATCTCATGGGAGCTTACGCGTTAGGAATTCGTAATATACTCGCCTTAACTGGAGATCCCGTAAAAGCTGGAGATCACCGCGAAGCAAAAAGCGTTTTTGAACTAGAATCTGTCCGTTTGCTCAAATTAATCGCCCAGTTGAATAATGGCTTAGACTTTAATGAAAAATCATTACCAGATGAGCCTTTAGACCTATTAGCTGGGGCGGCTGTTGATCCACAGTGCAAAAGTTGGTCGGGGTTACAAAGTCGTTTTGAGAAAAAAATTACAGCAGGGGCACAATTCTTTCAAAGTCAAATGATTACTGATTTTGAGCGTCTTGATAAATTTATGAATCAAATTGTCGCGGGATCAGATAAACCCATTTTAGCGGGAATTTTTCTGCTCAAATCGGCTAAAAATGCGGAATTTATTCGGAAAAATGTCCCAGGTGTGGTCATCCCAGATGAATTAATTAAGCGGTTAGCCGAGGCAAGTGATCCTTTACTTGAAGGGGTTAAAATCGCAGCCGAACAAGTTAAATTAGCTCAACAACTCTGTCAGGGAGTACATCTTATGGCAGTAAGACGAGAGGACTTAATCCCAAAAATTTTAGATGAGGCTGGAATTTCGTCTATAGCTTAAAAAAATATGTAACAGATTTCTCTTCTACTACGTTTTGTCTTTGGACAAACAACAAATTTTATTTGTAGAATAATGCGGATGAAAACTAATTTTATTTGGTCACTCGCTAATGAACTTTAATCCTAAAAAAGAACAACTGATTAGTTTAGATCCGACTGGTTGCAATTCGCCTAAACGAAAACTGATTTCGATTGGTGTGGTTCCGACAGGCTATATTTCAATTGGGATTGTACCGATGGGAATTGTTGCTATTGGAGTTGTGCCGATGGGGGTAATTTCTTTCGGTACAGTGGCAATGGGAGCGATCGCAACGGGACTGGTTTCAATGGGACTTCTGGCTGTGGGGGGCGAGACAATGGGGTTAGTTAACTTAGGACAATTGCAAGTTGGCCCCGTTAGAATCGAAGCAGAACCCCACAACCATCAATCTAACCCATCTAGTTCGCCATCCCATCATCATTAGATAGACGCTGCTGGATCGGGCTGATTAGTATTAGAATCAGACATATTTAACGATAGCATTGTCCGTGAAACTCCCGTAAAGAGAACACTAACTCCGACCAATGTTCCAAGTAACCAAGGTGCATTAAACGGCCAGCCAAACCACACCATCGCGCCTAAAACTAAAGTCAATATTCCATTAATGAGTACCCAAGTCCAATTAGGTTGATTACGCACTTTAAAGGCCAAAAACAATTCAAATACGCCCTCAGTTAGCAAGAAACTACCTAATAATAAAGTCAGTGAGAGAATACCTGTTCTAGGATAGATTAAAAGCATGACACCTGTGGCGAGATAAAGAATACCTAACAGTAGCTTCCAGACAAACCCTTCCTGTTCACGAGTCCCAAAAGCATTACTTAATTTAGCGCCTGCCGCAAAGATCAACAATAAAGAGATCCAAGTTTCAACAACACCCGTCGCTATATTCGGTAGAACAAGTCCAGCAATTCCTAAACCAACTAAAAGAAGACCAGACCAAAAAGACATTCCTCTAGTAAGATTAGTTTTTTGTTGTGGTGAAATATCAGTTGTCATATTATTTTTCCCTCCTATATTAGGACACTATAAAATTTAGGTTAGACAATTTCTAGAAATATAAGATCATTCCTCAGACAGACACAATTATTCTGTTGAATCAATCAAAATTAGAAAAATTATCGATCGTTAAGATTTTCTAACTGAGTTCTGACAATATTGAGATAGCCATCATCGTTGAGAGTATCTGATGAAAGACGACCTTTATTGATCGCACTTCTGACTAAAGTTTCTGCATCAACATCACCAGTTGCGATCGCTGTTTTTAAAGCCGCATGACTTGGAATTCCTTGATCAGCAAAATATCCTTGATATGCTAATTGAACAAGTGTTACTGGCTCAATATCCTCTTCTGTCGGAGTAGATTGACTCCCGAAATTTTCTTGATCTTCAGTATTAGGAGTAGATGGGCGGTCAGAATTTCTATTTTCAGCCATTGTCGGAGCAGCAACCGTCCATAAAGCAAAAGTCGATAACATTACAATTACTAAGCGTTTCATATTTTCTCCTTAAATAAACTTTTTGCTGAATCTTTTCTTTTAAAAAAGAACACAAATTGAACATTAGTTTTATTTTGGCAATCGGTTTAATTTTTTTGTTCTTTAAATAGATAGATCTGGTGAGCCTATCTAAAAGGAGATAATTAACGAGTCTAATTCAGGGATTGGGGAAAAAGAGCTATCCCTTAAGAGGTAAGCATTAAAGATAAAAAAGATACTCTGATGAGCTAAACGATTCCAATGATCGCTAAAATAAGCAAGTAAGTAAAAAATGAACAGAGTAACGATTAGCCCATGACCGTAGCAAAAAACAATTCTACAGAAGAAGACAAAATGCTTGAGGCGATGAAAAACTTTGCCGAACAGTATGCGAAGCGGACAAACACTTATTTTTGTAGCGAACCATCTGTAACGGCTGTTGTCATCGAAGGATTAGCTAAACACAAAGAAGAACTCGGAGCCCCTTTGTGTCCCTGTCGTCATTATGAAGACAAAGAAGCAGAAGTGAAAAACACATTTTGGAATTGTCCTTGTGTGCCGATGCGGGAAAGAAAAGATTGTCACTGTATGTTATTTATTACGCCAGATAATGAATTCGCCGGTGAACAACAAGAAATTTCCTTAGATTATATTAAAGAAGTCAGAGCAAGTATGGCATAAGCAATGTTTGAATCATTTGATTCCGTTCCTCAAGCATTTTGGCAAGGTGTAGAAGAATTTAATCAACAAGAATTTTATGCTTGCCATGATACCCTTGAGGCTTTGTGGATGGAAGCCCCAGAACCAAATAAACGTTTTTATCAAGGTGTATTACAAATTGCCGTTGGCTGTTATCATTTGGGCAACCACAACGGGCGCGGAGCAATGATTTTATTAGGGGAAGGAATTAAAAGGCTTAAAGATTATCTTCCCCTAAACGAAGAAATAGACGTTACTCAGTTGGTAGAAGAAAGTAGCGAACTGTTACACTTAGTACAGCAAACTGAAGCCTCAGAACTTGCCGAATTAGTACAGAAGTTCGATGAAAATGTTTTTTCTTGGCCTAGAATCATTCGAGTGAGTCAAACCGTCTAAAATCTATCACTAGACAAATCCTTAAAATAGAACAAGTTAAATTATTAATAATCGTACTTTGTGATCAGCCAATGATGACTTTTAATCTACGGACTTGGACAATCGGTTTAATGACGAGTTTATTGAGTGTATCTGGAGTAGCCATCACCGTAGCCGATGCCCAAACTCCCCAAACAGGAGGGGCTTTAACGGTTCGTTCTGATATCCAAGAAGCCAACTCACAAACGGGAGTCGTCACCGCGAGGGGAAATGTACAAGTTTTTTATCCCGCCCGCAAAATTCAAGCTACATCCGCCCAAGCTCAATATTTTAGCAAAGAACGCCGTTTGGTTCTTAGTGGTAATGTTTATGTGTTGCAAGAAGGTAATAGTATGCGAGCCGAAACCATGACTTATTTAGTCGATGAAGGGCGTTTTATTGCCACACCACAGTCTAGTCAACAAGTCGAGTCCATTTATATTGTCACCGAATCTCAACAACAACCAAACCAAGCTCCTAATGCGTCTCCAACGAAATGAAAAACTTAAATTGAGTACCTTTGTCCTGAAAACGCTAGAATTTAATGTTTAAGGCGGGTCAAATCAAGCGCTCGTTAATTAAAATGACCTAAAACTGATATCGTGACTTTATTTCTGGATAACATTCATAAATCGTATGGTAAACGAGCCGTCGTTAACCGAGTTAGCATTACAGTTGCTCCAGGCGAAATTGTTGGGCTACTGGGACCCAATGGTGCAGGAAAAACGACAACTTTTTATATTGCGACTGGCTTAATTAAACCCAATCAAGGTAGAGTGTTGTTAGATCAGCGCGAGATTACGGGTTTATCTTTGAACCAACGCGCCCGTTTAGGTATTGGCTATCTCACCCAACAAGCAAGTATTTTTCGTTATCTATCCGTCGGTGAAAATATCGAATTAGCTTTAGAGCAGTCTAACGTTCCTTATCCACTCAGAACAACCAAACTACATGACTTGTTAAAAGAATTTCGCCTTGAAAAAATTGCCCGTACAAAAGGGGCGTATGTTTCCGGTGGTGAAAGACGACGAACCGAACTTGCTAGAGCTTTAGCCGTCGGCGTAACTGGGCCAAAATTTTTACTTCTTGATGAACCTTTTGCTGGTGTTGATCCTATTGCAGTAGCCGAAATTCAAAGTATGATTGCTCAACTACGCGATCGCCAAATCGGTATCCTCATTACTGATCATAACGTTAGAGAAACACTAGCGATTACCAATCGAGCTTATATTATGCGAGAAGGACAAATCTTAGCATCAGGAAACCCCGACGAATTGTATTCTAATCCTTTAGTCCGTCAATACTACTTAGGAGATAAATTTTATGTTTAAGCAAATAATTAACTTATTTTAGAATACTCTTAACATTATTCTTTTATGGCGTGATGGCTAACCCAATATGAAAATAGGTCGTTTTAACTCTTATTTAAGGTCGATTCCCGGTTTTTCACTATTAGATCGATATTTATTCCTTGAATTGTTATTACCTCTTCTATTTGGAATGGGGTTATTTACATCCCTAGGTATTGCCATTGGTACTTTATTTGATTTAGTTCGTCGGATTACTGAGTCAGGTCTTTCTTTAACCGTTGCCTTACAAATTCTTTTCTTGAAAATGCCAGAATTTATTGTTTTGGCTTTTCCGATGTCGATGCTTTTGGCGACTTTAATGGCTTATAGTCGTTTATCGAGTGATAGTGAATTAATTGCCCTACGAAGTATTGGTATTAATATTTATCGTTTGATTGTTCCTGCTTTGATTCTTAGTATTATTGTTACTGGCTTAACCTTCGCCTTTCATAATTATATTGCTCCTGCATCAACTTATCAAGCAACAGTTACTTTAGCTAAAGCCTTAAAAAGAGAAAAACTTCCTTTTGATAATGATAATATTATTTATCCTGAATATACCAAGATTAAACTAGAGGATGGAAATACTCGAACCGTATTACTTCGGTTGTTTTATGCGGAAGAATTCGATGGAAGACAAATGAAACGGATTACAATTCTAGATCGAAGTCAACCAGAAGTGAATCAAATTATTACATCACAATCGGCGGTTTGGAATCTCGAAAATAATAAATGGGATTTTTATAATGGAACAATTTATTTAATTGCTCCCGATGGAGATTATCGTAATATTGTCCGTTTTGATCATCAAGAATTATCTTTACCGCGTGCGCCTTTAGATATTGCTAACCGGGGTAGAGATGCGGCAGAAATGAACATCCAACAAGCAAGAGAATACCTAAAAATAGTACAATTAAGCGGAAATCAAGTCAGAGCCAGAAAACTTGAAGTACGGATTCAAGAAAAAATAGCTTTACCTTTTGTCTGTATTATTTTTGCTTTAATTGGTTCAGCAATGGGGGTACGCCCACAAACAACAAATCGAGCAACGAGTTTTGGGATTTGCGTTGTTTTAATTTTTTCTTACTATTTACTGTCTTTTATAAGTAGTTCCTTTGGGGTTTGGGGCGTATTAACACCCGTTATGGCGGCGTGGTTGCCCAATGGATTAGGATT
The DNA here is from genome assembly GCF_003007785.1 of Aphanothece hegewaldii CCALA 016. Classification (GTDB taxonomy): domain Bacteria; phylum Cyanobacteriota; class Cyanobacteriia; order Cyanobacteriales; family Microcystaceae; genus Chroococcus; species Chroococcus hegewaldii. The sequence continues at coordinate 156,706 of NZ_PXOH01000005.1, read as the reverse complement.
AATTGCCGCAATTTTATTACTCGTGCGATCGGCTTAAAATTGTTGAAGATTTTTCTAAACGGATCTAGGATAAACTTAGAGTAAAAAAAGGGGTTGGTTTGTATGAGTCATTCTGAAAATAATTCCTCAATGCGTTATTTATTAGCGAGTCTTAAACCCTTTGCACGATTAACGTTTTGGGGTCCCCTAGGATTGCTTTCTCTCGGTTTGATTTTCTATTGGCAATATCAACAACATCCCGAATGGCTCAATCAAATTACAGAACAACCCGAAACACTTGATAGTTATTTCAGATCGCCTTCTGTTCCTTCAAATCAACCTAACGCAGTTGCTCCTAACGCTCAAACTCCCCAAAACGCAACGAATGACCCGAATAATCCCGATCAAGGTCAATGGGCGACAGAATGGAAAAAAGGACTAACTCAACAGCAAATCATACCTTACTCGATTAATCAGACCAAAAACCCTGACCAATCGATTAATAACCCACAAAAAACACAAACATCTACCCTATTTCGCCCATTACTTCCACCTGTCAAGCAGAGTAATCAACCACCTGCAGCCGTCAAACCCTATCAGGTTCAGTCTGCACCCATCTCAGAAAATTATTTAAAAACAGCAGTTGAGCAAATCCCTACCAGTAATCGGTCTAGTTATTACAATACCAATGTTGCGCCCGTGAATTCGGGACAACCCTACAATACTTACAATCCTAATCAGTCCTATCAAGGGGTTAATCAGCCCGTTAATCAGCCCGTTAATCCAGCAGTGACAGGTTATCAACCTCCTTACAGTGGGGGTTATGCTAATCCTCCAGTTGCCGCCCCTGGATACCAACCCCCCAATTATGGCTCAGTTTACGCCAGACCTAATAATCCGGCTTATGCGGTGCCTCAAACTCAGCCAAGGGTTTCGCCTAACCAACCTGGTTATCAGGTACAACCAACGATTACACCACGTGCGGCGGGTTTTTAAATTAACTAAAAAATTATATGTCTTTGGGGGTTTGGTTTAACCAAGCTCCCCTTGTTATATTAATTTTTATTAAAATAGAGATATGAGTCGCAAAAGTTTAACTTTAGAAAGTAGTCTGATTCGAGATCCCGATCGTCTCGAAAGTCGTCTAAAAGAAATTCCGACCGAATCTGGCGTTTATTTAATGCGCGACAAGAGCGGTGAGATCCTTTATATTGGTAAATCGAAAAAGTTGCGATCGCGGGTTCGTTCCTATTTCCGGCCTTCCCAACCCCTCAACCCTCGCATTGCCCTCATGGTGCAACAAGTGGTTGAAATTGAATTTATTGTCACCGATACGGAAGCCGAAGCCCTCGCCCTTGAAGCGAATCTTATTAAACAACATCAACCCTATTTTAATGTCCTCCTCAAAGACGACAAAAAATATCCATACGTTTGTATTACTTGGTCGGAAAATTACCCACGCATTTTCATCACTCGTAAACGGCGCACCGATCACGCCAAAGATCGTTATTATGGCCCCTATGTAGATACGCGGCTACTGCGTCAAACATTACAAATCATTAAGCGAATTTTTCCCCTCAAACAACGCCCAAAACCCCTTTTTAAAGATCGTCCCTGTCTCAATTATGATATGGGTCGCTGTCCAGGTGTCTGTCAATTATTAATTTCCTCCGAAGATTACCGCAAAACCGTTCAACAAGTGGCGATGATTTTCCAAGGTAGAAGCAGCGAATTAGAGGAAAAACTGCAAACCCAAATGGATCAAGCTGCAGAAAACCTCAATTTTGAACAAGCGGCAACTTTGCGAGATCAGATCAAAGCTTTGAAATCCCTCAACGCCGATCAAAAAGTATCTCTAAGTGATGATACGGTTTCTCGTGATGCGATCGCACTTGCCGCCGATGAACAACATTGTTGTATTCAACTGTTCCAAGTCCGGGCAGGTCGGTTAGTTGGTCGGTTAGGATTTTTCGCGGAAACTCAGTCGGGAACGCCAGGAGCCATCTTAGAACGGGTACTGGAAGAACATTATATGATGGCTGAAGGGGTGGAAATTCCCACCGAAATTCTAGTGCAGCACGAATTACCCGAAGGAGAAATTTTAGCAACTTGGTTAAGTGAACGCAAGGGGCGCAAAGTTCAAATTGTTGTACCCCAACGCCAAACCAAAGCAGAATTATTAGAAATGGTGCAACGCAACGCACAATATGAGTTAGAAAGAACGCAACGTTTTGCCGATCGTAATCTACAATCATTACAAGATTTAGCCGAAATTCTTGATTTAAGCGATCTACCCCGACGCATTGAAGGCTATGATATTTCTCATATTCAAGGTTCTAATGCTGTCGCTTCACAAGTTGTTTTTATTGATGGTGTCGCAGCCACACAACACTATCGTCATTATAAAATCAAGAACGAAAACATAAAAATCGGTCATTCTGATGACTTTGCCAGTTTAGCTGAAGTGATCAGTCGTCGTTTTCGTCGTTATGCTGAAGATCCAAGCATTATAGAAGAAAATGATGATTTTCCTGATTTAGTCATGATTGATGGGGGAAAAGGTCAACTATCTTCAGTGGTTGAAGTTTTACAAGAGATGAACCTACTAGAATACGTCAAAGTTATTAGTTTAGCCAAACAGCGAGAAGAGATTTTTCTTCCTGGTGAGTCTGAACCTTTAGCCACTGATGCCGAACAATCTGGCGTACAATTATTACGTCGAGTTCGAGATGAAGCGCACCGGTTTGCAATTACTTTTCATCGTCAACAACGTTTGAAAAAAAGTAGACGCTCTCGTTTAGATGAAATTCCTGGTTTAGGGTTTGAACGTCAAAAACAATTATTAGCCCATTTTCATTCGGTTGATTATATTCGGGAAGCTTCCGTTAAACAGTTACAAGAGGTTTCAGGTATTGGCGAACAATTAGCCAAAGAAATTTATAATTATTTCCATCCCGTTTAAGTTTAGCCTGATTTAACGTCGCATTTCAAAACCTTGTAACCCTTCGCTCGGTTTCATTTCTATAGCAACATCAGTGACGATCGCATTAGGAGAACCTCCATAGCACCATTTAACCATTTTGTCAATAGCTTGGGATTTTCCTTCAAAAACGGCTTCAACTCGTCCATCAGGGAGATTTTTAACCCAACCACTAAGCTTTAGGGTTTGAGCTTGTCTGCTAGTGTAATAACGATAGCCGACACCTTGCACTTTACCAGAGATAAAAACATGGGCTTGAATGAGTCTATTTTGTGCCATTTCTACAAACCTAGCTTTTCTAAAACAGGTAAGGTGGAAACAACATGACGCTCTAAACCTAATTCTTTGGGGGTTTTTCCTAAAGCTAAAGCGACTAACTGGGGTAAATGTAGCACGGGTAAACCGAGTTTTTGACCGATAACTTTTTCAATTTCGGGCTGACGCGAATCTAGGTTAAGATGGCACAAAGGGCAAGGGGTTACCAGACAGTCGGCACCTGCATCAATGGCTTCTTGAATGTGATGGGCTGCCATTCTAAAAGATTTTTCTTCAGCATAACTCGAAAGCGGCCAACCACAGCATTGAGTTCTACCTCGATAATAAATGGGATTGGCTCCAATAGTACGGAAAACATTTTCCATCGATTCGGGTTGAAAGGGATTATCGTAGGGTATCGTGTCTTGCGCCCTGAGAATATAACAGCCATAAAATGCCGCACAATTGAGATTAGATAAAGTGCGAGTCACTTTTTTTTGTAGTCGCTCTAATCCGTAGTCGCCCACTAAAACCCAAAGAAGATGTTTAACTTCTGTTGTTCCTTGATAGGGTGAGCAATGTTCTTTCGTGAGATAATTATTTACTTGTTCTAAATAAGCTGGATCATTATTTTGAGCTTTTTTAAGACGTTCATCTACATGACCGATTACGCCTTGACAGGTGCTACAGTGGGTAAGTAGTGGCAGATTTAAGGCTTCTGCGAGGGCAATATTACGGGCATTGACGGTATCTTCTAAGAGTTGAGAATCTTCTTTATAAGTTCCTGAGCCACAACAGGCGGCTTTTTTGAGTTCAATCAGTTTAATATCAAGAGCTTGTGTTAAAACAGCAGTAGATTGATAGAGTTCGCGGCACGCTCCTTGGGCAACACAACCGGGAAAATAGGCGTACTGTAGAGAGGTTGAGGGCATGAAATTTAATGATAGAGTCTATTACTATGATGAGCGATGCAAGTAACTGATGGTGAAAACATCAGAGAATATTTTAGATTTTCCCGAAACGTCGATCGCGTTTTTGATAAGCTTGTAGGGCGAGATGAAAATGCTTCCGATCAAAATCGGGCCAAAGAGTATGAGTGACATAAATTTCAGCATAAGCCATTTGCCAAAGTAGAAAATTACTAAGACGCATTTCGCCACTGGTACGGATGAGTAAATCAGGGTGAGGGATGCCAGATGTATACAAATGATGTTCAAACAGGGACTCGTTAATGTCTTCTGGATTAATTTTACCTTGCTGAACTAAAGTTGCGATTTCTCGGCAAGCTTGAATAATTTCTTGTCGTCCGCCGTAGTTAGTTGCTACAGTAAATTGAGTTCCTGTGTTATTTTTAGTTTCATCCATCGAGCGCTCGATTTCTTCTTGTAGTGAAACAGGAAGGGCGGATAAATTCCCAACAAAACGGATTTTGACATTTTCTGTCATCATTTCTTTTAATTCGCGTCGTAAAACCCGTTCAAATAAAGTCATTAAAAATTCGACTTCTTCTAAAGGTCTACCCCAATTTTCGGTAGAAAAAGCATAAGCGGTTAAAGCAGGAATTCCCCAATCTCGACAACACCGCAGTAAATCTTTGAGTGTGTCTACCCCGCGTTGATGCCCCATGATACGCGGTAAACCCCGATGTTTTGCCCAGCGACCATTACCATCCATAATAACCGCTACGTGAAAAGGCAAACAATTTCGATCAAGATCACTTGGTAATTCTTGTAACACTTTAAGCTGAACAGTCATTTCTTATTTTTGGGGTTCGGTGCAGATGATGTACGGAAGAATAGTTTGTATAGATTATGTCCTTGTATGCCAATTGTACGACCTAATCGGCCTAAACTGGGGGTTACAGTTTCCCGTTCTACGGCGGGTGAAAATCGTTCATCTAATAATTCTTTTAATTTACTGCTAGTTAAAGGACGATTCAGTAATCCTCGTTCTGCGAGTGATATTGAACCTGTTTCCTCAGAAACAATGATACACAAACAATTATCTAATCGTTCGGTGATTCCCATTGCAGCCCGATGACGGGTTCCAAGTTGACGGGAAGCAGTGCGATCGCTTAATGGTAAGATTACACCTGCTGATATAATTCTCGCGCCTCGAATAAAAACAGCACCATCATGTAAGAGGGTTTTCGGTTGAAAGATTGTTTGTATGAGTTCTTTAGAAACTTCTCCATTTAAACTCACACCTTGATTAATAAAAACGCGAGTATCGACGCTACTAACGGTTTCTAGTACCATCAAAGCACCGGTTCTATTTTGAGACAGTTCTTTTACTGCATCAACTATTTCATCTATCACATTATCGGGTCTAGGACTAGGTGTACCACGTTTAAAGAGTTGTAGAATTTGTCCTCGGCCTAATTGTTCCAAAAACCGCCTAAACTCTGTTTGATAGACAAACGCCATTGCAACAGACGAACCTATGACTAATTTTTCTAAAACAAAGCTAAGTAATACCATACCTAATCTTTGGCTGATCACCGAGGCCAACATTAAAATAATTAATCCTCTAACCATCCATAAAGTACGACGTTCTCCAACAATAAAGAGAATCGTATAAACCAGAAAGAGAACTAATCCAATATCAATCAGCGCGGTACTATTGGAGATCAGCCAAGAAATAAGCAAACGGTGGTCAGGAAAAAAACCCGACATGAGAAAGAAATTCAAAATGAAAGATCACTCTAGGAATGCTCACAAAAGTTTTGGTTATTGAATGATTGTAGTCCCTAACCCCTAAACTCTTGCTTTAGACGCTCTGGAAGCCTATCTTGTCGCAATAGATCCTCATTGGTTTCTCTGTGCAAAATTAGATTAGCTTCGCCTTCACTGACGATAACAGCCGCCGGACGAGGTAAACGATTATAGTTAGAGGCCATACTATAGTTATAAGCCCCTGTCGCCATAACGACCAGAATGTCACCAGGTCGAGCAAGCGGAATTTGAGCATCTTTTATTAGAATATCCCCTGACTCACAGTGTTTTCCCGCAATTGTCACGGTTTCCTGACAGAATGTAGACATCTTGTTGGCGATGACGGTTCGATAAACAGATTGATAAGTAATGGGGCGTGGGTTATCCGACATTCCTCCATCAACCGCAATATAGGTTCGTATGTTGGGAATTTCTTTGCGACTGCCTACGGTATAAGCGGTTACACAAGCAGTGGCAATGAGCGATCGCCCAGGTTCTGCGATGAGTTTCGGTAAGGGTAAGTTATTGATTTGACAAGCATTCATCACCGATAGGGAAACGGTTTTCACCCATTCTTCGATACTTGGGGGATCATCACTTTCTGTGTAGCGAATACCCAAACCTCCACCGACATTAATTTCTGTAATGGATAAATTATATTTATGAATGGCTTTTTGCATCCACTCAATTAAAACGCCCCCTAAATCTTGATGGGGTTGTCGTTCAAAAATTTGTGATCCGATATGAGCATGAAGCCCTAAACAGTTTAGAATCGGTTGTTGTGAGACATAAGTTAGTACAGCATCCATTTGATTTGGATCGAAACCAAATTTACTATCTAAATGCCCTGTGCGGATATATTCATGAGTATGACATTCAATTCCTGGGGTGAGTCTCAGCAAAATTGGGATCGAAGAAACGCCTAAATCTGAACCTAATTTAACGAGGGTTTCCAATTCTAGCCAGTTATCAACAATAATCTTACAGCCGATCGAGAGCGCGTATTTTAATTCTGATTCTGATTTATTATTACCATGAAAATAAATTTTATTTAAGCTTTGCTCGGCGATGCCCATTTGTTCGAGGGCTGTTAAAGTGGTATAAAGTTCGCCACTGGAAACCACATCAAACCCTAAACCTTCACTCGCTATTACTCCACAAACCGCCAAACAACTCCAAGCTTTAGACGCGTAAATAACTTGAGATTCACCTGAATAATAGGATTTAAAGCTATCCCGATATTGACGACAAGCAGTACGCAAGGTCATTTCATCTACAATATACAACGGTGTGCCATACTGAGCCACTAAGGTTGTTACATCACATCCACCGATTTCGAGATGGTTTTTACTGTTGACTCTTGCACTTAGGGGTAAAAGATTTTGATTAGGGGAATTTTGCGTCTCTAGATACTGTTTTCCTGATTGTGCTAATGGTTCTGCTGATAACATATTTAATATAATTTTCAGTTGGGAAGAGTCTGAAGGCTATCAATGTGCCGCCTTCTTTATTAAGTGTACGATGAAAACTAGACCGCAAAGAATCCAATCTAAGAACTAAGGTTCGATTTTATTAAAGATTCTCGGATTAATTTAGCATAGGTTTGGGAAGGTCGATCGCCTAAATGATCCTCAACAAGTCTTTCTGTACCTTGAGCATAATCGATCGTTAATAAACCAAAACGCGGTGTATACGAACCCCATTCATAATTATCCGTTAACGACCAATAAATATAACCAATCATCGGTACACCTTCATCACGTAGTCGGTTAACCTGTTGTACGTGCGCTTCTAAAAATTTACTCCGACGCAATTCATCTGGACGAGACGCGGCAATGCTATTATCAGGTTTACGACGTAACGCCATGCCATTTTCTGCTACTAAAATGGGACAATTGTCAAATATTTGTGAATAATATTTACAAAAGAAATGTAAACCTTCTGGGAGCGATCGCCAATTCCACCATTTACTCGTAATTCCACTCATCACCCAAGCGCGAAAATCTTTTGCCTCAAATTCAAAGTCGGAAAAAGAGGGAAGACGGAAAGTATGAGCAAAAAAAGGATCATAATAATCAATAGCGATATAATCAAAGACTTTTGGGCGATCAATTGATTCTAGTGTTTGAAAAAACGGTTCAAAGACTTGTAGATTAAAGCTTCTGCGGGCAACCCATCGGGCGATTTTTCGGGCAATTAATCCAACTCGATAGGGAAGATCCCGACTAAAAGGAAGATCCGCGATAATTAAAGCATTTTCTAACTCTTGCGCTCGTTTTTTAAAATAATCTGGCAGTTGCTCCCGTTGTAGAGTATTTTGTTTTAGGGATAATAGATCCCAAATCACCTTTTCTGACCAATATAAATCACTACAATAAGTATTCAGAGAGACTTGAGGCGTTAACCAATCATTCGACTCATAAATGTGATGGATGCAGTCATAAGCGCGAACATGAGCCACCAATAGATTATTATAAGCTTTTAGAGCCGCCTGAGTTCCCCACGCTCCGCCAGAAGGAAACATCGTACTTAAATAAGTATTCGGAACGAGAATATTAGGCTCATTAATCGTGATATACCATTGTATGGGTGGTAGTTCATATTCATGAATCAAACAACGGTTAATATGAGTTACCGTCATTTGGACATATTTTATAAAAAGATCGATCGTTTCGGGTTCTAACCAAGCATCTAGACCCAACCAAGCCGGATGTGTAAAATGAGAGAGGGTAACAACGGGTTCTAGTCCGTGATGACGACAAGAAGCAATTAGTTTAGTATAAGCATCAAGAACATTTTTATCAAAAGCTGGCGGATTAATAGGTTCAAGCGTCGTACAAGGTTGAATTCTTGCCCATTCTAGACTAAGACGAAAGCTATTAACACCCAAATTCTGACAGGTTTTAAAATCTTCTTCATAACGAGTCCATAATTCGGCGGCTGTACCCGTTGGCATAACTAACCCGTGTATTTCGCTTTCTGACCAGTTATTTTGTGGTTGTCCTATTCCGTTATAACCGCCTTCGCTTTGATATCCTGAAGAAGCAACACCCCAAAGAAAATCAGAATTATTGAACAAGACTGGCTACCTCCTTTGGAGACTGTATATCATTGAGAATAAATTCAGCAATATCAAGGGCTGCGCGGGGTTGCCCTGATGCTAAAGCTGCTTGACGCATTTGTGCTAAACGTTCAGGATAATTGAGTAGATAAATCACAGTTTGTGCAACCATTTCAGGGAGACGTATTTGGATACCTGCGCCCGAAGCTGCAATTACATCGGCGTTTTGTTCTTCTTGACCTGGAATTGGATCGATTATAATCATTGGGATACCACGTGCTAGGATCTCACTGGTGATCAATCCTCCTGCTTTGGTAATAATCAGATCGCTGGCGACAATGAGATCATCTACATAGTCGATTGAACCTATTTTAACCAATTTTACTTGTTCGCTGTCGGTGAGATCTTCGATCGCATCTAGTAGAGTCTCGTTTCTTCCTGCAATAACAATTAGGGTTAAAGGAGTCGCAGAGGCTAAAAAATCAGTAATAATAATTTTGACTCGTTGTGTATTTAAACCACCGCAAAATATAGTAATGACTGGACGATCTAATAATAGATTATGATTTAATTGCATTTCTGCTTTACTTTTTGGTTCAAGAACTTCTAATTTAATCGGAATTCCCGTAATATGTAATAATTCTGGATTTGCGCCTCGTTGGGTTAGCATATTTACCCCAATTTGACTAGGGAGAAAATACCCATTAATTTCATGATTAAGCCAACTACTATGAGCGATCGCATCTGTAACAACGACATAATGAGGGATTGACCAATTATTTTTCTGTTTTAATAATTGTATTAAACGACTCGGAATTTGTTGAACGGAAATAATCACATCTGGATTAATTTCAGTGACTAAATCTTCTAATTTTCTAAAAAACAGAAACTCTAATCTAGCAACAGAAAGATTACCATCTAGAGATTCTTCTACATCATCGCCATCGGTACCCTCATAAATAGCTTTGTATAATGTGGGTATTCTTTCGCTCAATTGCTTATAGATTTGAGTTATGCTAGTGCGATAGATTGGACTCGCATATAAAAGCGCATCTTGAGAGTGAACTTCTACATCAGGATAATGGGAAAATGCTTCGGTTAAAGCTTTAGCTGCATTTAGATGTCCAGCGCCAAGGGAAGCATATAAGATAAGAATTGTCGTCATAGAGAAAGTAGCAAAGTCATTGGTTCATACTATGTCAATATAGTCGATTCATCAATAAACAACATCTATCTAACTGTATTCGTTCGTGAGTCCTTAAAATAACTGAGAGACATTTTCATAACTTAGCGATGGCAAAACTTCCTCCAGATATACGTGCTACACCAACCAACCAAGAGGAAAATTTTTAATGTAAGTTACTGGTTACAACAATTTTTATTGTATGTTTAAAGTAAATGTATTATATAATTTATAAACGCTTTTTTTAGTTGGCTCATAAATCCATGCTTTTAAGATTACTTTATCTCCAGTTAAAGCAGAAAGCTCAATTTCAGCATTCCACCCTGAGCGAAGCAAAGCGGGATTATTAAAAGCTTGAGCAACATCAGGGCGTTCCAAATTTACTGAAGCGTATGCTGTAATAATATTGTCATCTCCTACAGTAATAATTACCGTATCGGCAGGTTTATTCTGTGTAGGCAGCATAGCCCATCCTGCAATCTTAATAGGAGTATTTTTGACAATAGTCTGTTCGCTATTAGTAGAACTGTTGATAACATCAATTACTCCAACATTTTGTGCAAAACTAATTTTGCCTAAATTTTTGATAGTAAATTTAGGTTCAACTCCCGATAAAAGGTTTTTTTCAGAAATAAATTTTTGTCTCATTATTCCTTTTAAGGTAGTACTACCTATTTTATAAGCTTTGCCATTCTCACTATCAAAACTCCACGCTGTTATTTGAGTCGCATCTGCAGGGATAGTGTCAGCAGATAAGGTATATTGCCAACCAGAGTGATCATATTTTTTTTGCTGCAACGCTTGAGATAAATCTCGACTCTCTTCTTTAACTTGAGCAATTGCTAAAGGAGTAACCCGACTATTGGACTGTTCAGCAGTTAAAATTACTGCATCGGCTGGTTTTTGTGCTTTAGGATTAATTGCCCATCCTGATACGACGAAATTATTGTCTAAATTTACTTTTGTTAAATATTCAGGCTGAGTATTTTTAAGCGTTATCTTTCCAAATTGTCTCTCTATTGGCATTCCTGTTTTATTTGGAGTATCAAAGATGCTATGATCGACTAATTTAGGTGTTATAAAACCTATGTCATTGAATTGATTAGCACGAGCTTGAGTCATGTCTATGTCATGGGGGTAGATTTTCGATTTTATGCAATCGCTATCGAGGAATACATTTATTAATAACAAACAAGATTTTCCATATAAACGATCTTCTTTAAGAGAAGACATTCTTTCAATTCCATAAACAAAATTAGTCAGCGACAAAAATATTAAACTTGAAGATAAAAAGACAGTGATTAAAAAAAATAACCATTTTTGTGAGCGACCAAATCCCTTTGTTTTGAGATCTCTTAAGATAAGAGGTATTAAATAAATTAGTGCGATTGCTAGAAAAGGAGAAAAATTTAAGTATCGAGATGCTAAGGCCTGTTCGCTCCCACCAAAACCCAGTCGCCCTGTTGTTAACAGCGCATTTAATATAGAGTAAGATGCAATTGCCAGCCAAGGAATTGCTTGATAAAGCAGTTTTTTATTTGATAAATTTATCAAAAGATAAAAGCATATTAAAATGATGAATATCACTAATATCAATCCAATAACAAAGCTATTTGTTAAGTCCCCTTTCCCTAAAGGCGCGCCAAGAAAAGTCAAAAAATACTTAATAATAACATTGATTGGTTGCTGAATAACTTTTAAAGGACTAGAAGTTATATCTGGCTTATGAAAGTTATAAAAATATAAACTTATATTAGCAGTAAAACAAGCTAACCATCCCATCAATAAGATTTTTTTGCTTTTCCAACTTTTTAAGGATAAATCAGGCAAAAATATTAAGAGTGGAAAAATAATAATCCAAGCTAGCATTCCATTAGCATATGAATAAGTACTAATAGTTGCTAAAATAGCGCAAATAACAAACTTGATGTTATTTTTAAGTGAGGAATACAGTACCACTAGGCAAGATGTGATACAAGCAATAGGAATGAATACAACAAGCTGTATACTCCATAACCAATTTTCTGAGACGGGACTAAAAATTAAAAGATTAGTAAGTAAAATGAGAAAAAGCAATAAAATATCTGTTTTGCTTAAAGTTAATTGACTGAGTTTGAATATATTAAAAGAAATTAAACAAGCTAACAAAAAACTAACTAACATGGGATACCTAACGTCCCAATTCGTTAAATAGGCTAAACCTATAAAAATTAATTTTGTAAAAAATTTTCGGCTGTCATTATGTTGAGCAATGAGATCTTGAAAAGTTAGCGGAGAATTCTGTGATAGCTTAATAAGAATTATTCCTGGAACATCCCAATCATCCCAAAAAGGGACATTAACTGCATTCACTATAATGAAATGTGCCAACAAAAAAGCAGGTATAATAGCTATAAACAAAGCAATAAATTTCAAAGATAAACCTAAGAATTTTGTCTTAAAGTACATAGAGAATTGAGTTTATAACAAATAAGTAATACTATTTTTATAGTCAGGAGTTAATCAAGAATTTAATAGCTCCATTAAGGTTTTATTTGGTTTTGACAACATTCAATTATCTGATCTACTATATAATAAGGTCTTTGCTTAATTTCTTCATAAATTCGACCGATATACTCACCAATTATTCCTAAAAAAATTAATTGGACTCCTCCCATAAAAAATGTAGTTGTCAGTCCAAAACTCCAAGATAAGAATTCTTGACCCAGAACCCACTTAGAATATAAACCTATTAACCCTAAAATCAATGAAAAACCAGCAGAAATAAATCCGAGCAATGTGGCAATTCTCAGAGGCACAACCGAAAATGATAAAATTCCATCAAATGCTAATTTTACCAATTTTACTGGAGTAACTCTAGGCTCGCCTCGATAGCGGGGGCCTCGTTCAACTAAAATTCCAGTCTGCTTAAAACCTGCATAGGCACGTAAGCCAGTGAGATATTTGTTTCTTTCTGGCATATTTCGCAATGCCAATACGACTTTTTGATCAATTAGTGAAAAGATTCCCGCATCTAAAGGAAGTGTAAAGCCAGATAATACATTCAAAATACGATAAAAAGTGACAAAACCTAATCGTTTTATCCAATTCTCTTTACGCTTTCTCCGAATTGCGTAGACCACTTCATATCCGTCTTTCCACTTCTCTACAAAATCAAAAATTGCTTGAGGAGAATCTTGCAGGTCTCCATCCATAAGAATGGCGCATCTTCCTCTTGCATGATCAATGCCTGCAGATAAGGCACATTGATGTCCAAAATTTCTGGAAAGCGAGATGATTTTTATCTCTTTATATTGCTCACTTAATGTTTTAAGAATTGTTAATGATTGATCTATACTGCCATCATTTACAAAAATAACTTCACTGTCCCCCTCAAGAGAATCTAAAACTAGCTTCAACTGATTCCATAATTCCCAAAGAGTTTCTTCTTCGTTGAAGATTGGAATTATAATTGTGTAGTATACTTCATTAGTAATATTCATATTTTATTAAGTATTAGCCATAGATAAAATTAACATTTATACAATTAAACAAAAATTCCTCTAGCTTAATATAAAAATGATTATTTTCTATAAATAAAATTACTTAGACCTCTTATAAATACAAACTTTAATCATCATTAAAGAAAATTTTAATAAATTTTATATCTATGTTATATTAAATAAATCTTATTTTAATACAAAAAGCATCTTGATGCAATTATTACTATTAAAAAATAAGCATACAATTACAACTTTCTTTATTACCAGAGTTAAAGATTTAAATCTTTAATTTAACATTTTAGCAAGTTAGTGCTTAAACATAGTTGAGTTTAACATAATTCAGTACTTTGTCAAGCATTGTATAGGAAATCCTGTAGCGTCAATTATCGGAATTCAAAGTTTAGAACCTGACAGGGTGACTAGCAAGCTTTGATTGTTGTATAGTAGTCCTCCCACGTGATCCCATAGGAAAAATCTTGAAGCGGTCGAGTGCATTTTCGACTCGAACGCGGAGTCGTGCCAATCCTTGATACAATTGTTTGAATTCGCTTCGGTAAGCTGGTCTAACTCACTGTATGGCATCTTTGTCTTGAGCGGCTCACTAACCCTTGTGCATTCACTTATAGTTATATTCTCTAGCTATTCATGCAATAGAACTACTATAAAAGTTTGCTTAACCTGAATTAACCTTAACAAGAGTGCATCGAAATTGTCAAGAAATGGAGAGAGCAAGAATCCACTAGAATAAATTATTATTAAACTTCAACAAGAAAAGTTGAATCAACGCAAACAACAGTTAGGTAAAGTACTACAATAAGCTAGAGTTATTATTAGAACATTTTTTCAATTGACTTAATAATAGAATAATCTCATCAATTCCTTGACGAAGATTAGTATTAGGTTGATCTGATGTATTAATCATAATACTAAAAACCAGCGTTTCACCATTGGGAATATCTAAATATCCTGATAGTGCAGATATTCCCGAAAGACTACCAGTTTTACCTTGTAAATTTCCTTGTATTGGTGTATTTTTAAATCGATTGGCTAGAGTTCCATTAATCCCACCAACGGCTAAAGAATTACGATAGACTTTTCCTTGTGGTGTTTGCGAGATATTTTGTAAAAGTGTAACAAAAGTATCGGGTGTTGCTAAATTATGCCGCGATAAACCCGAACCATCCACAATTTTATAACTATTTTCATCAATTCCTAATTGTGTTAGTTGTTTTTGGAGTATGGAAGTTTTCGGCTCATCGTTGGCTTTATTTTCTAAAAGCTTTAAAAGTGTCTCTGCATATAAATTATGACTTTCGTGATTTACTTTTTGGATGAGTAATTCTAAGGATGGTGAAATAATAAAAGCAATCTCATTTTCTAAACGATTACTATCATTACCAGAAATAATTTGTTTTTGAGCGACGCTTATTCCTTCATTTTCTAAAACTTCTGCTAAAGTATCGAGAAAATACTTATTAGGAGCAATAATTGCTATTTTTTCTGTATTTGGAGTAACATTATTCCCAAGTTGTCCGCGAATGATTAAACGAGATTGGGCGAAAAATCCTTGAATTGAAATATTATTATCAGTTGTAGAATCAGTGGTTGTTGTTAAATTTTCAAATTGCCATTGTTTAGCAGCTATTGAATCAGTCCAAGATAATTGTAGTTGTTGACCGACTTGAGTGGGCGTTAAAATTAAATCAAAAGTATTTTCATTCAAAACAAAAGTATTAGCAGGAACACCATAAGAAAAGAATAGATCATCCCATTCCCACATCGGAGGAATTCCCGAATTATTAAAATAACCTTCTTGAATAATGAGTTTTTCTATTTTTTGTATTCCCTGTTGTTTGAGTTGTTTAGCTAATGCTTTTAGAGTATCGGTGGTTATAGTTGGATCACCTTGTCCAACAAGTCTTAAAGTTGTTAGATTAGGAGGATGACCAACACGATAAATAGGAGTGCGGATAAAAAATTGTGAACCGAATTCTAATAAAGCAGCAGCAGTCGTAAGCAGTTTAATATTAGAAGCAGGAATAAAAAACTTTTCAGAATTTTTAGCATAAAGGTTAAAATTAGAATTAAGGGGTTGAATTAAGATACCCCAATGCGATCGCATAAATTCCCGACGCTGAATAATCTCCTCGATCTTCGTTCCCAACTCATTTGGACAGATCGACTTAGAAACATTATTTTGTGCGATTATAATATTTGGGTTCGTGCCTTCCTTGGTTTGAGGAATTTGTATACCAACCCACAGCAGCAACACCAACAACGGTTGACCCCATTTAAAAGAGCGTATTAGCATTCTAATTTGATTCGGATTTCATATCTTACACAGGATAAACGACGTATGAGTTACGATTTTGATTTTTTTGTCATTGGTGGTGGATCGGGCGGTATAGCCACTGCTAGACGTGCCGCAGAATACGGCGCTAAAGTAGGTTTAGCAGAAGTAAGTCGTCTCGGGGGAACTTGTGTTAACCGAGGTTGTATTCCTAAAAAATTGATGGTGTATGCGTCTCGTTTTCCTGATCATTTTGAAGAAGCAACAGGTTACGGCTGGAGTCCTGTTCATAGTACCTTAGATTGGTCAAAATTGATCCATGTCGTTGAAGAAGAAGTAACCCGACTTAATGATATCTATCAAAGAATGTTAGATAATTCTAAAGTCAAGATTTTCCCAAAATACGCTAGGTTTATTGATCCCCATACTGTAGAAGTGGGAGACGAAAAAATAACGGCTGATAAAATTTTAATCGCAGTTGGGGGGCATCCCTTTCGTCCAGATATTCCAGGGATCGAACATACTCTAGTTTCTGATGATATGTTTAAATTAACCACACAACCGAAACGAATTGTAATTTTAGGGGCGGGGTATATTGCGGTAGAATTTGCTTGTATTATGAATGGACTTGGTACAGAAGTCACTCAAATTGTTCGAGGCGATAAAATTCTCAGAGGGTTTGATGATGATGTACGATCGCTTATACAAGAAGGAATGGAAAAACACGGTATCCGCATCCTAACTAATAGTATGCCGTCTTTGATCGAAAGAACAGAAGAAGGATTTAAAATTCATATCGAAGGAGATCCCACATCAGAAGTTATTGTTGCTGATGCAGTTGCTTTAGCTGCTACAGGAAGAAAACCGATGATCGAACATTTGGGGTTAGAAAATGCTGGGGTAGAAGTTGTAGATGGATCAGTTGCAGTGAATGAATATAGCGTAACTTCGGTGGATAATATTTATGCAGTGGGAGATTGTTCTAATAAAGTTAATCTAACACCTGTGGCGATTAATGAGGGACGCGCTTTAGCAGATACGGTGTTTGGGGGAAAACCTCGTGTGATGAGTTATGAAAATATCCCCTCTGCTGTGTTTAGCTCCCCAGAAGCTGCATCAGTCGGTTTAACTGAAGAGGATGCTAAGGCGAAATATGGCGAAGATGGCGTAAAGATTTATCGTTCTAAGTTTCGTCCTATGTATCACACACTGACGGGAAAAGACGAAAAAACGATGATGAAATTAATTGTAGAAACCGCTACTGAAAAAGTGGTTGGGGCGCATATGGTGGGAGAATATGCGGCAGAAATTATTCAAGGTGTGGCGATCGCAATTAAAACGGGTGCAAAAAAAGCTGATTTTGATGCAACCGTTGGCATTCATCCTAGCGCTGCCGAAGAATTTGTCACCATGCGATAACATTTAATGATTTTATTGTAAAGGCAATTGTTGAGCATCGGAACTAATAAATTGATTATATTTACTATGACTAAAGTCGTGATAAATATAAATTTGATGATACCAAGTTTTTAGATGTTGACGAGTTAGTAGATGATAAGCGGGGCTGAGTTTTTTTAGGGAATGATTCTCATTAAATTCATTAACCGCTAATCGAATTCCTGTATAATCGTTATAAAGTTCTATTTCTGAACCAATAACATCATCTAAATAGCAGTAAATTCGGGGTAATAAATATTTTTCGTCTTCGTCAAACATTTTAAAAGCTGCGATGGTTGATGAATAATAATCAAAATCATGAAACATTGCTGCAATCGGGGCGGGTTGATATTCTTGAAAAAAATTGGTGACGGTTTCTCGAATATCACCTAATACTAATTGAGCTTTTGTGAGGCGATTTTTAAGTTCTGGGATATTCATTTTAAAAAAAGATTCTTGCCAATGATAGGGTAAATCTCTATAATCTATTGGTTTTGGTAATCCTTCTCCTGTATCAAACCCATAAATATCTATATCTATGCCAAAAATTTTTGAGACTTGTTCAGCATGATATTCTAAATTTATTAAACCATTTCCACCAGCAACCCCAAATTCTACAACACTAATTCTTGAATAACCTAATTTTTTGGCTAGGGCTGCGCTATGATAAACACAATAGCCATAATGGGGTCGATCGATAATTTGTAATGCTAAAGATTGTTCATAACTAAGATTGCCAAATTTTTGAAGTAAATTAAGGCTTTTTTGTTGTAGCCAGTCTGGGTTTGCACCAATATTTAAAGCTTTTAGCAATGCTTGTTTAAACATGAGTTTTTGTCCAATAATTTATATAATCAATAAATAATATATCCTGAGAATACCCAATTTAGCTAGGGAAAAAAACATTAAAAATTAATAATTTTATCCATTAAATGTTACAAACTCTAACAAAACATGGTATTGCTCTCACTTTTGATAAAAACTTTCAAAAGTATATTCTTCAGTTTTAACCTTTAATTTTCCCTTTTTCCATCCCAGAGAAATCGGAGAACCATCTAAACTCATACTTTTGTATAAATCATATGCTCGCTTATATTCTTTGCCATCTCGACGCAGCATAGGTAAAAGATTAAGCTGATTATAAGTAAAGTCTAATTGTTGTTTGGTTGTAGCTTCTAAACTAACTTTACCTTTAGCTAATGCTGTTATATTCAATCGTTGTTTTTGTTGAATATTTTGTTTAAAAATCTCATAACTTCCATGAGTCTCATTTTCTCCAACTTCTAAAGCAAAACCACTATATATACTCGCTTTTGGAGACGCTTTTAAGGTTTGTTGCGATGAATAAATCTCTTGATATTTTTGGTCTTCAATTGTCACAGTTCCTTCATAATTTAAATTAATTGGGTAAATGGCTAACCAAGTTTTTTCGAGTTGGATAAACCAAATATTCTCTTGTACTTCTATTTTTGCTGATTTCGGTAACTGAAAGTAAAAAGGTTGATCCGCAGGACGTAACCAAATTAAGATATTTCGATATTGTCCAATTTGATCACCGTTATTTTTTCCTGGTCTAAGGCGTGTATTACCTGTATTTGCCACAAAAAAATCAACACCTTTAACCGAATTGTAAGCCAATAACTTAAAAGGTGCGACATCTCCATCAGCAAAAGTACCCGCAAGACTTCCCATCTGATAAGTTTGCCCAAAAAACTGTGTTTCATAATAACCGGGTTTTTGATCATTTCCGGGTTTCCAGTTTTCGTATAAAGGTTTAGTACTGAAAACTTCTACAGGTTTATTAAATTTTTTCTGTGCAACCGCAACAACCGCCAAAGGAGGACGATAGGTACTGGTAATCATGTAGAGTGTATCTAATGTGGGGCGAGGGTTAGATAAAGGCGTATCTCCAAAATATAGCCAAAAGGTTCGCGCTGCATCTGAGCTTAAAACGGTATTTCCCCCGCCATAGTCGCGTTTAACCGGTCCCCCCCATCCTCCTCGATAATACTTAATTGCAGCAGCACTAGAAAGCCAATCTAGAGCAGATTTAGCGAGTTGCTTAACTTCTGGATCTTTAGCAAAATCGTAGAGATTGAGATAAGGCGCGAAGGTATGCCCATGATACACCTCTGAGTCCCATTCTCCCATTCCAATGTTGTATAATGCCCATACATAACGTTGTAATTTTTGTTTGTAGCGTTGGCGTGTCGCTTCATTTCCCGTCTCTTCTGCCATCAAATAAACCGATGTTTCTCGCATTGCACGTAGGTTATCGGTATTGCGTCCATCTACCCAAAGTCCGCGTCTTTTAATACTCCAATCTTCTCCAGTTCCGTCACCATTGCCGTATATTGGATGAGGACGCGTTAGGGGATCTTCTTGTGTCCATTGTTTCGCTCCATCATACATTTTTTGACGGTATGCGGGATCTAAAAAAGAACCGAAAAGAAAATATTTACGGATTTGTCCTTTGAGAGTGAAACTAAAATAATAATCGATGCCGTTGGTATGTGCGTGATCTTTACTTTGTGCGTCTTCTTGTTGTAAGTATACGATCGCTCGTTCTCGGTTTCCGGCTAAAAAGTCAAACATTGCGTTAGGATACGATCGCTTTTCATTTTCTTGAAAAGTATTTCCGTATTGTTGGGGGTTAGCGAAAGCTTGAATAATAGCTTTAGAGCGTTGCTGGAATTGGGTTTCGAGTTCGTTTGTCCATTGGTTACGGAATTTCTCATCAACGGCAAAAAGTTCAACACCTCCAACTGTAGTCGTTTGGGTAGAAGGGTTTGAGGGAAATTGGGGGTAAACAACTGCCGTACAAGACGCGATAAAAAGAGGAAGAATAACCCAAATTAGTCTTTTTTTAAGTTTAGATCCAATCTTCATCTTCGGGAAATTCATCTAGATTGCTTTTTTCTTCTGTATTCGTCTTTTCTTCGTCGTCGGGAATAGGAATAGAAGGAGTAGTGATGATGGTTTCGGGTAATATTTCTGCGGGTTTTTCGCCATCAACTTCGACAACAATAACATCATTAATATTCAGCCAAACGATTTTCCCAAAAGAATCACAGGCTGCTATTAGTGTAGATTTTTCTGGAACATCTTTGGCAAAGAATTCACCTAACATACGGGAAGAAATAGAGTTTTTTTGTCCTTCTACTCCTATTCCTAAAAAGATATATTCATTTCCATCACTGAGATGTTGTAGTATAATAGCCATTTTTATTCACTGACGACTTGTGCGCCATGACTACGAGGATCTGCATTCTCGGTACTTCCTAGGTTAAAATTGGAAGTCTGACCCGTAGAAGAGGCATAGGGTAAGGTACTATCTGCAATTAAAGCATTTAGGTTCGCTTCTATAATTGATTTCGGTTGTTCGCCGATGGTTTGTGCGATCGCTTTTCCTCCTTTGTTAAGATAGACAAAATGGGGAATACCATCGACTCGATAACGCAAAATTTCGGGGAGCCATTTGTTATTGTCCACATTCAACATAACAAAATTAACTGAATTGCCGTATTGCTTTTTAATTTCTGCGATTTCTGGAGCCATTGCCTGACAACTGGTACACCAATTAGCATAAAATTCAGTTAGAGTCGGTTTACCATTGGCTAAAGCAGTTTCGATAGGGATAGATTGTTCTGCTTGCGCTTCTAATGAAGTTGAGTTAGTTTGAGTTTGAAGACCGAAAAAAAGAGCAGCACTCAAAATAACAGCAGCTAGAGCGATAATAATATTTCTGATTCGATTATCGGTTGTTACTTGAGTCATTGAAATAAAGCCATTTTTTTATACATTATTTACTACTTTAATAGATTTCATGAAAAAACGAGTAACGCTAACGTTTCCCCAAAAAACGGTACATATGCCAGTAACCTACTTACTTGCCAAAGATTTTAATGTTGCTGCTAATATTATTCGCGCTCAGGTAGCCCCAAATCAAGTGGGAAAACTGGTTTTAGAGTTATCGGGTGATATTGATGCCTTAGAAGCCGCGTTAGAATGGCTTAAAGCACAAGGGATAACGGTTTCTTTAGCGAGTCGAGAAATTTTGATCGATGAAGAGAAGTGTGTAGACTGTGGTTTATGTACGGGGGTTTGTCCAACAGAAGCTTTAACTCTTGAGCCTAATAGTTTTAGACTTAAGTTTCTACGTTCTCGTTGTGTGGTCTGTGAACAGTGTATCCCAGCTTGTCCCCTACAAGCGATTTCAACTAATTTTTAAGTTTTACTAATATCCTAATGCTAATCCATCAGCGCGAGATTCAGAAGCGGCGACTAAAACCCCATTTTGTTTAATAATTATTTGACCTTTGCCGAACATAGTATGAGGACTCATTGAAATTTGATGACCGCGATTCACTAAATCTTGCACTATTTCTGGGGGTACACCCCTTTCTAAAAGTACTTTATTTTCTCGCAAAAATCGCCATCTAGGGGCATCTAAGGTAGCTTGGGGATTAAAATGATAATCAACTAGATTTGAGACGACTTGGAGGTGTCCTTGGGGTTGCATTGGCGCGCCCATCACCCCAAACGGGCCGATCGCTTGTTGATCTTGCGTGAGAAATCCTGGGATAATCGTATGGAATGGTCGTTTAGAAGGTGCCACTTGATTCGGATGATTTGCTTGTAGTGTAAATCCTGCACCTCGGTTATGTAAAGCAATTCCTGTATCTGGAACTAAAATTCCTCCGCCAAATCCTTCATAATTAGATTGAATCAACGACACCATTAAATCTTGATCGGCAGTACATAAATATACGGTTCCTCCTGTGGGTAAACCTGCATTAAATAGAGAAGTAGCAGTATCTTGGATCAGTTGTTGTCGCTGTTTTGCATAAGTTTTATTAAGTAATTGCTCACAAGTTACACTCATATGAGCTAAATCGCCAATATGATGATAGACATCAGCAAAAGCTAACTTCATTGCTTCTATTTGACGATGCAACCTTTCCCCACTCTCATAAGCACAGTTTTTCATGTCGAATTCTTCTAGAATATTGAGTGCCATCAATGCAGCTATTCCCTGTGTATTCGGGGGTATTTCCCAAACTTCTAGGTTACGGTATGTTGTAGAAATTGGCTCGACCCATAATGTTTGATGTGCGTTAAGATCATCTAGAGTAATAATTCCCCCTGTCTCTGCGGCGAAATTTGCGATCGCTTCTGCTAGTTTCCCCCGATAAAAGCTTTCTCCTCCTGTTGTTGCTATTTCTTTTAGAGTTTCTGCGTGTTCCTGACTTCCCCAAATTTCTCCTGTTTTTGGTGCGCGTCCTTTGGGAAAAAAGATATCTTTAAAAGGTTGATATTCTTTTCCTTTGAGTGGAAGATAGAGACTTCGGGGACGTTCCCAAGCTTCTGCGGTAAGTGGTGAGACAGGGAACCCTTCTGTTGCGTGACGAATAGCACTTATAAATAATTCTTCAAAGGGTAACTTTCCCCATTTTTCCCACAAACTACGCCATAAAGCAACTGCACCAGGTACAGTTACAGCTAACCATCCTCGTAAGGGCATTTCATCGAATCCCGCAAAATGATCTAGACTAAGATTCTGAGGACTTTTTCCAGATCCATTAATTCCGTGTATTTTACCATCCCAAACAAGCGCAAACGCATCCCCTCCAATTCCGTTAGAAGTAGGTTCAACAACTGTTAGAGTAATAGCAGATGCTACGGCTGCATCAACCGCATTACCTCCTTTATTAAATATTTCTATTCCTGCTAATGTTGCTAAATGTTGACTGGTTGCGATCGCACAACGTTTTCCTAAGATAACGCGACGTTGGGAAGAATAGGGGTAATGGTTTAGATCAAATTGCATTAATTATATGACTTGCTGATTTTGTCGCTGTTTTTGATTTTTGTACTCATTAATGTATTGCTCAGTAAATACTTGTTCTCCCAAACTTAATAACTCTTCTTTTTCTGCTTGGGTTAACCATTGTTCATTTGCTGAATGCTTGGGATCTCCACCAGACTCTAAATATCTTTGACGAGCGATCGTAAATAAATATAGCATTCTTTGAGCTTGTTCTTGTTTAAATTGACTCATCATCTTGTACAAATTGTAAAGGAACGATTTCACCACTGGGTAAGATTATTGAAATAGGTAGAATTGGACTTAAAGTTAGAATATACCAGTAACCTCTCCTTTCATCATATAAGCTACCTTGG
The DNA here is from genome assembly GCF_003007785.1 of Aphanothece hegewaldii CCALA 016. GTDB lineage: Bacteria > Cyanobacteriota > Cyanobacteriia > Cyanobacteriales > Microcystaceae > Chroococcus > Chroococcus hegewaldii. The sequence continues at coordinate 133,142 of NZ_PXOH01000005.1, read as the reverse complement.
ATTAACGCGAGAGTTTCTAAAGCATTAAAGACTAAAAATTGTTCTTCCGTAGGTTCCATTAAATAAATAGCTTCGTGTAACTTAAATAAATTTTATTAGTACAAATTACCTCTTCTCACCTCTCGTACTATCTCACAAATTTCTTCTATCGTCATCGGTTCAATATCTTCTCTTGCTTTTTCTACTCGTTTTTCCCAATCATCCCAGTCAAATTTATTCATTTTTTCTAAAGTAATTGTGTCTTCTGTCAGCGTGACGATAAACTTTTCTCCTGCTTGAATTTTTTTCCTAATTTCGGAGGGTAGTTCAAGGTTGCCTTCTGGTGTAACAGTAGCTATAAGTGAAGATTCCATATCTTTACCTCTATGAGAATTTATTCAGTAAAATAGTCTATATCTATTTTCTTGACTTCATAAGATTTTATCGGTGATACTCCTACATTATAGTCAATCATCAACTCAGTTAAAGCCTGACCATCAATTAAGATAATTTTACTTTCAAGATTTTTCGCATAATCAATCGCATCTTTACTAAACTGAAAAGTTGTAATAAAAATTCCTTTCTTTGCTTTTTGCCCTAATAATGCTCCTGCAAATTTTTGAATTTCTGGTCTACTAACTGTATTATTCCATCGTTTAGCTTGAATGTAGATAATATCTAAACCTAAGCGATCTTCTTTAATAATCCCATCAATTCCTCCATCTCTTGATTGACCTACGGCTTGACCTGCCTCTTTTCTAGAGCCACCATAACCCATTTTAATTAATAATTCTACTACTAATTTTTCAAAAAATTCAGGTGAACAGCTTTTAATTGCTTCTAAAAGTTCATAAGCTAAAGACTCTCTAATTTTTTGATAGAACATTTCTAAAGATTCTTCGGGTGTTCTCTCAGTCTCTGATAAACTACCGTTATTGGCTTTCCTCGGTAAGTCATTACTATTTTGAGGAGATTGAAAATTTCTAAACTCAGCAAAATTATTTAAAAAATTAGTGTTAATTTCAGATAGTTTTTGTTTAAGAACGTCTTGACCACGTTCAGTAATTTTAAAATATCCTCTTTTGGTTTTAACTAGAAATTTAGCTTTTTTTAAGTAAGTACTAGCCCAACCTACTCTATTATCAAATGTTGCTTGTTGTCCACTCGGTAATAAATGTTTTTTCTCGCTATCTGTGAGTTTAAAAAAAGTAGCTAAATATTCTATTGAGTCTCTTAATGAATGTTCTTGCTCATCTTCCGTGTATTGGAGCAATGGTAACATAATCGTTTGAAAATCAGGAATACTCATAATATAAACACTTTACTGGCTATTTTCAGTATTCCCTAATGCTTCGGTAAGATTACTCAGTGGATAAATTGTAATATTTGTAGTATTGTAATATAGTAGCAATCGGTTAACTTTTGTGACAACAATGACCGCTAAACGGTTATAGCTTCTTTTAAAGATATTCTTAATAAAACGATCGCTATTCTGCTCAATCTTCAGAGAGATTTGATGATTCAGTAGCTTCTTGTGCCAACTCATAGAGATACTGTTGATACTTATTAGCAATTTCTGTAGCTAATTCACTCATTTGTGAGGCTTTTTCTTCTGCTAGTAGCGCAACTTTTAAAGCTTCTGCTAATTTAGCTTGTTGTAGTGAATTTAACGATAACTGTGTCATAATAATTCTTCCAAAATGCCAACGGCTCTACTTACTAATATTTTAGTCTCTAGCACGCGACCTAACAATTCTCCTAAATCTTCCCCTGCTTCTTGAATCACTTCACTTTTGACATAAGGCAATGAGATACTATCAACCGTTATCTGAATTCGTCTGCTGGCATTATCTCGAAATAATAATGAATTATTAAGAGTTGATAATAACTGAATTAAAACAAGATTCTCTGAAAAAAAGGTAATAACCCTCTAATGATTTCAAGACCTCTGTTAGCTTCTTGCTCAATTTGATTTAACTCCTGATTCAGAGTGTGGATAATCTCTAATATTTCTGAAGGAATAGCCATATATTGTTATTTTCCAGAACTTTCTTTCGGATTACTAGATTATATACTTTATATTCCATATTTCTTCTGTAAGATTACTGAGTGGACAAATTGTAATATTTGTAGTATCGTAGTATATTAGTAGTCGGTTAACTTTTGTAACAACAGTGACCGCAGAACGGTTATGGCTTCTTTTAAAGATATTCTCAGTTACTATCGTCAATATAAAACGATCGCAATTTTCAGCATCGTTGCATCCAGCATTTTTGAAATTCTCGATCTTGTTGTTCCCTATGCAATTGGGCAAATTTTAAATGTACTATCCAACCAACCCTTAGATAAACCTATACAAACTTTAACCATCCAAATAGCCAATATAACCCCATTTGCAGACGGAAAACTGCTATCATTGGGTGTACTAATGGGATTAATTTTTATCGTTACGGTTGTGCGTTCTCCTATTGAACCTTGGATGGGAATATGGTTTCATTGGGAAATATCCTTAAGAGCGCGACGTGATAAACTAAAACAAATTCTGGCGAAAATTCTCACACTTCCTCTATCTTTCTATGATGAGAATAACCCAGGACGCATCGCAAACCGCATCGCTAAAGGGATCGAAAACCATACTTATAGTTATCCAGAATTCGCAGGACAATTATTACCGAAATTAGCTAGAGTTTTGGGTATATTTGTGATTATTCTGTTTATTGAAAAATGGACAGCGATCGCTTTTTTGATTTCCTTTGTTCTAATTTTATATTTTGGTCTGCGAGATCTCAAAGAATTAATTAGACAAGAAGGACTTTTCGATAGATATAGCGAAAATACTCAAAGTCGTGTTTCAGAAATTATTACCAATATCAAAACGGTAAAAGCTTTTGCAACAGAGGGAATAGAACTAGAAAGACAACGACAACGACTCGAAAAAGAGTTTCAATATGTTGTTTATCGTATCCATAAAGGTTATGTTGATCTGATCACTTGGCAAAAAACCGTTATTCATGCGTCTTTATTTGCAGTTATGTTGTTTACCCTCATTGCAACGGTACAGGGAAAAATGTCGATCGGACACTTTATTACAACCTATACTGTAGCATCGATGGCTTATGCGGAACTGACACCTATTAGTCAACTTGCGGAGGTGTTTTCCCGTCGTTATTCTTCGATGGTTCGTTTACATGATTTTATGAACCTTCCATCGGGTACAGATGCAGGAAGTTTACACCTGAATACGGATGATTATTCCTATAATTTTACGGGTAAGGTTGAATTTTCTCATCTGACGTTTGGATATGATGCAAATCGTCCTGTACTCAAAGACATTAATCTTCTAATTAAACCTTATCAAACTATTGCTTTAGTGGGTAAATCAGGATCAGGAAAATCGACATTAGTTAAACTCTTGTTCCGTTATTTTGAACCCACTCAAGGAAAAATCTTGATCGATGGGGAAGATATACGAACCCTCGATGTATCATCATATCGTCGTCGGTTAGCGATCGTCCATCAAGAAGTCGATGTTTTTAATGGAACTATTTTAGATAATCTCACCTATGGACATCCTGAAGTTAGTTTTGAGAAAGTCGAGGAAGCGTGTCGTATTGCTAAGGTAAATGAGTTTATTAATGAACTCAAGAGGGGATACTATACCGTAGTTGGTGAACGTGGGGTACGTCTTTCGGGAGGACAAAGACAGCGTTTGGGTATTGCAAGGGCGTTAATTGTTAATCCTGATGTGTTAGTCTTTGATGAAGCGACTTCTAGCTTAGATTATGAGTCAGAACGTGCGATACAATTGGCAATGCGATCGATTTTAGGAACACGTACTACAATTATTATCGCCCACCGTTTGAGTACGATTCGAGAAGCTGATAAAATTGTGGTTCTTGATGCAGGTAGAATTGTTGAAATCGGTAGTCATGATGAGTTACTGAGTCAACAGGGTATTTACCAACGCTTACATTATTTGCAAGAAACCGGTGAATTATTAGCTTAAATTTAAAAGTGTAGGGGTTTGGTTTCCAAACCCTTTAAATGTATCACAGAATAAAGCAATATTTGAAGAATAATCCCGTATTTTTAACGAGGTAAAAGGAAAAGCGATCGCTTACCCTATAATCACATATCGTTAATAAGATTAGTAAGAGATGATGACTCGTCTTGTATCTTCTATTTCTACGGTTTGGGGTAGTCTTTTTTTATTAACTGCTTGTGGTCATCTTACCGCTAACCCACGTCCAAAACCATTACCTCAAGATACCTACATTCAAGTTTATTTTAATCAAAATCAAGCTGAAGGAGTAAATTATACTGATCCTTATCGAAATATACCCAGACCAGGTGATAATTTAGAACAGATTATTATTGATACTATTCATTCTGCAAAGACTTCTGTAGATATTGCAGTTCAAGAATTCCGTTTACCAAATCTTGCTAAAGAATTAGCTAACTTACATCACAAAGGCGTTAAAGTTAGAATTATCTTAGAAAATAAATATAGTAGTCCTCTCAGTCAATTAACCTCAAGTGAAATTAATCAGTTAGATGAAAGAGATCAAAAAAGTTATTTAGATTATTTCGCTTTAATTGATCAAAACAAAGACAAAAAACTCAGTACCTCCGAAATTAATCAAAAAGATGCTTTAGTGATTTTAAAAAATGCAGGAATACCCATCATTGATGATACCTCAGATCATTCTAAAGGTAGTGGATTAATGCACCATAAGTTTGTAATTGTTGATCAATCCACTGTAATTATTACTTCAGCTAATTTTACATTAAGTGATACAATTGGCGATTTTACAAATCCTCAAAGTAGAGGAAATGCTAATAATTTACTCAAAATAGAAAGTTCTGAACTCGCAAAAGTTTTTACTCAAGAATTTAATTTAATGTGGCAAAATCATCAGTATGGAGTCAATAAACCTTATCGTAAACCTATTCAAATTAAATTAGATAAAACAAATATTACTGTAAAATTTTCTCCCAATTCATCAAAAATTACTTGGAACTATACCAGTAATGGATTAATTGAGAATACTTTGAATAATGCTACAAAAACAGTAAATTTAGCTTTGTTTGTTTTTTCTGAACAAAAATTATCTAACGCTTTAGAAAATCGTCATCAACAGGGTGTAAAAGTTAGAGCATTAATCGATCCGAATTTTGCTTTTATTAATTATAGTGAAGGATTAGATATGTTAGGAATTGCTATTAGTAATAAATGTCGTTATGAAAAAAATAATAAACCTTGGAAAAATCCGATTAAAACAGTTGGTGTTCCTCAGTTACCATCAGGTGATAAACTCCATCACAAATTTGCTTTAATTGATGATAATATTGTTATTACAGGCTCACATAATTGGTCTGCTTCCGCTAATTATCAAAATGATGAAACTTTACTTATTCTGCAAAATCCTGTAATTGCGGCTCATTTTCAACAAGAATTTGAGCGTTTATATAAAAATGCTTTATTAGGAATATCTCAAAATTTACAGAATAAAATAAAACAAAATCAAGAAAAATGTAAAAAGTAATTAATAAATCAAAAAAATGAAACTTATAAAAATATTCTTTTGTTGTCTAATTATTATATTAATCGGCTGCACCAATCAAGATAAAATAACAAAATTAACGGTAGCTGGTTATAATGTTGAATCTGGGGATGCTGATCCTGTTTTTTTGGCGACAAACTATATTGCACCCATCAATGGTGTAAAAATTTGGGGATTTAGTGAAGTACAAGGTGAAAGCTGGATATTACCTCTAAAAAATGGCACAGAAGAGGGCGAAGGAAGTAATTTTACTGCGATTTTAGGCACAACGGGAAAAGCCGATCGCTTATTAGTTTTATACAAAGATAATGAATTAGAAGAAATTAAACATTTTGAACTAAATAATATTAATATTGGTGGAAAAGTACGCGCCCCTTTGGTGGTTCAGTTTCGTCTCAAAAAAACAGGACAAGAATTTTTATTTATGGCGAATCATCTCTATCGTACCAACAAAGTCGCACGACAAGAACAGGCACAACTTTTAAATAAATGGGCAAGTCAACAAACTTTACCTATTATTGCAGTGGGGGATTATAATTTCGATTGGAATGTTAAAAGTAGTGTTCACGATCGAGGATATGATCTAATCACTCAAAATAATATCTTTAAATGGATTCAACCTAAATCTAAGTTTCCGACAACTTGCGGTAACTACAATACTATTTTAGACTTTGTGTTTGTCTCAGGAAAAGCCCAAAAATGGCCAGCAACTTCTACAATATACGATCGCCCCAACTATTGCCCAGATACACCCCTTAGCAGTGATCATCGTCCGATTTTTGCATCCTTCCAAATTCAAGAATAAATAGGGAAAACCGTCATCATAAAGGCGTTGCTCTTTTTTGAAAGACATGGTAGTATAATACTACAGAGTAAAAAGGGGAAAATATGCGCCTAAAAAGTTGGGAATCACCCCGCCGACAAGGACGAAACGACAAAGGTAAAGGCGGTTCAGCTAGACAGCGACAGGTGAGAAAACAAATGAAAATGCTTAAACAAAAGCTAAAACAGGGTGTGGAACCCATCGACAAAAAAGGAAAAGACAAGGAGAGAGAGATCAACCTCTCTCTTTTTTTATGGACTGTTTTAGGAAAGGTAAGTAAAATTTCCTATTCTTCATTCATCTAAGTATTGTTACTGAATATACCATTTTTTAAAACGACTTAAATCCGTAAATTCAACTAGCTAAACTTTATAAAAAAATACAAAAAAAATGATCTAAAACTGAAAATCAGTAATACATTTAAAGTAGAGTGCATTTAAAAAATGAATAACCTGTGGCTGAACTTAGTTATTTAATCAGCGAGTCAGGTAATGGAGGAGTGACACCAACCCTACTTTTAAGGTAATTTGAATATGATTACTAAATCCTCGCGCTGTAAATTTAATTCTTCCCTTTTAGGTTTCTTTTCTTTTAGTTTAATGTCTGTTGCTGTTCCTGCAATGGCTGAGGATACATCTATTATTACTGAACCAAAACCATTAATTATTCCTACAGGACAGTTAAGAGACTTACAGGGAATTGAATCTAAAAATCGAGTCGGTGATTTTGGCGGACTTAATCAAGGAAATAAGGAAATTATGACAAATTCGTCTGATAATCCTTATTCGGGTCGAAAAATCATTGTTTTTTATCCATCAAGACAAGATACTCAACCTGAAAGCAGTTTAACATTAGAACCTGAACCCACATTAATTGGTGATTTGACAATTAATCAAATTGTAAGCGAGATGGTGGGTCAACCCGATCGCAGTACGATTGAACTTTACTTTAGATAAAGTATATGTCAAGTTGGGATAAAATAAAGGGTTTGGAGACCAAACCCCTACAAATCATAGGTTATTTTAACTATACGAGATCTCGAACATCCGCTACTTTGCCCGATATAGCCGCAGCAACCACCATCGCAGGACTCATCAGTAATGTCCGTCCCGTGGATGAACCTTGACGACCTTTAAAGTTACGATTAGAGGAAGATGCACTCACTTGATCCCCTTGTAGCTTATCAGGATTCATCGCTAAACACATTGAACAACCAGCTTCGCGCCATTCAAAACCTGCATTAACAAAGATTTGATCTAAACCTTCTGCTTCTGCTTGCTGTTTGACTCGTTCTGAACCCGGTACAACGAACGCTTTCACCCCTGCTGCTACTTGATGTCCTTGGGCGATCCTTGCTGCTTCTCTAAGATCACTAATACGACCATTAGTACAACTGCCAATAAAACAAACATCGACTTTAGTTCCTTTGATGGGATCTCCAGGTGTCAGTTTCATGTATTTATAAGCTTCTTGTGCGATCGCTTGATCTCCATCGGCTAAACTTTCGGGAACGGGGATCACTTCACTAACTCCGATACCTTGTCCTGGTGTAATACCCCATGTCACCGTCGGTTCAATTTGCAAAGCATCAAAGATCACAACATCATCATAAACCGCATCCTCATCACTGCGTATACTTCTCCACCAAGTTACCGCTTGATCCCATTCTTCATCTTTGGGAGAAAAATCACGACCTTTAAGATATTCAAACGTCACATCATCAGGATTAATATAACCGCATCTTGCACCCCCTTCGATGGACATATTACAAATTGTCATACGTTCTTCCATCGACATCATCTCAAAAGTTGTCCCAGCAAACTCGTAAGCATAACCTACACCCCCTTTTACTCCTAGTTTACGGATAATGTGTAAGATCACATCTTTTGCATAAACACCACTTTTGAGGGTTCCGTTTACTTCGATACGACGAACTTTTAATTTAGCTAAAGCGAGAGTTTGAGACGCGAGAACATCACGAACTTGAGAGGTTCCGATCCCAAATGCGATCGCCCCAAATGCACCATGTGTCGAGGTATGGGAGTCACCACAAGCTATTGTCATTCCGGGTTGAGTTAACCCTTGTTCTGGCGCTATAACGTGTACAATTCCTTGATTTCCTGAACCGATATTATAGAAACGAATACCATTACTCGTTGCATTGGTTTCTATTGCTTCCATCATTTGTTCTGCGAGATCATCGACAAATGGACGCGCTTGATCTTCAGTCGGTACAATATGATCAACGGTTGCGACGGTGCGTTCAGGGAATAATACTGTTAGTCCTCTTTCTCTTAGCATAGCGAATGCTTGCGGACTGGTTACTTCATGAACGAGATGTAATCCTATAAATAATTGGGTTTGTCCTGAAGGTAAGATTTTAACCGTATGTAAATCCCAAACTTTATCAAATAGTGTTCCTTTACTCATTTACTCACAAGGGATGAAAATTCTAATCTGAAAGAGTCTCTGTATAATCTGATTTTACTCTAATCTTGTTGATGGGAAAATTGATTCGCCCCCATAAAAGCCAATACGATCGCACTTACGAGTAAAATTGGGATCACGAACCAAGGAAATTCAGCCAAAGGAGAATAGGCAGCCGCCCGCAATCCTAAGCTAGTATAAGTTAGAGGCAGAATAAAAACGATTACTTTGAGGAAAAAGGGTAAAGTTTTCGGATCGAAAAAAGTTCCGCCCAAAAAAGACATCGGAACAATCAAAAAATTATTATAGAGTCCGACACTTTCTAAGGATTTCACTCTAAGTCCCACTAATACACCAATTCCCGCGAAAACTGCACAATTTAAGACTAAAATCAGTAAAAAAAGAGGATTTAAGAAACTTGCAATCTTGCCAGTAAAAAGAACTGCTACTAAAATAACTGATCCTGCTGTCATGACTCCGCGAAGAATCCCTGCAAACATTTTACCTAAATACAAAGCCAATGGATGAACGGGTAGTAATAGTAATTCTTCAAAGGTTTTGCTAAATAAGCGATCGCCACAAATCGAAAAAGTCGTACCACCGAAACTAATCGCCATTGAAGATAAGGCTACCATACCAGGGAGAATAAATTCTAAATAATTATCCCCCGCAGAAGGTTTCATCGCCTGATCGACTGCACTACCTAAACCAAGTCCGAAAGCGATAATATAAATTAGAGGTGAAACCAGTCCAGTTGCCGCAATTTGTACAACTCTTGCGCGTAAATCGAGCCATTCGCCCCAAAAAACGGTTACAGTATCATCGAAAATTGTTCCGAGTTGAAATTTCACAGGTTTAGAATTAATTAATACTTTTTCTTAATATTAATTAATATTTTGTTAAAATTCAAGCCGATATCGATGTAGATTTGACTGAAAGAGAAACGATTTGTAGAAGAATAACAAAAGTTATTAAAAATCAAATTACTTGTTTTTGATTAATTTTTACCAAACTAATTTTAAATCCATGACAAAATTAGATAATACATCTTCTCCAGATAAACTCTGAGGATAATCTAAAATTTCTACTTCTTTGCCTTGACGATAGATTTCTACTTGTTTTGTTTTTCGATTAATTAACCAACCTAAGCGTGTTCCATTTTCGATATATTCTTTCATTTTAGCTTGAGTTGCTTTTAAACTATCTGTCGGCGACATAATTTCAATGACAAAATCTGGACAAATTGGACTAAATTTCTGTTGTTTTTTTGAGGAAAGATTATTCCAACGCTCTTTTAAGATCCAAGAAGCATCAGGAGAACGATTTGCACCATTTGGTAATTTATAACCTGTAGAAGAATCGAAAGCAATTCCTAAATCATTCTGACGACTCCATGATTGAAGTTGATAAGCAATTTCAATATTTCGATTTCCTGTTTCTCCTCCCGTTGGCGGCATAATAATTAAATCTCCCCTAGCATTTCTTTCAAATTTTAATTCTCGATTATCTTGGCATAACTGATAGAACTGTTCATCAGTTAGTTGAAAAGAATCAAATTTAACTTCAACAGGATTCATCATAATCCCTCACTCAAAATATATCTATGTTCCTACTATTTTAGATTAGATTTTTATTTCCTATCGTCGAAAAATAAATAAAATCTGCCAGACGGTAGCATAAACTACAAAAAACCAAATCAAACCAAAGATATATTTTAAAATGGAAAACACTATCATTGATGAGTGTGAGTGTGTGCGATGTCCATTTCTACCACTAATCCAAAACTTAATCAAATCCTTTCTAGCCAAGACTTAAGCGTATTAAACGAGCGCTCTAATCTAAAAGGTATACGACAACTCGCGGGTCATCTTGGTATTATGGGAGTGAGTGGCTATTTGTGGGCTACTCAGATGAATCACTGGCCGATCGCTATACCTGCTCTCATTTTATACGGTTTTAGTTTAGCGGCTATGTTTGCACCGATGCACGAATGCACCCACCGCACAGCTTTTGCTAATAATCGTCTTAATGAAATTGTCGCTTGGTTTGCTGGACTACTATCATTCTATAACAGCACTTTTTATCGTCGCTATCATAAATGGCATCACCGTTATACCCAGATCCCCGATAAAGATCCTGAACTAGATGATCTCAAACTCAATAATTTAAAAGAATATATCATCGAAGTTAGCGGTTTAACTTGGTGGATCGGAAAAATTCGCACACATACTCGCATTGCTCTCGGAAAAGTCGAAAATTATCCCTTCATTCCCGAAACAGCACAAAAAGAAGTTATCCGCTCAGTCCGTTTACAATTATTAACGTATTTCAGTGCGATCGCTATTTCTGTAATTTTTGGACAGCTCTGGTTTTTCTTGTATTGGTTATTTCCTTTGATGGTGAGTCAACCCATTTTACGGATGTATTTACTCGCCGAACATACAGGCTGCACTAATGATGATAACTCGCTTACGAATACTCGCACCACTTTAACAATTTGGCCGATGCGTTTTTTGATGTGGAATATGCCCTATCACGGGGAACATCATTTATATGCGTCGATCCCGTTTCATGCCTTAAGTGAGGCACACGAAAAACTTAAATTACATTTTACACACGTTGATTCAGGTTATATCAACGTTAATCGTAACATAATCAATAATTTGGGACAATGACCCATTGTTTCACCCTTCTAAACTTTCCCCTACAGTGTGGGGTTATTTTGCCTGAAGCACAACTCATTTATCAAACCTATGGCGAACTTAATAGCGATCGCACCAATGTAATTTTATATCCGACTTCCTATGGGGCGCAACACACCGATCTTGAATGGCTGATCCGTCCTGATCGTATTCTAGACCCGACGCGCTGGTTTATTATTATTCCCAATATGTTCGGAAATGGTCTATCGAGTTCTCCGAGTAATAGTACATATATATTGGCAAAAGATGGATTTTGGTTTAGTCATTTAGATAATATTCACGCCCAAGAAAAATTATTACGAGAAGTATTTGGGATAGAACATTTAGCATTAGTGTATGGTTGGTCAATGGGCGCACAACAAGCGTATCACTGGGGGGCATTGTATAGCGATCGCGTAGAGAAAATTATCGCACTTTGTGGAACAGCCCGCACCACCGATCATAATAAAATATTTCTAATGAGCTTACGTTCAGCGTTAACGGCTGATCCGACTTGGACAGGTACACGCTTTGATGGTATACCAGAAAGAGGATTTAAAACGTTTGCGCGGATCTATGCAAGTTTTGCCGCATCACAAGAATTTTATCGAGAAGGATTATATTACTCACTAGGATACACATCACTCGAAGATTATTTATATAGATTTTGGGAAGCTAGTTACCGTAAGCGAGATCCACATAATTTATTATCCATGATCGATACTTGGCTAAACTGCGATGTTAGTAATAACCCGATATATCAGGGAAATTATCAAAAAGCTTTAGCGTCTATAAAAGCAAAAACCCTAGTCATGCCCGCGACAACGGATCTTTATTTTACCCCAGAAGACTGCCAAAATGAGGCTAAAATGATACCAAACGCCGAATATTTGCCAATTACGTCGATTTGGGGTCATCGCGCTGGCAACCCCTACCAAAACCACCCAGACGAAACCTTTATTCGTGAAGCTGTTAGAGATTTCCTTTTACGTTAACTAATATGACAGAAAAACTCTCCTTTATTGCACAATGCCAAAAAATTCGTTACTTTCTTATTTCGTTTACCGATCTTTTTGGCGTACAACGAGCGAAACTGGTTCCGATGGAGGCGATCGATAGTATAGCGTCTAATGGTGCGGGTTTTGCGGGTTTTGCGGCGTGGTTGGATATGACACCTGCTGATCCCGATATCCTCGCTATTCCTGATCATAATAGTCTTTTTCAACTTCCTTGGCGGCCTGAAGTTGCTTGGATGCCGGCGGATCTGTATACAATGGATGGACAACCGATCGCACAAACCCCCCGTTTAGTATTAAAGCGCGTCCTAAAACAAGCCGAAGAAAAAGGATATCGAATTCGGACTGGGGTTGAATGTGAGTATTTTTTACTAGCTGCCGATGGACAGAATATATCTGATCCACGCGATCGGGCCAATAAACCCTGTTATGATCAAGAATCTTTAATGCGACGTTTTGATGTGATTTCAGAAATCTGTGATGGGATGATTAAACTAGGATGGAAACCCTATCAAAATGATCATGAAGACGCAAACGGTCAATTTGAGATGAATTGGACTTATGCGGATGCACTAATTACAGCCGATCGACACGCCTTTTTTAAGTATATGGTCAAATCCATTGCCGAGCGTCACGGGTTACGGGCGACATTTATGCCGAAACCCTTCCCTCACCTGACGGGAAATGGCTGTCATACACATCTTTCCGTCTGGGATAATGCAGGAACAACCAACCTCTTTCATGATCCACAAGGCGAATTAGGTTTATCTAGTTTAGCCTATCAATTCATCGGCGGTGTACTACATTCTGCCCAGGCTTTGTGTGCTTTTACGAATCCAACGATTAATTCATACAAGCGAATTCATTCCCCTGTAACGGCTTCGGGTGCAACTTGGTCGCCGAATACAATTAGTTATAGCGGGAATAACCGTACTCATATGATCCGCATTCCAGACATGGGACGCTTTGAATTACGACTTGCTGACGGCGCGGCTAACCCCTATCTTTTGCCTGCTGCTTTAATAGCCCTTGGACTCGATGGAATGGAGAACAAGCGAGATCCTGGCCCACGCTACGATAATAATAGCTACACCGATCCTTTGCCCATTGGAACCGTCAGATCATTACCGACGAATTTACTAGATGCCCTACGTTGTCTAGAATTTGATCTCGTGTTGCCCAATGCACTAAATGTAGAATTTGTCAAGTCTTATTTGAAATTAAAATATCAAGAATGGGATGAATATAGTAAACAGATCAGCCCTTGGGAGATGGAAAATACGATCGATTGTTGATTTTCCTTTAGGGATTGTAAACGAAGACGCTGTTTAGATAAAGACCTAGCCAATCTTCAGACTCGTATGGCGCGATAATATAAATATTTTCATCAGTCCAGAAGCTAAAACGATAGACCATGAGAGGGGAAAGATTCTGCTTGAGGAATTGATTAAGGCGATCGTAACTCAAATCCTCCTGATCTCGCTCAGAAAATAACCTATCAAATTGATGAATTTCTAGGGTTCCTGAAGCTTGCAGGGCTGTAAAAATCGCTAATTCTTTAGTATGAGCAGCAGCACAGACAAGCTGATGAGTGTATTCATAATAATAGCCTCCACCAAAATCGCCGTTAAGTTGAATTGAGCCTAGTTCTAATATGATTGCTTGAATTTTGAGCAATGATCCTATGGTCTGTTCTGGGAGAGGTTGAGAGGGTTTTGGGGTGGGTAAAGGCGATCTCGCAATGACATCATTAGGAATCTCAGATGGAATGTAAACCGTCGGTGCAATGCAAATCCAATCTTGATCGGGTGTTTGTCCAATAATAATACCAGGGGAATTCGACCAACCTTCATACGGTAAAATAAAAGCCTCACAATTGTGTAAATCAGTCTCTAGAATTTGCTGTAACTCTAAGAACTTAGTATCTCTTAAAGCTTTCTGGGAAGAATCTAAAGAAAAATCTGGAAAACTTTTGAGATATTCCAGATCTTGCCAACTTTTGAGGACAGGAGCAACATCAGTCAGACGTAACCAACCTTTTTCTCGACTAAGATTGAGTAAGTTAAATTCTCCTTTTTCTGCAACTTCCCAAACAAATGGAACTCCTTTACCGCCATCTTCATGATAGGGAAGATAGAAATAAAGTGAGGGTTCGATGAGGACTTGTAATGTCCCTAAAATTTGTATTGTTTCTGGTTTCATAGGTTTGCTTTAGCGGTTGCTCTCACGAAACGATTACTATCTTGAATCAGTTGCTCTTTTACAGTGTTAGGAGTTGCAGGATTTTCGGCTACTGCGTAACGGTCTACCCAAGAGATAGACTGCGCTGCCTGTTGTAGAATTTCTACAGGGGTTAAAGGATGTAACAACGTTACCAGTCGTACAAAATCATTCTCTGATTGAGCATATTCGACGAGAACTGAGGCTAAATCATCTGTTTTTGGATTATAAATGCGGCTTAAGCTAATAAGAGTCGGATTGGTTTGACGTGAGGTAGGTTTAGGGGCCAAATTGCGTAAAAGGGCATAGTTGGCAACAGCCCGACGCACTTCTACGGTATCGTCTAGGGCGAGTTGTTCGAGATAGGAAAGTGGCAAATTTGGATTAGAAGCTACAGCAATACGAACCGTCGCATCTTCATCTTGTACTAAAGATTCTAATACACTAACTGGAGTTCGGGGATTGGTTGCGACTTTGCCCCGTACTTGAGCTTCTCTATCTCTTGACAAAATCTCAAGAATATGCGTAGAAACCTTAGCATTCAACGCAACGGCTTCACGTACAGGTAAGGCTCGATCCTGAGCAAGTTGTTGCCAATGAGATTCGGTTAAGTTGGGATGATTAACTAATATTTGGCGGACATTAGCATTAGAATGCTGGATAAATTGAGTTAATAATTCAGTTGTTAGACTAGGATTGCGAGCTAGAGAAATTAAGACAGATTTTTCTAATTCTGTATTAATTATTTTTCCCGCGAGTTCTAAAGGTAGATTAGGTCTTGATACTATACGTTGGCGAATATATTCTGATTTATGGTCTAACAACTTTTCCATCAAATTAATCGGAATTTCGCTTCTTTCTACCATTGCACGCGCAACAGTTTCATGCCGATTCAACAAACTTTCTAGCAATTGAGGTGAACTATTAGGATTTCTGGCAATTCCCCGCAAAACAGGCTCATATTCATCGTCGATCATCGTTTCTAATACAGAAAGCGATGTATTACGGTGATGTGCAACATCAGATCTAATCCAAGAGGCTTGATGAGTCGCTAATTTTTCGAGTGTACTAGCAGGCATTTGAGAGCCTTCAAGATCTCTAAGTAAAAATTCAAAGATTTTTTTTTGAGTGCGTGAGTCTTTTTCAAGGGTTTGTTCTACTGCTGCTGCTAAAGCTGTTCCGGGGGTTTTTAGATTATAAGCATTAACAATTCCTTTTTCTACTCCCAATAATTCTAGGACTTCTACAGGTGTATTCGGATTATGAGTCAGTTGATGACAAACTTCATGACTCGAATCTTGAGCTAATTTGGTTAAGATTTCTACAGGAGTATCTTTATTTGCTGCAACTTCGGCTCTAACTAGATCTGATTCATCCTGAGCTAGTTTTTTTAAAATTGGTATAGGTGTGGATTGATGTAAACGGTTACAAGCTAAACTTAGTCTAATCTGAAAACTAGCATCTTCAGCGAGTTCTAAAAGACTATTGAGAGGTAAATTAGGATTTTTTGAAACAACAGAACGAACAGTCTCATCATCATCTTTAGCTAATTGTTCTAAAATGTGAATTGGCGTTTGAAGGTTTCTCGCTACAGAAATTTTCGCATTTTGATCGCCTTTTTCTACAACTTGGGCTAAAGCATAAGGAGTATTTGTTCTTTCGGCTAGTATTTGATTAGCTTTTTGAATTTCTTCTTTCTCTTGTATTTCTAATTGAATTTTAGTTCTAGTTAAGTGATCGAGACGAGGATTTTCTAGAACAGCTTCACATACTCCGTACTTACCTTTATCCAAAGCGAGATATTCTAACAAATCAACGGGAGTATTAAGGTTTTTTGTAATATCGATTAAGGTATGAGAAAGTCCCGAAGAATTTTCGATTTGTTCAACCGCTTGTCTAAGAATATGAACGGGAGCATTAGGATTCTTCACAATTTGTTGTAATCCGCCTCCACTTTGAGCAATTATTTCTAGAATTTCTACTGGTGTATTAGGATGTTTTGCGATCGCTTCGCTAATGTCTCTCCAACCAGAAGTAAGAGCTTGTTCTAAATATTCTAGACGTTCGTTTTCGGGTACTGCTAAATTGCAACCTAGTGCAAATCGAAGCGAAGCATCTTGATTATAACGATTAAAATCATCAGCTTCTTTTTTATGTTTTTGCCATAATTGTTCTCGTAGATTTACTGGTGTACTTGAATTACTTAATAATCCTGCAATAATTTTTTGATTCGTAATGTCACAATTGTATGACATATTGAGGAAGTACATTAGACGATCAAGAAGTTGATATTTGGGTTCTAGTCTGTCAGATCTAGATGATGTACTTGTTGAGTCAGAAGCTCTTTCAACAGTAAATTTACCTTTCCATTCAACAGAAGATTTTTGATGACTGATATATTCGAGTGTTTGTTGTTCTTCTTCGTTGAGAGAAGCAATTAAGTCATCCCAATCGTTTAAAATTGAGGCTTGAAATTCTGGCCCTTGTTGCATCCAAAATAAAACTAACTCTGGTGATTGATGACGATCGATAAACACTTTAATACGGTTCAGTAAATGAGGAGTGGCATCAGGCGCAATTTGACTCAACATTTCTGTCATGGTATTAAGAGAAGATGAGACCCCTGATAACTGTTCTAATATTTCTACTGGTGTTTGTGGAGCGCTCGCTATATTAACTTTGATATAATCTTCTGCCTCTATTACTACTTGTTTTAACAGGTAATTTCTTAAACTCTGAGGTGTTTTTATATTTCGAGTAACAGCTAACTGTACTCTAGGATTTGGATATTGACTTAAGCTTTCTAAAATTTCTACTGAAACTTGAGGATGTGTCGCCACCTCCATCAAAAAATTAGTTTTATCTCGTAGCCATTCTTCTGAACTTTGTATAATCGGCGATCGATGAGAATTAGCTAATATATCGGCTTTTAGTGCTTCAAGATCGACATTTGCTATTTCAGCTAAAATCCAAGTTGGTGTATTCGGTTGTCTTAAGAATAAATAAATATCTTTATATGAATCATTAAAAAATCGCTCTAAAATACTGGCTGGTAAATCCTGACGGCTGCGAATAACGACTTGTTGAGTCGAATATAAGCGATGTAAAATTTCTTCAGTTGCATGGGGATGTAGAGCGATCGCTTTTTGAATCTCGTTCTCTGATTCCGCTAAAACTGATAAAATACTGGCAGGAGTAAAGGAATTTTTGGCGACTGCTAACCTAATCTTAAAAACTTTATCCCTCGCTAACAACATCAAGGTTTCTGGGGAGGTAAAGGGATTTTGGGCTACTGCCAAGCGTATCCAGTCCCAACGACTCCGAGCTAACATCGCTAACTGTTCGGTTTCTGTATCCCAATTACTAGCTATCTCGTGTTGTCCTTCCACTAACTGTATTAACTGGGGTGGACAACTAGGGTTAAACTTAATGGCCAAACGTACAGGTATTTCTAGAGATCCCGCTAATTGTTCTAAGACAGCTAATGGGGTTTCTGATGACTCTGCTACCTGCAAGCGCGGTTCTAAAGTCGGTTCCTGTGCTAGTCTTTCTAACAACTTTAGGCGATAGCGAAGCGGCAAATAGGGGTTACTTAGTCCGTCCATCAAGTATTTTACCGGAACCCATTGACTGAGAAAATCGGGAGAAACGGGAGCAATTTTCAGGAGTTCGACGGCTAGGCGATCGTTTTGCCCCAATTGACACGCTTTTAGTTTTTCCTCTACGGCATCTGTACAATTATCGGCTATTTCTCCTGCCCAGTTAACGTGCATTTGAGCGGCTTCACTAACACGGGGATCAGGGCTTTCTATAAGAATTTGGAGCAGATGACGGGGAGTTTGAGGAAAGTTAGCTACTGCCAGTTGAAAAGAGACGGATTCTCTTGTCAATTGTTCTGGATTATTGAGAAAGGGCTGTAACTCAGAGAGGCTTAACGATGAAAGGAATTCCATAAAATGATCAGAATTTTATAGTTATATTATTCCCAGTAAATTTGTATTTATAACTTTTTTTTCTTAAAGAGTGATAAATCGTTGAAACAGAATTAGCATCATCGACCTCACCTTTGTTAAGGTTAAGAATGACGAGTCAAGTGATACAAGTTTAGCGTAAGTGATCGCAGTTGCCCGTACTCAAGTGGCTCAACTGGTTGGAGGATCAAGCAATGCAACAACATTTCGTATTAAAGCTTTTTGCAGCACTGGGATGCGGGCTGATAGCTGGAGTCTTTTTCGCTTTTTCGTCCTTCGTTCTGGTTCGCTCTTGCACGACTCAGTCCG
The DNA here is from genome assembly GCF_003007785.1 of Aphanothece hegewaldii CCALA 016. Lineage (GTDB taxonomy): Bacteria > Cyanobacteriota > Cyanobacteriia > Cyanobacteriales > Microcystaceae > Chroococcus > Chroococcus hegewaldii. Next base: position 114,152 of record NZ_PXOH01000005.1, on the reverse strand, counting down.
ACACAGGGCATTACTGCGATGCAATCTATTAATATTACGGTGATTAATCCGTTGTTTATGGGGGTTTTGTTGGGAACTGCGGCGGTTTGCATCTTTCTAGCTATTTTTTCGCTCTCTAGGTGGCATCAACCTGATGCCGTTTATTTGCTTGTCGGCAGTCTGCTCTATCTTATTGGTACAATCGGTGTGACTATTGTCTGCAATGTGCCTCTAAACGATGCCTTAGCGACTGTAGAGCCAAGTAGTACAAATGGAGCGAATCTATGGGTTAGTTATCTTAAAAACTGGACATTCTGGAACCATATTCGCACGATTACGGCTCTAGCGGCGGCTACATCATTTACGATCGCGCTATTAATAAGTGAGTAATATTGAAGAAGAAAATTAGAATAAAATAGCGATCGCGTTGAGCAGATAAAAATGTTAATGTACGCCAAGCATTCATGATGGCGCGGCTAACTACATGATTGAAAGTCAAGCAAGGATCAGCCGCCTTTTAAACAAAATTAAACTGTTTTATGCTAAAGATTCTTGTCTTTGATTAAGTCCATAATAATGACCTTTTAAATTAATTAATTCTTCATGAATTCCCTGTTCTACAACTGCGCCATTTTTCATAACAATAATGAGATCGGCATTTTTGATCGTATCAAGACGATGGGTAATATAAAAGATGGTTTGTTCAGTAAAAATTTCTTGTAGATTGAGTAAAATTTGTTGTTCAGTTGTGTAATCTAAAGCACTGGTGGCCTCATCTAACACTAAAATTCTGGGTTGTTGAAGAATAGCGCGTGCAATTACAAGACGCTGTCTTTGTCCACCAGAAAGCGTTGAACCTTTCTCGCCAATCATCGTATTGTAGCCATTGGGTAGGTTCATAATAAAATCGTGAGCAACTGCTATTTTAGCGGCTCTGACGATTTCTTCTGAAGTTGCATTTGGATTAGTCATGCTCAAATTATCTTTAATTGAACCTTCAAACAACATTGTTTCTTGAGGCACAATACTAATTTGTTGGCGTAATGAAAACAGTTCAACTTTATTAATATCATAGCCATCAATAACAATGCGTCCAAATTCTGGTTTATATAGTCTAGCCAGTAAATCCATTAAAGTACTTTTTCCTGCACCACTACCACCAACGAGCGCTACTGATGTTCCCATCGGAATTGTTAAATTAATTTTATTTAATTGGAATGCTCCACTACTTTGATGGCGAAAAGAAACATCTTCAAAAGAAACCGTACCTTTAATAACTGGCATTGGAATATTATCGTAATCTTGTTCGCCTTCTGCTGGCAAATTCATAAACTCGCCTAAACGTTCTAAAGAAAGAGTCGTTTTTTGGAAATTTTGCCAAATTTGGCTTAAGCGCAAGATGGGGGAAGTTACTTGACCTGCAATAATCCGAATAGCGATTAATGTTCCTAATGTAAGCTGTCCCGTAAAAACAAGATAAAATCCGACCCAAACAATCATTAAACGCGATAGTTGCTGAAGAAAGTTATTGAATGTTCGAGAAAGTGATGCTATCTCGGCTGCGTCAACTGATGCCGAAATATAATCCGCATAGTTATCTTGCCATCGCCAACGCATCGGTAATTCAAGACTTTGACATTTTACGGTTTCAATTCCTGTAATTGTCTCAACTAGATGAGATTGTACTAAAGATTTTTGTTCAGCTTTATAACGTAAGCGTTGCCGAGTAGCAGGCGAAAAAGCGATCGTTAATATAATCGACAGAGGAATAACAGCGAGTACTAATACGGTGAGTAAAGGACTTAGAAGAGCTAATACTGCAATTAAAACGATCGATAATGCCGTATCAATAATTGCTCTTAAAGCTTGACCTGTCAAGAATTCCCGCACATCTTCTAATTCATTAACTCGTGAGGTAATTTGACCAATAGGATGTCGCTGAAAATAATTTAAAGGCAGATGAAACAAATGATTAATTGCATTTGTTCCCATGCTCATATCAATACGGTTAGTTGTATCGGATAAAAGATTATCTCGCGCCATCGTTAATAATGTTTCAAAAATTGCCACACCAAGTAACAGAAAGCCAATTATATTAAGATTTGCTACACTACCATCACCTTTATCGATGAGAAATCTGATCGTCAAAGGAAATACTAATCCTAATATTTGCACCACAAAAGATGCTAACAATACTTCAATTAATTTCCAGCGATATCGCATTAAAGTTGGAAAAAACCATCGTAAGCCAAAGGGTTCTTTCTCTCTTTTCTGCATTTCACTAAGAAGTAGTATTTGTACTTCTTCGTTTAGTCCACTAAAAAATTCATCTGTTGAACGACGAGTTAAACCTTTTCCGGGTTGGCCAATCATTACTACTTGATCGCCGATTTCATAAAGAATGATTAATTTTTCATTTTTTATCATCATTCCTGGTAGCTTTAAACGTCGTAAATTCGATGATGGGACAGTAATGAGTTGAGTTTTCAAACCCATTGATTCAGCAATAAGCTCACAGATATCTAAAGAAATTACGCCATGAAGTTGTAATTTTTTATTTAAAATATTACGAACCGTTTCACGAGAAAAAGAAACATTAAAATAGCGACTAATCATTTGAAAGCAAGCCATCGCAGCTTTTAAGCTTCCTTTTCCCGAAATATAAGCCGAATTTATTCTGTTTTTTGGGTTATGGGTAATAAAGTCGCTAAGGCTTGTATCTTCTAATAGTTCGTTAGGAGCGGAAATTGCTTGCTCGGTTATTAAATATTTGTTATTAGATTGATGGTTGTTATTATGATTTTGTTCGGTCTGAAGCTCGACAATTCTTGACCACTGTTCTTGAGGAATAGCCAAAAAACGAATCGCCTCAGAATCTGAAACACGTAAAGTAATTTCTTCTGTTGTTGGGTTAAAACGACTACCAATGGGAAATCCTAATACTTGTCCTCCACCACTCACTAACCAAACCCAATTAGGATCACCTAATGGGCTTTGTTTCAATTTCAAGCGAGTATTAGCGGGAACAGAAAGGATGCGAGTAGAGGGAAGAATTTCTTGAGTTAACTTTAGCAAGTTTTTTACTACTTTGGCTTGCTGTGCTAGATGATAACCTAATAAATCAAAAACTTCTAATATGGAAATTTGCTCAAATAATTCGGTTGCTAGTTGTGGATGTTGTTCTAATAATTTGAGAAAAGCTTGATAGCTCAAGGTTAGACCCACTACTTCTGTTGAAGCACTAGCGGCCTCACAAGGCTGTTTTCTCGCCCAATTAACGCAGCCGATAATTGCTCCTGGTTCTAATATTTTTAGCGTGACTGATGTTTGTTGACAGGGATCGTAACTTAGCCACCGTGCTTTGCCTTCATAAAGAATGACAATATAGGGACTCATTTTCCCTTGTGCCATAATCGTTTGTCCCATCGAATAGCGGAGCGGTTTCATTTGCTCTGCTAGTTTAAATAAGGTTGCTTGGTCAAGACTATTAAATGGAAAAACATTACCGAGAAAGTCTTGTATGGTCTCAGTGGTCTCAGTGATCTCAAAGGACTCGCGCATATTATCTTTTATTTATTACCTTATGGTTATTCAAAACTTTAACATTTTATTCAATTTGTTCTAGATTCTCGGCACTCCGTCGGGAACTGTAAAATCATGGCTCTCTAGACTCTCCATTATATTAAACGCATCTATTTTAATGATCATTTCGTTAAAAGCTATCTAAAATGTAACTCTTTAAAATTTTCTTGACATATTGTTTAAAATATGGTATGAGCGGCGAGTTGTTGAACGGTTAAATTAATTCTTTAATTTTTGCATAATTTCTTGATGCAGAGGTTGTAAGGCTAGGTCGAATTCGGGAAAATAGATAGGACTGGGGAATACTTCACTAAACCATGTTGCTAGGGCTAAGTTTTCCACGACTGGAAAGAAATCATAAGGTTGTACTCCATCAATATGACGACTATTCACGCCAAACCCTGCCCGTTGGTTACGATATTGTATGATAGGTGGGTTTTCTTTTAGCCATTGGATAAAGTTTTTAGAATTTGCCATACTCACACTCAGTTGTTGTTCTAAACTGGTAGGAAGTTCTTCTTGTTTTGTTGTGATCCAAGCTTGTTTGAGTAAAGTTGTTCGAGACTCAGGTTTATTAAACGCTTCAAGAAGAAGATTCATAGAAGACGTAGCGGGTATATTTTTAGCGGGTATGTTTTTTGCTTCCGTTAAAGCTAAAAGTTCTTTACTAAGTGTTGTTCCGTTTTTATCCCAGTCTTGACGCGCTTGTCTTAAATCTCCTATCCACCACGATACACCACCGCGACTCTGATAGAGATGATTTTTTAAAGCAATTGATGAAGTATTGATGAGCAATTTATCATAGAGTTTATAGATTCTTTCGATGATGGGAAGATATAACGGTTGCATTCGGGCAGATCGCCAAATGGGAGATGTTATAAATAAAGGATGGCGTATAACCTCAAAAGCGATCGCATCTAGGGCTAATTCTATTTTATTCTGTCTGAGTAAGCTTAGTCCCAATCCATAGAAATTACCTTGTTTTGCGGGTATCAGTTGAATAGCTTCGATAAAACTGTCGATCGCATTGGCGGAATTTTGGGATAATAGTAGCCATCCTAAATTACTTCGACCAAATTCTTGATAGGGTGATGCAATATTTCCCTTCTCAAACCAAGTAATACTTTCATTGATTAACGGTTGTCTTTGTTGGGGGTTTTGGGTAGTAAGTGCGATGTTTCCCATATTCCATCCGAGTTGATAGGAGTAATAGGGTTCCCAAGGGACAATTTTATGTGCTTGCGTTAGACTGGAAATGAAAGGATCGATCTGATCTTGGTTGAGTGCAAAAAATCCAAGGCTAGAAAGTTGCCATGCGCGATGAATTGGAATTAACCAAATCATAACTGCAATGATTAACCCTAAACCTGTATAAAAAATAGATATCGGTTGCGGGAATTTTTGTTCGGTTTTAAATAACGATGCAAGACAAGCAAAATAGATAATTAGAGTACCACTGATGGAAATATTATCGAGTTGATAGTCTGTCAAACTCATGAAAGCGTATGCAAATAAACCGCTAACCAGACTCGATAGGAAAATTTGATCAGTTGTGTTAGTTGGTCGATAACGGATTACACTATAGATTAACCATGCGATCGCTCCTATCATTATTAATATGCCCCAAATTCCCATTTCTGCAAACAGTTGCACTGGGGTACTATGTAGCTGATAGATTAACTCCGATTCTTGACCTGCCCACACGGGACGATATTTTTGATAAGCTAAAGGTACATTACCGACACCTATTCCAGTCAAAGGGTGATGAGTACCCATCATCCCTCCTACATTCGTATTAATCCAACGATAGGCAAATTCATTATTATTTTGTCCAGAAGTAAGGTTAGTGAAAGTTTGTCTTAGACGGTTATTAGAAAAAAGGAATACCAGCAAAACCGTTAGACTGCTAATACTTCCTATCCCTATCCAACGACGCGAAATACGACTTTTAAAAATTAATATCATCAAACCACAGACAAATAAACCCAATAACCCTAACCATCCGCCCTTAGAACTGGTAGTGTATAGATCTACAATTCCTAAAACTATACCGATACTCCATAACCATCGTTGATTCGGTTGTAGGATAAGATGAGCGACTAAAAGCGGTAATGCTAATAATAAATATCCTGCCACATAATTTTGATGTCCGATGGGTGCCCAGTTGCGTAACTCCAAAACCGAAAAATCAAAAGGGATATTTACCCCAAATGCTTTTAACCCATTTAAACGAGATATTTCGGGGAATACGGTTTGAGTCAACCACAAGAAAAGACTAATGACAATAAATGCAATATTGAGATAGCCTTGTTTAATAAGTAACTGAATACGTTGCTGAGGGATAACTAACCACTGAGACAACGCATATAACGCACCAAAACCGCCCAAAACTGCCCAAACATTCCAAAAAGCCTGATTTTTGAATTCTGCGCCGAAAATCGATAAGATAAGTCCAATTGTAGCGATTCCTATTAGCCAATCTAACCCATTTCCAAGCATTTTTAAGCGATGGTGATGCCAAATTAAGGATAATAGCCAGATTATGGGACATAATAACCCAATTTGCCAAAAAGCTACCCAAGGCCATTGCACCATCAGACTATGACTATCTGGTGCTAAGGTAAACATGACATAAAAAGCAGCAGTTAGCATTAACCATAGCTTGCCAGCGTTACTGATTTCAAGGGAAAAGGTGTTAGTATCGGATGCAGAGTAGGAAGGCATAACAATTAGCGTGATTCATTCATTGTTATTATTCCCGGCAAAAACTTAGAATTATCAGGTATTCAAGAATCGTTTCATGAGTAACATTAACCGTCGTCAGTTATTACAGGGTATTGGAGGATTTACGGTAGGAACGGTTATTATAAATCAACATCGTATTTTAGAAGCAGCAACACCCAGAATAGAAATACACGTCACCGATAGCCAAGGAAAACCTTTAGATAGTAAGATTTTAGATAATCTATATTTTTTAAATCTTCAAGATCATCCTATCCCAGAACTTCCTCGACAAGTAACGCAAGGGAAATTATTTTCTGACTCTCCTCAGTTTCCTTTTGCTATTGCTTTAAAAATGCTTGTGGAGGGTTTTGGCGAAGTGACACTTTATGCGGATAATAAAGGTCAGGGTTATTCATCTACAGATTTTCCCCTTAATCTTAATTTAGCTTTTGCTGAAACGCGAATATATAGAGTCAGTCAAGCGGTTAGTGTCTGGAAAAAAGAAGCTATTCAGTTTCCCAATACGTTAGAATCTCGTTTAGAAAAAGCGAAAGCTTATTACAACAAAGCACTCAATACAGATGATATATATCTAAAAGCGAAATGGTTTAATTCTAGTATAGTCGAAAGTTTAAAAGCAGGGGAAGAAGCGGTGTTTCTTCAAGCGAAACAAAAAATTACTGCTCGAAAAAACTTTCTTTTTGGTTGTAACTTTTTTGGCTATCCTGAAAAAGGGGAAGAATATAATCAACGATTTAAAGAATTGTTTAACTTTGCGACAATTCCGTTTTATTGGAAATACTTTGAACCGAAGCTTGGGCAAAAAAACTGGCCGAATATTAATCAGAGAGTAACTTGGTTACAACAACACGATATTACACCCAAAGGACATCCTTTAGTTTGGTTTCATGAGATTGGTATTCCCGATGAAGTGAGAAAAAAATCTTATGACGAAATTAAAACTTTAATTGCTCGACATATCGAAGAAGTTACCCGCTACTATCGGGGGAAAATAAACTATTTTGATATCATTAACGAACCTCATGGAATTCTCTGGGCGAATGAGTTAGGATATTCTTTAGAACAATTTGTCGAATTAACTCAGATTGCCTCGGAAGCTTCCTATAAAGGAAATCCAGAAATTATTCGTATTATTAATAACTGTTGTTTGTGGGCTGAAAATGTCGCTTATGGAAAACCACCTCAACATAGTCCATATGAATATTTACAAAATTGCTTAAGAAATAATATACCTTTTGAATTTATTGGGTTACAATTATATTATCCTGAACAAGATATGTTTGAAATCAATCGTTTATTAGAGCGATTTGGTCAATTGGGTAAACCAATTCATATTACAGAGTTGGGTGTATCTTCTTCGACTAAAACCGATGAAAGTTCTTATTTTAAAGAACCGATCGGTTTATGGCATTTTCCTTGGAGCGAGACGGTTCAAGCGGATTGGATTGAGCAATTTTATACAATTTGTTATAGTAAAAATTATATTTATGGGATTAGTTGGTGGGATTTAGCCGATGGAGGTTCATTTATGCCCTATGGAGGTTTATTAAATAAGGATATGTCACCCAAAATAGGGTTTTATCGATTAAAAGAATTATTGAATCAATGGAATAAAATTAACTGAGGTGAAAATGATAGATAAAAAAATATTAGAAATTGAAAAATGGATTGATTTTTTGTCTCAAAAAGAACACAAATATTGCTTGAAAAAATGAATAAAAAACTTAAATCTAAAGAGCAAATAATTGAGCGATTTTAAATCAAAATGATTTATAAAAAAAATATATAAATGGCTAATGATCCTGAAATACAAGCAGAAATATCAGCAATTAATCAAAAATTTTTAATTACTGAAATATATAGTTTATTAAATAGTAATTTAATCAAATAGGAGACAAAATGAGATTTATCGCTAACCTAATTACATCACTATTAATCGCTGGATGGATAGCTACAATGTCAGTTTTTTCTATCCAAAACATTACCCCATTTTCCTTAAAATTATTACAATTTGAATCAATTAAAATACCTATTGGAGTATTATTATCTATTAGTGTTGGAACTGGATTTATCTTAGGTTCATTTGTTCCGTTATTTTTAAAAAGTTCTAAGAAATCATCTCAGAGACGCTTAGAAGAAATAAATATTGATGAATTTGAAGAATTCAACTTTGATAAATAATTAAAAATTCTTACTAACCTTTAGGGTTTGGAGACCAAACCCCTACAGAAAAAACATGATATTTTTTTTACATTTACTTTACCTGACGTTTTTCGATGAGGGAAATTGAACGAGAAACGCTATCGGGGAAAATCACCACAAGTCCACCTTCGCTAATTTTATCTAAACCTTTCTCTAAAGCTTCGACTTCATTTAAGATGATTTTGTAAGGCGTATTAGGGTTTTCTGAAACAATGCCTTGAACGATTAGATTTGCCACCTCACCGCGTTCTCGTCCTCTGGTATCATCGTCTTCTTTGATAAGAATCTGATCGAACATTTGGGCTGAAAGTTTCCCTAAAGTTATTAAATCGTCATCTCTGCGATCGCCAGGTCCGCCAACTACCCCGATTTTCTCGCCAGGCCAATTCTTAACAAAACCGCTTACAGCCTCATATCCTGCTGGGTTATGAGCATAATCAATTAAAGCATGATGAGCACCTAAATTAAAGAGGTTCATGCGTCCTGGGGTTTGATCAGCAGATGGAACAAATGTTCTAACACCTTGACGAATCAGTTCAATATCTACACCTTGAACAAAAGCCCCTACACAAGCAGCAAGAGCATTAGCAATCATAAAAGGTGCCATACCACCCATCGTCATCGGAACATTAAGTGCTTCTTCGATGCGGAGTGTCCATTCGCCCTCAAGAATAGAAAGATAACCATTTTCATACACAGCAGCGATCCCACCGCGTCGTACATGAGCTTCAATAATGGGATTATTGGGCATCATCGAAAAATAAGCCACTTTCCCTTTAACCCGTTCAGCCATTGGAGCAACCAAAGGATCATCAGCATTGAGAACCGCGTAACCATTGGGGGCAACAACTTCAGCAACAACGCTTTTGACTTTAGCCATTTGTTCAATTGTATCAATGTCACCGAGTCCTAAATGGTCAGCAGCAACATTTAACACAATTCCGACATCACACTGATCAAAAGCTAACCCTGAACGGAGAATCCCACCTCGCGCCGATTCTAAAACGGCTATTTCAACGGTTGGATCTCGAAGAATCACCCCTGCACTATAAGGGCCTGTATTATCGCCTTTTTCGACTAAATGTTCACCTAAATAAATGCCGTCTGTGGTAGTGTAACCGACTACTTTTCCCGTTTGGCGATAGATATGGGCAGTGAGACGAGTTGTCGTTGTTTTGCCGTTGGTTCCCGTGATAGCAATGATGGGAATACGACAAGGTGTTCCTGGTGGAAATAACATATCAATGACGGGGGCGGCCACATTTCGCGGTAAACCACGACTGGGGGCGACGTGCATCCGAAAACCAGGGGCGGCGTTAACTTCAACAATCACACCATCGACTTCTCGTAGGGGTTTAGTAATGTCTGGGGTAACGACATCGATCCCCGCAATATCTAGCCCAATGATCTTAGCAACTCGTTCGGCTAACCAGACGTTTTCGGGGTGAACTTCATCGGTGCGATCGATAGCGATCCCTCCAGTACTGAGGTTAGCTGTGGCCCGCAGATAGACCATTTCTCCTTGATTGGGAACGCTACTAATGTTGTATCCTTGACGTTCTAGGATGTTTTCTACTGTGCGATCAACTACAATTTTGGTGAGAATATTCGCGTGTCCTTCGCCACGATTTGGGTCTTTATTAGTTTCTTCGATCAATTCTTCAATTGTTGAACGACCATCACCAATCACATGAGCGGGAACCCTTTCAGCAACTGCGATCAGCTTACCATTAACAATCAAAATTCGATGGTCACTGCCTTTATAATAACGTTCAACGATTACTGTCCGGCTTTTTGAGGCTGTGCTGGCTAAATCATAGGCTTCTTCTGCGAGTTCCCATGAGTTAATATCAATGGTGATACCGCGTCCATGATTGCCGTCGAGTGGCTTAATAACGATGGGATAACCGCCGACTTCTTTGATCGCACCTTCTAACTCATCTAGATATTGAATAACGGTTCCTTTAGGTACAGGAATACCGGAATCTCTGAGGATGGTTTTTGTGCCTTCTTTGTCGCAAGCGAGTTCTACGGCTAAAATCCCCGAATTTTGGCTTAATGTGGCTTGAATGCGCTTCTGATAGATGCCATAGCCAAATTGTACCATCGCTCTAGCACTCAGGAGTGTCCAGGGAATTTGACGGGTTTCTGCTTCTTTGACGATCGTTTCTGTACTGGGTCCGAGGGATGAATGGGCGGCTAGATCTCTGAGATCTGCGAGATCTTGTTCTAGTTCGACTTTGGAATAAAAACCTGTTTCGACGATCGCTTGACACATCCGAACTGCAGCGCGTCCCGCATAACGTCCGGCTTGTTCTTCGACGTATTCAAATACAACATTGTAAACGCCTGGGGTTGAGGTTTCTCTGGTGCGACCAAATCCGACGGGCATTCCGACTAATTCTTGTAATTCTAGGGCGATGTGTTCGATAATATGCCCCATGTATGTTCCTTGTTGAACTCGCTCTAAAAAGCCACCGCGATAGCCAGGGGAGCAGTAATGTTCGACCAAACTGGGTAAAATTTTGACTAATCCTTCGTAAAAGCCAGGTATTTCGTTGGAGGGCTTCTCGGCTAAATCCTCCAAGTCAAGACGCATGATCACCAGTTTTTTACGTCGAATACTCCAATAGTTGGGACCTCTTAGGGTCTGAGTTTTGAGAATCTTCATAAGGATTTTGCGTTTTTCACAAACTTGGAAGCACAAAGAAGCCGTTTGATATTGTCTCTTGTTGTCGATGACGATAACTGTTCAGATTGAACATTTTTTTAGGCGTTTTTGGCGATGGGTAAATGTTTATGTAGATGATAGAGATCGCTATGGGAAAGAATATGTAATTTTAGATTATGCAGACTTAACGGTTCATTGACGGTAACTTCGGCTTGATTGGTATAAGACATAGCACGAGCATCAACGATCGCTACTGTTCCTTTGCCGATCACTCTAATGATGCCATCTCGTTCAAACATGGCACAAGTATCTTCATCGATGCCGATCCCAAGACGTTCAGGATAGATGGAAATAGCGCTCAAAAGGCGAGACATTCGGTTACGGTTATGAAAATGTTGATCGACGATCACTTCGGGGATCAAGCCTAAACCCATTGCCATATCGACTAAAGGGCGATTTGGTGATTCTCCGCTACTTCCTCCCGCTATCATATGATGTCCCATGACGGCGGCACCTGCGCTAGTTCCTGCGAGGGTTATTTCTCCGAGTTGAACCCGTTGGCGAATGCGTTCCATCAAGGGGGTATCTGCGAGTAAACCACATAACCTCAGTTGATCCCCACCAGTCAGAAAGATTCCTGTACACTCCTCTACATATTCTTGAAATTGGGGATCTTCTCCTTGAGAGCGATCGCGGATATCTAAAACTTTAATGTATTTCGATCCCATATCTTCAAAAATACGCTGATATCGTTCCCCAATTAGCACGGGTTCACGAGACGCTGAAGGAATAATGCCGATGATTGAATCATCACCACCAGAACGAGTCCAAAAGGTATGCAGAATTTCTTTCCCATGAACTTTATCTTCTGCACCACCGATCACGAGTATAGCTGTTTTGGTTGCTTGAGGCATAGGACTGTCTTGTACTTTGGTCTGTGACTGGAGCATCATAGTTTAATTGCAGAAACGAGAAATTATTTTAGAATGTTTTCGACCATTGTTTCAGGTGTTTTTAGTACATTTATCATTGAATGATTAAATATTTTGTCAACGTACAAAGTCTGTCGAGGGGGACAACTCAATTAAACTACAATTTAAAAAATACAACGATCGCTCACCTCTTGCCAACTTAACATCTACAACTTTTTTCTCAGGGTTTAGTGAAATCCTTTGAAAGAGAAAATGATCCCACTCCTAGCACGATGTCTATGTTGAAGTCAGATCGTTATTTAATGATACTGCATTGATTGACACAAGGGAATGAATTTTAAAAGCGAGATTTTGATCTGATAGAATTGGGGTAAAACTCGTCTAAAGTTTGCCTGTGATCTTCGATGTTATTACCCTTTTCCCCGACTTTTTTACCTCTCCTCTACAGTCGGGTTTGCTCAAGAAAGCGTTAGATCGAGAAATTGCTAAAGTTAATTTAGTCAATCCTAGAGATTTTGTCGTTGATAAATATCGAAAAGTCGATGACGAACCTTATGGGGGTGGTGTGGGAATGTTACTCAAACCCGAACCCATTTTCGCTGCCGTGGAATCAAGAGAAATTTTACCAAGACGAGATATTATTCTAATGACACCTCAAGGTCAATCTTTAGATCAACCACTTTTAAAAGAATTAGCGACTAATTATGATCAACTAATTTTAATCTGTGGACATTATGAGGGGGTTGATGAGCGCGTCACGCAACATCTAGCGACAAGAGAAGTATCTTTAGGGGATTTTGTTTTAACTTGTGGCGAAATTCCCGCATTAACGATTATTAATGGGGTAACTCGCTTATTACCTGGAACAGTTGCTAAAGAAGAATCTCTCAAAGCCGAAAGTTTTGAGACAGGATTGCTCGATTATCCTCAGTATACTCGCCCTCCAGTTTTTCGAGAATGGGCTGTACCTGATGTGTTGCGTTCAGGACACCATCAAAAAATTGAACGCTGGCGTAAAGCACAACAATTACAACGAACTCAGGCGCGTCGTCCTGATTTATGGGCTAAATGGCAAGAGGAAAATCGTGAATCTTAATTATTTTTTCGGCGTTCCTCCTTCTAAATCACTAATTTCGGCTTGGACTTTGCGATGTTCATAACGTAGGGATTTAAGAACAACTTCGGGCAGTTGATCTTCTTTTTTAAAAGCCTGATTATAGTAATCTAAAGCTTGTTTTAATAAGGCAACATTTTTTTCTTTTCGACCTTTAGAACGCAAAATTTGACCCGTTAAATAGTGTAATTCGGGGTTATCTGGGGTTTCTTGTAAAGCTTCTTTAATAAATTTTAATGCTTGATCGTAGTCTTTGAGATCACGATAAGCTAAAGCGATACCGCGATCAACTAAAAAATTGGGTGCAGCATAGGTTTCTAAACGTTCGATAGCTTGTTGTGGACTCGAAAAAGGAAGATTCACAGAAAGCATTAACTCAAGATATCCTTTTAATAAGTTTAATTCGGGATCATCTGGGTTTACTTTTTCTGCCGTTTCTAGATATTGAAAAACTTTTTGTAATCGAGGTAGGGCTGATACTGGCCCTTCTGTTTGAAAGATATATCCCCCCTCTAAAAAGTGACCAACTGCTAAATATAAATTGCCTCGTAAAGGATCTTTATCACTGAGGTTTTGCGCGACTTCAATCGTTTTATTAGCATAGTTTTTCAGTCCTTCCATGTCCTTTTTAGTATAGGCTAAAGAGGCTCTCATGGCATAGGCTAAGGGTTCATTGGGTTCCGTTTGAGTGGCTACGATCACGTATTCTTCTGCTGCTTTGTAGTTTCCTTTTTTAAAAAGTTCGTCAAATGCGGCCTCGGTTTTATCTCCAATATCGCGGGGGTTACTGTTGCGGAAGGGATCACCCGCTAAACTAGGAGGAAGAACACCAGTTAGAATAGTTAAGCTGACTGAACAAGCGCAAGCAATTTTTGTCAATCCTTGGTTTAACTTTGTTTTCATTAAATTTACCTCAAAAACTTGAATAATCTGTCACAATAAAAATAAGATTGTTAGTTGAGTTATAAGATTTCCCTATTAATGCTTTATTTAAAAAACGTTGTCTATCATCCTCCTGCAACACCTCAACCGATTTTAAAAGGAATTAATTTAGAATTAGCCCCTCAAGAATTAGGATTGATTATTGGCCCTAGTGGTTCCGGGAAAACAACTCTTTTGGAAATTCTAGCAGGTTTAGCAGAAAAAACGCGGGGAGAAATTTTCTGGCGAGATCAAGAATTAAATTCTCTTGACTTACAGGAATTAGGGGGGTTAGTTTTCCAGTTTCCTGAACGTCATTTTTGCGGCAAAACACTTTTAGAAGAATTACGTTTAGGTCATCCTGAAATCGGAGTCGAACGGATTAAACAAGCATTAAGTGAAGTGAGTTTAGATCATCTTCCTTTGAATACCTCTCCTCATGATCTCAGTGGTGGTCAACAACGTCGTCTATCTTTAGCAGTACAATTAATTCGTCAACCTAATTTATTATTACTGGATGAACCCACGGCGGGGCTAGATTGGTCAATGCGTCGTCAATTGTCTAAATTATTAGAATCTCTGAAAAAGCATTGGTCTTTATTAATCGTTAGTCATGATCCTAATGAATTATTTAATATTGCCGATCGTCGTTGGAAAATTAATCAAGGAGAATTAGAAACGATTTAATGAATCAATCTTTACCAGCATTTATTGAACTTTGGCAAACTACTTTAAATTGGCAACCTAACCCAGAACAACTGCAAACTTTTCAAGTTCTTTATGATCAGATTTTAGAGGGAAATACTCAATTAAATTTAACTAGAATTACTGAAGCTTCAGACTTTTGGGAGAAACATTTATGGGATTCTTTATCAGGAGTTTCTCAAATTAATTTAGACTCATTACAAAACTCTTGTAAAGTGATTGATATCGGTACTGGTGCGGGTTTTCCTGGTATTCCAATTGCTATAAGTTACCCAGACTGGCAAGTGACACTTCTCGATTCTACTCGAAAAAAATTGGTTTTTGTGCAACAAATTTTAGATAAATTATTGCTCAAAAATGCTAAGATTTTAGTGGGAAGAGCCGAAGCTATAGCCAGAGAAAAACAGTATAGATCTAACTATGATTTAGCCACTATTCGAGCCGTTAGTAATGCGAGTGTGTGTGCTGAATATGCCTTACCTTTTTTAAAAGTGGGTGGAACAGCAATTCTTTATCGTGGTCAATGGAGCGATGAAGAAGATTATAATTTAAAATCGGCTCTTTCATTATTGGGAGGAGAGATAACGTTAGTAAAATCTTTTCAAACTCCTTTAACTCAAGGAATTCGTCACTGTGTATATGTACAAAAAATCCTTAAAACTCCAGAAGAATATCCCAGAGCAATTGGGACTCCAACACAACAGCCTTTAGGAATAAATTTTCAAGATGTTTAGATTAATTAAAATTATTTTTATCATTACGCTTGTTGTCTTAGTGAACCTGAATAACTTAGCATTTGCCGATGAACTCAATTCAGCAAAACTATTTGAAATTAATTGCGCGGGATGTCATCCAAAAGGAGGAAATATCATCCGTAGAGGCAAAACACTTAAATTAAAAGACTTAAAAAAATTTAAAATGGATTCACTCTTATCAGTAACAGATATTGTGACAAATGGAAAAGGTATTATGTCAGCATATAAAGAACGTTTAACAGAACAAGAAATTAATGCAGTTGCTAGTTATGTACTTGAACAAGCTAGAGAAAATTGGCAGTAAATGTAGCAAAATCTTTGGAGATTGGTCTAAAATACGAAATGTAAAGAAATATAAAGGTTTATGCTCAATAAAGTCATTGTTATCGTGGGTGCAACGGGTGGCATCGGTACCGCTTTAGCACACAAACTTAGCACCACAGGGGCTAACCTTGTTTTAGCAGCAAGAAATAGGGAACGGTTATCCGCTTTAGCATCTGGGTTATCGACATCAGGTTTAGTATTAACGGTGCCAACTGATATTACTGACTTATCCCAAGTCGAAAGCTTGATGGAAAAAACCGTGAGTCAATTTGGACAAATCGATGTTTTAGTCAATGCTGCGGGCGCGGGTGTGATGAAACAATACAACAAAATTACCCCAGAAGATTTAGATTTAATGTTGAATCTCAATCTAAAAGGAAGTTTTTATACTTGTCAAGCGGCAGCAAATGTGATGAAAGATAAACACTCAGGGCATATTTGTAATGTCGTGGGAATTTTGGGTAAACATCCGATGGCGATGGCTTCGGCTTATTGTGCTTCTAAATATGGCATGGTTGGTTATAGTAAGTGTTTAGCCGATGAAGTGAAACGGTATGGAATTAAGGTCACTTTATTTTATTTTGGTGGTATTGATACCCCATTTTGGGATAATGTTAGTCTAAAAGTTGACCGAAAAAAAATGCTAACTGCTCAAACTGCGGCCGATGCGATTTATTATGCAATAACAGCCGAACCTCAAGCAGTTCCAATGGAAATTAATATTCAACCCGATAGTCATTTATTCTTTTAATTTATGGTTTTTGCATCGCAAGTTAATCAAGAATGCGCTTATGTATATTGATTATGTTCATTTTTATGTAGAAGATGCAAAAAAATGGCGAAACTGGTTCGTTAATGTAATGGGATTTCTGGTTATTGCTAGTGGTGAGAATGTCCACACCTTAACTGAAGTAGTAGGAAATGTAGGAAATAAAGATAATTCACCAATTATTTTTGTTCTTTCTTCTCCTTTAACTCTATTTAGTCCTGTGACAAAATTTTTACAAAAACATCCCTCTGGGGTTGTTGAGATTGCTTTTTCGGTCGATGATTTAGAAAAGATAATTAACAATAATGCTCAGATTTTTGAACCCATAGAAGAAAGAATTTCATCAGAAGGACGTGTGAAATGGAGTCAAATTAAAAATCCTGCTAACCTTAAACATACTTTAATTGAACGTCAAGGAAAAACGCCGATTATTCCTGAGCTTAATTTAACTGAAATTGCTTATATTCCGACTCAACAAAGTAATTTTAATAAAATTGATCATTTAGTTTTAAATGTAGCTTCTGGTGAGTTAGCAAACACAGCAAATTGGTACGAAACTGTTTTAGAATTTGAGAAAAAACAATCTTTTAGGATTCAAACCGAACAATCTGGATTATATTCTCAAGTAATGGTACATCCAGTGAGTGGTGTACAAATTCCAATTAATGAACCGAGTTCGCCGAATTCTCAAATACAAGAATTTTTGGATATAAATCAAGGTTCTGGCATTCAACATATCGCTTTACAAACATCTAAAATCGTTCAATTAACTGAATCTTTGAGACTTGCTGGACTTTCTTTCTTAAAAGTACCGAAAAATTATTATGAACAAATTTCTAATAAAAATGAGCAAAAAATTATTGAACTTTTAGAATTAGAAGCATTAATTAAACAAGAAATATTAATTGATTTAGAAATAGATCATAATTTAGTAAATTCGACAAATTATCCTCTTTTACTCCAGATTTTTACACAACCTATCTTTGAAAAACCGACTTTCTTTTTTGAGTTAATTGAAAGACGAGAGCAAGCAAAAGGTTTTGGTGAAGGTAATTTTAGAGCTTTATTTGAAGCGATAGAAAGAGAACAAATCAAACGTGGGAATTTAATAATATAGTTAATTATTGAATTAGCTATATTTTTCATGTTGCCATTTTTCACCGATTATGTTTACTTTTTTGATTGCTTCTTCTAATTTTTTTTCAGCAATTTCTAATTGAGGAAGATGTTGAGTAAGCTTATCTAATTTTTCTTGACTTGATTGAATATTTTGCATTTTTTTTACTCCAAAGCTTTAATAAGACTAAATCCTGATAAAAAATGGGTTTATTTTCCAAACGCCTACGCAAATCTAAAGCCTATATTTTACGATTGATTATTTTCCATCGGAAACCAGTTATTGTCTAAAGCTTGTTCTATAGAGATGGTAGACTGAGCAGGAAATAATTCTATTTTACATCCCATTAAACGAGCCATAATTTCTCTAGCATTCTGATAGCATTCCTCAAAGACTTCAAAAAGATAAGGCTTAAGACTCGGACTATCTTTTAAAAGTTCTTTAATTTGAACTCGAAAAGTCGTTATTTCAGATTTCCATTTATTAGAATTATAAGCACGTTCAGCTTCCCAATAAGCTAGTTTTAGTAAGTGTTCAAAAAGTCTAGTTAATAAACTTTTTATCGCCCGCTTATCGCTTTTTCCCATAGTCTCCAACTCCTCAATTAAGTTTTTCCAATCCACTAAGGAAAACTTGCCTTGACGTAGTTGTTCTAGGGTTGCCTTGAGCCATAGCTGATAATCTTGCTCGTACAAAGTTTGGATTGATGAATCTATTTGTGCTGTCATAAACACGCTCTATTTTTGAGATTTTTATCCTACTATTGTACCTTTTCAATATTTCCGGCTTTAATCCAACCTTCTTGATTAGTCGAAATTACCTTAACTCTTTGCCAGTTTCCATCATCGCTGGTTCCTAAAACCATAATTTCGGCTTTATAACCAAGACTACCTAATCTAGCGGCTTCTGTGCTAGGTTCGGCCCGTAAACTTAAACCATCTGACCATGATACAAAAGCTTTATAAGTTCCGGTGGGAATATCTTCTAAACTTTTGACTTCGGTAACTGGGTTGGTTGCTGCTTTGTTGGGTTCGGTTGTTGTTGCTTTTTTGGCTAATGCTTGTTGTTTCTTTTCTTCAGCGAAAAGGGGTTTATCTGGTGGCGAAGACATTTTCGATAAAATCACATAAGCAACCGCCGCAGATGCTCCCGCTAAAAGGACAACTCCGAGGATAAAACCGATAATAAATTGTAAAAAACCAGATAAACGATTCATATTATTTTAAGTTTAGTTTAGTTGAATTGACGTTGAATGCGATCGTTAAAACGACCATCTCTAGAGGCTAAACGGGCTTTTCCTGAATTTGCCCAGTTTTGCAAAAATTCGATTTGTTCTTGTGCAGTTCGAGCAAGGGGAATCATTTGACTAGCGGCTTCTAGAATATCATCAATTGTAAAGTCACGATTTTGACTAAACCCGATGTGCATTGCTTCGACGATGGTTTGCTCAATTTCAGCCCCCGAAAAATCTGGCGTTTCATAAGCCAAACGTTTTATATCGTAATTTTTCAGGTTGTGCGGACGCAACCGAGATAAATGGACGGTAAAAATGGCTTCGCGTTCCTCTTGGTTGGGTAAACCGACAAAAAAGATTTCATCAAAACGCCCTTTTCTTAACATCTCTGGCGGCAAAGCTTGAATATTATTCGCAGTGGCTACGACAAAAACCGAGGATTGTTTTTCTGCTAACCAGTTAATAAAAGTCCCAAAAACTCGGCTAGTTGTACCACCGTCACCCCTGCCATCCACGCCAGCAAAGGCTTTATCAATTTCGTCAATCCACAGTACACAAGGGGATAGGGCTTCCGCTAGATTAATCATTTGTCGGGTACGAGATTCTGATTCGCCCACTAATCCCCCAAATAATCGCCCTACGTCTAACCGTAGTAAGGGTAAATGCCAATGGTGAGAAATGGCTTTCGCGGTGAGTGATTTTCCCGTTCCTTGTATACCGACGAGGAGTAAACCTCTGGGATGGGGTAAACCATATGCCCGCGCCCTTTCGGTGAATGCGCCACCGCGTCGTAATAACCAGTCTTTGAGGTTATCTAAACCGCCAATATCGGTGATTTGTTCGGTAGCGGGATAGTAATCTAGAATTTGTGTTTGTCGGATTGATTGGCGTTTTTCTTCTAAAATCAGTTCTACGTCTTCGGGTTCAATTTTGCCGTGACTGGCGAGACAACGACTTAAAACGCGGCGAATTCGTTCTAATGATAACCCTTGGGCTGCCCGTACTAATTCATCAGTGAGTTTATCAGATAATGATTGTCCTGTGGATAGAATTAAGCGTTGAATTTCGCTTTTAATTTCTGTGGCGGTAGGAAGGGGAAAATCTACAACGGTGAGAACTTCGGTTAAGTCTTGGGGAATTTGAACCGTCGGGGAAATTAAAATAATATTTTTGGGTTGTGCTTTGAGACTACGCGCTAAATTACGCAGTTTTCGGGAAATAGAGACATCTTCTAAAAAACGCTGAAAATCTCGAAAAATAAAGATACCGCCCGCATTAGTTGGGAGTTTTTCTAGGTATTCTAAGGCTTGTAAGGGATTGCGTTTTCCTACTCCTTCATTATTCGGGTTGTCGTGATAACCATCGACAAAATCCCACACGTAAACCGAACGGTTGCCCATTTGTTTCGCACAATCGGCGATCGCTTTTTCTAGTCGTTCCTCTTCAAGTGTGGGAACATAGATTAAAGGATAGCAAGCCCGTAGTAACAGTTCAAACTCTTCACTAAAGCCCATAGCTTGTCGGGTATTTTTTCTTAATCTTTAATTATGGCTCAAATTGGTTTTACCAAAAATGCTGCTTTTGCTGTCTTGGCTAAAACCAATCTCGCCAAATATTATAACGTTTAAGCATTAACCTATAGAGATGAAAAAGGATGGGATCAAACCCATCCCTATTTAGTTCCCTCGCTTATTCAGTCAAAATCTGTATTTTGTGTGGCGTTTTTATTGATTTACTAATTGTTGTTGATATCTTCGTTTAATCATCCCACTGCCTTTACATACTTCACACATCACCTCGGAACTGTTTTCTAAATACACTTTTTTTCTTCCTTTGCAGTGGTGACAGATGACTTGTTCTTCTAACCAATAGTTAGAGAGAAAGCTTTCATCTGTGATGTATGTAAAATCCTCATACATTAGACCGTCCTCTTACAATGATTGGCTTAACTCTATTCAGTTGTCTTGCTGTCCTTTAAAAAAATAAGATAGAAGCCAAAAACACAACAAATATATAGATCAAAAACGATTGTGATTAGTCTATAATTGATTTCGTGTTTACCTTAGACATTTCAAACTTAATCTTTTTAAACTTTAACCCTCAAAAAATTTTATTTCTTTAATTTTTATCTTAAAGACTATATTCAGAATGAGACAAAAACTTTACAA
This sequence comes from Aphanothece hegewaldii CCALA 016, assembly GCF_003007785.1. GTDB lineage: Bacteria > Cyanobacteriota > Cyanobacteriia > Cyanobacteriales > Microcystaceae > Chroococcus > Chroococcus hegewaldii. Next base: position 92,934 of record NZ_PXOH01000005.1, on the reverse strand, counting down.
TACTTCATATTATATTAAAGAACTTTAAAGAGGCTGAGTATTTACTCCATTTTGATTAAGATATATGTACTGAGTGAGCAAAATTTTTTTTAAATGTAGAGTATGAGTAGCTCAAAATATAAACTAGGTTTTATCGACTCATAACAAGATCTAATTAATAATATATTTTTCACAACTATGCTAAGACGGTTAAAATTTAATGAATCCCAAATTTTCCTCATTATCTTGGGACTAATACTAATCTTAGTTCTCCTCAATAAGTTCTGTATTGAATTTCTCTGGTTTCAAGAGGTAGATTATCTAAGCGTTTTTCTAAAAAAGTTATTTTGGCAGTTGCTTTTAGGATTTAGTATAGGTTTATTTTCTTTATGGTTTTTATTAAATAATTTATCGGTTGCCCAGCGATGGAAATGGGTTTTATATGAGAAGCCAAAAAGATATGAGAAGATGATAGATGGTTCAATACAACCGATAGAAAAACCATTGATTAAATCTCAGTTTTTTGAGATTCGTTTTCCTTGGTTACTAATATTAGTGGGAGTCATGACAATTTGGCTCGGGTTAATTATTTTAGGCTATGCCCAAATTATTTACCGAGTTTGGACACCCGATTATTATCTACCTAATATTAAAGTATCTCAATCAACACCTTTTAGTTTTTTATGGTTAAGGCAAGTTGGAAAAGATTTAATAACAGATGGAAGAAAATTAGCTATTGTTACTACAATTATTATTTCTGTAATATTAAGTACAAAATGGACTTTAAGAGCAATTTCGATTTTATTAAGTAGTCTTTTTGGTTTATTATTTGCTTTGAACTGGGAAATTATTCTTAAATTTTTAAATGCAACTTTATTTAATAATATTGATCCTCAATTTAGCAAAGATATAAGTTTTTATATTTTTACAATTCCTTTTTGGCAATTACTTGATACTTGGATAGAAGGTTTATTATTAACGACTATTATATCTGTTTGTTTAATTTATTTTCTCTCTGCTGATAGTCTATCTCAAGGTAAATTTCTAGGTCTTACTCGTGAGCAATTGCATCATTTATGTTTACTTTGGGGTAGCTTAATGGCACTCCTAGCATTACGACATATTTTAGAACGTTTTCAATTAGTTTATTCAACAACAGGAATAGTTTATGGTGCAAGTTTTACTGATATTCGTGTTCAACAATATGTAGAAATTATTTTAAGTTTTATTGCTATATTTGCGAGTATTTGTTTCTTTTGGAAAGCTATAACAGGAAGAAACCTGTTAAGAAAAGTCTTTTATCCGCTCTCTCACAAAAAAAGCATAATTTTAGCTCTAATTCCTATAATTTTATATTTGGGTTTTATGTTTTTTGGCATACTTTTAAGAGATTCTGTCCAAAAAATTATTGTAGAACCCAATGAACTCGAAAAAGAAAAACCTTATATATCTCGGTCTATTTCTAGTACAAGAACAGCTTTTTCATTAGATAAAATTGAAGCAAAAGTTTTTAATCCAATTGGAGATATTACGCCACAAGTATTACAAAATAATGAGCTAACTATAAATAATATTAGTCTGTGGAATTCACGACCTTTATTAGAAGCAAATCGTCAATTACAACAGATTAGACTTTATTATAAGTTTCCTGATGCTGATGTTGATCGCTATCCGATTAAATTTCAATCACAACAACAAGATGATCCTTTTATTAGTGAAAAACAACAAATTATTATTGCCGCAAGAGAATTAGATTATACTGCTTTACCAGAGTCTGCTAGAACGTGGGTAAACGAACATTTAGTGTATACTCATGGTTATGGTTTTACGCTTTCTCCTGTTAATTTAGCTGATGAAGGAGGTTTACCATATTACTTTGTTAAAGATATTGGAACCGCAGAAGAACCAGGAGCGTTACGAACTTCTAGTAAATTAGTACAACAAAGTATTCCGATAAGCAAACCAAGAATTTATTTTGGTGAATTAACGAATAATTATGTAATTACTTCGACAAAAGTCAAAGAATTTGATTTCCCCAATGGTGATGAGAACACTTATAATATTTATGATGGAACGGGTGGAATTGCTATAGGTTCGCCGATAACAAGAGGTTTATTTGCTACTTATTTAAAAGACTGGCAAATGCTTTTTAATAAAGACTTTACACCTCAAACTAAACTTTTATTTCGCCGAAATATTACAGAAAGAGTAAGAGCGATTGCACCTTTTTTAAACTATGATCAAAATCCCTATCTTGTGGCGGCTGATATTAGCAATGAAACCCAAATCTCGAATAATAGTAAACTTTTTTGGATTTTAGACGCATATACAATCAGCGATCGTTATCCATATTCTGATCCAGGTAAATTTAATTTTAATTATATTCGTAATTCAGTCAAAGTGGTCATTGATGCTTATAACGGTACAGTCAACTTTTACATCGCAGATGAACAAGATCCCATTATACAAACTTGGAAAAAAATCTTACCAGAATTATTTAAACCCCTAGCGGCTATGCCCAAAAATTTACAAATTCATCTCCGCTATCCCGAAGATTTTTTTAGAACTCAAGCCGAGCATTTATTAACTTATCACATGATCGATCCACAAGTTTTTTATAATCGTGAGGATCAATGGCAAATTCCGATAGAAATTTATGGAAATGAACAACAAGAAGTCAAACCTTATCATTTAATTATGAGATTGCCAGAAGAACCCTCAGAAGAATTTGTCTTATTGCAACCTTATACCCCAACCAGTCGCCCTAATTTAATTGGTTGGTTAGCTGCGCGATCTGATACACCCAATTATGGCAAATTATTACTATATCAATTTCCTAAACAACAATTGGTTTATGGACCAAATCAATTAGAAGCCCTCATTAATCAAAATCCTACTATTTCTCAACAGATTTCTCTATGGAATCGAGAAGGCTCAAAAGTATTACAAGGTAATCTTTTGATTATTCCTATTGAACAATCGTTATTATATGTAGAACCTATATACATAGTAGCTGATCAAAATGGGTTACCCACTTTAGCCAAAGTAATTGTTATTTATGACAATCAAATTGTCATGGAAGATACGTTAAAAGATAGTTTAGAAAAAATCTTTGGGGCAGTGTAAAGTATTAAAAATCGTTCTTTGGTCTAATAGATAGCTAAATCAAAAACAGATATTCTGTATAATAATCTAAAAAATTGGGAGCTTAAATTATGCGTTGGCAAATGGGGCGAAGAAGTGGCAACGTAGAAGATCGTCGAGGTATGGGAATGACTCCAGTTGTCGGCGGTGGTTTAGGAGCAATTGTTTTAGCTTTAATCGCGCTCTTTTTAGGAATTGATCCATCGATTATATTAGAATCAGGAATCAATCAACAAACCGCCCCATCATCGGGAACAAGACAAGGTACACCAGAAGAAGAACCATTAAAAGATTTTGTTTCCGTTGTTTTAGCGGATACCGAAGATGTTTGGACAAGACAATTTCGCCAAATGGGAAGAGAATACGTTGAACCTAAATTAGTTCTTTTTTCGGGCTCAGTTGACTCAGCGTGCGGTTATGCACAAGCAGCAATGGGGCCTTTTTACTGCCCTAGAGATCAAAAAGTTTATATTGATTTAAGCTTTTATCGAGACTTGCAAAATCGACACAATGCACCTGGTGACTTTGCTCAAGCTTATGTCCTTGCTCATGAAGTGGGACATCATGTACAAACATTACTTGGAATTAGTCAACAAGTTGATGCAGCGCGTCGTAGAGCGAGTGAAACACAGTCCAATCAACTCTCAGTCCGTTTAGAGTTACAAGCGGATTGTTTAGCGGGAGTTTGGGCGAATCAGGCTCAAAGAGAAAGAAATATTCTAGAACAAGGTGACATTGAAGAAGCACTGAACGCCGCTAGTCAAATTGGAGACGATCGCTTACAGTCTAAAGCTAGAGGTTATGTTGTTCCCGACTCTTTTACTCATGGAACCTCAGAACAACGAGTTCGCTGGTTTACGCGTGGTATTCAATCGGGTGACATGAATCAATGTAATACTTTTGCGACCAATACATTATAAAGAAACGTTAAGTAAGATAAACAATGAAACGATAGCTAGTTTAACAAGATTTGCTAAAATACAGTTCTTGCGCCTCTGTATATTTAAGACCTCAAAAGGGGTTTAAAAACGACTATGCTAAATCCTAACTTGGAAGAGATTGTACTCTCTTTTGAGGAATATCAACGTTATTCTCGCCATATTATTTTGCCCGAAGTTGGGCTAGAAGGACAAAAAAAACTCAAAGCCGCTAGTGTACTTTGTATTGGTACAGGTGGACTCGGTTCACCTCTCATTCTTTATCTAGCTGCGGCAGGAATTGGCAGAATTGGTATTGTTGATTTCGACATCGTTGATACTTCTAACTTACAACGTCAAATTATTCATGGTACCTCTTGGGTAGGAAAACCTAAAATCGAATCGGCAAAAAATCGTATTTTAGAAATTAATCCTGACTGTCAAGTTGATTTGTATAACACTCAGCTTAGTTCGGCGAATGCGTTAGAAATTCTCGCACCCTATGACATTGTGATTGATGGGACCGATAATTTCCCGACGCGCTATTTAACGAATGATGCTTGCGTTTTATTAGATAAACCCAACGTTTACGGTTCAATTTTCCGCTTTGAAGGACAAGCAACCGTTTTTAACTATCAAGGCGGCCCCAATTACCGTGATTTATATCCAGAACCCCCACCACCTGGAATGGTTCCCTCTTGTGCCGAAGGAGGCGTTTTAGGGGTGCTTCCTGGTGTGATTGGAACGATTCAAGCGACCGAAACGATTAAGATTATTCTCGGTGCAGAAAATACCCTGAGTGGGCGTTTATTGCTCTATAACGCTTGGGATATGAAATTTAGAGAATTGAAACTCAGACCGAATCCAGAGCGTCCTATCATTGAAAAACTGATTGATTACGAGCAGTTCTGTGGTATACCTCAAGCCAAAGCACAGGAGGCACAACAAGCGATGGAACTTTCTGAAATGACGGTTGTTGAATTGAAACAGCTTTTAGATAGTGATGCTGATGATTATGTCTTGATTGATGTGCGAAACCCCAATGAATACGAAATTGCGAGAATTCCTGGGGCGATTTTAGTTCCTTTACCCGATATTGAACAGGGTTCGGGCATAGCACAAGTTAAAGAATTAGTCAATGGTCATCGCTTGATTGCTCATTGTAAGATGGGGGGTCGTTCTGCCAAAGCGCTCGGTATTCTTCGATCTGCAGGAATCGAAGGCACAAACGTTAAAGGTGGTATTACCGCATGGAGTCGAGAAGTCGATTCAAATGTACCAGAATACTAATTAAAATTAAGGGAATGGTGTGTATCTATTCCCTTTTGGCACAATAACGCTTGATCTGGTTCGTCTCTCTAGCTAAGATGCTAGTAATTTTATGAGATATGTTTAAAAAGACATGAAAAAGCTTACGATTTGGGGAGCGATCGCCACACTTCCCGCCGGTTTAGGAATGTGGGTATTTCCAACGATGCCAGCCGATGCCCGCAATCAATTTGATGTATGTGTACAGCAGATTCAGGGAACAGGTGTACCAGTCACCAAAGCCAAAGTAGCCTGTTCTGATGCCCTCATTCCCAAAGAATTATCGAGATGCGTCAGTCAAATTAAAGGCAGAACGTCGATTAATCCCGAAGATGCCCTAGAAGCTTGTTACCAAGTCAGACGACCCGTTGATTTAGCCAATTGCGTCACAGATATTAATCGTGCAATACCTTTAGCGCCCACAACGACAACAGGTTCTTATCAATCGGAAGAAGGAACACCTTTAAGTCTAGAAGCATCTTCTAAAATAGAGTCCGATCCCTCTCTGTTTTCTTTGGAGTCTTGTCGGCGCAGTTTGTTACCTGGTCGTTATTCAGAATGCGTGATTGCACTGTCTCGGAATGGCGAAGAAACATCACCTGTACAAGCGATGAAAACTTGTTTAACCGCCGAAGATTTCCCAAGAGAAATCTTTCCAACTTATCCACAAAACTAAGCCAAAAAGCTTGACTTAGAAAAATATTTATGTTAATAAAACTGGGAATAAAAAATTAGTTATCTAAAAATATAGCTATTTTTTTATATACCCATTTTTTTTTCAAAAATAAACTATATTAGTTTAAATGTTGATTAAGAAAAAAAATTAGGATCGGGGTGTAATCATGACAGCTAATTTATTTGATGTTAACTACTATCGTCAAGCTAATCCAGATTTAGCCATAAACGGAGTGATAACAGACGAACAACTCACCAATCATTTTTTTACATATGGTGTTTTTGAAGCAGGCAGACAGTTTTCTCGATTGGCTGATCTGAGTTTTTATCGAGCAAGTAATTCAGATTTAGCTTCTTTAGATAATCTATCGCTCTACAATCATTTGGCGAATAATGGTGTTAAAGAAGGGCGACGCTTTTCCCCTTTCTACGATACCCAATTTTATCAAATGGCTAATCCTGACTTAATTCAGGCTGGTTTAGATAATGAAGGTTTGTTTAATCATGTTCAAGCTTCAGTCTTATCAGTAATCAATGAGAATAGACGATTTTCCCCTTTCTTTGATATCCAATATTATCGACAAACTTATAGTAGTGAGCTTGGAGCTTTTGATAATGCAGGATTGTTAGAACATTTTAAAGTATCGGGGATAAATGAAGGACGTAAATCATCACCCTTTGTTGATGTTAATTTTTATTTACAATATCTGGACTCTTACAAAGATTTAGCCGCTACAAGAGCCGCAGTTAATAATAATCGGGGTCTCGCATTTCGGGAATTACAATCCTCTGGACTTCGCCAAGGGCAACGTTTTTCACCCATTGTTGATTTAGATTTTTATCGAGATTATAATCCCGATTTAGCGTATTTAGATAATGGGACGTTATTCAATCATCTTGTTTTAACCGGTTCAACTGAAGGTCGTCGCCTTAGTGCATCTTATGATCCTGTTTTTTATTCTATTGCTAACTCTGACTTAACTGGAATGGGTAGCCAACAACTTTTAAACCATTTTGTTAATTTTGGAATCAATGAATATAGACAGTCATCCGACTCTTATAGTGGAGGATTCTATTTAGGAAATAATTCAGACTTATTACAAGGTGGTTTGAGTAGTCAACAAGCACTTAATCATTATGAAATCATCGGTTTACATGAAGGACGAAGAGCGAATAGCATTGCGATCGCACTTTCAGGAACACCAGGAACTTTCTTCGGAAATGCCACTAATTTAGGTGCGTTTACCAGTGGTAGAAGTGGCATTATCAATGAAGCGGTTAATAATAGTGGTGCGATCGATGTTTATCGTTTTACCGTTGCTTTTCCTTCTAATGTCAGCTTACAAATTAATAATTTAACGGCTCCAGTAAATTACTTCTTAGTTGTCGATCGTAATGGTAATGGGGTGTTAGATGCAGACGAGTATATTAGTAACATTCAGACGAGTAGTACTAGCAATATTGGCGGAAATTTTGCAGCAGGAACTTATTATCTGATTGTGCAGCAAGCGACAACAAATCAACCAACGAATTATAGATTAAATTTATCCTCTAATGGACTGGGGGGAATTAATACATCGAGAGATCCTGGTGAAACAACTGCCACAGCTTTAAATTTAGGCGTTCTATCTACAACTTTTAATACAATTGAATTTAATGATTTTATCGGCACATCTGATCTACAAGATATTTATCGTTTTACCACTACAGATCAGGGTAATTTTAACGGACAAATTTTCAATATTAGTAGCTCCGTCATAGCCGAGATTTTTATTGATAGTAATAAGAATGAAATTTTAGAGGATGGTGAAATTATTTTTAGTCAGTCAGGAAACTCACAATTTTTATTAAGAAATATTCCCGATGAAGTGGCACAAACTTATTACATCAGAATTAGACCGAATCCTTCGACAAATAAAGGAACCTATAGCTTAGGCTATACTTTTACCTAAAAATTCTTGAGTTAGTTTTTCTAACCTATTTCTAAGTCTATTGCTGTAAAATAGAAAACAATTATTTGAGACGTAATAATCATGGCAGTGAATTTATTTGATGTTGGCTATTATCGTGAAGTGAATCCAGATTTAGCCTTAAACGGATTGACAACAGACGAGCAGGCTACCGCCCATTTTTTTAGTACTGGGATTACTGAAAATAGATTATTTTCTCGGTTTGTCGATCTAAATTTCTATCGAGCTAGTAATAGTGATTTATCTTCATTTGATGCACCTAGTCTTTATAATCATCTTTCTAATTTTGGTGTAGCAGAAGGTAGACGATTTTCACCCTTTTTTGATTTAAGTTTTTATCAAAGAGCCAATTTAGATTTAGCCTCAAACGGAGTAACCACTAACGAAGGACTTTTTAATCATTATCAAATTTCTGGAATTAATGAAAATAGACGGACTTCGGCTTTAGTCGATCTAGGCTTTTATCGAAGTGCTAATGCTGATTTAGCGGGTTTAACTCAACCACAATTGTTAGATCATTTACGACGCTTTGGAATTAATGAAGAACGCCGTTTCTCTCCAGTGATTGATCTAGGAATTTATGAAGCAGCGAACCCAGATATAAAAGCCGCAAATATATCGTATTCAGGATTATTACAACATGTGGGAACAAATGGAGTTTTTGAGGGTCGTCGTTTATCCCTTTCTTATGCTCCAGTATTTTATGTTAATCCTCAGAATAACCTCGATTTAGCCGGAATGGGTAGCCAACAACTTTTAGACCATTTTGAATTTTTTGGAATTAATGAAGGTAGACAAGCATCAGAATATTTTAATGTCAATTCTTACCGAATCAATAATCCCGATTTAGGAATAAATGGAATCGTCACCAATCAGCAAGCCTTAAATCATTTTGAAGGAATTGGTTTCCGTGAAGAACGAATACCAGGTAATTTACCTTTGGCTATTCCAGGAGGTATTGATCCAGGAAATGATAATAATAACCTGACAACGGCTGCTAATTTAGGAATTTTCAACAGTAGACGTAGTGGAACTATTACTCAGCAAATTAGTAGTACTGATTTAACCGATATTTATCGAATTTTGATTCCGACAACCTCAGATGTTAATATTTCAATTAGTGGGTCTAATAAACCATTAAATTTAGAAATTATTTATGACAGTAACGCCAATAATATTAACGAAGGTGGTACGTCAGAACAGATTTTCTCTCGTCCTAGCAACATTCCAGATTCTAGTAACCGGTTTGGTTTCAACCGTACTTTAGGCGCAGGAACTTACTACGTTAGAGTATTTGCCTCTGATACAACCACCAACACCACCTATAATCTAAACTTTTCAGCAACAACAGTTCCGATGGCACCAGCTTTTCCCGATCCTGGTGAAATGGCTTCTACTGCTTTGAATATTGGTACTCTTAGTAGTAATCCAGTGTTCCTGCAAAACTTTGTGGGTGCGGTAGATCCATCAGATATTTATCGGTTTAATATCGTCACACCGAGTACTTTAAACTTAACCTTAAATAATTTAAATCTGGTTAGTAATATCGATGCTCCAATATTAAATCTTTACTTTGATGCTAATAACAATAATCAAATTGATGATGGTGAATCAATTGAGTCTAGTCGTCCTTCGCTTAACTCACCTTTTATTAATCTGACAAAATCTTTAGCCGCAGGAACTTACTTCCTCAGATTGCAACAAGATAGCACTTTTACAGCAGCTAGTAATACTCGTTTTAGTCTGAATTTATCAGCATCCTAAAAAAGTTGGAGTGTGTATTGCTCTTTTAATGAATTGCTTGTTGATAAACTGCAATCATTTGATGCGCGATCGCATCCCAACTATACTGCTCAAATGCTAAACTTTTGCCATTCTCTCCTCTTTTTTTGCGTTCTTCTGCGTCTTGTAATGCGGTTTGTAAGGTTTGGGTTAAATCTGCGACAGTACATTTTGTTACCCAACCTGCCGCCGCTTTTTCCACTGCACCCCAAATATGAACTTGATCTGAGATCACAACTGGTGTACCAATTGCCATTGCTTCAGCGACAGCAATTCCAAAATTTTCATAGTATGAAGGTAATACAAATAAATCAGCATCCTGTAATAAACCTAATTTAACCTCGCCTTCAACAAATCCTGTAATTGTGGTATATGAAGATAAAATTGAGCTTTTAATTTGTTGCTTAATCTGATTTTCGTAGTTTGGATCTTGCGGATTACTTCCCGCTAAGACAAAATGAAAATTGATGCCTTTTTCTAATAGAGTTTCTAAGGCAGGTAATAATAAATCTAGTCCTTTTTTGGGTTCAATGCGAGACATAAATACAATTAAAGGAACATGACTCTTTATTCCTAGATTTTGAGATATTTTTCCTTTTTTTGGGAGCAACTTAGGAAAATTAACGCCCAAAGGAACGACAAAATCTTGAGTTTTCGCGCCGAATCGTTCTGATATTTTACATTCTTGATCACTGGTAAAATGAATCCCCGCAGCCCCAACTAAATTAGGTTTTTCTAATAGTGCAGCATAAATCTTTTTTAATTGTTGTTTTTTTCTTAAATCGGCTGGATCAAGTGTGCCTAAAGGACGAAGTAAATAAGGTAAATTTTTTCTTCGAGCAATGGTAGCCGCCGCCGTACTTACTGGAGAAAATAAAGCATGAATATGGGCTATATCATAGTTATGCGCTTCTTTAGCCAACCAACTAAGTAAACCTAGAGAAAATTTATAACGACGAAATGGAGAACAGGGAAAATAAATAATTTGATAGCCATCTTCAGAAATGGGTTTTAAGAGAGGAACATCTAGAGGAGGTTGACCGACATCGCCATTAGAATTAGTGGTTAAGATTGTAACATCAACCCCTAAGTTAGCCAAAGCAGACGATAAACCGATTACCATTTGACTAGGGCCGCCATAAATCAGAGAGATTGAAGGTACAATTTGTAAAACTTTCATAGTTCTTGATAGAAGTCTAGTAAACTTTTTGCTAGAGCTTTATTGGTATATTGATTTATGACGCGATCGTAACCCAGTTCAGCTAAATTTTGACAGAGTGCGGGATTTTCTATCATCTGACGTAAACAATTTTGTAAAGCTAAAATATCACCTTCAGGAAAGATTAATCCTGCTTCTCCAATAACATAAGGAATTTCCCCAGAATTTGAACCAATCACAGGAACTTTACAAGCCATTGCCTCTATTAAAACATGGCCAAATTGTTCTTTCCAACCAACAGCCGTTAAAGTTTTTACCTGATAACTGGTTTCTGAAGGCAGTACTAAAGTACTCATCAAATTAATGTAACGAGGTACTTCATCATGTGGCACACTTTCAACAATAATAATTCGGTCTTGAATGCCAATGGCTGTAGCTTCAGACAAAATAGTTTCTTTTAGGGTTCCTCTTCCTAAAAGTAAACATTTCCAAGATAAATCCTTTAATCCTGCAAGAGCTTTAATGAGGGTTAATATTCCTTTTTCTGGTACAAAACGCCCAACAAAACCAATGACAAATTCTTGTGTTGTCATTCCTAATTCTGTTGCTAATTGAGATTGTTTTGAAGGAGAGAATAAGACTTCATCAACTCCAAGTTGAGGCATTACTTTAGAAATACCTTTATATCCGTGTTCTCGTAAAATGTCCTCAGCATCTTGATTACCTGCAATTAAACCATCGGTATTTTTCAGGTTATAAGACTCCATCCAAGAAATGGGAAACTTATTATTATAAGGAATATTCCACCAAGTAAAAAAGCAATTTTTAGCCTTTAAATTTAAGAGACGATTGAGGGTAATTAGTTCAGAATAACCCAAAGATTTAGCACCTTGCTCAACTTGAATAATATTAGGGCGAAATGTTTTTAAAAGCGAAATAATATCGGCTCCAAAAGTTAGTAATGGCTGGTTATTTTGGCTAAAATTAGAAATAGGAATAACCCGAAAATTACCTAAATTCCAAGGCTTAGTTTCAATAATTTTATTCTGAACTCCGCCTGGTTTCCATCGTTTAGGAACAACAACCGTTACCTCAACATTTTGCTCTATTTCAGTCAAAACCCTAAGTTTTTCACAATTGAGATCAACAATATAAGTATGACTAGCGACTAAAATCTTCATAAACTTATCTGGAGCTATTTACGTTTTTTCTCGCTGTAAAATTTAACTTTTTAAAGATAATTGTTCATTGTTCATGGTTAATTGAGTAGATTTTTGATCTTGCTTAGTATAAATTTGTCCATCATCCCAAAGAGATTTAACTTGAGTTTTGACAGCATCTAAAAAACCTAAACTATAAAAAATTCCACGAGACAAAACTTTAATAGGTGAACCGCCTTTATTACAAGGTGGATTTCCGAGAACATGACAATCAAATAACTTAAAGTAAAGACGAAATTGCTGACTCAACGTTAAATTTTTTAACGCCATCAAAAAATGATTGTGATAAAAAGTAATTTGATATTGCAACGAACGGGTGTTAATATCATGACATCCCCCTGTTTCTTCGCCGAGATGAATTAGATAGGCATCTGGCTCATACCAAACAGAATAACCAGTCGCTCGTAGTCTTAAAGAAAAGTCTGATTCTTCTCGAACTGCACCGCCTCTAAAACGTTCATCAAACCAAACATTATATTTAGTAAAAATGTCGTGCCGAAACGACATATTACAGCCTCTAGGAGAAATGACTTGTTGAGCTTTAATGGTATGAACTAAATCAATATGATACCAAGCGATACCGGGGTCCATTGCTTCGGGGGGTAAATCTTCAATCTCATAAGGCGAGTCATCTGTCTTTAATTTATTAGCATCAGCTAACTTCATCCGATCAAATACTCGCCCTGCAACAATACCCACATCAGGTCGATCTAAAAATATACGAGCATGAGCTTTAAAGTATCCATTGGGAAGTCTGACATCATCATCAATAAATAGAATAATTTCCCCAGATGCTCGTCTCACACCAAAATTTCTCGCCCCTGGTAAACTTGCCCAATTGAGACGAAACCATTTAATTTTATTAGCATTAGCTAAATTTTCGAGATAAGATTGCACTTCGCTTGTATGGGATTGAGTTTGATCAATTACCAACACTTCCAATGCAGGATAGTCTTGTTGCAAAACATCATCGAGAGTATCTTTTAGAGGTTCTTCTCGGCGATAAGTTGGAATAATAACAGAGATTAAAGGAAGTGACATAAGTAAAGAGCGAGGTTTGATGTGAATTAAATAATTTAAGCCCAAGATAATTTCTTACGCTTAATTTTTAAAGTTTCTGCAAGAGTTAATGGTGGATTTTCTTTTAATTGTTGTTCTTGCTTGTCGATAATTGGCAGTTTAAAAATGATGCCAGCAAAAAACCAATAATAAATTCCAACTGGATCTGTATCTAAAGGATACCAATATGGTAAATAGCTAATAATCACCAAAAATATCCAAAAGCTAGAGGCAAAACTCCGAAGACTCGGATCTCGAATCGAACGATATGATAGGAATGCCAAAATTAGTAAATGGGTCAAGAAAATCATATAGATGATAAATCCAATCATACCCAATTCAAAAATAAGTTTACTGTGAAATGTTTCTAAAAATGAAATAGGACCAAATACCCTTGCTGAAGATGTCCCTCTTCCTAATCCATTGCCTAAAATTCCACGCTGATTACTTAATGCAAAATTCACTTGCTTTACAATAAATTCTTGAGGAGGACTTTGATTCCAGCGACCGACAAAACTATCAACTCGTTGTTGAATAAATTCGGAATTAAAGAAAGAAAAACCAATTGATAAAAATATTACTAAAATAACACCAATTACGATTAGTTGTTTAAACTGTTTTAATTGACCTGTCAGAATTAACAAAACAACAATGATGATAGGCACTAATAAAAAAGAGAGTCGCTGTCCACAAATGATTGCATTTATAAAAACTAAAGCTAATCCAGCTAAACCAGTTATTTTCCACCAAAAAGCTTTTTCACTAAAAGCACTTGCAAAGCAGATAGCACTATTGGCGACTAAAAACCAACCCCAGTGCCAAGGAGATGCAAAAGTTCCAGGTAAACGGATTTGATTATATTCTGGACTAAACAGAACTGCACCACCAATGAAACATCGAGAAGCAATTTGGGCTTGAAATAAATCTTCTCCCATCATACCTCTTGTCCCGATACAGCGACCTGTATAAAGTAACCAATACTGGACTAGGGCTAAACTACAGCAAATAATCGCAAGAATTACGAGTAATCGGCCTATGTTTAGTAGTTTCTGCTTACTGTCTACAAAATAGTAAGCGCAGAATATTAGGGGAATATAGCCCATTAAAACTTTTAAGCCAAGAAGGCCTTGAAGAAAAGGTGATCCCTCTTTACAAGGTACTCGAATCGGTAAACCTCCTTGAGGATTGGGTAAGAATTTTTCGGTTAAAGTATCGCAAAATGGGAGAGTTTCCCTCGATAAGTTAACAACAAATAATACTAATAAACAATAAAATAGCAAAAAGGCTAAGGTGGGCATCAATTTTCGAGGTACAAGAATCGGCTTTTTATCTCGAACGCATTCAAAAATTAAACCTAATAATGCTGGAAGATAAAAGATATCTTTACTGACTTGAAGGATGGGATTTTCGCCAGAAACCCAGTAAGTAATCGTTCCATTAAAAGGAATATAAATTAAAAACATCCATAAAGCAGCACGAGGATAGAAAAAAGATAAGATTAAGATTGGAATTACTAAAGCTGTTATCAGCCCATAAACTGGTTTAGCCAACAAAGCGATCGGTAAGCCAATCACTAAACCAGCAGCGATCGCACTAGATGAAACAGTAATTAGCTTTTTTTGGTTTTCTTTAGCCTGACGTTTTCGGGCTAATTGTTCTTGCAAACTAAGCTTTGTCGTTTCTTTTTTGGTCGATTCTTTTTGTGTCTTAATGGTTCTTTTTAACATGAACTAAATAAGCCATGAAACTTTTTATCTAAATAAAATGAAGCACCACAATTTTTGTTTGTTTAAATATATTGTGGTGTTTCATCTAAACTAGCTTCAAGTTTAACATTATTCAATAGCTAGGTACTGTTGCACAATTTGAATAAGATGTTCTGTCCAGTGTTGAGCCGAATTAGCACAAGCAGATTCTACCATAACCCGAATCAATGGCTCGGTTCCCGATGCACGTACTAAAATTCGTCCTTGATCTCCCATAGCCGTTTGAGCCGAGAAAATCGCATTTTGTAAAGGTTCGCACTGTTCCCAGTTACAACGCCGTTCTCGATTTTCGACCCGAACATTTTTTAGAATTTGAGGGTAGGTTTGAAAACTTTGATTGATTAATTCATCCAAAGAAACGCCTAATTGACGAACTAAGGCGGTTAATTGTAGTGCCGTTTGTACACCATCGCCTGAAACACCATAATGATGACAGATAATATGTCCCGACTGTTCGCCGCCTAACATCGCTCCAGTTTCCCACATTTGGGCTTGTACGTGTTGATCCCCAACTGCTGTACGAATAAATTTTCCGCCTAATTTTTGCCATGCTCTCTCAAAGCCTAAATTAGCCATCACCGTCGCAATAATTAGATCATCGGGGAGTAAATTTTGTGTTTTTAAATATTGTCCCCAAAGATATAAGATGTAGTCGCCATCGACAATTTTACCTGTTGCATCGATCGCCATTACTCGATCTGCATCACCATCAAAGGCAAAACCGAGATCAGCTTGATAAGTCTTGACAGCTTCTTGTAGTGTTTCTAGATGAGTTGAACCACAGTTGACATTAATGCGAGATCCATCGGGTTGATCATGTAAACAGATCACATCGGCCCCTAATTGTTTAAATAAGTCGGGGGCTATATTAACCGATGCACCCCAAGCTAAATCTAAAACTATTCTCATTCCAGCAAACGTTAAACCTGACGGGAGGGAATTTAACAGAGTTTGTGTATAATCATGCGCCATTTCTGGACAATAATAGGATTTTCCCCAAATTTTTGTTTCTTGTTGAGAAAGAATGATTGTTCCTCTTAAACCAGCTTCGATTTGTCCTGCAAGCTTGGCTGATAATTTTGTTCCCTGATGACTAAAAAACTTAATTCCGTTGTCTTCGGGTGGGTTATGACTCGCAGAAATCATAATACCGCCTTTAGCATGGGTAGAACGAGTTAGATGAGCAACACAAGGAGTTGGACATAAACCAATGTGCCAAACATCTAAACCGGCTGAGGTTAAGCCCGATGCGATCGCCATTGCCAACATATCACTAGAGTTGCGGGAGTCTTGTCCAATGATAATCGGGCCACTCATTGGGGAAGATGCTTTTAAGACAATTCCAGCCCAAAATCCTAGTTGCATAGCAAAGGAGGCATTTAATAATTCTCCAGCTTTGCCCCGTATGCCATCTGTACCAAAAAGGGGGGATTTGGGTAACGTAAGAATTGAGTTAAAATCCACTGAGTCAAAGGTCTGACGATAGTGATCTAATTGTTCGTTTTCTTTATAAGAAATAGATGTTACCATGTTATATTTGCTCCTCACACATCACACCAAAAAGAAAGTTGAATTGTTAAAGCTTACGACAAATTGGGATTATTGCACCAACCATATTTGCTGTAATAGATGCTAGTATATAGCGAAAAATTTTTTCTATGCTATAATTCACCGATGACGACGGGATAAAAAAGATGTTTCTAGCGATCGAGAATTTCTATCAGTCCTTTTTGTCCGTCTATCCGAACGAGTTGATCATTTTTTAGAATTTCTGTTGCATGATGAACATCCATTACAGCCGGGATACCATATTCTCTGGCAATAATCGCCCCATGTGATAAACGTCCGCCGACTTCTGCAATAATGCCACCTGCACGAGATAAGATGGCACTCCATCCCGAATCGGTATAAGGTACTACTAAAATGGTCTGTGCATCAATGTTCGGTAGATTCTGTAAGGTTTTCACAATTTTGATTATTCCGATTTTTTGACCTGGACTTGCACCAATTCCTTGTAATTTACTCCGAGATGAGATGTTATAAATGAATGGTTTGTTTGTGAGATTTGGCTTTCCATATACGACATAGGGAACTTGAGTTAGGTCTTTATTTTGTTGAAATTCCTGTCGTCGTTGTTGGATTAAATCAGCAAAATTGTGGTTAACTTGAGTTAATTTCTCAATTTCGTCATATTTTAGAAAAAAGATATCACCCGTTTGATTTAAGCGTCCTGAGATCATCAAATTTTCTTCTAATGCGACAAAATGCCAACGTAAATAAGATAATAATTTAGAATAAATTTCTGTAGTTTGATTTTTGAGATTAAGTCGTTTTTGTAGCCAGAGTGTCGGCCAAGATGAAGTAGATAAATCATCTGATGACTTAGTGGCAAAAAATGGCTGACTAGAGAAAAGAAACTGAAAAAATAATTCTTTGACGGGTCGTTGCTCTTCACTCCAACGAGGTACGGCTATATCGGTTCCCACTTCTCCTAAATAGCCATAGCACTCTAACCATTTTTGAAATCGATTTAGAATATTTTTTCCTTCGCTTACTTCTGATAAATGAGCAAATAGGGCGGCAAAATTATCCGCTTTGATGGTTTGGATGGGGAGTAAATGACCTAATTCTTCTGCTAAGGCGGCAAGCGATCGCACTGATGCTACTTCTGGAGCGGCGGAATTATCTAAGTCTTCAAATGGGACTTTTAAGATCGCTTGTCTAATGGCAAAACTTAAGGGAGTTAGGATACTATAATAGGTGGCTTTTTTTAGGACTAATAATATTTGTTCGATTTGATTTAATATTTTTTTGCTTGACAAATTAGTTAAATTATGTATTTCTATTTCTTGAAGTGTTGGTATAAAATAATGTTGTTTATCTTGCTCAAAATCTTTTTCTAATTGCCATTCTCGCTGGGCTAAACGCAATAATCCAGGTAGATTTATAAGAGTCGAAAAAACCGAGGGTTTAGATAATTTCGCGCCTCTGGTTAAAAATTCCAAACTCTCTGGCGGCAGTCCCATTCGTTGAAAAATTGTATTTAGTAAACTGGCATTAAAATAAGCTCTTTGAAAGTGAAGTGTTGCGGTTTGATTAAAGTCTAAATCTTGCGCCCGTTTTCCTAAAACAAGTTGGAAAATATCGCCCCAAACCCCGCAAGTCAAAGGTTGATTTATTGACCAAGTAAGAGGATGAATCACACCAGGGATAACTTCTGCGGCTATTTTGCGTGTCCAAATTGGGTGTAAATTGGTGATTGCACGAGACTGAAGTAACCAAATTGTTTGACCATCATAAGTCCATTCTATATCTTGTGGTTTTCCTTGATATAAGTCTTCTAGTTGTCGAGAAAGTATAGCAACTTGTTTAATTAAATGAAGCGGGACATCTCCTTCGCCTAATATATTAACTTCTATTTCATCTAAATTATTTTCTTTAAGATCACTGACTTCTATTTGATATCGTTCTGGGGTGACTTTTCCTGAAACCACTAGAGACGCATCACCGGGTAAAGCTTCAATCACAACATTAGTATTGAGTTGCTCGACAGGATCTCGACTAAAGGCAACTCCAGAAAAAACGCCTTTAATTTGTTTTTGAATGAGGACTGTCATTGATGTATCTTTTTGTTGTCGATCTTGGCGATATCTAATAGCAGTAGGACTATTATATGAGTTTTGACAAGCTAAAATGGCTGATTCTAATTCTTCTTTATTGGTAATGTTTAAAATACTTATATATTGTCCCGCAGCCGAGGCGTTTTCTGAATCTTCACCAATGGCTGATGAGCGTACGGCTAACGGTTCAGTGATGCTAGGATTTAAGAAAGAAATGAGCGATTGTATGTCGTCTCCTGCGGGTAATACCCATCCATCAGGAATAGCATAACCCAAACGTTTTAGATGAGATAAAGTAGCGGCTTTTTGTCCGACTTTTTGGGGTTTTAAAGAATCATTTAAAGATAGGATAGCTTGCTCACCACGAAAAAAACGAAACATTTTTTTAGATTCTGGGTTAACATTTGTTTGGGATAAGTCTAGATCATCTGGTATTTTTTGATAAATTCCCGCTAGTAACGCAGCAAGTGCGATCGCGCCAATGATATATTCTGGTTGGTTGGCATGACGCAGGGTTAAAATGAGGGCTAACAAAAACAAAACGACTAATTTTCCTGACTTGCGATCGCGGAACAAGGTAAAACTAATTAAACTCAAAACTAGCGTTAAACTTCCCCCTATTGGATCGTGTACCATAACGCCCCAAAAAACATTTGTTGTTCCGGCACCTTTTCCCCACCAGTAACGTCCTAAGACTAAAGCACATAAGGCGAATAATTCCCAAACAGAACCAGAGGGAAAAAAGACTCGCGTTAATAATATTGTTAAAATTCCTTTTGCTGCTTCTGAAACTACGGCGAAAATTCCAGCAAGTTGACCGCCATGATAAAATGCAGCCGATACAGAAATATTTCTCGTTCCTATTTTAGATAAACGTTTTCTACTTAGTCCGTAGGTTATCCAGTCAATGAGGGGAAGTCCCCCCAACAACGGACAGATGATTAAGATGATCAGTAAACCCCAAACTTGTGACATTGAGCGATCGTAATAAAGTTCATGTTTTGAATATAACAGTTAGTACAATTATTTAAGGCATATTGACAAATCAGATCAGGAGATTCTTTATGACCTACACGCCCCAAAAACTAATGACTTTTGAGGAATTTTTGAGACATTATGGGAATGAGTCAGACTATGAATTGGCTGATGGAGAATTAATTAATATGGAACCAACGGGACCCCATGAGACAGTTAGTGGTAAACTAGCAACTCAAATTGGTATTGCTCTAATAAAGGAACAAAAGCCCTGGTTTATCCCTCGTACTTGTTTGATTCGTCCTTTTGCTGAAATAGCTACCGCCCGTCGTCCTGATATTATTGTTCTTGATGAAACTGTTCTCGTTTTAGAACCTCTATGGGAAAAAGAACCTGTGATCACTTCGGGACAATCTATTAAATTAGTTGTTGAGGTGGTGAGTACTAATTGGGAGACTGATTATGCTCGAAAAGTTGAAGAATATGCTTTATTGGGGATTCCTGAATATTGGATTGTTGATTATCGGGGTTTAGGTGGTGTTGCCTTTATCGGAAAGCCAAAACAACCTACTTTCACAGTCTGTCAGCTAGTTGATGAAGAATATCAGCAACAACAATATCGTTTAGGAGAACAAATTTACTCTCCTCTTTTCCCTAATCTCCAACTCTGTTTACTGGATATTTTGCCTCGTTGAGCAAATCTGATTAATTCAATATATCTGACCCTAGCATTCTCTGATATCGATCGTCTAATTCTCTTTTTAATGAGGGAGAATATTTTAAAGTTGGATCTTGTAACATGATTTTTTCGGCTGCGTCTCTGGCTAAGGTTAAAACCTCCTGATCTTCGACTAAACTAGCTAAAGCAAAGTCTGGTAAACCTGACTGTCGTGTACCTAAAACTTGTCCGGGCCCTCTAAAACGCATATCCATCTCGGAGATAAAAAAGCCATCTTGTGACTGTTCTAATACACTCAGTCGTTGACGTGCATCGGTTGTTTTACTACTACTCATCAACAAACAATGAGACTGATGTGATCCTCGTCCAACTCTTCCCCGTAACTGATGTAATTGGGATAAGCCGAAACGTTCTGCATTTTCGATTAACATAACGGTAGCATTGGGAACATCGACCCCAACTTCAATAACGGTTGTTGAGACAATTATCTGAGTTTGGTTATCTCGGAAGGCGTTTAGGGCTGTTTCTTTTTCGGCTGAACTCATGCGACCATGTAATAAACCCACCTGAAAGTCTGGGAAAATCACTTCAGAAAGTCGTTGATGTTCTTCTACTGCAGCCCGTAGATCGAGTTTTTCGGATTCTTCGATCATGGGAAATATTATATAAGCTTGTCTACCCTGGGCAATTTCTCGACGAATGAGATCATAAGCTTGTGTTCGTTGTTGTCCAGTTAAGGCGACGGTTTGAATGGGTTGTCGTCCGGGGGGCAATTCATCGATCTGGCTCACATCTAAATCGCCGTGTAGGGTTAATGCGAGGGTTCGGGGTATGGGGGTAGCGGTCATGCTGAGGACGTGGGGAGATTCGCCTTTAGATAGTAGTCTAGCCCGTTGTTGAACGCCAAAGCGATGTTGTTCATCGATGACGACTAAACCTAATTTTCTAAAGTTGACGGGATCTTGGATGAGTGCGTGTGTACCAATTAGTAGGGGAAGTTCTCCGGTGTCGAGTTGGGCGTGTATTTCTCTTCTTTTAGCGACTCTAGTAGAACCGGTGAGTAGTTCGATGGGCAAATGCAAGAGGTTAAACCATGTGACGAGTTTGCGGTAATGTTGTTCGGCTAAAACTTCGGTTGGTGCCATTAGTGCGGCTTGATATCCAGATTGCAGGGCGGCTAAGATGGCGTATACGGCGACGATCGTTTTGCCTGAACCGACATCCCCTTGTACTAAACGGTTCATCGAAGTAGAGGAGGATAGGTCTTTAAGAATGTCCTGAATGACCCTTTTTTGGGCGTTAGTAAGGCTGAAAGGGATAATTTTGTTAAATTGCTCGATGAGTTGTCCTCTGGGGTTAAAGCTTGCGCTGGTTTGATTTTGTTGGAGTTTGTGGCGACGTTGCAGAAAACCGAGTTGTAGGAAGAAGAATTCATCGAAGACTAACCGTCGTCTCGCATGGGCTAAAAGGTTGGAATTGTCGGGATAATGGATATTAGCGATCGCTTCTTTTAAACTAATTAATCCATAAATATTTTTTAGATCATTGGGTAAGGGATCTTTAATTTGATTGATTGCGGTTAATGCTTCTACAACGGTTTTTCTGATTAAATCAGCCGCGATGCCTTCTGTTAAGGGATATACGGGCAAAACACGACCAATTTTTATGGATTCAATTTGCGAGCCTGAACTGTCTAGGATTTCGATTTCTGGATTATCTAAGGTTACCCCATATTTACTTTTTTTGACTAATCCGGATGCGGCAATTGTAGCACCAGGCGGATAAAATCTTTTTTGTCTTTCTTGCCATCCTTTATTGTTATAACGTGTTCCTGCATAAAAGCGATTGAGTTTTATTTGTCCAGTCGGATCGCTTAAAACGATTTCAAATATGGTTAATTTGGTGTTTTTTGGACTGGTAAAACAGTTACATCTTTTGACGGTTCCGACTAAGGTTACGGTTTCTCCTGCTTCTAGATTTTTGATATAAACTTGACGGCTATAATCTATATGATCACGCGGAAAATAAAATAGAATATCTTTAACGGTTTTGAGTCCAAGTCGTTCAACGAGATCTTGTCCTTTTCTTTCTCCCACTGCTGTCAGACTTTTTAATGATTGATCTAAGGTAAGAGGGCGAGTATTATTAGCGGTTTCTGTGACAGGAATAGTCTTAGGAATTTTCGGTTGTGGCGGTTCTGGAGGATTTTCTAAGGTTTGTTTAAGTTCTTGTAAAAATTGTCGGGTTTCTCTTACTAATTCTTGGCGTTGTGTGGTGATTAATTCTGGATAACGTGAAAATTTTATAGCTAAATCTAACCATTTTCGACGCGCCTCTAAAGATGTACCAAAAGGAGGTGATTGACCAAAACTAAGACACATAAACTCACTGAAGCGATATTGATTTCCTTGTAAGTTTGTAAATCCTTTTTCCGCTTCTATTGATAGGGCTTTTTGTAGTCTAATCCAGTCGATTTGTTCCTCTTTCATATTTTTTAGTTTAACATCGATTTAGTTTAATCATACCAAGAAGAACGCCAAGCTGTTTCGGCTTCTGCGATCGCGCATTCTTTTTCTTTTTTCTGATACTGTTTTTTGAGTTGATTAATTTGTTCTAGTATCTGACGAATTTGTTTTCTTTGTAATGTCAATATTGGCTCTGTAAATTCAATTTCATGTAATCTTAAATGAATTGCAACTAATTTTGTTACTTGAGCCTGAGTCATTGGTACTTCTATATTTTCGGCATCATTTCCTTTATTTCCCGTTTCAATTATAACATCTAATAAATTGGGTTGTCCGCCTGTTGGGTGTTCTGGTGTTTCGGCTTTAATTGCCATTTCTAAAACTTGTTTTGGTAATTGATTGGGTAAAATTTTATATTTTTGTAAATTATTATTAATCTCCATCGAAAGAGTATCTAAAACTTGAGTAATTCCTTTTTCTATGTGTTTAGTCCATTCGATTAATTCATCAGGTTTTTTAATATTACTAAAAGTATCGGAATTTTCTAGCATTATTTCTTCTTCTGTTTCTAAGGGCGTGACTTCTTCTTCTGTAGGTGCAATACCAAGTAACATTTCTTCTAGTATATTAATCGGTTGTTCTTGATGTTTTTTGTGCTTTTTATTTAATAATTCGATTAATTTATCTATAGTTGTTTTGCCAATTGTTTTAATTTGTTCTTGTAGTTTTTGGCGTTGACTGTAAGAAAGATTAATAAATTCTTGAGGATATTTCTGTGTACAAATTTGATAACTCGCCAAGATTAATTGTTTATACACTGACTGACTTAATGACTCTAAATAAGTCTGATAATAATTTCGTAATATTTGGGCTTGCTGAGTTGTATTTTCTTCTAAAGCGGCTAATTCTTGTTTTTTTTGATGTAGTCTTCCAGTCATATCAGTAATTATTTTACGATAATAATAGTATAAATGAACTTATTCAATAAGTAAATATAATAAAGCAGGGTGAGTCAGACCCACCCTACGTTTAATTATTTAAGATTAGCAATTATTTTTTCTTTTTAGAAGATTTTGC
Organism: Aphanothece hegewaldii CCALA 016; assembly: GCF_003007785.1. GTDB lineage: Bacteria > Cyanobacteriota > Cyanobacteriia > Cyanobacteriales > Microcystaceae > Chroococcus > Chroococcus hegewaldii. Next base: position 69,139 of record NZ_PXOH01000005.1, on the reverse strand, counting down.
CTCTTTTTTTTCTTCTTTTACATCTGGTGAAGGGGTTTCAGCCGGCTTTTCTTCAACTTTTTGACCCATTTGGGCGGCAACTTCATCAGCAAAGTTGACTTCTTGCTTTTCAATACCTTCCCCTAGGACAAAACGAACAAAACGGCGTACCTGAATATTTTCGCCAATTGTTGCAATGGTTTGTTTAATCAACTCTTCTACCGTAATGTTTTGATCCCGAATATAAGGTTGATCTAACAATGACAGTTCTTTGAGACGCTTGTCAATTCGACCTTGTACAATTTTTTCCCTAATATTTTCGGGTTTGTTGCCCAAGTCGTCCCGTCCCATTTCGATGTCTTTTTCTTTTTGAATGATGGTTTCAGGAATATCCGCAACCTTAATGTATTCTACATTCGGACAAGCGGCAATTTGCATCGCAATGTTACCAACGAGATCTTTAAACTCATCACGTCGGGCGACAAAGTCGGTTTCACAGTTGACTTCAACTAATACACCAATTCGACTACCCGTATGGATGTACTGGCCGATCATTCCTTCGGCGGTTGTCCGACCTGCTTTTTTTTCTGCGGAGGTAATGCCTTTTTGTCGTAGCCATTCGACTGCTTTAGACATATCACCGTCATTTTCTGCTAACGCCTTTTTGCAGTCCATCATTCCGGCGCCAGTTTTTTCGCGTAGTTCTTTGACCAGTTTTGCCGATATTTCCGCCATGTTGATTTAATCCTAATCTAGATTCGTTTTTAAAGGAGGGTGTGACTGTTTCCCCTCCGTTTATGATTGTCTTATTTATCGTTTTCTTCGTCAGTGTAGCCAGATGCCCAGTCGGGAATTTCTTCGGAGAAGTCATCTTCTATCTCATCGAGTTCATCCTCAAATTCTTCGTACTCATCCTCACCTTCAAGTTTACCGTGACGACCTTCATGTATCGCGTCGGCTAACTTACCAATGATGAGTTTAATTGACCGAATTGCATCATCATTCGCTGGAATCGGAATATCTACGGCATCGGGGTCACAATTGGTATCTAATAAAGATACGATCGGTATTCCCAACTTTTGACATTCTTTGATGGCGTTGTATTCCCGTCTTAAGTCAACAATTACGGCAATATCGGGTAAGCGGCGCATGGTTTTGATTCCGCCTAGATATTTTTGTAGTTTGCTGAGTTCTCGACGTAATACTGCTCCTTCTTTTTTCGGGCGTTTTTCGATCGCTCCACTGTTTTCGAGTTCTTCGAGTTCTTTGAGTCTTTCAACCCGTCCTCTGATGGTTTCCCAGTTAGTTAGCATTCCCCCTAACCAACGTTGGTTAATGAAGTTAGAACCGCAGCGTAAGGCTTCTTGTGCAACGATTCCGGCTGCTTGTCTTTTGGTTCCAATGAATAAAAACCGCTTGCCTTGTTCTGATGCTTTACGCACATAGTCATAAGCTTCTTCCATCAGTTCGGCTGTTTGTACGAGGTCAATTATATGTACCCCGTTTCTAGCAGTATATATGTACTGTGACATTTTGGGATTCCAACGGCGCGTCTGATGGCCGAAGTGAACGCCTGATTCTAACAGTTCAGCAAGTGTAACAACTGGCATATTTTTGATTTACTCCGATTCGGGTTTAGCTTCCATTCAGGGGGATTTCTTGGTGAGAGAAACACCCGAATTCCTAAATGTGCATTTTTTCACAATTTTACTAATATAACATTTTGGGGGGATTAATGCAATTAATTAGAGGACATTTACAAAGTGAATCTAAAAATGAGCGATCGCCTACTACAACCGTAAATTTTTTCGTTTTGTTGTAAAAAACTTGGCTCTTTTGCTATATTTGTGTACACAGTGATCCATAATTAGGAAAGAGAAAAAGTCTATGCTCGAAAAAGTAGGAATTCGTGAATTTAGGGATCATCTCGCTAAATATTTGAATACTGCCTCCCCTGTTGCTGTGATGCGTCACGGTCAGACGGTTGGCTATTTTTTACCTGCTCAACAAGAACCAGCCGAAGCAGAAATTGAGGGGTTAAAACGTGCCGCTTTGAAGCTAGATGCGCTTTTACAAGAGAAAGGACTTACTGAAGATCTTCTTGTTGAAGAATTTCGTCAACTTCGAGAACAAGAACGGTAAGCCTTTCCATGCCAATAACAAAAAGAATTGTTCTGGATGCTAACATCTTGATTCGTGCCGTCTTGGGAAAAAATTCAAAAACGTAACCTACCAACCGAAGATGTGCTAGAAGTACTAGAAAGGCTAACCTGTTTTGTTCAACTGGTCGATAGTAGTCTGTATAGTTTGTACGAACAAGAAGCCAAACAACGCATTGCTGTGCGCGATGTCGATGATTGGTCAGTTGTGGCAGTAGCTTTGATGTTAGAGTGTCCGATCTGGACTGAAGATACAGACTTTTTTGGTACAGGTATAGCAACTTGGACAAGCGATCGGGTTTACCTGTATCTCGGTCAATAAAATTCCATATCCCCCATCTAACTCCTAGTTGATCTTCAATAAGCTTTTGCTTTTTTTAGGTTTAGTTTGCTGTATTAATTCCTTTTAAAACCTTTAAATCTTCTTGATCTAAGATTTCAGGAACACCACTGCGAATGAGTTCGGAAAAATCTTCGTTAGGAACCATAAAGCAAATTGCATAAAGACGACCTTTCCCAGTATTTCTAATCTCATGTATTCCCGTCGGACGAACCAGTAAGCTATCACCCGGACATAAGGGAATACTTTTACCGTCACAAATTGCTTCACCTTCCCCTTTTAGAATATAAAACATTTCTACAGCAAAGTGATGACGATGAGTTGGTGTACTTCCACCAGGATCAAAAATCTCGACGCACACAGTCAATGAGTCATCGGCTATTGTAGAATCAAAAACGATCGCTAAACGGTTTGTATCCTGTGGACTAATGCGGAAAACTTGGTAATCTTTCGGTGATTTAATCACAGGAATCATGCAATGATCGGTGGTTAGTTCAGAAGAAGTGTTCATCGTTTTTCTATTCCAGTTCGCCAAATTGCATCAGCCACTCTGCATACATCATACATCGGGGCAACATCATGTACTCTTAAGATATCAACTCCAGATGCGATCGCGCTACAACAGGCCGCAGCAGTTCCCCAAACACGTTGTTTAGGATCATTTTGATTTAAAATATAACCGATAAAACTCTTACGCGATAGTCCTGCTAAAATCGGTACATCGAGTTGACGAAATTCTTTTAAGCGTCGAATGAGTTCTAAATTTTGTTCATAATTTTTTGCAAAACCAATACCCGGATCGATAATTAAATTAGAGTGTTTAATCCCTGCTTTTAATGCTTGTTGGATTTGTTGCTCTAAAAATTGCATAATTTCGCCGACTAAATCATTATATTGGGTCAATTTTTGCATGGTTTTAGGTGTTCCTTTGATGTGCATTAAAATAATCGGAACCTCTAGCTTTGCTACTGTAGATAACATTTTTTCGTCAAAACTTGCCCCCGAAATATCATTAATTATATCGGCACCCGCTTCTATTGCTGCTTGTACGACCTCAGAACGAGTCGTATCAATTGAAATAGGATGATCACTTTTTAATCTAATAGCTTTAATAACCGGAATAACTCGATTTAATTCTTCATCTAGTGTAATTTCTTCTGAGCCTGGACGTGTAGATTGTCCGCCAATATCTAGTATATTCGCTCCTTGTTCTATTAATTTAAGTCCCTGATTAACTGCATTCTCTATTGTATTAAACTCTCCACCATCACTAAAACTATCGGGAGTTACATTCAAAATACCCATCAAGTAAGTTTGTTTTCCCCAATGAAATTCATAATTTCTAATTAATAAACTTTCCATATTATGTTTTAATACAAGTTTGCATTAATTCTTCAACACCATTAACAGGAAAAATCGGACTATTTAAAGTCTCAGAAACCTCCCTTACTGTTGTATCATCTAAAAACTTTTCCTCACCATCTTTGAGCATAACAGAAGGTAATAATATTCCATCGCCTAACTCTTTTTCTTGTAAACCTTGTATTAAATCTTGTCCAGTTAATAATCCTGTCACTGTAATTTCTTGTCCCCAATAATCACTCTTTAAAGCGACTAAATTTACGGTTAGGTTCTGCACTTTATTTAACTGCTTTACTAAAGGTTGAAAAGCAAATTCTACCGCATTCCCCACCACCCAAGTTAAACTTTTAGGATTATTTATTTTTTTCGGTAACATTGCTTTTCCCGTTTTTTGAAACTGTTTAATAAACTGACGTATTGAACCTACACCATTACCAATTTGTGGATAGTTTTCATACTCGGATTCTGCGGGCAATTCTTGACGAGCAATTAAAAACCATTCATCAGCTAACCAGACAAAATTACTCCCCATTTTTTGTTTAAATTGCTTCTGTAAAGCTTGAACTTGACTAATAACTTCTTTCGCTTTTTCTGTACTAACTGTAGTGAGTTCATTTTCAGTGGGTCGAAAACGGGTTAAACCGACTGGAACAACCGCAGCAGAAGCAACCGTTGGGATATCTTCTTGAGAAAAATTTGCTAAATCTAAAAGAGTTCTTTCTAAATGTACACCATCATTAATTTCAGGACAAACAACAACTTGAGCATGAATTTGTAAGCGTCTTTCCTTAAACCATTTGAGTTGTTCTAATAATTTTCCAGCGCGTGGATTTTTCAGTAAACGGATTCTTAAATCTGGTTCAGTCGCATGAACAGAAACATAAAGCGGAGATAACCGCATTTGTTCGATTCTTTCCCACTCCTTAGCGGTTAAATTCGTCAGGGTTAGATAACTTCCATAAAGAAAACTCAGACGATAATCATCATCTTTTAAATATAAACTATCTCTTTTTCCTGGCGGTTGTTGGTCAATAAAACAAAATGGACATTTATTATTACATTGAATCAAACCATCAAATAAAGCGTTTTCAAATTCTAAACCCAAATTCTCATCATAGTCTTTTTCAATTTCGACATGATGGGTTTTTCCTGAAGTATCAATTACCTCAAGTTCTAAAAATTCATCAGTACAAAGAAACTGATAATCAATTAAATCTCTGGGACGAATCCCATTAATTGATACAATGCTATCTCCTGCTTCAAAACCCATTTCATCGGCAATAGAATCGGGTAATATTTTAGTAATCTTTGCGGGTTGAATGGTTGCTACACTCATAGTACGTTTAAAATAGACCCTTCTTTTAAGATACCTCAAGCATAGCAACGATCGCAAAATTATATTATTTCACTCTTGAGGTAGCCAACGCCAATTTATGGCTTTAGGTAAATGATAAGTTTGATTTTTTAAAGAAGGTGCTTTATACATGACACCTGGAACGGCATATCGCCAGTTAATAGCTTGTCGTCTGGGTAATGAATTATTAATTTTGGCATGATATTCAAAGATTTGACCACGATAAATGAGTTGCATAATTTATGCTCCTTTTAATTTATTAAATTGGAAAAATTAATATTAGTTAAAAACTATATAATTTTTGATGTAAGAAACACCACGATATTTTAGTAATGTTATAGAACAGTCCTGTTGAGCAATTGTCCAAGGTGCTTGATAGCTAGTACCGCGATACTTCATTGTTTTATTTAATTGAGAAGTATTCAGAGTAAAAGAAGGATTTTTATAATTAATTTGGCGATAGCAAAGAGTCATTTTTAGTCTCCGTAAGCAAGGCTTCTTTTGATGACACTCTTAGTATCCTTTATCTTCTCAAAAAAATAAATACAGAAAAGTTCAGGACATAGCAAAAATTATGCCCAAAAAAGTTAAGGTATTATCAGAACATACTAAAGTTGGGACTAAAAAAGTTAAGGTATTGTCAGAACCTACTAACTCCAATCTTCTTGAGCATCATTCGAGTTTTTCCTGTAAACTTGACCTTTGAGGTGAATTTGGCGAGTTTTTTCAAAAAGAGTCGTTTCTGTTAATTGCCATTTATTGAGTAGTAAATCTAAATCTTTTTGGGTTTCTCTTGCACCTGGGAAATTCTGATAACGAATCCTTAAACGGGCGAGTTCTGCTAAATTATAATCTGTGGGTTCCTCTTGCAAAAGACGATTGACAATTTCTCGGTCTTTTTTTTCTTGAGGATGATTTTGATCCTGTGTTTGCTTGGGTGCGGCCATAGATCGAACAAATTAACGAGAAACCTACTAATATTATTGTACTCTGTCTTTTAGCCTTGCTGCCGTTCGTAAAATCTTACCTGCTAAAATTGCTGCACCAAACCCATTATCGATATTAACAACAGCAATACCAGTCGCACAAGAATTCAGCATGGTTAATAAAGGTGCAACACCCCCGAAACTAACACCATAACCGATACTGGTGGGAACGGCAATCACAGGACATTCAACCATTCCCGCGACGACACTCGGTAATGCACCTTCCATTCCTGCAACAACAATTAAAATATCCGAACTGGTAATTAAATCACGATGACTCAAAAGACGGTGTATTCCTGCCACTCCGACATCCCAGAGACGTTGTACTTCAAACCCGCATAATTCGGCGGTAATTGCTGCTTCTTCAGCGACTGGAATATCTGCGGTTCCTGCGGTCAATATGGAAATTATACCCTGTTGAGTGGGTATTTGGGATGATTTTAACGCACAGATTCGAGCCACAGGATAGTAAATTAAACCTGGAATTTGTTCTAATAGCTGTTGTGCGACATCTGAAGAAATGCGTGTGGCCATGACAATTGGAGCAGATTCACGCAAAGAGTGTATTATTGAAATAATTTGCTCACTCGTTTTCCCCGGTCCCCAAATGACTTCAGGAAAACCGGTTCTCAGGTGACGATGATGGTCAATTTTAGCAAAGTCTTCGACGGGTTCAAAACTTAGATGTTTGAGTTTTTCAAATGCCACATCAGGTAGTATAGCTCCTGTGGCGACGGCTTGAAGAAGATTTTGTAAGGCTTCTGGTTCTGTCATTTTATTTGAGAATGAGGGATTTTCCCCGACCCAACGGCCAAGAAATTTTGTACGCTTGTCCTACTAAATAATCTTTGGATAAAAATCCCCAAGCATGAGAATCTAAACTTGCATTACGATTATCTCCTAGAACAAAATAGGCCTGACTCGGTACTATTTCTGGTCCCCATTGATAATCTGGTGGTTCTGAGATATAGGTTTCTTCCAAGGGCTGATTATTAATATAAACGATCCCGTTCTCGATTTGTATTTTGTCTTCGGGTTTGCCAATGATGCGTTTAATGAAATAATCTCCAGCATCGGGGCTGAGTTTTTTTACTGCATCGGGCGTTTTAAAGACGACTACATCTTTTTGTTGCGGTACATAAGAAGAAGATTTTTTTACTAGCACAAAATCGCCAATTTGTAAAGTAGGTTGCATTGATTCACTGGGAATGTTAAAAAGTTGCCAACGCCCGTCTATCCAATTTGGTAGATAATTCCAAATTATACCCCATGCAAAGATTAAGCCGACCATCACTGCTACAATAGACCGATATTCACGAACACGGAATGAGGATTTTTGGGGAAAACCCAAATAAGCGTGATAAGTTGCGATCGCGGCTAATGTTGGCGATATGATTAATAAACTAGGATAAAGATCATCGAGTCTGAGAAAGATAAGAGAAGCGGTGAGAAAAATTAGCCCTAATATTGAATGATTGCCATATAATTGTCCCAAACCCGGTAAGACACGAGAGACAAAGACAGCAAACCAAGGATTTTTATTAGTACGAGGAATTTTTTCTAAGCTTTTATCGTTTTTGGCTGTATATACAGTCCAATGAGCATCTAAAATATTGGCTAAATAAATAATAATCGTTATTCCCAGAAAAATTAATCCAGTTGATGTTTGTCCATCTGGGCTTAAACATGACCATATTGCCGCAATAATAGCGATAATTTGGCAAATACTCCAGAATAAACCCTTAATAATTTTTTCACCATAGAATTGTCCTAAACCAGGAAAAAACATCGAGAAATTTACTGCTAACCAAGGATCTTTCCGATTGGTTTGTGTGGAATGGGATAATGAAGATGTCATCGTTCTCACGAAACTGTAAGCCTTATGATGTGAGGGTAGTACTATCATAGTCTTTTAATTAATTATCTGAGTAGGGAACAATCACAGTACAGTTGTGATTTTAGTTATTTTTCTCCCCTTAGCCCATAAATTCTTTCATCATCGGTGTCCGAAAACCCTTAATCTGGAAGTAATGACTTACTCTGGACTCTGATAGGGGTTGATATGGTGGCGCATCAAGAACTAAGTTTAATCCAAGCTGTTCGTAAAGAAAATATTCAGCAGGTCAAAACAATTCTCTCACAAGGGGTTGATGTGAATACTACTGATCCCCACAATACCACAGCTTTGATCTATGCTGCTCAACGAGGCGAGTTAAATATGGTTGAATCTATACTACAATTTGGAGCAAATGTCAACCACCAAAAAAAACCGCAAGGAGTCACGGCATTAATGTTAGCAGCTTCGGGTAATCATATTGCGATCGTAGATGCTTTAATTCAAGCGGGGGCGAATGTTAATCAAGTTAATAGTGATGGTAGTCATGCTTTAATGATTGCAGTGTATAAAGGTCATTCGGATATCGTACAACGTTTGTTAGATGCGGCTGCGGATGTTAATCTACAAGACAACGACGGAGATACCGCTTTAAGTTTAGCAATTCAACAAAATTATATTGCGATCGCTATCCAATTAATCCAAAAAGGCGTTAATATTGCTCAACTCTATCCAGACAATGAAACCGCTTTAACTTTAGCTGCTGAAAAAGGAAATTTTGATCTAATCTCTTATTTACTCAAAGCCGGTTGTGACGTTAATCATAGCACTTCAAGTGGTGACACAGCTTTATTGATTGCAGCTACCGAAGGACATACCGAAGTTGTTAAAATCTTATTAGAATTTGGGGCGAATCTTCATCATCAAAATCTTGAGGGAGAAACCGCATTACATTTAGCAACAGTGGAAGGACATTTATCGGTTGTTCAAATTTTATTAGAAGCGGGAATTAAAGCAACGCAAAGAAATAAATTAGGGGATACACCACTGATTTTAGCTACATTACAAGGTTATGAGGAAATTGTCAAAGAACTGTTAAAATATCAAGCTAATCCGAATGTAGAAAACCAAAGCGAAACACCCTTAACTTTAGCCATTGCTCAAGAACATTCAACCATTGTTAAAATTTTACTCGATAGCGGAGCCAATCCCAATCAATTTTACTTAGATGGTAAAACAATTTTAATGAAAGCAGCAGAATTGAATAACGCAACCATTATTCAAGATTTGTTAAATGTGGGAGCAAACATCAATCAAAAAGATAAAAATGGAGGTACAGCCTTAATGTGGGCAAGTTATCGCGGCAATTTAGAAGCGGTACAAACTCTTTTACAAACCCCTAATATTAGTCTAAACGATCGTAACCCAGGTGGTTTGACTGCACTTATGTTAGCCCAAATTCAACAATATCATGTGATCGTTAGTTTATTACAAAAAGCAGGAGCAATAGGATAATGCAACCTTTTTAGGAAAATGACTTATCAATTTACCTTTCATCCCTATCAAAAAAAATTCCGTCAACCTTTATTGACTCATCATGGTACTTGGGAAATACGAGAAGGGATTATTATCAGCTTAACCAACCATGAAGACAAAAAAGCTTTAGGAGAAATTACTACATTACCTTGGTTTGGTTCAGAAACACATCAACAAGCCTTAGAATTTTGCGATAAACTTGGACAAACCATCACCCAAGATACAATTTATAGTATTCCTCATCAATTACCAGCTTGTCAATTTGGTTTTGAGACAGCCCTAGAAAATTTAGAATTTACTGAAATACAACCTCAGAATATCAAATATAGTTATTTACTACCAACGGGGGAAAAAGCATTATATCAGTGGCAAGAAATTTATCAAGATGCGGTACAGTTTCAGACAGATATAACTTTTAAATGGAAAATCGGCGTAAAATCAATTACTGAAGAAACTCAAATATTTGAAAAATTATGTCAATGTTTACCAAGTCATGTAAAATTACGTCTGGATGCTAATGGTGGTTTAAATCTTGATGAAGCCAAAACTTGGTTATCGGTTACAGATGAATGGGGAAAAGTTGAATTTTTGGAACAACCCCTATTACCCGAACAATTTCAAACCATGTTACAGTTGAGTCAAGCTTATTCTACACCTTTAGCTTTAGATGAATCGATCGCAACCCTTCAACAATTAAAAAACTGTTATCATCAAGGATGGCGTAGTATTTTTGTGATTAAACCCGCAATAGCTGGCTCAATTTTAGAATTACGTCAACTCTTTAATCAGTATTCCATCGATGCGGTTTTTTCCTCTGTATTTGAATCCGATATTGGACGACAAAAGGCGATACAATTAGCATCAGAATTAACAAATTGCTCTCGCGCTATTGGTTTTGGTTTAAATCATTGGTTTGATTAGATAGTTGTGACGGATAGCAATAATTTGACTCAGCACTATTGACTTTTTAACCTATTTGTGGTATACGAGGTTAATTAGATAGAAATATTTAAGCACAATATAACTAAAATCCAAAACAGCCACTAGGTTTGCTATCAGCATATCGAAGGTTATAAATTTTCATCAATCAAATTAGAAGTCTGCTCAATAGAGAGAAATGTCTCTTAGAATAGAAATAGCGGAGACAATGTTTCCGTTCACTCCTCACACCACACTCCGCTCGATATTGCTTCGGGCGGTTTCTTTATTATAAATTTCAGCTTTTGAATAAGCCAAAACAAGATTTTTTCTAACACATTGCTTTAAAAATAGCAACAGTTTTTTAAAATTATATACATTTTTGGTTCAAATCAACTAAGTTTTTGCTATGGAAGAAAGCTTAATACTAACAAGACTCTTGTCGGGTTCTTTTTGTGCCACGACAAATTAGAAAAAAGTTAATAAGTGATTTTACTCATTATTACTGTATAGTATACCGTAACTTTTGTTAGACTAGACACTTAAAGACAGTATTTTGTCCTATCTGTATCGGTTATGCAAAAAGTTTCGTTGTTGATTTTAATAAGTATTTTAGGATTTTTGAGCGGAAATCAAACCATATCTGCCCAAAGTTCAACACCTCGGTCTTCTTTTGACGATTATCGTAAAGAATGTTTACAACAAGCCACACAACAAGGTTTAGCCACAGACTCCGCTAATGATCTTTGTAATTGTACAATGACGAAAATTCGATCGCAATATACAATTCAACAATTTCAAACTCTAGTACAAAAATCGAAAACTGATAGAGCAACGGCACAAAGATTAAGTTCTATTGGCGAATCATGTCTAGATTCCGTTCTTTATGAATAAATTCTAAAATTTCTGCAACATAAGTTTATTATAGGGGTGTGGAATGCACTGCACGCCGTTTCACAGGATTTTAAATCCTGTGAGCGGTGCAGTTTGGTCTTCAAACCCTTTTAATATGAAAAACAATTTTAGAGAACAGTTTAATCTTTCTCGAATCGCTATTCGTCATCCTCGTTTAACAATCGCATTTTGGCTAGGTATAGCCGTAGCAGGACTTTTAGCCTTTAGTTCGCTTAAATATGGGTTATTTCCTGAAATCACTTTCCCAGTGGTTGTTGTCAACGCACAAAACCCTATAGAAACTGCGCTCGAAACCGAAACGAAACTAACTCAGCCTTTAGAAACAACATTAAATAACATCGAAACAGTTAGAGATGTTTCATCAATGACCTACCCTGGGCGGGCTGTTGTTAATGTTTTATTTGATATTGGAGATAATTTAGAAACATCGACAGAAATCGTTAAACAAAAATTATCACAAATTTCTTTACCACCTAATACGACTTATGACGTGATACCTGTTAATCTCAATGAATCACCTGTCATTAGTTACGCTCTCTTGAGTGAGACAAAAAGTTTAGATGAACTTAGCCAAATTGCTAAAACGACTATTATTCCACAACTTCAGAGTTTATATGGCGTTTTAAAGGTTAATCTTTTAGGTGATGCTTCGATTTCGACCGAACAATCTTCAACAATTAAAACACAATTTCCCACTTTAGTTCGTTTCAATCAGCAAAATTCCCTCGCTTTACAGGTAATTAAAACCAGTCAAGCAAATACTTTAGAAGTTGTCAGTCAAGTTGAAAAAGCCATCCAAACTCTACAACCGCAATTAAAAGAAATTCAATTAACTTTAGCCGAAACTCAAGCGGGTTTTATCCGAGAAGCAACCCAAGCAACTATTGAAGATTTAATCTTAGCAATTATACTTTCTATCTTAATCGTTTTTCCGTTTTTACGCAGTTTTAGCGCCACCTTAATTACTGCTTTAGCCATTCCCTTGTCTTTACTAGGAACTTGTATTGTCATGGCGATTTTTGGCTTTAATTTAGAAACCATTACCCTACTTGCTTTAACCCTAGTTATTGGTATTGTTATTGATGATGCAATTGTTGATGTCGAAAACATTTCGCGTCATATTGAAGAAGGATATAGCCCAAAAGAAGCGGCAAAAGTAGGAACAGATGAAATTGGTTTATCGGTGACTGCTTCTACTATTACGATAGCTGCGGTATTTATTCCTGTTGCTTTTATGGGTGGTGCCATTGGAAAATTCTTTAAACCCTTTGGTATTACTGTTTCTGCTGCTGTTTTAATTTCTCTATTTGTTGCGCGAACACTTTCACCTGTTTTAGCCGTTTATTGGTTAAAACGTCGAAATAATACGAATCAAAATCATGAACAAAATTGGGCGATCGGGCAAAAATATCGTAATCTATTAAGATGGTCACTTCATCATCGAAAAATCGTCATCGGATTAGCCATTCTTAGTTTTATTATCGGTGTTGGTTTAATTCCTCTAATACCTAAAGGATTTATGCCACAATTAGATAGAGGTGAATTTAATGTCGTTTATACAGTACCTTTACCCAAACTGTCAGTCATCCCAAAACCTGAAAATACGACTAATTCCCAATCTCCGAATAGCGGCGCGTTTAACTGGATTTCTGATCTAGCAAAATCCCCAGAAAGAATACTTTTAAGACGTACTCAACGCATCGGAGAAAGAATAGAGGAAACTGTTTTAAAATCTCCTGATGTCGAATATGTTTTCACTGTAGCAGGAATTCAAGGAACACCAAATAAAGGCAAACTTTACGTTACATTAAAACACGAACGTCAGCTAACAACCGCCCAAGTACAAGAACAAGTCCGCCAAAATTTACCTCAATTAAAAGGAGTTACAGTTAGTGTAGAAGATATCCCATTTGTGCAAACAGAAGCTGAAAAACCTCTACAAATCGCCCTCAGAGGACAAGATTTAACAACATTGTATCAAAGTGCAGAAAAGCTAAAAAATAAGATTTCTCAGTTACCAGGGTTTGAAGATGTCGAGTTATCGAGTCAACTCAGTGAGACAGGAGAAATTGTTCAAATAGAAAGACTTAGTGGAGAAAATACCGTTTATTTAGGAGCGAATTTAAGTCAGGGAAAAGGGTTAGAAGATGCTACACAAATCGTCGAAGATACGGCTAAATCTATTTTACCTGCTGAGATTACTTTAAAACGTTGGGGAAGTTCATCACAAAGTTATGATGTTCTTACCAGTTTTGGAAGAACTTTAAGCTTATCTATTTTAATTATGCTATTGGTTCTTTTTGCATTATTTGGTAGACTTCTAGAACCGATTGTCGTTGGTTTATCATTGCCTTTATCTGTTGTTGGTGCTATGCTCGGATTATTAATAACTCAGAGTGCTTTCGGAATTATTTCTTTAATTGGCTTAATTTTTTTAGTCGGTTTACTCGATAAAAATGCAGTCTTACTACTAGATTATATTAATCAACTTAGACGGAAAGGTATGAATCGAGAAGAGGCAATTTTAGAAACAGGTTTTGTGCGTCTTCGTCCTATTATTATGACAACTGCATCAACTATTTTAGGAATGTTACCGATTGCGTTAGGATTAGGTGCAGGAGGAGAATTAAGACAACCGATGGCTGTAGCAATTATTGGAGGTTTATTAACTTCTTCGTTATTAAGTTTAATTGTTGTACCTGTTCTTTATACAATTCTAGAAGATTTTTGGTTAAAAATAGAAGGACGTAAAACAGTATGAAAACGATATTAGAAAAATGCGACAGTGTTTTATTACATAATATTTCTTGGGAACAGTTTGAAAATATTTTAGAAAATCTTGGTCAAACTCGTAGTTCAAGAGTCGCTTATTATGAAGGAACATTAGAAATTATGACACCTTTACCTGAACATGAATATTATAAACAATCAATTGGTATTACTGTTGAAGATATAGCCGAAGTTTTAGACCGAGATTATGAATGTTATGGTTCAACCACTTGGAAAAAGAAGATTAAAGAAGCAGGATTAGAACCCGATAACTGTTTTTATTTCCAAAATGCTGCTAGAATACGAGGTAAATTAAAATTTGATTTAAGTCAAGACCCTCCACCAGATTTAGCATTAGAAATAGATATTACCAGTAAATCTTTAAATCGTTTTCCCATTTATTCTCGTTTAGGTGTTCCTGAAATTTGGAGTTATGACGAAGGAGAATTAAAAATATATTTGTTACAAGAAAATCAGTATGTAGAAGTTGAAAATAGTTTAGTTTTTCCCGAACTTCCCATCAAAGAAATATTAGTTATAATCGAAGAATATAGAACGATTAGTCGTTTAGCAATGAGAAAAGCGATTCGAGAATGGGCAAGAAATAAAATTAATAAAATACCGTAGGGGTTTGAAGACCAAACCCTCTAAAATATCCTATCGAATCGTCACTTCTAAAGTATAATTAGCTGTTACATCAGTCCCAATAACTAATCTATATTCCCCAGTTTCTGGTAATCTTCCAGACCAAGATTGTACACCATCTGCTTCATAAATTAATTGTGAAGGACTATAAACCGTAAAACTCGTTTGATCTCCTGTTAATAATCTAACATCGATTTTCTGACCTGCACGAGCGCTAAATAGATAATCATGTGTTGTACAGACTGCTATTTTATCTTGAATTGTTGTACCAATTGAACCTCTAGCAAATCTAAGTGATTTGATTATCGGTTTATCTTGTCTCTGACATTGGGCGATAATTTGTGTTTTCATCGGTTCTGAAACACTAGCAGAAATGGGATTAAAAACACTGAAAAGAAGTAAAAATGATAATAAACGTAACATAATTAAATTATTACTCTATTTATAAATTATAATATTTTTCATGTTTTTTTTAAAGGTTTCGGAGACCAAACCCCTACCTATTTTATTTATAAATTATAATATTTTTATTATATTTTTTCAAAGGGTTTATTGACCAAACCCCTACAGTTAATCATAATCTAATTTTCTTTCTGGGTTTATTGACCAAACCCCTACCTATTTCATTTATAAATTATAATATTTGTCATGTTTTTTTCCAAGGGTTTGGAGACCAAACCCCTACATACAATTAGATATTTGTTATGATTTATATGAAAGCAAGCATTATTTTAGGGACACTTTTATTATCTTTAACTTCACCGTCTACAGATGCAGATTTTTCTCGTTTACAAACTGCTTTAGAACAATATGGATTTAAGGTAAAATTAGAAACACCACCAGTTAGAGAAGCTTACGGGTTGTTCCAAAGTAAGACAAAAACAATTTGGATTAATCCCATTGTATTTGATTTAGGAATTGCTAGACCGACTTTAGTTCATGAAGCGGTACACGCAGCACAATTTTGTTACGGAAAAACAGAAGTACAAGCATTAGGTTTAGAAATAGAACCACCACCGATGACACGACTTTATTTTATGCGATATCATTCTTACACACGGCAAATTGAAGCAGAAGCCTATACAATACAAGTACAACCCGATAGCGTAGATTTAGTAATTTCTTTGTTAAATAAACACTGTCAGAAGAAAAAATAATTTTTAAGCTTGGAAAACTTGTTCGACGGTTAAAGTAAGTTCAGGAAAAGTACGAGAAACAATCACATCACTCTCTCTGTAAGCATTACACTGATAATTCCCGTTTTCATCCAATAAATAGACAAAAACTGTAGGTACTTTCGGATTTCCTAAATAACTCCGACTCGCAATCGCTAAATAGTCTATAATCCAATATTCAGGAATTCCTAATCTTTGATATTCATCTAGTTTATCCACATAATCATCTTCCCAGTTCGTCGATACCACTTCTACCACTAATTGTGGAGGTTCAAGCAACGCAGAATAAGCACTTGGAAAAGCATCCCAGATAGCTTTATCTACTACAGTAACATCAGGATGTCGTCCTTGCTGTTTTCCTTTTTGTGTCTGTGTTTGAATGACAACTCTTCCCGAAACCCAATAATTAAACTTTTTACTTTTTACTTCATCTTTAAGCGCATCAGAAAGATATTCTGCTAGGGTGTCATGTTTTCTAGTGGACAAAATACGCATAATTTCACCGTTAACAAGTTCATAACGTCCTTCTGAGTCGGGAAGTTGTTCGATAAACTGTTCAAAGGAAAGATTTTGCTCAGTGGAATAGAGAATATTAGTCATGACAAGCTATCCTAATTCCTAGATTAAGTTTAGTGCAATTATACTATATTTTTCTTTTAAACTTTGTTACGATCGGTTAATATTTCGTACCCGGTTTCTGTGACTAAAACG
Organism: Aphanothece hegewaldii CCALA 016; assembly: GCF_003007785.1. Lineage (GTDB taxonomy): Bacteria > Cyanobacteriota > Cyanobacteriia > Cyanobacteriales > Microcystaceae > Chroococcus > Chroococcus hegewaldii. The sequence goes on along the minus strand of NZ_PXOH01000005.1, from coordinate 52,456 downwards.
GTATGCTCGAATTGTGCAGAAAGATTTTTATCGACTGTAATAACTGTCCAACGATCGCGTAAAGTTTTAGTATGCTTTGAACCTGCATTAACTATCGGTTCTATCGCAAGCGTCATTCCTGCTTTTAGTTTAACGTTGGGGAGTTGGTTCGTGCGAAAATTAAACACAGATGGTTCCTCATGTAAATTTCTACCGACACCATGTCCAGTAAACTCTTCTACAACTGTAAAACCATTACTTTTTACATAATCTTCGATCGCACCTGCAATATCAAGTAAATAATTTCCCGCTTTAACCTGTTCAATTCCCTTGTATAACGCACCTTCTGCTACTTTAATCAATTTTTCGGCTTTTGGGGAAACTTTTCCAACTGCGATCGTAATACAAGAATCACCATGATAACCTTGATAGAATGCACCTGTATCGACTTTTAGAACATCTCCAGTTCTAATCTTTTTTTTCGGGTTGGGGATACCGTGTACAACTTCATCATTGATGCTAGAACAAATTGAACCTGGAAAACCATAATAACCTTTAAAGCTTGGAGTTGCACCCATTTCTCGGATGCGTTTTTCTGCAATAACATCTAAGTCAGCAGTCGTCATCCCCGGTTGTACTATTTCTGAGATTTCTTTTAGTACAGTTGCTACGATACGCGCAGACTGTCGCATAATTTCGATTTCTTGGGGCGATTTTAATTCTATCTTTTTGCGGCCTTTTGAAGTGCGAGGTAACCCTGTTTGTTCTTTGGGTGAGGGTTTGGGGGTGATTTCTTTTTTTCCAGTGGAAAAAATATCGCTTAAAATGCTCATTAACTGTAGCTTGATTCTTGAATGCTTATACTTAGATCATTATAGTATGATGCTATTTTCTTCACACGGATGAGAATTAGTATAGGGTGTATAAAATTTAATGGAAGTTGATGAACGAAGTAATATCAGTTGCAGGGTTAACAGACTACATACAGTCATTACTAGAAGACGATCGCATTCTACAACGAGTTTGGGTCACAGGAGAAGTATCGAGTCTACAAGAACATCCCAAAGGTTTATTTTTTACCCTTTCTGACTCGGATGCAGCGATAAAATGTGTCGTTTGGGGTTCGCAAAAATTAAAATTGATGCAACAACCCTCACGCGGTGAACAAATTATCGTCTTAGGAAGTCTTCGCGTATTTAATAAACGGGGAGAATATCAATTAACGGTTTATCAATGTTTAGCGACAGGTGAAGGGTTACAAGCATTAAGATATCAACAACTCCGTAACCGTCTCCAAGCTGAAGGTTTATTCGACGAAACTAGAAAACGCACTCTACCGACTCATCCTAAAATAGTTGCGGTGGTGACTTCTGCGACTGCTGCTGCTTGGGGAGATATCCAACGCACACTTTCTCAACGCTATCCGGGGTTAATGGTTTTATTATCTCCTGCTATTGTACAGGGTGAAGATGCTCCAGATTCTATTGTACAAGCCATTGAACGAGTAAATATTGATGGTCGTGCTGATGTGATTATTTTAGCTAGAGGAGGCGGTGCAGTTGAGGATCTATCGTGCTTTAATGATGAGAGAGTGGTAAGAGCGATCGTCGAAAGTACCATCCCAATTATTACAGGTATTGGGCATCAACGAGATGAATCTTTAGCTGATTTAGTAGCAGACTACCGCGCACACACCCCCACCGCAGCAGCAGAAATAGCAGTACCATCCTATACCCAATTGGTTTTAGAACATCAGAAACGAATACAGCATTTAATTAATAGTGTAAAAGATCGTTTGTCTGAAGAAATAGAAAGATTAGAATATCTCAAAACTCGTCTCAAACGTTTCCCCCAAACCTCACCTCAACTCATCCAAGCAACCGCAAAATGTCATTTACTCCAACAAAAATTAATTGCATTAGACCCCAAAGCAGTTTTACAAAGAGGTTATGCTGTAGTTAGAGGGGAAAATAATCAGATTATTCGTTCTACAACCGAAGTTAAACCCGAACAAGCGTTAAGTATTCAATTAAATCAGGGTACATTAAAAGTTAAAGTCATCGAAATATCATAGGAAGATATTACATGACAACAGTAATAGACTCAGACCTCAAGGAACTAAAAGAGTTTATCAATAATTTTTTTGCAACACAACCTCATTTTTCATTAAGAAATGTAAAAAAGGTCGGAAAGGTCGTATTAATTTACTTAAAAACTTCCGACTTTTCCGACTTGTTTTTATGTTTTTAAATGGCTAGAGTGATTTTACGCGATGCGGACGCTGAGAACCTGGCGATGGCGATCGTATTTGACTCAGATGTCACGCTTTTAAAATGTTCCTCACATTACTTTATAAAAAAGTTAATAAAGCAGAAGATAAAAGATTAAAAGAGGATTATTGAAATTAGTGTCATTACATAGAGAAATATATTAGTATTACAGTCAGAATAGTGTGTTTTGAGATTTAACGGTAGTTAAGTTGACAATACGAGGTAAAATGATGTAGGTAAATCTCACAACCATGAGTAGTTCTAGTAGTCCTTCAGTAACAGTTGTCATGAGTGTCTACAATGGTGAAGCGTATGTCGCTGAAGCTATCTGTAGTATTTTAGAGCAAACTTATCAGGATTTTGAGTTTATCATTATCAATGATGGCTCTACCGATAGCACACAAATGCTCATTTGTCAATATGCAGAGCGAGATTCACGAATCCGCGTCATACATCACTCACAGAACATGATGCTGGTTTACTCTCTAAATCACGGATTGGCATTGGCACGAGGAAAATATATTGCTCGTCAGGATGCAGACGATATTTCTCTTCCTAAACGGTTGGAACAGCAGGTTAATTACCTTGAGCAGAATCCAGAAGTAGTTGCAGTTTCTGGACGCTTTCATCGCTTAGTTAGCAATCGTCTGCACCACGGTGAGAACATTATTGTTCATATGGGTAACCCAATGCTAATGCCTTGGCACATGGCTTTTGCTTACAGCGCCCAGCACAGTCTCTCTATGTATCGGGCTGGTGTTGTAGCACCTTACAGGAAAGACCGGTTACATAGTGAAGACTATGATATGTGGTATCGATTGATGAAAATAGGACATATCGTCAATCTTCCCCAAGTTATTGCTCATGTCCGATTGCATGAGAACAATATTACCCGAATTAAACGAAATGAGGTAGAGGCAACCATGAGAATTTGCCAACGAGATATTGTAAACTGGATAGCTGATCATATCTTGTCAGAATCAGAAAGCTTTGATCTTCAAGCTTTTGGTAATCGACATTTTGCAGCGATCAAGAATCCAGAAGTCTTGCAGACAATTCTTCTTAAAATCCAACAAACTTTTGCAAATCAGTATCCTCACTGGCGTTTTTACTCTCACCGCTTTATAGTAAGACATAATTTACATTGGTTAATTATAGCTCTCGTGAAGGGCGATTTCAAACAAATTCAGAGGCTTTTCTTCATAATATTTTACTGGGGTCCATGGCCAATTTTACTCAGTGTTCTTGACCTACTTTACCTACAAGTGCTACCTCGTCTTTGGTTTATGATTAAAAACTTTATGATAAGGAAGGAAAATTGCTCGCGCTCAACAGAATCAGTGCTACATTTATTTCAATGATTTCAATGAAACTTTGACTAGCTTGATAACAGGTTTACAGAGTCCGTCAAAACATGAACATGAGAGGTGAGAAAGTGACAGCAAAGTTAATCAATGGGGCTGAGTTTCTCCACATTCCCAAAACGGGTGGCTGTTGGGTAAGAGAAATACTTGAGCAGAATAATCTCCTTTTGGTGAACAGAAGACATTTATACTATAAACATGCCGACTATGATCGTAATCTCTTTTTCCCTTTAACAACCTTTCAGGAGCATTTGAGCGAAGCCGCTCGTTTATTTTTAGCAGAAACAAGATTTTCTAAACTTTTACAGTACTGGCCAAAATCATCTGACAATTCGGTTTTTCGGTTCTGCTTCGTGCGCCATCCTCTGTCATGGTATGAATCTTGGTGGAAGTTTATGCGGGCAAAGGAATGGAATGATTGGGGTGTGCAAAACTCCCAACAAAGCTGGCATCCAAATGCGATACTCAATGGACTGGGCAGTGACGATTTCAATGAATTTGTCCGAAATGTGGTTAAAAAGCGTCCTGGGTATGTAACAGAACTAATGTTCGCCTATACAAAACCAGGTATTTCGTTTATTGGCAAGACAGAAAACTTAAAGGAAGACTTGATCTATGTTCTCGATCTTCTTGAACTAAAATACGACAAAGCGTCAATCGAACAGTCTGGAAAGTCGAATGTTTCAGAAACCGACCCAGCAGAGATTCGGTGGGACCCCGACTTATATCGAACTGTGATGAGGCTGGAGCTACCCGCACTGCTGCATTTCGGATATCTGTCCGATGAGGAAAAATCTGATCTGGGTATTAAAATGCCGATTATGCCTAACAAAGCACTGCGCTCGAAGGGTGTGCCACAGCATCAGTTCTAAGCATCAGTATTACCCGTTTAATCTGACATTTACTTAACACTCAAATATTAATATTTTAGTACATAAAAGGTACAATGAAAATTTTTGATTTATACACGCATTACATATTCACAATTGAGTTATATCTACAAACATTAGGTCTGCCAGGCCTTTTAAAAGTCATCCTAACAAAAGTCACCAACCCTAAAGCTTTGATAGGAGTCAAGCGCTCTGATTGCCGTTTTCCGTTCACGTTGCGGTTACATTCCTCTGACGTTCAAGCTTTCAAGCAAATATTTGTGGAAGATGCGTACAACTTTTTGGTACAAATCCAACCTAGCATAATCGTGGATGCAGGAGCAAACATTGGGCTTGCCTCAATCTACTTTGCTAATAAATACCCAGAGGCAAAAATTATTGCTATAGAACCTGAGCAAAACAATTTTCAAATGCTGAAAAAAAATGTTGAGCCATATGCCAATATTATTCCTCTTCAAGCCGCGCTATGGCACAAAAATGAAGAGATTGAGATTATTGATCCAGGTAGAGGCGAGTGGGGATTTGTAATCCAGAATAAAGATTTACAGAAGTATTCTTCAGATCTGCAGCATGATAATCATCAGACTGTGATCGCCATGACCGTGAATAAGCTGATTAACGAATATAATCTAGAAAGAATTAATATTTTTAAAATCGACATTGAAGGCGCGGAAAAAGAGGTATTTAGCAATAGTGCAACTTGGATTGACAAAGTAGATTCTTTAATTGTCGAACTTCATGAGTATCTAAAACCAGGATGCAATCGCAGTTTTTACAATGGATCTGGTGGCTTCGATCAGGAGTGGTATCAAGGAGAAAACATAGTTCTTACAAAACAGAATTATTTGAAAAAATGTTCTACTTAAGAGCTATTCTATTGCTTTTTTATAAATTATGAGATTTTTAAATGAAGATTGCTTATCTTATTCTGGCACATGATAATCATCGTCACTTACAGCGACTTGTTGAAGCTATTTCTTCTCCGTTATCAATGTGCTTTATTCACATAGATCAAAAATCAGATCTCTGTCTTTTTTCATCTATAAAAGGTCAAAATGTTGTTCTGAGTAACAGACGAGAGGCTGTTTATTGGGGAGATTTTTCAATGGTGGAAGCCACACTGATTCTGATTCGCCAAGCGCTTGCCGACCCTCGTTGTTTTGATCGCTTTGTGCTTCTGAGCGGTACAGATTATCCATTACGCTCAGTCTCATACATTGAAAGTTTTTTTAAACACCACCCCGCAGTCGAATTTATCAATCTTGTGCAAATGCCAGCCGAAACAGAACGAAAACTGATGTGGCGGCTTACTTGCCGTGTAATTCGCTCTCAAGACCCATTGGGAGTGAAGCTAATTAAGATGTTTACAAATAAGCTAAGAATTGGTATAGTTCCACGTCACCTTAACTACAAAAAGTGTTTAGGGCATCTGATTCCCTATGCAGGCGACCAGTGGTGGGCTTTATCGAGAGAGGCTTGTCAATATATACAAACCTTTGTTGAAAAAGAGCCTGTAATAACCAACTTTTTCAAGGATACCTTTTGCCCAGACGAGATGTTTTTTCAAATTATTTTAGGCAATTCCTCTTTTAAGCCAAGAATATACAGAAATATCACTTACATGGATTGGGGTGACGATATTAATAGCGAGCATCCAGCTTGGATAAGTGAAAAGCATCTTGATGATATATTTGGGTCGAACTTATTCTTCAAACCTAGCGATTGGTATGGTGCTGGCGAAATGCTCTTTGCCCGAAAGTTTTCGGATGAAGGAGAAAAATTGGTTTTCTCTATAATGCAACGTATCGTTGAAAGGGAGAACCATCAAGCACCAATTCAAATCTAAAGTGCAACAGGTGCTGATAGTTGAGAGCAAAGTACTTCGTAAGACGTTCGATAGTTATATGATAAAAGTAAAAGAGTTAGAAATTATCGCAAAGCTGCTGCCGTTTTTCCAGATTTATCCTAGGGCTGCGCCAACAATTTTTATTTTGGGGGTAACCTCTTCACTTACAGAAGGCTTGGGCATTAGTCTTTTAATTCCCTTCCTACAAAGCCTTGATGGAGAGCAATTAACTGCTGCGAACAATAATCCTGTCTTGGGCTTTTTCGATCAGCTGTTAGCCGGCGTTAATCCCGATAGCAAACCATTTACAATCGCAGCAATGATTTGTGCTTTGATTCTACTCAAAGTGCTGTTGGGCTATTTCTACACCATCCAAGTGGGCTGGTTCAACTCCCGCATTATCCATCGTATACGATGTGATATCTTTGCACAGTTTATGAGCGTTGGCCAACAGTTTTGGGATCAAAGCCGAGGCGGCGATTTACTCAACACCTTATATCGAGAGACTGCAAGTGCAGGACATGCCCTCAGCTATCTGATTTGGCTGGTCATCACTGCCTGCATGATTGTTATTTTTACGGTATTGCTACTGCTGATTTCTTGGCCACTCACTCTATCAGCGGTTCTAGCAATGGGACTCATTTCGCTGCTAGTGCGGCGGATAACTCGACAGGCAGAATCTCTGGGACAGCAACATTTGGCTGCTAACATTCAGTTGAGCCAAACAGCTTTAGAAACCATCAACGGTATTCGGACTATTCGTGCCTTTGGTTGTGAACCCTATGAGCAAAAGCAATTTGCTCGATACTCCCAGAACCTGAGAGATACAGCATTTCGGTTGAGTATGCTCTCAGCGCTCATCGAGCCGATTTTTGAAGGGCTGGCGGTTATTCTCCTTGTGGGCTTGATGCTGTTTACTCTCTTCACTGAGTTCTCTTTGCCTGTATTGGTGACGATGATTTTTATGTTTTATCGCCTGCAACCCCTAGTCAAGAAGTTTGACGCTGACTGGACTTCGCTGCTAGCCATCAATAGCTCCCTTGATAAGGTGCAAGCCCTTCTCACTCCTGCCGATAAGCCCTATATTCGATCGGGCTCAGTTCCTTATACTGGGCTTAAAGATGCCATTCGGCTAAGGTCGGTTGGCTTCAGCTACAGTACTCAAGATCGTCCTGCGCTCCAACATATCTCGATTACACTTCGACGGGGAGAAACGACTGCGTTGGTCGGACCTTCGGGGGCTGGTAAATCTACTTTAATTAGCCTGATTTGTAGATTCTATGACGCGACTGAGGGGCAAATCGAAGTCGATGACCAGCCGTTGACCTCATTGAAGCTGACTGACTGGCGCGACCACATTGCCCTCGTTTCCCAGCAAATTCACATTTTTAACACAACCATCGGTGATAACATTGCCTACGGTCGTATTGGAGCAACAGAGGCAGACATTATCGCGGCAGCTACGCAGGCTAATGCCCATGAGTTTATCTGTGAACTGCCTGAAGGCTACAACACTCAAGTAGGAGATCGCGGTGTCCGCTTGTCTGGAGGACAAAGCCAGAGAATTTCTATCGCTCGTGCTATTTTACGGAATCCTGATATTTTGATTTTAGACGAGGCGACCAATGCTCTAGATAGTCTCTCGGAACATCTTATTCAAGAAGCTCTATATCGTCTGAGTCACAATCGTACAGTGCTTGTCATTGCCCACCGGTTGTCCACTATTAAACATGCGGATCAGATTGTGGTGCTTTCTGAAGGGCAGGTTAAAGAAGTTGGTACTTTTGATGAACTCCTTAACCATCAAGATCTGTTTGCCCAGTTGTATCAGCTACAGCATAAACCTAATTGGTAGGGTAGTATAACCTGAGTTTTGGATAAGGAAAGTACAGAAAAAGGAAGAAATAAGAGAAAATGCTCTCAAAGTAGCTAAATTATAGAATATTACGACTTAATGAAGTACAATATTAACTAAGATCAATTTTCTAAATTTCTCAGATAGATAAAGCATTAAGAATAAAATTTCATCCCGTCAAAGCCTGAATCATATATCGACTAAATTTAGCGAGAGTTTGACTGACCATTACTGAATGCTATCTCGGGTAAACTTTTTCTTTTAATACGATTTATTAGCCTTGCATAAAGATATTTAAAGCTCTTATAAGCTCAAAATCTACATCAAGGTCAACTGTATTAATCAAGATGATGTTACTCAATTTGATAAGAACTATCATGAATGAAATTACTTCTGGTTATTGTTTGAGAACGAAGAAAGATCACAAGAGGAAAAAAGCAACATCGCTTACCACAGATTTTGGGATTTTAAACCATCACTGCTGTTCGAGCATTAACTTAAAGAAGCAACTGATATTGTTATTTTAACTACAGTTAAAACTTATAAAATAGTATCCAGAAAAGAATAACCGTCTATTTCTTTTATTCTTAAGGTTGTATGTTAAGTTTTGTAGAAGGTTAATAGCCAAAAAGTGAAAAAACATGGAAATATTTTCAGCTTACAGTTAATTTAAGCTTTATAGTTTAAAAATAAATTTCTTCTACAATACTTACGATGCCCAAAGTTATTTCCGTTCATTCTTATCGAGGGGGGACTGGTAAATCTAACTTTACTGCAAACCTTGCTACTAGCATTGCTCAGACTGGCAAACGAGTTGGGGTAGTAGATACAGATGTCCCTTCACCTGGCGTTCATAACATTTTGGGTCTTGAACCTGAGCAAATGGACAAAACCTTAAATAATTACCTGTGGGGTGAAAGTACGATTCAAGAAGCTTCCTATGATGTTAGTCAAAATGTTGGTCTGACAGAAGAGGGGAAAATCTTTTTGATTCCATCGAGTGTGAAAGCAGATGACATCGCTCGCATCCTCAAAGATGGTTATGATGTAAAACTTCTCAATGATGGTTTTCGCAGTCTCGTCAAGGAACTTCAACTTGATTACCTCTTTATCGATACCCATCCTGGTCTTTCCAAAGAAACCTTTCTTTCTATTGCTATTTCTCACATACTACTACTCATTGTACGCCCCGATAAACAGGATTATCAAGGAACTGCTGTCACCGTTGATGTGGCACGACAACTCAAAGTCCGTAATATGCTTATAGCTGTCAACAAAGCACACAGCAAGCTTAACTTTGATGCACTCAAGCAAAAAATAGAAGAAACCTATCATGTCCCTGTGGCGGGTATTTTCCCTCTGTCTGAGGATGTCGTGCAGCTTGCAAGTGAAGGCGTATTCTGTCAGAAACATCCAGAGCATTTCATCAGCCAAGAATTTAAAAAAGTAGCTCGTATCATAATGAACTAAATTTGTCAAATTATTTTACAAAAACATTACACAGCCGTAATCTCTAATTAATTGAGGAATGCTATGGATAACTCAGGTAATCTATTTTCTCTGGCGAATTCAATTCATGCCGTTACGTCTCCCTTCCGTAATTATCTTAATGAACTTTATGAAAAATATCGATCTTTAAACGATGGGGCAGTGGCAGATTATATTCCTGAACTCGCCCTTGCTCAACCTGAATGGTTCGGGATCTGTGTAATCACATCTAATGGTAAGATTTTTGAAGTCGGCGACTGCGACAAGCCCTTTACCATCCAATCCATATCGAAAGCCTTTGTTTATGGATTAGCCCTAGAAGATCATGGACGAGAGTATGTCAATGGTAAAGTGAGTGTAGAACCAACAGGAGAGGCTTTTAATTCTATCATCTTGGATGAAAAAACCAATCGACCCTATAATCCAATGGTGAATGCAGGTGCGATCGCAACTACCGATCTGATCAAAGGAGCTAATACCACCGAACGCCTTAAACGGCTCTTGGAGATGTTCAAACGGTATACAGGACGCGATCATCAGATCAATGTACCAATTTTCCTTTCAGAAAAAGCGACAGGTCATCGAAATCGAGCAATGGCTTATCTAATGCTAAATTTTGGCATGGTGAGTGAACGTATCGACGAAACTTTAGATCTCTATTTTCAACAATGTTCACTTCTTGTAACCGCCAAAGATCTCGCCATGATGGGAGCTACGTTAGCCAATGGTGGCATCAACCCCGTAACCAGAGAAAAAGCCATTGATGAACACTATGTACAGGATGTTATTAGCGTCATGCTCACTTGTGGAATGTATGACTATTCGGGTGAATGGGTTTATCGAGTGGGGATGCCTGCTAAGAGTGGAGTCGGTGGAGGAATTACCGCCGTTGTTCCAAGTAAATTAGGAGTTGGAACTTTTTCACCTCTCCTCGATGCCAAGGGAAATAGTACGAGGGGGATCAAAGTTTGTGAAGATCTCTCCCAAGATTTCGGATTACATTTATTCAATGTGGCTAAATCGGAACGAGATCTACAAGCGTGGATTGATGGTACCAATGAAGATGAATGGTAAGACCTGAAAAATAGACTTGAACCGATCAAACAGAGTAAATTAAAAACTTAAACCTCTCGTCGTGATTACCGATGATGAATAACCGTAAATTCCATCTTCGTACTGCCCTAGTCGTTCCTTTTGTTTTGGAAATTGCGGCGGCGGTAGGGCTAGTAGGTTTACTCTCTTACTGGGGAGCGAGAAAAGCTGTCAATGATCTTGCCTCTCAACTTCGCAATGAAGTAACCGCACGCATCGAGCAAACATTAGAAAGTTATTTCGCTTCGCTTAATGAGATCAATCAATTAAATGCTGCTGCTTTTGTTCAAGGGGATCTTGACTTTAAAAATGGCAAAAATGTCTCTCAAATGTTACAACAGGTCAAAATTGCACCGTTTATCTTCGGGACATATTGCGCCAATCAAGCAGGAGAATTTATCGGTGTTGGGCGTGAACCTAATTTAAAAGGTACTCATCTGTGGCTAGTCAATCCGATAACTCAGGCTAACCTGCATTATTATAACCTCGATCATCAAGGTAATCGTCTTGGTTTTGTCGAGAATTATGGTTTATATGATGCCCGCAAACGTCCTTGGTATCAAGAAGCAGTCAAACAGCAACGCCCCGTCTGGAGTAAAATTTATTTGGATTTTACTACCCTACAGCCCACCCTGACGGCTAGTCATCCAGTCATAAATCCCGACGGAAAACTGATTGGTGTTTGTGCTACAGATTTTTTACTAACCGAAGATTTTCGGAAATTTCTGGCGAGCCTCTCTATTGGTAAATCTGGAGAAGCTTTTATCATTAATCGCTCTGGTCAAATTATCTCTAGTTCGACTATTGAACCCCTCACCGTTGGTCAAGGGGAGAACGCCAAACTCATTCAAGCTACCGAAAGTGACGAACCTCTGATTCGAGAATCAATAAAAGTTCTTAAGCAATCTTTCAGTAATTTTGAACTGATACAGCGATCGCAGCAATTCGATTTCTGGTTGGATGGTCAACGGCAATTAGTCCAAATTCAGCCTTTTCAAAAGGGACGAGATTTAGATTTTCTGATTGTCGTGATTGTCCCTGAAGTCGATTTCATGGGACATATCGACGTGATTATGCAGAACACAATTGGGTTAGCTTTAACCGCATTAGGTTTGGCGATCGCTTTAGGCATTTATACGGCTCGTTGGGTCACTAGACCGATCCATCATATTACCCAAGCTGCTAGTAAAATGGCACAAGGCAACCTCAAGCAGCAAGTTGAATTAAACATTGGTGTCGTTGAACTCGAAAAGTTAGCTTCAGCTTTCAATAGTATGTCGGAGCAGCTTCAAATCTCTTTCGCCGACCAAGAAGCCAAAAATGCTGCCTTAGCTGCTAGTGAAGCCCGTAAAGATGCTCTTTTAGAAGCGATTCCCGATTTGATTATGGAGATCTCCTCTAATGGCATTTATTTAGATTTTATTGCTCCCAAAGACGATAGCTGGCTGTTCACTTCAGCAGAAAAACGAATTGGTCAACGAATTCAAGATCTTTTACCCCCAATGCTGGCACTGGAATATCTGCAAACAATTCAGCAAGTTCTACAGACTCAGCGAGCGAGTACCCTAGAGTATCAGCTACCTGTTGCTCAATCTTTGAAGACCTACGAGGCGCGAATCGTCCCCTGTAGCCAGAATTCGGCTTTGTTTATGGTGCGGAACATTACCGAACGAAAACAAGCTGAAGAGGCCCTCCGTATTGCTGAGGAAAACTATCGCAGTATTTATGAAAATGCACTAGAAGGAATTTTTCAAACGACACCAGAAGGACGTTATCTTAATGTCAATCCAGCAATGGCTAGGATTTATGGCTATGACTCTCCTCAAGAAATGGTCGAGAAGATTACGGATATCGAGCAGCAGATCTACGTCGATCCAGAAGCTCGTCTAGAGTTTAAACAATTTATGGAGCAAAACGATCAGGTGATCAATTTTGAATACCGAACCTATCAGAAAGATGGCGATATTATCTGGGTTGAGGAAAATACCCGCGCTGTCCGCAATGACAAGGGTCAATTACTTTACTATGAGGGGATGATTCAGGATGTTAGTGAGCGCAAATATAAAGAAACAGAATTAAGACGACAATTAGAAGAGTTAAAGATTGAAATTGATGCTCAAAAACGAGAACAGGAAGTGTCCTTAATTACTCAGAGTAGTTTTTTTCAGGAAATACAGGAAGAAATTGCAGAAGTTAATTTAGATGAGTTTTGGGACTTTACCAAATAGGGCGAGTTTTGACTTTCACTTTCAAGTTAAGCCGAACGCAAGATCGCATTATAAGGATTTTTGGTTAATTAACTAATCTCTGGAAATACGCCCTGAGAACGAGAATCAAACGACTACAAAGAAAAACAATTTGTTTTTCAAAAAGATCGCTAATGCACGATCTGGTAATTGGACTATATATTAATAATGGGACTTAAACAAAAATCAAGCCCAAATAAAGCCTAAACTCGCTTTATATCTAGCAAAAACATTCCTATTTTCTATTAGCCAGTCAAAAAAACGGAAAGACATAGCTGTCCGAAATGCTTCTAAAGCTTCAGTAAATGTATTCAAAGGTTTAGTTGCCCATCGCCTTTGTAACCCTCCAGTTAGCTTGTGCCATAAAATAAAAGTATAAGCACAAAATACCAAAATAAAATGACGAAGCAAGCTTCTTTTTCCTCTGACTTGATATTCTCTTAGCCCTAACCATCCCTTCGCTTCAAGGGTAGAATACTTCTACCCAATTTCTTTTTGAATAGGTGGTAACTATCCATTCAGGTGTCACTTTTGATGCCTCGAAATTTGTGATGAAGTAATCAATATCGGTCGCCTTCTCAAAAGAACTAGCATTCATAACGATGGCAAAAGTTCTTTCTCCTTCTAGACGCGGTATTTTAGCAGTAAATGTCTTTACCCAAACCGTTTTAGGTTTATTCAAGTTTAATATGACTGGCATAAAACTCCAGGCTGGTAGAGTTCTTGCCAATTCATCTAGTCTAATTATTAATTTATCTTCTGAGCAATTATTAATTATTATTTTTCGATTTTTAGCCAGTCCTCCTAAATATTTTAATTTCCTTTCTTCTAGTTGTTTAAGAAATTGGGTATTATTGCCATAGCCAGCATCAATTAAGACGATTTCAGGACAATAGCCTCTGCTCATACTTCGGTCAATCATCTCTATTCCTAGTTCTGGCTTCTTCTTAAAGTCTGGGTCTTTTTGTTCCCCTAGTAGTGCATTAGATTTCTCATAGATTTCTAGGTCTAATGGTAAACTCTTTTTTCCATCATAGAGATGGGTTGTAACTACGACTATTCCATTCTCTGTTTTCCCAATTTCTCCGATGTACTGTCTTCCTACTCCTGATGTAAAATTCCCACTTTTTCTATGTCCTGAGTCGTCTAAAATTAAGGTAAACCCTCTACTAATTCTTGTTTGAGAACATTTGCTCAGTATCTCCAGACGACATTGATTTATCTCTGTCGCTTCCCAAGAAGCATCTGTTAAAAAATGGTGTAATCGATGATAAACTACTCCCACCGCGTTATCGGCCCTTTGAGTTAGATTTTTTCTCTCACTTTCTCCCAATAATCCTCCTATATAGTGTCTAAACCCTGTTTTTTGTGCCTTCGTTTTAAAGCAACCATCAAAACGTTGACACCATTTTTCAAAACATGGGGGCATAGCGGTGCCACCGTTGTCTCTCTCATGGAAGTATTCAGGACGTGAAATAATTGCTGTACCTTGATTATAACCTAATAACACTTCTTTTCTGTTTAAGGACCAATAAGTAGGAATTTCATAGAGAAATTATCTAGATTCCCACAGATTTACTACACCACCTTATGGTTACAGGTATTTGAGGAATTATCGGAATAGTAGTATTTTTCCCAATGCTTAAGTTACTCTAAGTCTCGATGTGTAAACGGTTTCGCATCATCACCCGCATACGTCGCTACAATATGACCATCACCCACGATCTTATATTTATACGTTACCAAACCTTCTAAACCAACGGGGCCACGGGGCGGCATTTTTTGAGTACTAATTCCAACTTCTGCACCAAAACCATAACGAAACCCATCTGCAAAGCGTGTCGAACAATTTTTGAATACTCCTGCTGCATCGACTTGACTACAAAAGATTTCTGCTGCTTGTTCGTCTTCCGTTACAATAGCCTCAGTATGCTTTGAACCGTAAGTATTGATATGCAATATCGCTTCTTCTAATGATTCTACAACCTTGATCGACAAAATAAGATCACTATATTCGGTTGACCAATCTTCCTCGGTTGCTGCTGAAATATTAATCACTTCTTGAGTTATTACATCCCCTCTTAATTCTACCTGTTTATCCTGTAATGCTTCTGCAACAAGGGGTAAAAACTTATATGCAATGTCTCGATGTACGAGTAAAGTTTCAATCGCATTACAAGCAGCAGGATATTGTGTTTTAGAATCGACTGTAATAGAAATAGCCTTCTCTAAATTAGCAGATCGATCGATATACAGGTGACAAATTCCATCGGCATGACCTAAGACGGGAATCTTAGTATTGTCTTGAATATAGCGCACAAAAGCATTAGAGCCTCTAGGAATAATCAAATCAACGTATTCATCTAAATCTAATAATGCTCGAATTTCTTCCCTCGTCGTGAGTAACTGTACTACATCGGGATTAACTTTTGTTTCGGCTAACGCTTTATGAATAATTGTTACAAGTGCTTGACAAGTTTTCGTTGCTTCTTTTCCTGCTTTGAGAATCACACCATTACCTGATTTAATCGCCAAACTGGTAATCTGAATTAGTGCATCGGGACGCGCCTCGAAAATTACGCCTAAAACACCCAAAGGGCAAGTAAATCGCTTTAAAACCAAACCTGTACCTAATTCTCGGTGAATTTGAACCGTTCCCACTGGATCACTTAGTTTTTTAACATCTCTTACGCCTTCAATTCCTGCTTTAAGTTTCGCTGCGCCCAATTTGAGACGAGAAAATAACGCTTGGGAAATTCCTTCTTGTTTTGCTACTTGACAATCTGCTTCATTTGCGGTAACAATTTCAGGCGTAGCGGATTCTAAAGCTTGTGCGATCGCGTCTAGTGCTGCATTGCGTTCATCAGTTGATAGTATGGCGAGTTGACGTGCTGCAATTTGAGTATTTCTAGCAATTTCAGTTAAGGATAAAGAAGTAGTAACCATAGAAAATGAGTAAACAATCGCTTTTT
This sequence comes from Aphanothece hegewaldii CCALA 016, assembly GCF_003007785.1. Taxonomy (GTDB): domain Bacteria; phylum Cyanobacteriota; class Cyanobacteriia; order Cyanobacteriales; family Microcystaceae; genus Chroococcus; species Chroococcus hegewaldii. The sequence continues at coordinate 36,454 of NZ_PXOH01000005.1, read as the reverse complement.
TTATTTTAAGGGAAAATAGAGCGCGATCGTTACTGAAGATTATGAAACATGAAAATCGGACAAATACAAAAGTTTTATTTTTAAGTTTACAAAATGTTAATTAGTTTCTCATAAATGAGACGATGTGAAAGACTCTCCTCTATCCTCGTTCTAGAGTTTTAATATCCCAGCTTAGTCTATGTTTCAGCCGTTTCAGGAATTTTTAGAGCAAGAACTGTTCGGTCATTTTGATTTACAAAGTAGTCCGATTCCCTCAGGATTAGAGTACCAAGTCAGTGAGCGCGGTAGAAACCCTGCAACGATCAAAAGCTGGTGCTACCAATGTCCTGAACTTCGCAAGATTCGCTACACCTATATTGATGCGGGGGAAATGTCCCAGATTTTTAATAGTGTGATTTATCCGAGTCATCAGTATGATATTCCTCTTTTAGGAATTGACTTTTTAGCTTTTGGACAGAAAAAAATTCTAGTAGTCCTCGATTTTCAGCCTCTTTTTAGGGATGAAGCGTATCTAGAAAAGTATATCGAACCGATGCGAGTGATTCGAGATAAATACAATGAATTAGCACAAAACTTAGAAATGAAGTTTTATGACGCTAATCAGTATTTTTCTAAAAATATCCTTTTTGCGAAAACCGATGCTGAAACGGTAGTCACTCGTTTATTTCCCGCTTATCAAGAATACATACGTTTGTACTGGGAAACGTTAGCGAACGCAACGCCTTATACTGATCCTGAAGATATCCAACGGATTGTTAAAGCCCAAAAAGACTATGATCAATATAGTGCCGATCGCGATCCTGCTTCAGGCTTATTTAGTAGCTATTTTGGTCATGAATGGTCAGAAAAATTCTTGTATGAATTCTTGTTTGAAGATGCTGTCCCTTTAGCGATTCCTGCTGGAAGCAAAAAATAAGCATTAAAAAAAGATAATCTTGTAGAAGAACTAACCTATTAACCCAAAAATAGGAATGCTTTGAAATGTGTCATTTGAATACCGAAAGACTACAACTAAAAGCGGTTACAGAAAACGATCTCAATGTTTTTCATGAGATTCTAATTAATCCATTCGTGAGAAAGTACCTTTGTGATGACAATATTTTATCCCTTGCACAGGTTCAGGAATTTATAGAGGTTAGTCAAAAAAACTTTGATGAGCAGCAATTTGGCTTGTGGTTGATGTACACGAAATCAACACATGAATTGATTGGTTTTGTCGGTTTTTGGTATTTTTTTGATGAACCACAGCCGCAGCTACTTTATGCACTGTTACCAAATGCGACCAAAAAAGGATACGCGACAGAAGCTGTCAGTCACTTAATTCAGTATGGTTTTAAGCAGCTTAGGTACAAATATTTAATAGCTAGTTGTGATGAACCAAACTTTGAATCTCGAAAACTAGCTGAAAGACTGGGGATGAAGTTGGTCGAAAAAAAAGATGTTAATGAAAAACCAATACTTTTTTTTAGAATTGACCAAAAAGGATAAAAAAGGGTTTGGTGACCAAACCCCTACAATAATTGGTTTTAATGTTTCATTAATGCCCAAAAAACAAAAACTATCCTCTTGTTTTGGAAGACCAAACCTTAGTAGGTAGTCCCCAAACATAGATAAAGCCTTCTGCTGCTCTATGATCAAATTGATCATCTTCACCGTAAGTAGCTAAGTCGGGTTCATAGATTGAATAATCAGATTTACGACCAACTACTTTAGCAGTTCCTTTAAATAACTTCACACGAACGGTTCCTGTAACTCGTTCCTGGGTTTTATCAATAAAAGCGTCAAGAGCTTCTTTAAGTGGACTATACCAAAGTCCTTGATAAATTAATTGTCCGTAGGTTTCCTCAATTCCGCGTTTATAGTGAGTGACATCACCTGTTAAGGTTAAGCTTTCTAAGTCACGGTGAGCATCAATAAGAACGAGTAAAGCAGGTGCTTCGTAGATTTCGCGTGATTTAATTCCGACCACACGGTTTTCGATCATATCCAGTCGTCCGACTCCATGTTTACCCGTAACTTCATTAAGTTGAGAAATCAAGGAAACAGGATCAAGAGTTTGACCATTAAGACTAACAGGATAACCTTTCTCGAATCCGATATCGACGTATTCGGGTTCATTGGGAGTATCTGCGATCGCTTTCGTCATCAGATAGATTTCTTCAGGAGGTTCCGTCATCGGATCTTCGAGTGGCCCAGCTTCGATACTTCTCCCTAAAAGATTGCGATCTATGCTAAAAGGGGAAGATTTTTTTACGGGAGATTCTAGCCCAAATTTTTCGCCATATGCGATCGTTTGTTCTCTGCTCATACCCCATTCACGAGCCGGGGCTAATACTTTAATTTTAGGATTAAGAGCCATAATCCCAACATCAAAGCGTACCTGATCATTTCCTTTTCCTGTACAGCCGTGAGCCACCGCATCAGCCCCATATTTTTCGGCTGCATCTACTAATAATTTAGCAATCAAGGGACGAGCCAAGGCAGTAGAAAGAGGATAACGGTTTTCATATAAAGCATTAGCCCGAATTGCTGGAAAAGCATAATCTTTGACGAAAGTTTCTTTAGCATCTACCACTAAAGATTCAATTGCTCCACTTCTGAGGGCTTTTTCTTGAATTGGCCCTAGTTCGTCACCTTGTCCTAAGTCAGCAGCAAGGGTGATGACTTCATTAACGCCCCATTCTTGTTTGAGGTAAGGGATACAAACGGTAGTATCTACCCCACCAGAATAAGCTAATACAACTCTATTGGCGCGACCCATAAATTTTTATCTAAAAACGACTAGATGGTTATTGTATCAGGTTCGCTTCAAGCAAGTTGCTGCCATTGTTATCAAAACGAGATAATGATCTAGCCAAATGATTTTTATTGATTTTTGAGTCTTTTCTTTTTTGATGACGGCTTCACTCAAAAAATGCTTGTCTGATTCTTTTTAATAATCTAAAAGCAAAATGACTTTCAATAAAGCAGATGATAGAAAGCCACTTAATCATCAATCATTTTTATAGCTTTTTGGGGCGGCTGTCTGACGTAAATGATCATGACTATCAAACTTATAATTGTGATTTATTGTCTCGATAGTTTGTTGTTTTAAATTAGGATTGCCATCATGATTACGATAATATTTTTGTTCGTAGTTATCGTTAAAATTAGATGTTTTAATACAAGAGGCTAAATTCCATAAAATTAATGAATACACCTTTTTGACCTGGGCTAATGAATGGAAGAGCAAATCATGAAAAATTGATTATTAAACAAAATAATATTTTTCCTCAAAAAGTGCATCTATCAAAAGCCTTAGAACAGGTTTTCTCTTAAAATACTAATTATTATCTAGTATCTAAAAAGTATATCTATCTTAAGGAAGATACATAACCCAAAAGATTAGTTCATAGGGAAGATGCAATAACACCAAAAGAATTGATACAAATAGGTACAGATAAAAGAAATCAAACCGAATGATTAGTCAGGGTGCAAATTACAAAAAGTGATTACTCAAACGGATTTGATAAATACCATAGACCTAATAAGGAGATTCTTAAAAATGCTAGTCAGCAAATTAAATACAATTTTAAAGAATACAGTTTGTTTCATTATTTCGGCTGTTCTTTGTGTTTCTCTCGTAACATCTTTTGCTTTTCCTGCGGCGGCTGGAACTCCTAGCCCTGTTACTAAAGGTGAAGCTAATTTGAATAAAATTCAAGCTAAAACAGACGAACTAGCACAACAAGAACCTCCATCTCTCAAACAAGTTGAGGAGAGAAACAAAGGCGGACTTAACGAGGTTCAAGGTAGCGCAGATGCTAATAAAATGATTAGTCCTGAAGATGCTCAAGGAACAACAACTCTTAAAGATAAAATTGAACAAGCCTTAGATAAAGTAACCAACGCCAAATAAAATTTTTAAGGGTCAGGCGTACAAAGCTCAAGTTTTAGTCTTTTATTTGTGTCCATAAACTGAGAATCAACATAAAAATTGATTCTCGGTGTTTTTTTATTTAAGAAAAAATTTTTTGAGCAATAAAAGTGTATAATCTTTGCTGAAATTGGCGAGCAGCCGAATTCCACGGGTCAACGCGATCGATGATTACCTCTTTCGGGGTAAGATGAGAAATAGTGATCAAAATCATACCCAAGTTAACTCAAAGAAAGTGGTAACAACCGCCCCACTTTCACCTCCTGACACTTAAGGGTCGGAGGAGGTATAGCGGATCGACAAAGGAAGCAATGAGTCAAGAAATCTTTGATAGAGTCAAAAAAGTTGTCATCGATAACTTAGAAGTAGATGAGGAAAAAGTTACTTCAGAAGCGAGTTTCGCTAATGATCTAGGAGCAGATTCTTTAGATACAGTAGAACTCGTAATGGCACTAGAAGAAGAATTTAATATTGAAATTCCCGATGAAGCAGCCGAAAAAATAGACACCGTAGGCAAAGCAGTCGCACATATTAGCGAAAAAGTAGAAGCAGCAGCATAAGCTTAATTTCTATGAGATCAATTAATCACACCGTATTAACTTCTATCTGCATTTTGGGTGAATTCAGCCCGTATTACCTTTAAAATCATGGCCAATTCAGAGCTAAAACGTGTTGTTGTGACGGGGCTAGGTGCAATCACCCCCATTGGAAATAACCCGACTGAATATTGGGAAGGATTGCTCAATGGGCGCAGTGGTATTGCCCCAATAACCTTATTTGATGCTTCTCGGCATGAATGTCGGATCGCAGGAGAAGTCAAGGGATATGATCCTCTGCTCTATTTTGATCGCAAAGAGGCAAAGCGAATGGATCGTTTTGCTCAATTTGGGGTCGCCGCCAGTAAACAAGCCTTAGCCGATGCTCAGTTCGTCATCAATGACCTAAATGCAGAAGAAGTCGGCGTGATTATTGGCACAGGAGTCGGCGGCTTAAAAGTTCTTGAAGATCAGCACGAAGTCTTAATGACCAAAGGACCCACTCGCTGTAGCCCGTTTATGATCCCGATGATGATTGCGAATATGGCAGCAGGCTTAACCGCAATTCACACCGGAGCAAAAGGGCCAAACAGTTGTACAGTTACGGCTTGTGCGGCGGGGGCTCATGCGATCGGCGATGCGTTTCGTTTAGTACAAAGAGGCTATGCGAAAGCCGTCATCTGTGGTGGTGCCGAAGCAGCCGTTACTCCTCTATCCTTTGCGGGCTTTGCGTCTTCCCAAGCTCTTTCGATGCGAAATGATGATCCAGCACATGCAAGTCGCCCCTTTGATATTGATAGAGATGGTTTTGTCATGGGAGAAGGCGCGGGAATCCTTCTTTTAGAAGAACTCGATCAAGCATTGAGTAGAGGAGCAAAAATTTATGGCGAAATTGTAGGTTATGGAATGACCTGTGATGCTTATCATATAACATCTCCGGTTCCCGATGGACGAGGTGCAACTCGCGCAATGGAACTCGCCCTCAAAGACGCGGGTTTATCGCCCCAAGAAATTAGCTATATTAACGCACACGGAACCAGTACGCCCGCTAATGATACTACCGAAACGAAAGCCATAAAAAAAGCTTTAGGCGATCATGCTTATCGAGTCGCAATTAGTTCGACTAAATCGATGACGGGTCATTTATTGGGTGGCTCAGGTGGTATTGAAGCTGTGGCGACGATTCTAGCGATCGCCAATGATCGGATTCCACCAACGATTAATTTAGTTAATCCAGATCCAGCTTGTGATCTCGATTATGTGCCAAATCAAAGCCGGAGCCATCGGGTTGAAACTGCCCTCTCAAATTCCTTTGGTTTTGGTGGTCATAATGTAACTTTAGCCTTTAAAAAATACGTTTAATTCGTTTGTGGCACAATTGTGAGGCGCGAAAGTTAATTCTTTTTCCTATTCCCTTTGTACCATCAAGCTTTAAACTGATAGCGAGTGCTTTATTGTAATTTATTCATGAGAAATTATGGTTGTTGCCACCCAGTCATTACAAGAACTTTGTGTAAATGCGATCCGCTTTCTCTCAATTGATGCGGTCGAAAAAGCGAAATCGGGACACCCAGGCTTACCAATGGGAGCGGCTCCTATGGCCTTTGTCCTTTGGGATCAGTTCATGCGGTTTAATCCAAAAAGTCCAAAATGGTTTAACCGCGATCGCTTTGTTCTCTCGGCAGGACATGGCTGTATGTTACAGTACGCCTTGCTACACCTGACGGGCTTTGACAGCGTTCCAATGGATCAAATTAAGCAGTTTCGTCAGTGGGGATCTAAAACACCTGGACACCCCGAAAATTTTGTCACTGACGGGGTTGAAGTTACAACAGGCCCCCTAGGTCAAGGAATTGCTAATGGAGTGGGTTTAGCCCTCGCTGAGGCACACTTGGCAGCCCGTTTTAATAAACCTGATTGTACTCTAGTCGATCACTACACCTATGTGATTTTAGGTGATGGCTGTAACATGGAAGGTATTTCCGGGGAAGCTTGTTCTTTAGCTGGCCACTGGGGTTTAGGAAAATTAATCGCACTCTACGACGATAACCATATTTCGATTGATGGCTCAACTGATATAGCTTTTACCGAAGATGTTAGTAAACGTTTTGAAGCCTATGGCTGGCACGTACAACACGTCGAAAATGGCAATACTGATTTAGATGCGATCGCCGCCGCCATTGCCGCAGCTAAAGCCGTTACCGATAAGCCATCGATGATTAAAGTTACTACCACCATTGGTTATGGCTCTCCCAATAAAGCGAATACGGCTGATGCTCACGGTTCCGTCTTGGGAGCTTCGGAAATTGAACTAACTCGCAAACAGTTAGGATGGGAACACGAACCCTTTGACATTCCTCAAGATGTGCTTAATCACTTCCATAAAGCCATTGAACGCGGAGCCGAATACGAAAACGAATGGAAACAAGTCTGGGAAACCTATAAGAATAATTATCCATCCGAAGCCGCCCTTTTTGATCGTATGCTCAGTGGCGAACTTCCCGAAGATTGGGATAAAGCACTACCTACTTACACCCCCGCAGATAAAGGACTCGCAACCCGTAAACATTCTGAAATTTGTCTAAATGCTCTTGCGCCCGTTCTAAGCGAATTACTCGGCGGTTCGGCTGATTTAACCCATTCTAACTATACCGAATTAGAACATATCGGCAATTTCCAAAAAGGACAATATCAAGAAAGAAACGTCCATTTTGGAGTTAGAGAACACGCGATGGGAGCCATTTGTAACGGTATTGCGCTACATGGTTCGGGTTTAATTCCCTACGGTGCAACCTTCCTCATCTTTACCGACTATATGCGAAACTCGATTCGTTTGTCGGCTCTTTCTGAAGCGGGCGTAATTTGGGTAATGACTCATGACTCTATAGCACTCGGTGAAGACGGACCCACACACCAACCTGTTGAGCATATTGTCTCACTTCGCGCTATTCCTGAGTTAACCGTTATTCGTCCGGCTGATGGTAACGAAACTTCTGGAGCTTATAAAGTAGCGGTCGAAAATGCGAAGAAAAATCGCCCGACTCTACTCGCTCTTTCGCGTCAGAATTTACCCAATTTAGCTGGTTCTTCGATTGATATTGTGGCTAAAGGGGCTTACATTCTTAGTGATAGTGAAGGTACACCCGATTTAATCCTCATTGGTACTGGTGGCGAAACCTATCAATGTGAAAAAGCAGCCGAAATTATACGCGGTGAAGGAACAAAAGTTCGTGTTGTTTCGATGCCTAGTTGGGAGTTATTCGACGAACAAGACGCAGAATACAGAGAATCTGTACTACCCAAAGCAGTCAGAAAACGTCTAGCTGTTGAAGCGGGAATCAGTCTCGGTTGGTGTCGCTATGTCACCGATGAAGGTTCTACCATCAGTGTTGATACTTTTGGTGCTTCTGCCCCCGGTAATGTTGTTTTAGAAAAGTTTGGCTATACGATCGATAATATTGTAGCCAAAGCTAAAGCATTACTTGGATAATTTTTAATCTCCATTTAGTTAGATAGGGTGGACTCAACAGGGTTTACCCTTTTTGTTTTAACATTTCTTCAATGCGATCGAGTTGTTCCATAATATGTTGTTGATAAGTGCCTTCGTCCATTTTTAACGATTGTGGTTCAACAGATAAACTGCCGTCTGTTTCTAAAATCGCTCGTTTAACGTCCGAGAGTTTTCTAAACCCCTGACGACGCAAACTGGCTTTTAATTCTGCTTGTGTAATGACTTCTGAGGCTAAATTTTCTACAATAATTTGACCATTTTTGACTAATATCGTCGGTTCACCTTCTAAAATCCGCAAAAACAAGGAATGACGGTAGGCTAATCGCACCACAATATAATTAACCATCAATAATGTTGCTGCACCCACAAAGCCACCCAGAACAGAGTTATCGTTCCCAATAATGGCATTTTGAACCGTATTCGAGATTAAAAGAAGTACCACTAAATCAAAACCCGTCATCTGACCAAGTTCACGCTTTCCACCAAGACGTAGTGCAATTAATAAGAAAAAGTAAACCAGAATTGACCTAATAATTTTTTCTAGAAGCGGTACACCAGACACCCAAAGATCATTATAGAATTCCATGATAAAATTTTATGCGAGTTGATAGATTGAATACTTTAAAATTGAAAGTAGGATATTTTACTATAGAATAATAAAGACAAAAATGGACGCACTAATCGAGAAATTAACCGAAAAATTTAGACATTGGAATCCAGATATTGCTCAAAAAGTCAGACAGCATATTGAAGAAATTATTGATTTAGCTGATCAAGATTTACTAGATCTGATTCGTTTAAGAACAATTGAACAAGAGGTTTTAGATTTATTAGATGAACCCTAAACTTGGAGAAATTTGGCTTGCTGATCTTGGACTAGCCGCTACAATGAGACCTATTGTAATTGTCTCTCGCTATGATCCTAATCCACCAAAAGCTTTAATTATTTATGTACCTCTAACCACTCAATATAGAGGTAGCTTATATGAAATAGTTATTTCTCGATTATCTTTTCTTACTCAAAATTCTATAGCTAATGTGCAAGGTCTAGGTTCTATTCCAAAAGTTAGGCTCTTTGCGTAAACTAGGTCAACTTCCAGATGAATTGATGATTAAAATTAAAGAAGCTTTAATTTTTGTTTTAGATTTGAATTTTTAAGGATGATAGTTCTTAAGCAAATAAACGCTACAATTTTTGTGGAGACAACGAACTCAAGCCGTAGGAGCTTTAAAAAGTGTTAGAGTTATATCAATTCGAGTTATCCCAATATTCTGAGAAAGTCCGCCTTATTTTAGATTACAAGGGTCTAGAATACACAAAAATTGAAGTTATTCCAGGAGTAGGACAACTCGAACTGTTTCGCCTTTCAGGACAGCGACAAGTTCCTGTACTCAAAGATGGTGAAACGGTGATCGCTGATTCTACGGAAATTGCTCTCTATTTAGACCGTAAATACCCTGATAAACCGATTATTCCTTCAGCTCCAGTCGCTAAAGGACAAAGTTTACTCATCGAGGAATGGGCAGATGAATCTATTGGTTTAAAAGGTCGTACGGCTTTTATTGGTGCATTTAATCAAAATCAAAATTTTAGAACGGTTTTTCTACCTAGAGAAATTCCTGATTTTGTGAGAACGTTAGTCGGTTCGGTTCCTAATGAATTTTTGGAAGTCCTAGGAACGGGAGTAGGCTTTAGTAAAGATGCGATTAAAAGCGCACAGAAAAGCCTTAAACAGGATTTAGAAGCATTATGTCTAATATTGCAAAATAGACCTTATTTAGTGGCAGATCATCCAACAATAGCCGATTTAGCGGTTGCTGGACTAAGCATGATTATTAAGTTTCCTTCAGGTAATTATCTTGATATACCGAGTGAACTTCAAGGTAAAGGTGTTCCAGGATTAGCCGATAATAGTGCTTATGATCCGTTTTTTGAGTGGCGCGATCGCTTGTATGCCGAGTTTCGTAATCAGAACATTTTGCCGAAAAATCCGCCTTCTGGTGATTCTCCAACCTCAATTGAGATTGAATAAGTTCAGATTGAGTAATGAACTTTTTTTGCGGATTGGGGTCTAAGTAGTGTAGTTAATCGAGTTGGTAAAGTCAGAATGGTTAAGCAAAACTATACAGTACCTAAAGTATTCAAGTTTGAGGATAACGACTCTGGACGATATTGGCAAATTCGTTTAGTCGGTACAACAGAAATGCCAGAATGGGTTTTTGGCGATGTTTTTGCTGTTCTCCATCCTAGTATAAATGCTGAAGATTATACGGACTATTTTGCCCCAATTCCTGCTCCTTGGAAGAGTCAAAAACCAATTATGACTCCTGAAGGCGAGCAATTAGTTTCTACTTTATATGAAGCGGGTTTATATTATTTAATTGCTCAATCTAATAGTCCTTTAATGCTACCGTTTCAACAGTGGATTACAAGAGAAATTTTGCCAGCAGTACGACCGCGAAAAAATCATTCTATTATCGGCAGTACACCGACGGAAAATCTTTCAGTTAAAGATAAGCTTGAGACGATTCGTTTAGGCATGGATTTATTATATGAATTAGGCGGAATTGATGATTATATCCGTTTAGCGATTCGAGAACAGGTGAGAGAAATTTTGTTAGATAATGCTTTACAATCTTTTGATGATTTGAATAAAAAAAATCACCAATGGCATCAGGTTGATGCTAAATCTTTAGATTCATTGTCACCAGTTACTAATCACGAAAATCATCATAAAACAAATTCTGAAAATATTACATCTAATCATAAATCTGATCATTCACTTTCCGAATAAAATAAAAACTATTAAGTTAATTATTAAATTTTATTAATTGTTTGCTTATTCGATAAAATTTAGATAAATTTTGGATGTTCACTTTTATTAAATTATTAATTATCTTACGGAAAAAGCATCGCTAAAACGTCGAGTAATGGGTTCAATAAAGAAAGTTAGTACAGATTTTTGACGAGTTACAATATCCGCAGTAGCGGTCATTCCAGGTACTAAGGCGACTTCTTTCCCTCTCACCATCATTGATTTTTTTTCTAATTCAATAGTTGTTTTATAAACTAATCCTAAATCTTTATTTTCTTCATCTACAGTTGCATTGGGATCAACTCTTAATACTTTTCCTTCGATTGTGCCAAATTCTTGAAAGGGAAAAGTTGTTAATTTAATTTTTGCTCGATCTCCTGTATTAATAAAACCGATATCTCTATTTAATACTTTTACTTCTAGAACAATATTATCACCGCTTGGCAAAATAGATAATAAATCTTCTCCTCTTTGCACAGGTCCTTGGGTAGCTTTTACTTCATATACAGTCCCATCAACGGGAGCTTTAATTAATTCAAAAGTTTTCTCTTTTTTCGCTTTTTCAAGTTGTCCAGCAGCAGAGGTTAATTCTTCTTGTCGTTGATTTAAACGGGTTAAAATTTCAGTCTGACGCTCCGTTTGAAGGCGGTTAGTTTGTCCTAATGCTCCTTGATAGGATTCTTGGGCGATTAAAATAGTTTGTTTTTGTGCGGCAATGTCTTTTTCTAAGGAAATAACTTTATCTTTTGCGGTTACTAATTCATTTTCGGCGCGGATAACTTCTGCTTCTGATTGAATAATTTGATTTTGCACTTCCACATATTCTAATCGAGGAATGGCTTGATTTTCTGGAGCAACTAAAACTCGTAATGATTTTTCTTTTTCTTTGGCATTTCCTAACCCTTCTTTGGCTTTTTCTAAAATTGTTGCTGCTTTGTCTTGGGTAATACGCGCTGTTTTGAGATTTTCTTGTAAACGGGATAAACGAGCGATCGCTTCTTGTTTGGTTGCCAATTGTTTGTTAGCATCAGCTTGAGCGGTAATACGACGCGCTTGATAATCTCCAAGACGAGCGGTTTGGAGTTGATCTTGAGATGTATTTCCTGTGGCTATTTGATTTAATCTTTCTGCGTTGAGACGTGCAATATCTTTTTTAATGAGATTAACTGAGTTTTGCAAACGGTTAATTTCAGTTTGTGCGATCGCATCATCTTTTTCAAGCAAAATTTCATCTTTTTTGACTTGTTCTCCCGCTTTTACCGTGACTTCTCGGATAATACCATCATTAATAGCGCGTACAGGTCTAAGACTTTTCGAGGGAATGATTTTACCTGTAGTAGTCGCCACTTCATCGACTTGAGCGTAATAGGCCCAAGTAATGCCCCCAAAGATTAATAATGATATAGTTCCCGCCAGTAAACGGGTGTAAAGTGGGGGTAATTCTTGAATAGCTTTTCCTAATTCATAGGAAAGATAGTCATTCTGCTCGGCAAAACGTTCTTTAGTATAACGAGCATGAGCAGGTGAAAAAACAATAGGAGATTTCATAGACAGTGTATTATTAACCAACTCGTTTTAATTCTTCGGTCAGCATTTTTTGATAAATTCTGCTTAAATGAGGACTCATCGAATTTGTTTCTATACCATATCCTAGACTTGTCCAAGTTCGGGAGAGTAATTTTAAAACAGCATCAATTTTACCTTGTTGAAGTTTTTGGGAAATATTAACACCCCAAGCATTAGAATCATTTAACCAAGCATAAACGACTTTATCTTGATATTCGGGTTCAAAACTATAATTTTTCCACCACAACAAACCAGACGGTTTCGGGTGATATTGTCTCGCTTTTTCGTACCAAGTTGTATTTAGAAATTGATAACGTCCGGCGGCGGTGCTACATTGACCTACATTTGGCCCTGTTACAATTGGCATACACTGTTCAGGGTGTGTACTCAAATCATCAACGTATTTTCCACCATACAGCACATAATAAGGTTTATCGACATTCGATTCACTAGCCGTAATGGTACGCATCAAAGCACGAATATAGGGATCTCCTCCTGTCATTGCTAGAGGTTGAGTAGCGTATGATAATTTAATCGTCGATGCTGAGAATTGCTGAGTTAGGGTGTTAACGAGAGAGGGAAACTGTCCATGAAAAGCTAGAACAATAAGAACTGATGTACCAAAAATTGTTTGAGTGAAAATATTTTTTTGTCTGTTGCTCATTCTGTTTTCTGTTAAATGATTTCGTCTGGGTTTATTCCCCGTTCTCGAAGTATTTCTGCTAACCGTTCGGCGCGTTGGCGTTCTTGTTCGGCGCGTTGGCGTTCCTGTTCGGCGCGTTGGCGTTCCTGTTCGGCTATTTCATCCCCAGTCAAGAGAATTTGTTCAGTCTGGTCACACCACCGTAACCAAGTATATTCTTTTCCTTCAAAAGTTCCTTGCCACAGCTTTAACCCTAATTCTAGATCTGGCATCCAAAAATCATCAATTTGATTGTATTTGTTGGCTTGTAATTTGTATAGCTGTAATACAGTTTGGCTAAGTGCTTTAAGTGGATCGAAAACCGCATAATAACCCACTCTCGCGTTAGCATAGCTTTTAAGTTTGCTACTGAGTTCGTTTCCAACTTTGTTAGAGACAATTTCAATGACTATTTCTGGCGGTTTACCCATTTCCCAGATTAAATAAGAGCGATTTTCTTTTCTACTCCAGTCTTGAGGTACTGTTACATCTAAACTGAGCATAACATCAGGAACTAAGGGACGTTGTTTGAGGGCGTAAAACAATCCGACGTTTGCGGCCGCTAGAAAAGGTAAAGGTATATTTTTAGCAAAAGAGCTATATAGAGAAGTTACTAATAAGCGTTGCTGTTTTTCGGAAATTAAACTATCCACAGGGGTATCGTCTTCTATCACCAAATGACTAATATCGGGAATGACTAACTCGCTTTCCCAATCTTTAAGATTAGTCTCTGGCGCAGTCTCAGAAGAAATAGTCATAAAAATACAACTAAAATAACTCTATTCAATTGTAGCTAAATTATTTTTAGACTAAATTACCTTGCCGCAACATTTGTAAACATTTGTTCCCAATTCACGGCCGGTGCGTCAGATGAAGTGACAATTTCTAAAATTTTGTTCTTTGCTTGGGGATAAAAAAGTGATTCTACGCAAACTTGGGCTACTTTTGTTCTAGGAATACTGCCTTCAAACAGGGTATCTGCGGATGACAAGAGAATAGGTTCCGCGTTATCTTCGTTCTTAAGACCACCAGGACGGACAATAGTATAGTTTAATCCGCTATTAATTAGGTAGTCTTCTCCCTGTTTTTTCCAATAAAGAATCAACCAAAATAGATTAAGAGGATGAAAAAATTTAGAGACACAAAGAGATGAAACAAAGACAAACTGCTGAATTTCTTTCGCTTTGGCTGCATCGACTAAATTTTTGGTTCCTTGAAAATCAACGGAAAAGGGTTCTGTAGGGTTAAAACTGGGTTTAGCTCCAGTAGCACATAATAATACTGTACTATCAGCGATCGCATCTTTTAAGGTTTCGGGTTGCAGGACATCTCCGAGGACTAATTCGGCTTGAGGCGGTAGAATTTCTTTAGCGGTTTCTAGGTTTCTCACTAAAGCCCTAACAGGAATATTTTTATCGATTAACTCTTTAATAATTCTTCGACCCGTTTGACCGGTTGCGCCTGCTACAAACGCTTTCATGTTGGTTACCCCAGTTTTTTATAGATTAGGTAATACTATTCTTACAAAAACATTATGAACGTCTTTCTATCTTTTTGCTAGAATCCTTGGTTGGATTAGTAAAAAGAACATATTCACCCTCGCCCCCCAACTTCTGGTTATGCAGTGCCAATATGTTACTTCTGGTCCCGATGATTTTTCTGATTCTAAGTTAATAGAGACTAAAATAGCTCATTTTCAGGCGCATTTTGAGGGCTGTATGGAAATGTACAGCGATGCTCAGACTGTGGCAGAATACTTGAATCAACATGACGGATGGTTTTGTCGATGCGCGGAACCGATGAAAACTGAACCGATGGGCAATAATGGTTATCTTTTAGCAGTTGGTAAATATGGGGCGTTTGGTCATGATGTGGAACCAAAAATGGCTGTAGTTCTAGAACCGCCAGTCGATGGGGTTTATTATATGCACAGTATCCCCCTAGAGAGCGAAGAAGATTTAGGCTATCAAGTTGATTATCGTGCTTTGATGACTTTAGATGAAGTTAAAGCGATAAAAGCTATGTCGAGTTTAGAAAGTGCATTTAGAAAACAGGGAATGACCCAGTTACCAGATGTGGTGACAAAAGTAACTTGGGAATTGCATATGGATGTAATGGTTAGATTCCCTAAGTTTATCTCAAAATTACCTTGGAATTTAGTTCAGACGACTGGCGATCGCTTACTGAGTGAAATTGTCCGTCAAATTTCGCCACGTTTAACCTACAAAGTACAACAAGATTTTCATCATCGTTTAGGTTTACCCCTTCCGAATAAAGCGGGGCGTACCTTTCAAAAGATTGATTTAAAAACGGTAGCCGCTTAATAATCACACCTCAGATCGTGATTCTGTAGAGACGCGCCATGGCGCGTCTCTACTAAGATTTAGGCTTCACTTTCGATATAAATAAAGAGAAGTCCCATTACAATCGCAGGTAATAACCAGCAGACGAAGGGAATTAAAATCCAAGGTAAAAAAGAGGCAGCGTAAGCACCGTTCATGTGAAATTCTCCTATCTAATGTCAAAAAAACCGATGAAAGTAGATAATGAAAGGGAAAAGTAACTAGACTTAACTATTGATTAAATCCACCGCGCATGATGCCGTCAACGACGTTAAGATTTTCTAATAGAAAGTAAGCCACAAATGCGCCGCCCATACCGCCAACGAAGAAACCAGCAGCAAACTGACTCCAGCCTTCAGAGGTTTTTAGGGCATCAGGACCCACAATATCATCTTTGCCTTGGAAATAAACCAAACCATAGAGCGATAAACAAGCAGTTGCAATAAGGATCAGTGCTAGACCCGAAATTAAACCGCCTAAGTTAGCGTGATCAGAGTCACGTAAGGGGCCAAGTAATACCCAAGGGCCAATTAAAAAATAACCGTGAGCCATTCCGACTTCTAAGCCCCGTATAATGGGGGATAGACCACGACGGTAAGCGGGTAAATTTCCGATAAAAGTTCTGGTAAAGTCAGAATCAGAAATCGGGGTTGAGAGATGACCTACAAAAGGATCACCATGATAAGGATGAACAACCTGTTTAAATGGAGTTTCGGGCATTTTATTTGAGTTCTCCTCTTTCTAATCCAAATGAGAATAGAAAACTTAAAAATATTTTAAGCAACGCGTGTCCATCTCGCTTCTAAATTTATCTTTTGCGTTAGAAAAGTTCATGAAACCAATTTCTCATATGATATTTTTATAGCAATCATGATGAGAGTTAATACAATGAAACGTTTGTTGAGCTTTTTTTGTACTGTATTGTTAGCTTGGGGACTGCTAATGATTCCGGCTCATGCTACAGGAGTTTATGATTTACCTCCCTTGAGTTCAGGTGATCCTACTTGGGTGATTGACAACGCGGATACGATAAGTCGTGCCAATGAAGCGAAGGTAAGCGGTGACTTAAAAAAATTAGCCGATCGTACAGGAAATGAAGTTCGTATGGTGGTGATTCGTCGTCTAGATTTTGGTCAAACGATGAATCAGTTTGCCGATGATTTATTTAATAAATGGTATCCGACTCCAGAAGAAAAGGAAAATCAGACTTTATTGATCATTGATACTCTAACAAATGCCACGGCAATTCGTACAGGAAAAGGTGTCCAAAATTTACTGACCGATGACATTGCTGACAGTGTAGTCTCTGAAACTGTTGCCGTTCCGCTCAAAAATGGTGCCAAGTATAATCAAGCTTTGTTAGATGCGAGTCGTCGAGTAAGTGCTGTTCTATCGGGTGAACCTGACCCTGGCCCACCTGATGTACAAGAAATCAATATTGACAGTACTTTTACCAGCGCCGAGGATACTAACGATACCAGTGCGAGTATTTGGGTGATCGTTTTCTTGTTTTTCGCTACGCTGATCCCGATGGTCACTTACTTTTGGTATGCGGGTTTTCCCTGGGGTGGTGGCGGCGAAGAAGAGGAATAATTTTTTGAATTAACTCTTGACAAAAATACAATTTTATGTATTAAATCTGATTAGGGGCTTGGTTGTCAAGCCCTTTAACTTTCAATCTTGTATATAGTCTTCACCACTGATTAAAGCTTGTTGGGCGCGGACAAATTCTCGCCCCAGATAAGCTGCATGATCAAGAAAACCCACAGGACAAGGTTTAGTGTCTTCAATAATTTTGACACAAAGTTCTTTAGCGGTTCTTGCTGTATAAAGAGTTTGGGCGGTGCGTTCTACTTTTCCCTTCGCTGGAATTACTTTTCCAGTTTCAGGATCAACCGCTAATCCTTTTTCATTAATAATATTGGTATAATGTTTGGCACAAATCAGACCCGCATCTCGATCTAAATAAATAATAAAGTAACCTGCTGGATCTAGCTCAATATACCGCTTAGATAGCTCATCGTCTATCGTTTTAATCGTGTCTGCAATGATCATAAGGTTTTTGTATTTGATAGCACAGTTTTTTATTCTAAAGCTTTATCCAAAGAATTTTTTTGACCTCACCCTAGCCCTCTCCTCAAAGGAGAGGGAATTATTACGACTTAATCTATATATTGAATGACATCTTCTAACTTATAACGGACTTTAGGTCTGTTGGCGGGTGTAGATCGATCGTCTTCGGCACGATAACCCGCAGGACAAGCGACAACGGTAGCATAATCCGTTAATCCGAGGATTTCATCGTATTTAGCAGGGTTAAGACCTTCCATCGGACAGGTATCTATGTTTAGCATCGCCGCACAAGTCATAAACTGTCCTAGCGCAATATAAAGCTGTCTCGCTGACCATTCATCTAAATTTAGGGGATACGGAGGCTTGGTTAGAAAACCCTTGACAACGTTACCAAAACCCTGTAGGGCATCAACTGGTGTACCTTGGACTTCGGACATTCTTTCTAAATAGCGATCGACTTCTGCTGCGTCTATATTTTTTTTAATGGCAAAAACGACTAAATGGGAAGCGTCAACCACTTGAGTTTGTTTCCATGAATGTTCAAGTAATTTTTGACGAACATCAGGGTTACGAACTTCGATAAATTTCCAAGGTTGTAACCCAAATGAAGACGGTGCTAAGACTAAACTTTGTTCTAAGACTTGCCAAAGATCATCGGGTATCTTTTTTGTCGGATCAAATTTTTTAGTTGCATAACGCCATTGAAGCTGTTTAAGGACTTGTTCGGACATTTCCATAATGTTTCTTGTTGTTATAGGTTAGTTGTTGAGGGTTGATAGTCCCCATGCTATCTTAAAAGCTTTTTGTAAGTAATTTAAAGTGAGATCAAAAAGCCCATCTCTTTGTAGGAGAAGAGTTGAGGTGAGGTCAAAAAAACAGGAGCAATGATTAAATTACCCTTGCTTTGATTAGTTCACGCTAAAAGCTTGTTGAAAACTTCTCGATATAGTTCTTTTGCACTATTATTGATGATATGAAACGATTTTGGGATTAATTTGTGGATGCGAATAAATTGCAGTTGCTTAGAGAGGAGATTATCAGTGCTTATGCTGCTGGAAAGCAAGATTTCCGGCGGATTGAAGCTGAAGGAATTGATTTGAGTGGGGTTGACTTGAGTGGGGTTAACTTTAGTCAAGCTCGTTTGGATGGAGCGAGCTTCAGAAACGCCAACTTGAGTCATGCCATTTTGAGTGAGGTTCAAATGACTGGTACTGATTTGAGTGGAGTCAACTTGAGTAATGCTCATTTTTTTGAAAGTATGCTCTATGAAGCTAATTTTAGTAATGCCAACCTCAGTGGAGTTGATTTTGGTGGAGGTAATGGAACTGATTTGAGTGGAGTCAACCTCAGTGGAATCAATCTCAGTGGAGCAATGATTGGAAATACTTCTTTTGGCAATTTGAGTGGAGCCAACTTGAGTAATGCAACGATTATATTCTGTAATTTTACACATGTTGACTTGAGCGGTACTATTTTTAATAATGCCTCCATTGAACAATCTAATATCCTCACTCAAGCCAAACTGTATGGAGTCGATTTAAGTAGTGCTACTTTGATCGATTGCTGTTGAAATGGTATCGCTCGTTGATTGTTTCGTAATTGTGGTTTTAGCCAGAGAATAAATTCTCTGTCTTAAAGCTAAAGTCCTACGGGGCTTACAAGCTGGGCGCGCAGGTCGCCCAGACAGCCCCTCATTAAAATGGACTAACCTTTTTACATCGGAATCGGTTTCAACCGATTTTAACTTTGAGACAGGGATTTCAATCCTTGGCGTTATATAATTCTAATTTTTATTACACTTTGAGCCAATTTCCCCCCAATTGCTATCTAATACCCAGTTAACCTACAAAAAAACAGGAGCAATGATTAAATTACCCCTGTTTTATTTATTTAAACAAGAACCTTAGTAACGGCTGTTATTCGCATTGGGTTTGTGAACGATAAAGCTCATAGTTTGACACTGTTTAATGTTGTCGAAACCAATTACGCGAATGTAAGAGTCACCATACTCGTTACGGCACTCACGAACTTCGTTTAAGACTTCTTGAGGGCTGTTAGCTCTGAATAGGGGAAGTTTCCACAGAGTCCAGTGATGATCGCTAGGTTGAGGATCTTTTTCAAATTCAACAGCAGGAATATAACCTTGCTCTAACATATATTGAATTTGTTTAGCGATTTGCTGATCAGTTAAAGGAGGTAAGTAGGATAGTGTCTCGTAACGCTTCTCTTTAGATAATGTTTTCATGGGTCTTTTTTCCTATTGGATGAAAAACTATTCTTGGGGCGGTATTTCTTTGTCTTCCCAAAGGGAGATCTCAGGCTGAACTGATGTTGATTCAGTTTGAGTTTGTGTTAAGCGTTCTAAAAGTTGACGACGATGGTCGATATTAGCCTTACTAATTCCTGCTCTTACCATTTCTGGCAAAAATTCTAAAACTTGTTCTGCTAGATGTTCTCTCACTGTCATGATCCGCAAGACTAATTCTTTATTCTCCGTCATTAACCCTTCTAAATAGGCTTCCCCGTCTTGTATTTTGTTGGTGGAAGAATATTGACTTAACCAAATGGCTTGAGTCGGGTTCGTTTCCGAGAGTTGATCGATGATCGTGCGAACAGCTTGGTAAGTTAGGTAACTTTGTAAGACTTTTGCTGTATCTTGTGCAACTTTTTTGGGATACATTTTTCAGTTATCAGTTATCGGTGATCGGTTATCAGTAATTTTTTAAAACGATGTATTGATGAAGGACTGTTTTATTTTCCTATCATGATAACCGTTTACTGTTAACTGTTCACTGATAACTGTTAACCGTTTTATAGGGTATCCATTGCCTCAAACTCGAACTTGATTTCTTTCCAGAGTTCGCAAGCTGCGGCTAACTCAGGAGACCAGCGACAAGCTTCACGAATAACGTCGTTACCTTCACGAGCTAAGGAACGTCCTTCGTTACGAGCTTGAACACAAGCTTCGAGAGCAACACGGTTAGCGGTTGCACCAGGTGCGTTACCCCAAGGGTGTCCGAGGGTTCCACCACCGAACTGTAAGCAAGAATCATCGCCGAAGATTTCGACTAACGCGGGCATATGCCATACGTGGATACCACCAGATGCAACAGGGAATACACCGGGTAAAGAAGCGTAATCTTGGGTAAAGAAGATACCACGTGCGCGATCTTCTTCAACGTAATCTTCACGCATTAGGTCAACAAAACCCATCGTGATACCGCGCTCACCTTCTAATTTACCGACAACGGTTCCAGAGTGTAAGTGGTCACCACCAGATAGTCTTAAGCACTTGGCTAAAACGCGGAAGTGAATACCATGATTTTTCTGACGATCGATTACAGCGTGCATTGCACGGTGAATGTGAAGCAGTAAACCATTAGCGCGACAGAATTTAGCCAGGGTGGTATTAGCTGTAAAGCCACCAGTTAAATAGTCGTGCATGATGATCGGGGTTTTGATTTCTTTGGCGAACTCAGCCCGTTCCATCATCTGTTCGCAGGTGGGAGCAGTCACGTTTAGGTAGTGACCTTTCATCTCATTGGTTTCAGCTTGAGCTTTTTCGATCGCCTCTTGTACGAAGAGGAAGCGATCGCGCCAACGCATGAAGGGTTGTGAGTTGATGTTTTCGTCGTCTTTGGTGAAGTCTAAACCACCACGAAGACACTCATAAACGGCACGACCGTAGTTTTTTGCCGATAAACCTAATTTGGGTTTGATGGTACAACCGAGTAAAGGACGACCATATTTATTTAGGATGTCACGCTCAACTGTAATACCGTGTGGGGGTCCTTGGAAGGTTTTGATTAAAGCAACGGGGAACCGTATATCTTCTAGACGTAGGGCGCGTAGAGCTTTAAACCCAAATACGTTACCAACGATCGAGGTCAGAATGTTAGTAACTGAGCCTTCTTCAAAGAGATCTAGAGGATAAGCTACAAAGCAAAAATACTGATTATCTTCGTTAGCAACGGGTTCAATGTTGTAACAACGACCTTTGTAACGATCTAAGTCGGTTAGGTTATCTGTCCAAACGGTTGTCCAAGTTCCTGTTGAAGATTCTGCCGCTACTGCTGCTCCTGCTTCTTCGGGAGGTACACCGGGTTGAGGCGTAACACGAAAACAGGCGAGAAGATCGGTATCTTTGGGGGTGTAGTCTGGGGTGTAATAAGTTAAGCGATAGTCTTTTACACCTGCGTCAAACCCTGTTTTTCCTTTAGCTTGCACCATCTGGCTTTATTCCTCCATAAACTGCATGATTATTTCTCTCTATCAAGTTAAGACCTCTGAAGCTCTCAATCTTCTATAAGGAGAATTCTTTTTTTTTGTAAGTCCCCTGGCTAGTTGCTGAGGGTAAATATGATTATTTCTTTTTTCGGGTAATCATCTTATCATAAATCTTAAATTATTCTGTCCATTTTTTTTCCTCTATTTTCTAAAATTTTGATTGCTTTTTTTTCTGAGGCTGATTAAGTTTTCTAATGTACTCTTCATAATACTTAACAAAACTTAATTTTATCTAAAAAAACACAAAACTTATTTTTAAAAGCTATACAGCACTAAGGTTCTGGGCTATTTTTTTAATAGCAATATTTAAAAATGCCAAAAATTGACAAGCAAATTTGTTTTAGCTGATCTGCTAAGTGTAATTACTTATCTTATTGTTTTTTTGTCCTTTGATCATTTGCTCAAAAATGAGCTAAGTACAATGACTTATTCTTTCTTTTTTTGCGGTTGATTCTGTTTAGAATTGTTTTGATTTCGTCTCTCTGGAAAAAGAGTAAATAAGAGTTGATTAATATAAACTTGTCCCACAACAGGCCCTTCTATTGCTGGAGGTGTTTCAGTTTTTGCGGTTGTTGGCGGCTGATTTTCGATACTTACATCGGCTTCTTCTAAAAAAGGATCTGGAAAAGCCTCGGTTACGGGCAGTTCTGAGCCATTTAGCATTTCTAGTGAAGGTTGATCATTTTCTTCAATGAGTTCCGCCGTTAGAATAGCCTGACGAGAGCGATCGCCAATTAGAGATCCTGCGGGAATCACCGTCATTGCCTCAACAGAAGTATTTAGAATCGTTGTTGTCGAACCGATACAAGCATTATGACCGATTTCACCGTGTCCAATAATTAGCACTCCCGCCCCTAAAATAGCCCCTGATTTGATTTCGATATCGCCTTGATAGGCATTGAGAATCACACCCATACCAACACAGACACCCTCTTCGACAATAATACGACTATCGGGGGCGGCTTGCAGGATAGCACCGGGGGCTACTACCGCGCTTTCATGAATGGTAACGTCACCATTTACGAAAATATCTGAGGTACTAATAGTATGAATCGGCGGTAAGTGCATCTTCAGTAAACAGTAAACAGTAAACAGTAAACAGTGAGTCGTAAGCAGTAAACAGTAAAAAATAACTGATGACTGATGACTGATGACTGATAACTGTTAGGGGCGTTGGATAATGGTTTCTAAAACGCGGCGTTTGGCTTTAGGATCAATGCCCAACAGACGAACGTATTCGCCTTGGTGTTCGGCGATACAGTTTTCGAGTGCGACAAAAACATCGGATTCTCTGGTACTTTCAACAGGGGTACAACTTTGCCATGAACCCGTTTTAAAACGACGTTTGTCGGCGTGTTCCATGCCGATTTTGTGACCTTGAGCGATGAGCGATCGCACTTGTGCTACAACTTCTGAACTGAGACGGTTGTTACCTGCATGAGTTTTAGTTGTTTTAGAAGAACTGCCATAGCTAGAGGGAGACTCATTTGCGGGGCGTGATATGGTTTGCGCTTTATCATCAGGACGATGAATAATCGCTTCTAGTACACGGCGTTTGGCTTTAGGATCAATCCCTAACAGGCGTACATACTCGCCTTCATGTTCAGCAATACAAGCTTCTAAAGCCGAAATCACTTCAGATTCGCGGTTACTTTCGATCGGTGTACAACTTTGCCAAGAACTGGTTTTAAAACGACGTTTATCGGCGTGTTCTGTGCCAATTTTGTAACCTTGAGCGAGTAAAGCACGAACTTGACTAATCATGTCTGAAGCAATACCCGCTTTAACGGCAGAACCGCCACGACTGCTAGAACCGTAGGAAGATTGACCATGAGAACTACCGTTAGAATCTAGGCTGACTTTTTCTCCTGGTCTTTGTACGATGAGTTCTAAAACGCGGCGTTTGGCTGTTGGATCGATACCCACTAAGCGGACGTATTCGTTAGGATGATCGGCGATCACGGCTTCTAAAGAGCGGATCACGGCATTTTCTTGATGCCCTTCGATGGTTGGACCGGTTTGCCAAGAACTGGTTTTAAAACGGCGTTGGTTGGCGTATTCTGTCCCAATTTTGTAACCTTGGCTCATTAGCGATCGCAAATGTGTCCGTACATTTGAACTAACTTGTCCGTTGCTGGACTGACTTGATCCCTGATGAGCGGGTGTACTTTTATAATGACCGTTGCTACCAGATGAAGAACTTTGAGTTGGGTTATCACCGGGACGCTGAATAATGGTTTCAAGAACGCGACGTTTAGCATTTGGGTCGATGCCGATTAAACGGACATATTCTCCTTGATTATCTTGCAGAAAAACATCAATTTCATGGAGAATTTGTTCTTCGCGTTGTCCTGTGATCGAGCCGCAGCTTAACCAAGAACTGGTTTTAAAACGACGCTGATCGGCGTGTTCTGCGCCTATTTTATAGCCTTGAGAGAGAAGAGAGCGCACTTGATCTCGAAGGTTTGTCGTTGTCATCATAGGTGTTTCCGAATTTTTATAGAGAGTCTGTGTAGATTCTTTTATAGGGGCTTGTTGTTCTTGTACGGCATTCAAGCAAGCAGCATTTTGGGAACTTTGATCACCCACCCGTAAAGCTTTATTCATTTCTACAACGTGGTTAGCAAAAAGACGATCGCTTTCTTTAACTTCGGGTAAGCGATCGGCTTGTTGCTGGTTTGTAATAATTGATCCTGACGGAACATACTTACCGGGTGGAATTTCTACATCTTGAATTAGGGCGTGCATCATGACAATACAGCCTTCACCAATACGGGCATTGAAGACCGTTGAGCGGAAGCCAATAAAGCAATTATTACCCACATAAGCTGGCCCGTGAATGAGTGCCATATGGGTAATACAAACTTGTTTACCGAGCCATACGGAATATTCTTTACCGTCATCGCCGACCACTCGTCCTTTTTCAAGTCCGTGAATCACTACACCATCTTGAATCTTGGTGCTTTCCCCGATATAAAATGGGGTTCCTTCATCGGCTCGAATGGACGTTCCAGGCGCGACTAAAACATTAGGACTCACGGTAACATTGCCAATGAGATTTGAGAAGGAGTGAACATAAGCACTGGTATCAATTTGGGGTTCTTCTAGGTTTTTTGACCACGGAGTCGGGGGCGCCGCCGTTTGGGAAAAGACAGTGCGGGCTGCCATACTTCATCCTCCTAAAGCTCTTTCTAACTCCTGATTAGCCACGATTTTCGCCTTTTTTGCTGTATAGCTGACGATTATCGACTGTGACTGTGTCGATGATTCCTATCACCATTGCATCTAAAGGACGGTTATTATACCCATCATCGATCCGGGCTGCACCGCCTCTAGACACCAGTACCCACTCATCTATTCCCGCTCCAACTGTATCTCCTGCCACTTCATATTTAGGGAGTAGTTGGCCTTCGGCATCGATAAACTGTAACAATAGGAGCTTAACGCCTGTCAGACTACGAGCTTTATGGGTACTTACGACGGTGCCACGAACTCTGGCTATTTGCATTATCGAAAGCCTACACTATTACATTCTTCTTAATGGTGGAGGGTTAACACTTTCTCGAAACTGTTCTACGGCTTCGGTATAGCGAATGGGTAGGACATATTCGAGGTTTTCGTGAGGACGAGCAATGATGTGGGTTGAAAGAACTTCGCCACCGTTAACCCGTCTCACATTCTGAGTTCCTGCTGCTACTGAAGCTTGTACTTCAGAAACATCACCCCGTACGATCACGGTGACTCGTCCACTACCGATTTTTTCGTATCCGACTAGGGTAACACGGGCTGCTTTGACCATCGCGTCAGCCGCTTCTACGACGGCAGGAAATCCCAAGGTTTCTACCATTCCTACTGCAATTGACATGATTTTAAGACTCCTGTCCGATTTGTTGTTGTTCTGCAAAAAAAGAAAGTTATCTACAGGGCTGACTCATAGTTGATTTTCTATAAAAAAGTGATAAACTATTGTTTATAGACTATGAATGAGCGGAAAAACGAAAAACAATATTAATAGGCGCGGAATTGCTCTACTTCTTCGGTATAACGTATGGGTAGAACATATTCGAGGTTTTCGTGAGGACGAGCGATGATGTGGGTTGAAAGAACTTGACCGCCGTTAACTCGGTTAGCTGCTTCAATTCCTGCTGATACAGACGCTTGAACTTCTGAAACGTCACCCCGTACAATTACGGTGACTCGACCGCTACCGATTTTCTCGTATCCGACTAAGGTAACACGGGCTGCTTTGACCATCGCGTCAGCCGCCTCTACCACTGCGGGAAACCCTAGGGTTTCTACCATTCCTACTGCAATTGACATAATTTTAAGGCTCCTAATCTTGATTGGTTAAATTTTAAAATGATGTTAGTAACTCCGGAATTGTTCTACTTCTTCGGTGTAGCGAATGGGTAAAACATATTCGAGGTTTTCATGAGGACGAGCGATGATGTGGGTTGAGAGAACTTTTCCACCGTTGACTCGGTTAGCTGCTTCAATTCCTGCTGATACAGATGCTTGAACTTCTGAAACGTCACCTCGTACAATAACGGTAACTCGACCGCTACCGATTTTTTCGTATCCGACTAAGGTAACACGAGCCGCTTTAACCATTGCGTCAGCCGCTTCGACAACGGCGGGAAACCCTAGAGTTTCAATCATTCCTACTGCAATTGACATCTTTACTGAGTCCTAATTTGTCAAGCCTAACTACAGAATTGAGGGTTCATTTCATATAAGCTGCTTTGTCAAATTTTTTCCCTGGCTGATTACTTGCTTTCTTGAGATTGCTTTCACGCGTCATGGGAAACATTGACCATTCCGAATTTTACCGGGATTGGGATCGCTTTAAATCGTTTTCTTTTCGATTGGGCTGGCTTTAGTAAAATAGAAACGGAAGTGGCTAATTTAATTCACCTAAAAATAAGAATAGAGAACCTTGACCACTTTGACAATATAATTCATGATGATGATTTCTAATTCTATGGTTAATGAAAATTAATAGGTCATCACAATCTACCCTCAGACATAAGATAAATTAAAAAATTTTTTCCATGCTTCAGACTGTTTTATAATTTTTTTATACTAATTTCAAAGAAAAACACAAAACTGAGTAGGCAAAAGCATCCAAGCTGATTTAAGGGGATCACAGCAGATTAAGGACTCAGACTAGGTAAGAAGACTTATTAAAGAAGCCAGAGAAAACCCGATGATCTTTGACGAATCAACAGCAAAAGTAGTGGATCGACCTATGCTGATAGGTGTAGATTTGTCAAGTAAATAAATTAAATTAAGGTGAGGGCGTTAGTAGATGTCTAGAACAGCAGCAGAACTTATAAAATCGTTTTGAAAAAGTTGTACAACTCATATCAAAAAGATAAATAATATAAAACAAAACTTGTTTTAATCAATTGGCTCTAGTCCCAGACTTGGTTATCCTTAAATAGCGTGTTCATCCTTCATTTCAAGATTATTTTTCAGTAAATGAGTCATTTTTTTCTCTTTAACAGTTGGTTTATTCCCTTTTATGGACTGATAGGGTCGATTTTGACGCTCCCTTGGTCATTGGGAATCGTGCGACGGACGGGCCCGCGTCCAGCAGCTTATCTAAACTTATCAATGACCGTGTTGGCTCTGGCTCACGGCGCGATCGCATTTAGTCAAATTTGGCAAGTCCAAACCCAACAATTAATCTATCATTGGCTCAAAGTAGCTGATCTAGATCTAACTTTGGTTATGGAATTATCTCCAGTCAGTCTAGGAGCATTAGAACTTATTACAGGCATCGGCTTACTCGCCCAATTTTATGCTCTCGGCTACATGGAAAAAGACTGGTCACTAGCCCGATTTTTTGGCTTAATCGGCTTTTTTGA
Source organism: Aphanothece hegewaldii CCALA 016 (assembly GCF_003007785.1). Classification (GTDB taxonomy): domain Bacteria; phylum Cyanobacteriota; class Cyanobacteriia; order Cyanobacteriales; family Microcystaceae; genus Chroococcus; species Chroococcus hegewaldii. The sequence goes on along the minus strand of NZ_PXOH01000005.1, from coordinate 8,855 downwards.
GGCAGCATTAAGCGGAATCGCCCTAAGTGACTCGTTACTGTTGAGTTATGGCTTACTGGAAATGCTAACCTTCTCAACCTATCTTCTGGTGGGTTTTTGGTATGCTCAACCCTTAGTCGTTACCGCCGCCCGCGATGCCTTTTTAACCAAACGAGTTGGGGATATTTTATTATTAATGGGTTTGGTTGCCCTATCGAGTTATGGGGCGGGTTTAACCTTTTCTCAACTCGAAACTTGGACAGAAACCTCATCATTACCCCCTCTAACGATCACTTTAATCGGTTTATCCTTAATTGCGGGGCCGACGGGTAAATGCGCCCAGTTTCCCCTAAACCTGTGGTTAGATGAAGCGATGGAAGGGCCGAACCCTGCTGGAATTATGCGAAATTCGATCGTTGTTTCGGCGGGTGCTTATGTTTTGATTAAATTACAGCCAGTCTTTAGCTTATCTCCGGTTGTTTCCGATACACTCGTCGTTTTAGGAACTGTAACCGCCCTTGGAACCTCTTTAATGGCTTTGGCGCAAATCGATATTAAACGCGCTTTGTCCCATTCAACCAGTGCGTTTTTAGGCTTAGTTTTTATTGCAGTGGGTTTAGGTCATGTCGATATCGCCATTTTATTATTATTTTCTCACGCAGCAGCCAAAGCCTTACTCTTCATGAGTATTGGGGCAATTATTACATCGACGAGTAACCAAAATATTACGGAAATGGGGGGATTATGGTCAAAAATGCCCGCAACGACCACCGCTTTTATCGTAGGTTCGGCAGGTCTGATCGCGCTAATGCCGATGAGTTTATTCTGGACGCTACAGCGTTGGTTTAATGGGTCTCTGGCAGTTGATGGCTGGTTATTGGCGGTTTTGATGTTTGTTAACTGTTTTAACGCTCTAAACCTCACTAGAGTCTTTCGCTTGGTCTTTTTGGGACAACCTCAAAGCAAAACTCGCCGTACTCCCGAAGTTGCTTGGCCGATGGCGTTTCCGATGGTGACTTTAATCATTATTAATTTAATTGTTCCCATTATTCCAATTCGCTGGAATTTGTGGCTATCAAATGTTACACCTGTGATCGATAATGATTCTGGGGTTGTACAATGGGCGATGCCTTTATTGGTTCTATCAGGATTTTTGGGTTTTCTCATTGGTTCAACGATCGAATTACGACGCGCATGGGCCAGACCGACACAATTATCATTAAGATTTTTACAAGATTTATTCGCCTACGATTTTTATTTAGACAGAATTTATCAAGTGACGGTGGTTTGGGTTGTTGCTACACTATCTAAAATTACCGCTTGGCTCGATCGCTATGTGATTGATGGGTTTGTTAATTTAGTGAGTTTAGCGGCTATTTTGAGTGGAAATACGCTGAAATACAATGCTACTGGACAATCTCAGTTTTATTTACTCACGATTATTGTCGGCGTTATTTTAATACTTTGGTCGCTGGTTAATGGTCAATGGTCAATGATGATTAATTATTGGTCATCTTTAATTAGTTAATAAAAATGGGTGGGAGAGTATCACCCTATTCGCAAAAAAAGAGGGAAAACGGTAAAGATGTTAAATGCTTTTGTTTTAATACCTATTTTAGGTGCAATTTTAATAAGTTTTTTACCAATCGAATTAGAGGCAAAAAGAACCAAAAAAATAGCGATAATAATTGCTTCAATCATCCTCGCTTTAAATATTATTTTGGTCTTTCAGTTTAATCCTAATATTCCAGATATTCAGTTTGTTGAGTACTTACCTTGGATTAAAGGGTTAGGTTTAAATTACCATCTTGGGATAGATGGTTTATCCTTTCCCATGCTTTTTTTAAATAGTTTACTGACTCTCATTGCTATTGGGAGTACCAGTACAACGATACACCGACCTCGTTTCTATTATGCTCTTTTATTTTTGCTCAGTACGGGGGTAGCAGGAGCATTTTTAGCACAAGATTTACTATTATTTTTCTTGTTCTATGAATTAGAAATTGTCCCCCTTTACTTTCTTATTGCCATTTGGGGAGGAGAAAGACGGGGTTATGCAGCGATGAAATTTCTCCTCTATACCTCAGTATCGGGCTTTTTGGTTTTAGTTTCCTTCTTGGGGTTGGTATGGTTAAGTGGCGCAACCAGTTTTGATTATGCCTTTTTGCGGGAAATGAGTCTAGGTGCAGATGCTTTACCCTTGGGAACGCAATTACTCTTAATTACGCCTTTATTGGTGGGTTTAGGGATTAAAATTCCGATTTTTCCCTTTCATACTTGGTTACCTGATGCCCACGTTGAAGCATCGACCCCCGTTTCGGTTTTATTAGCGGGTGTATTATTGAAGTTGGGAACTTATGGACTATTACGCTTTGGTGTCGGGTTATTTTTAGATGCTTGGCAATATCTCGCGCCAAGTATGGCCACATTAGCGGCTATTAGTGCATTATATGGGGCTTCATGTGCGATCGCGCAACGAGATATGAAAAAAGTTGTCGCCTATTCTTCCATTGCCCACATGGGTTATATTTTACTTGCTGTTGCTGCTGCGACTCGTCTGAGTATCACCGCGTCTATTTTCCAAATGGTGAGTCATGGTTTAATTTCGGCATTGTTATTCTTGTTGGTGGGTATTGTTTACAAGAAAACGGGTAGCCGTGATGTGTATTATCTCAAAGGTTTACTCAACCCGCAAAGAGGTTTACCCATTGTTGGTAGTCTGATGATTTTAGCAGTAATGGCGAGCGCTGGTATTCCTGGAATGGTGGGCTTTATCGCTGAATTTTTGGTATTCAGAGGAAGTTTTCCGATTTTTCCCATACAAACTTTGCTTTGCTTAATTAGTAGTGGTTTAACGGCGGTTTACTTTCTCCTGATGATTAACCGTGTATTTTTTGGCCGTCTGACAACCGAACTTTCTCGACTTCCACAGGTTTTATGGGCAGAACGCGCCCCCGCTTTTGTTTTAGCTATATTAATTATTGTGTTAGGAATACAACCGAGTTGGATGGTGCGTTGGAGTGAACCCCAAGTCTCGGTTTTACTAACAGGTACTTCGGATGTTGCTTTATCAGTAAACAGTGAACAGTAATCAGTAATCAATTATATAAACATGGTAACGACACAACTTAAACCCTCTAATCATCCACTTGCAGAAGCTATTCATCGCATAGAAACGGGACAAGCATTACTCAAAGACTCAAAAGAAAATGTTCTCGAAGTCGTTGGTATTCTTAAAAGCTACGGCGTTGTCTTAGATGCTTATTCTAACAATCTCATCTATATTGCAGACAATCAGTTTTTGGTTTTGTTTCCCTTCTTTAAATACTTTAATGGCGATGTGACCTTTTCTCGCTTGCTAAAACATTGGTGGCACGATCGCATAAACTATGAATATGCTGAATATTGTATGAAGGCCATGTTTTGGCATGGTGGAGGACAGTTAGATGCTTATGTCGATAGTCCTGAGTTTTTAGCAGTCGTCGAAAAAGTCGTTCAGGCTAAATTTAAAGGGAATTTATTTATGATGTCGCTGCATAAAGCATTCCCTGATTTTTTGCCCGAACAAATGCGGATGATGGCCTATTACAGTGGTTTAGGGCAATTCTGGCGCATCATGGCAGATATGTTTTTAAGTTTATCCGATCGCTATGATGGTGGGGAGATTAAAACTATTCCTGATGTGGTTCAACATATTTTAGATGGTTTAGTCGCCGATGCGGGTACACCCATTACCTATCAAGTCAAAGTGAAGGGACAAACTTACGATGTTATTCCTAAAGAAGCAAATTTAACTTTTTTAATGGATACTGCGGTACCTTATGTCGAAGCAGTTTTCTTTAGGGGTACGCCTTTCCCTGGCACAATTTCTTATAATGCTCAAGCGTATCAAATTCCCTATGATCAAGGAATGTTTACTTATGGTGCATTATACGCTGATCCGTTGCCGGTTGGTGGTGCAGGAATTCCCCCTACTTTATTGATGCAGGATATGCGCCACTTTTTGCCTGAATACTTACACCAATTTTATCGTCAAAGTTTTCGTCAAGAAGAAGATTTACTGGTACAAATTTGCGAAACGTTCCAAAAATCGATGTTTTGTGTCACAACAGCAGCCATTAAAGGTTTAGCACCTTATCCTATGGATACCACAGATTTGATGCAACAAAAAGCCAATCGCGCCTACTTAGAAAAATGGATGAATCGGTTTTTGACTTCTCGTATTCTAGATGTTAATCAGTAAGTGTGTTAACCATGTTTGTTGATTATGACTTAATTGTCATCGGTAACACGGCTGAGGCGATTTATGCGGCTTCTAGAGCATCTAACCTCAAAATGCGAGTCGCTTTAGTTGAACAATCGTCTAAGGCGAATATAGATAGATCTGAGGCGATTTTTGGACGCACCTACACCCATTTTACAAATCTATTTGCTCAGGTGAATCAGGTTGCCTCAAATTTAGACATTAAACCGAATTGGCAATTAATTCAAGCTTGGACAAAAGAAGCAGAAACGATTTTATCGGAGTATCATTCTTTATCGCTACTTGCAGCGAAAGGAGTTGATGTTATTTCGGGTATCGGGGAGTTTTGCAGACTTCCCTACCTAGGATTTATTGTAGATCAAAGACGATTGCGATCGCGTACTTATTTACTTGCAACAGGTTCAATTTTTGTTCAACCGAATATTAACGGGTTAGAGAATATTGATTATTTAACGGTTTCCCAAGTTTGGCAAAAAAATACACTCGATGATTTACCCGAAAACTTGACTATTATTGGAGAGACACCAGGAGCTATACAATTAGCACAAAATTTGAGACGGTGTGGTAAACAGGTAACTCTTTTAGTTGAAAGTGAAAGATTATTACCTCACGAAGATTCTGAGATTTCTTGGTTATTGCAAACACAACTCGAAGCAGAAGGAATTATTCTATTTACTCGAACTCCTGTAACTCATGTAAAATCAATAAATGGTCAAAAATGGCTACAAGCTGGAAATCAAGCAATTGAAACTGATGAGATTATTATCGCTTTTCATCCTTTCCCAAATCTAGAAGGTTTAAATCTACAGCAGGTAGGCGTAAAAGTCGAGCCAAATGGAATTTATGTTAATACAAAGTTACAAACAACGAATCCTAGAATTTATGCTTGTGGGAGTGTATTAGGGGGTTATTGTTTACCCCACATCGCACAGCAAGAAGTCAATATTATTCTCAAAAATATACTGTTTTATCCTAAGTTTCAAGTTAGTTATAATCATCTTCCCTATTGTATCTTTACTGAGCCACCGATTGCTAGAGTTGGACTAAGCGAAAGACAAGCAAAAAAACAATATGGCGATAAAATTAGAGTTATACAACAACCTTATAAGATTAATACTCAAGCACAGATTATCGGACAAACTACAGGATTTATTAAATTAATTTTAGACCAAAAAGGAACGATTTTAGGAGGACATATTATTGGGAAACAAGCAGAAGATATAATTAGTGCGATCGCTTTAGCTATTCAACATAAAATAAAAATACAATCTTTAGCCGAATTCCCTTTACCTTCTTTAACAATTTCAGAAATTATTCATCAAGTAGCCTTAGAATATCAAAGTCAATCTTTACAAAATAATAAAACATTATTAGATTTGCTAGAGACTTGGCTAATATGGCGCAGAAAGTCAGTTAAAAAATAGACGAGAACAATTATAATTATTGTAGAGTGAGAGAAAAATATGCAAAATTCAATTACGTCTAATTCCAAAAAAAATTTATACGAACAAGATTTTTATCAATGGATACAAAATACGGCTACTTTATTGAAAGAAAAACAGTTTGAACAAGTAGACTGGGAAAATGTTATCGAAGAAATAGAAAGTATGGGAAGAAGCGAAAAAAGAGAATTACTAAGTCGTTTAATTACTATCATTGAACATTTACTTAAACTTCAATATTGGGAAGCGGAAAAAGCATATAATGAAAGAGGATGGAGAGTAACCGTAGTTGAGCAAAGAAGTCAACTAGAATTAACTTTAGAAGATAGTCCTAGTCTAAAACCTATTTTAGAGGAAGTTTTTTTAGATTGTTATCAAAAAGCTCGAAAAGTTATTCTAAAAAAATATCAACTTTCTTCTAATATGTTTCCCTCAGAACCTCCTTTTACGATAGAAAATGTTTTAAACTCAGATTATTTCCCAGAATAGCAAATGAAATCATTATTTATTGTTTTTGAAGGTATTGATGGTTCAGGAACATCAACGCAAGCGAATTTATTAAAAGAATATTTTATTACACAAAATCAATCAGCTATTTTAAGTCCAGAACCGACAACTGGAGTCATTGGGAAACTAATAAGAGAAGCGATGCAAAGCTCAATTATTCCCATTCAAGATAAAAAAAAGTTTGATGAACAGATGGCCTATCTTTTTGCAGCAGATCGACACTATCATATTTATAATGATGTGGATGGTATCTTAAAATTAACGCAACAAGATCACTGTCATGTCATTACCACACGATATTATTTTTCCTCCCTTGCGTATAACTGTAATACTCTCGAAGAATTTCAGTTTGTTAGTCAACTTAATGCTAAATTTCCTCAACCTGATGTAGTGATTTATCTAGATATATCTGTACAAGTTTCGTTAAATAGAATAGCAGAAAGACAGCTAAAAGAAGTCTATGAGAATGAAGAAAAGTTAAATCATGTTAGAGAGAACTTTATTAATATTTTTTCTGAGTATGAAGGAAATAAATTAATCATTAATGGACAGGATACTATAGAAAATATCCATCAACAAATTATTCAGTATTTAGAAGGAATTGCCGTTAGCAAAAGTACGCCATAGAATAAATTCTCTGTCTCAAAGCTTAAGTCGGTTAAAACCGACTAATTCGGGGGGTTTTCAGTCCATTTTAATGGACTTTAGCTTAAGATGTGTGAATTTATTCGCTGACTGACTGAGCAATGTTTAATTCCTCGCATACTATAATCTTAAAGAAAACTTAGGTCATTTAATGCCGTTCATATCTTTTGATGGTTATCTTAAATTGCTGCAAAAAAATCTACAAAAAGGTAGTGAAAGAAGTCATTATCTAGCATTGAAAGATTTATTAGACGATCCAGAAAAAAGAATTGATGCTGTTATTGAAGAAAAGGGTAATAAAGCAGGTATTCCAGATTTTACCGTAAAGCGTCGGGAATTGCTGGTGGGTTATGTCGAAGCTAAAGATATTGGGATAAATTTAGATCAAACTGAAAAAACAGAACAGTTACAACGCTACTTAGAGTCATTTTCTAATTTAGTATTAACCAATTATTTAGAATTTCGCTGGTACGTCAACGGAAAACGTAGACTACAAGAGGTTTTAGCGGTTCAAAGTGGGAATAAACTTCAAATAAGAGATGCTGATCAGGTAGCTGCATTACTCGATCAGTTTTTATCATATAATGGCGAAATTGTCAATAGTCCTGAAGACTTAGCCCGACAAATGGCGAGGTTAACGAAAGCGATCAGGTTTGCTACAGCTACTACTTTATTGGAAACCCCTGAAAGTGAATTGCATCAATTAAAGCAGGGTTTTAGTGAGGTATTATTACCCGATCTCAATGATACAGACTTTGCGGATATGTATGCTCAAACTCTATCCTATGGACTGTTTGCTGCTAGAGTGGGTCATGCTCAAAATATAGATGGTGAGAAATTTACTCGTCGTACCGCTAGTACATATATACCTGCAACAAACCCGTTTCTAAAACGGTTGTTTAATACTATTGTTGAAACTGATCTGATTAGTCAGATTGATTGGGCGATCGATGATTTGGTACAATTGCTATCTAGTGTGGATATGGATAGCATTCTCGAAAACTTTGGACAACGTACCCGTCAAGAAGATCCCGTAGTCCATTTTTATGAAACATTTCTCGCGTCTTATAATGCAGCTTTGCGGAAGAGTCGTGGCGTTTATTATACACCTGAACCCGTTGTATCATTTATGGTGCGCTCGGTTGATGCAATCTTAAAAAATCGTTTCGATCTACCATTAGGTTTAGCAGACAATACAAAAGATCCTATCACCAATAAACCCAAAGTACAAATACTCGATCCCGCAACGGGTACAGGGACATTTCTTTATGAAGTTATTAAACAAATTTATCGTAATTTAGAAGAAATTGGCATGGCTAACCAGTGGGATAGTTATGTGAGAGATAATTTATTAAATCGGTTATTTGGTTTTGAGTTGTTGATGGCACCCTATGCTATTGCTCATCTTAAACTAGGATTACAACTACAAGAACTTGGCTATCAGTTTACAGGAAAACAAAGATTAGGAATATATCTGACGAATACACTAGATGAAGCGATGAAAAAATCAGATATATTATTTGGTCAATTTGTCGCACTTGAAGCAAATGAAGCATCAACAATTAAACGAGATACACCTGTAATGATTGTAATAGGAAATCCTCCTTATTCTTATCAATCATCAAATACAGGAGAATGGATCAGTAATTTAGTACGAGATTACTATCAAATTGATGGAAAAACTTTAGGCGAGAAAAATCCAAAAGGGCTACAAGATGATTATGTTAAGTTTATACGTTTTGGACAATGGAGAATCGATCGTACTGGTTCGGGTATTTTAGCATTTATTACTAATCATGGCTATCTCGATAATCCGACTTTTAGAGGAATGCGTCAGAGTTTAGAAAAAACCTTTGATGAGATCTATTTTATGGATCTACATGGGAATAGTAAGAAGAAAGAAATTGCGCCCGACGGTTCACCCGATAAAAATGTGTTTGATAAGTAACAATGCATAATTAATTGTATATTTGTGGTAAGCTTTTAGTGGCTCTAGTTGTTGCTAGTAGGTAAAAATT
>NZ_PXOH01000045.1 GCF_003007785.1 Aphanothece hegewaldii CCALA 016 | reverse complement strand
AACTTTAGTGGAAGCTGTGGAAAACATTCTCAAATATTTTGGAGAAAAATATACAATTAATTTTACATAGCTACTTATATGCTGCTTATGGTGGAGTATTTGTAATTTTATCTTTACTTTGGGGTTGGAAAATTGACCGAATTCCACCAGATTTACCCGATATAATCGGTTGTTTTTTAGTTACTTTAGGTGTCGTAATTATGATGTATTATCCTAGAGGATAGATTGCAGATTTCCCAAAAACTCTACTAAAGTAAGAAAAGAAACGTTTAAAATAATCTTCCTTTTGCTTGTTATGACCATTTCTCCCATTGCGTCGGATATCTCACCTAAAACTTGGTTATGGAAAGGATATACAATTACTTATCAGCAAAAAGGGGAAAATGGCCCCGCAGTCATTTTAATACATGGTTTTGGTGCATCATGGGGACACTGGCGTAAAAATTTATCTGAATTAGGAAACAACTGTCGCTGTTATGCAATAGACTTAATAGGGTTTGGGGGTTCAGCAAAACCAACACCGAATCAAGATATTAGCTATACTTTTGAAACATGGGCGCAGCAAATCGCTGATTTTTGTCAAGAAGTTGTCGGAAAACCCGTCTTTTTGGTGGGAAATTCCATCGGATGTATCGTTGCAATGCAAATGGCTGTCGATTATCCTGAGTTAGTAACGGGAGTCGCCGCGCTTAACTGTTCTCTTCGATTATTGCACGAAAAAAAACGAGCTTCAATTCCTTGGTATCGGAATGTTGGTGCGTCTTTTGCTCAAAATATTCTAAAAAACCGTTTTATCGCTCAATATTTCTTTCAACAAATCGCACGACCTAAAACGATTAAAAAGATTCTCTCACAAGCTTATCGTAATACAGAAGCAATCACCGATGAATTAATTGATATAATATTAAAACCTGCTCAAGATTCGGGCGCAGTCGATGTATTCATCGCATTTACCGGCTATTCTCAAGGTCCCTTAGCCGAAGATTTATTACCCCTAATTTCTTGTCCGACTTATTTATTGTGGGGAACTGAAGACCCTTGGGAACCCATTGAATTAGGCAAAAAATTAGCAGATTATCCATCCGTCAAACAGTTTATACCACTAGAAGGATTAGGTCATTGCCCGCAAGATGAAGATCCTAAAAAAGTCAATGAAATTTTACAAAAGTTAATATTAGAAAATCATGATACTGCTAAAATATGATCCGCTTGCTAATTTACCAACGGCTGAGGATTTGCCCGACTCAGATGATAAACCAGTGGATAACGAATTACAGGATCTCGTTCCAGGTCTATTAAAGATTATTTTAGCCTCACTGTGGCGAGATCGCATGGATTGGTTTTTCGGCGTAGATATGGGAATATACTATGATCCGAATGAACCTGCGATCGTACCTGATGGTTTCTTGAGTATCGGTGTTCCTCGTATCAAGAGCGAAAATCTACGACTGAGTTATGTTTTATGGATAGAACAAAAACTACCCACTTTAGTTATTGAAGTTGTTTCCCACAAACGTCGTGGCGAATATTCCAAAAAGAAAGACTTCTACGCAGAAATGGGCGTATTGTATTATGTCGTCTATAACCCCCTCAGAAAAAGAAAACCTCGCTTAGAAGTCTATCGCTTAGAAAATGGACAATACACATTACTACCAGGTGAACCCGTTTGGTTACCAGATATTGGACTAGGAATAGGACGGAAAAGAGTCACTCACCAAGGTGTAAATCGAGAATGGCTACTTTGGTATGATATCAATGGTCAACCCTATCCCACCCCAGAAGAACAAGTAGAAATTAGTAGACAACAAGGACAACAACAAGGTAGACAAGAAGGAATACAACAAGGAAAACTTGAACTTATTTTGCGTCTGCTTCGTCTTAAGCTAGGTGAAATTAATATGATTCAAGAAGCGAGAATCAAACAACTAACAATTTCTCAGTTAGATGAATTAGGAATACAATTATTTAACTTTCTTGAGTTAAGTGATTTAGACCAATGGTTACAAAAATTATGATTAATCTATGAAAATCAATCATGAAATTATATATATTGATACAGAGCAAAGTATCGAAATTTATAATATTACTCCCAAAATACAGGAAAAATTAACGACAACAAAGATTCAAAATGGTCAAGTTTGTGTATTTTCGCGTCATACAACAACTGCGATCGCAATTAATGAATACGAAGAAAGACTTTTAGAAGATATTAAAACCTATCTCAGAAAACTAGCGCCTGATACTGACCAATATTTACATAATGACTTACATTTACGAATTGTTCCCCCAGATGAGCCGATGAATGCACATTCTCATTTAATGGCGATGACCCTCAGTACCAGTGAAGTAATCCCGATCGTTGATGGTAAACTAGCTCTAGGAACATGGCAATCTGTACTATTTGTCGAATTAGACGGACCTAGAACAAGATCTCTTTCTCTCCAGTTTTGGGGAGAAGAATTAGATTAAAATTTATGAATAGAATCACCAAAAAATAAAGATTCATGCTCTCCCAAATTAAAGATATCGCCGAAAACCTCGCCCCTAGACTGATTGAAATTCGTCGTCATATTCATGCTCATCCAGAACTAAGCGGACAAGAATATCAAACGGCGGCCTATGTAGCAGGTGTATTATCGTCCTGTGGTCTTCAGGTACAAGAAACCATCGGAAAAACGGGTGTTATGGGAGATTTAACGGGAAAAACACCCAGTCAAAACATTTTAGCGATCCGAACCGATATGGATGCGCTACCCATTCAAGAACGCACTAGCTTAGAGTTTGCCTCTCGTAAACCAGGAATTATGCACGCTTGCGGCCATGATGTCCATACAACAGTCGGGTTAGGAACAGCAATGGTTTTATCTCAGTTACCCGAACCATTGCCCGGAACCACACGATTTATATTCCAACCCGCCGAAGAAATAGCCCAAGGTGCGTCTTGGATGGTGCAAGATGGCGTGATGAGAGATGTAAATGCGATTTTTGGGGTTCATGTCTTTCCGTCGATTAAAGCGCGAAATATTGGCATCCGTTACGGCTCATTAACCGCAGCCGCAGACGATCTAGAAATTTATATTTATGGCGAGTCAGGACATGGCGCAAGACCACACGAGGCGATCGATGCTATTTGGATCGCGTCTCAGGTCGTAACCACACTACAACAAGCCATTAGTCGCACACAAAACCCACTCCGTCCCATTGTCTTAACCATTGGTCAAATTAGTGGAGGACGCGCCTCGAATGTGATCGCCGATCAAGTTTGGTTGTCAGGAACAGTGCGATCGCTTCACCCCGAAACTCATGCTAATTTACCTGAATGGATCGAAGGAATTGTCGCTAATATCTGTCAAGCTTATGGGGCAACCTATGAGGTTAAATATAGTCGCGGTGTTCCTGCGGTAATGAATGATCATAACTTAACTCAAATTTTAGAAGAAGCAGGTCGAGAAGCTTGGGGGAATGATCATATCGAAATTCTCAACGAACCCTCATTAGGGGCTGAAGATTTTTCAGTATATCTTCAACACGCCCCCGGTAGTATGTTTCGTTTAGGGGTAGGCTACTCAGATAAATATAATTTCCCCTTACATCATCCTGAATTTGAAGTCAATGAAGCAGCTATCGTCACAGGTGTTGTAACTTTAGCTTATGCGACTTATAAATATTGGAATCAGTGATCAGAAGATGTTTGAAGAATGATCTATGAGTGAAAGCGTCTATCTTGAAACCAGTGTTATTGGCTATCTGACTATTAGACCAAGTAACAACTTGATTCTTATGGCAAACTCTGAAATCACTCTTTAGATGGTGGGACACTCGCCGTAGTCAATTTACCCTATACATTTCACAGGTTGTATTAGAGGAAGCGGGGCAGGGTGATCCAGAAATAGCGAGAAAAAGGTTGGAAATTCTGCAAAATTTCTCTGTGCTTGAACTTAACGAAGCTATACAAGACTTAGGATTGCAATTTCTCACTAGAAGTAATCTTCCCGCCAAAGCTTCTGATGATGCTATTCACATTGCCGCAGCTACCGTTCATGAATTAGATTACTTGCTAACATGGAACTGTAAACATATTGCTAACGCTCAAATCCAAAGAAAACTTACTGAAATATGTTTGGATTTTGGATATAAATTACCGATTATTTGTACGCCTTATGAATTGATGGGAGAATAAATTTATGTGGGAAGATGAACTACTAGAAGAACTGCACAAAATACGAGAGAAACACGCTAAATCTTTTAACTACGATTTTAAAGCTATATTTGCTGATTGGCAGAAAAAACAAGCAACAAGTGGAAAGCAATTAATTTCCCTGCAAGATAAACAACAGTCTAACGAGGTAAAATCCTTGTAAATTGTGACTGGTTAGATGAAATAATCAAGCTTTTTTGGCTAACTTTCGTCTTAATTCTCGGATGGCTGTACTGGTATTAAGTTCATTTGCTCTGTGCAAACATTCCTCGATAATTTCTATAATATTTAGATTCGGGAAATAGCGGCTACTGGTTTTAAGTGTATATTCATTATTTTCTAAACCATAAATCAAAAGCCGATTTCTTTTAAAGATCCACGCTTCGGGAACTTGATAGGGTAAATAGTCGTTAACATCTGTGTAACTTGTCACATCGATTTCAATGATTAAATCAGGAGACGGATCTACACCCCAGTTAATACGAGCTTTTCCCGCAACAGCCGCCCAATTATCGATATAAAAACAATAATCAGGCTCAATTCCTCTAATTTCAGGTAAATCCATTGTAATCGGTGTAAAAGCTTCGTAATCTTGTTCAAGATGATCGAGAACAACCATAACAACTTGAGCTAGGATATGAGCTTGACGACCATGTATGGGTAGGGGTGACATTAATAAAATTTCTCCTGGACGATATTTTACACGAGGAATCGAGCGATCGCCTAATTGTTCTACAATAGCTTGATAATCTGCCCAAGTTCCAAGAAGTCTGACAACGGTTCCAGGTGGTAATTGTATTTTTTCGGGTGTAATAACAGCAAACATTTTAGAAATATCTCCTAATTATTTTTATTATATGACTACTTTTAAATTACCAATTAATCGTCTATCTCGTCCGAATCTAACAACTCAGTTAATGAGAATTGGCTTAGTAATTACAATTAGTTTTATTTTAATTGCTTTATTTGCTCCAATTTTACAAACTATTGGTATTTTAAAAGATCCCAGAGATTTATTAAGCTTTCCCATTCAAGAAGCCCCTAGTTTTAATCATTGGTTTGGCACAAATATTAGAGGATATGATGTCTTCTCTCGAACGCTATTCGGTACACAAGCCGCTTTACAAGTGGTTTTATTAGCAACATTGATTTCAATGTTAGTGGGAGTTCCTTTAGGGCTAATTAGTGGATATCAGGGAGGCAGAATAGATAGAATTTTACTATTTTTGATGGATACAATTTATACTTTGCCTGGATTATTATTATCGATCACCCTAGCATTTATTTTAGGTCGAGGGATTTTTAATGTTGCGATCGCTGTTAGTATTTCCTATATTCCGCAATATTTTCGCATTGTCCGTAATCAAACGGTTAGCGTCAAGAATGAGTTATTTGTTGAAGCTGCACAAGCATTAGGCGCAACACCATTTCGCGTTTTAACTAAATATCTTTTTTTTAATGTTATTCAAAGTGTTCCTGTTATTTTCACTCTCAATGCGGCCGATGCAATTTTAGTATTAGGTGGCTTAGGATTTTTAGGATTAGGTTTACCCGAAGAAATACCCGAATGGGGACACGATTTAAAAGAAGCATTAGCTGATTTATCGACAGGTATTTGGTGGACTACATTATATCCAGGTTTGGCATTAACGACGATGGTTGTCGGTTTATCTTTACTCGGCGAAGGTTTAAGCGAAGTATTTAATCGAGGTTTAAATACTAAAAGATAAAAACTAATCAACAAAATGTAGGGGTTTGGTCTCCAAACAATATATTTTCATACATATTATTTTAAATTTGTCAATATAAATAATATAAATTTTTATAAACAAATCATCAAGTAAACACTCAGAAAAATAGCAAATATTTGTAACAAAATATTTCACATTGTTTATCAAATTGTGTCGAATCAGCGAGTAAACGCTCAGTTGATGCACTTTTTCTGATACAAACACAGAAGAATCCTTTTTAGCAGTGATCACCCAATCAGCCGACTCAGCAAACTTAAGGAGAACCAGCATATATGTTCACTCACGTCAAGTCCACCATCCGCCACATTGTCCCCGACTCATTAAATGGCCGATCGCTTGTTAAGGTGGTCTATGTCGTGCTAGAACCTCAGTATCAGAGTGCGCTATCTACTGCCGTTAAAGCCATCAATGCCAATAACACCAATTTAGCCATTGAAATTAGCGGCTATCTCATTGAAGAATTGCGCGATCCTGAAAATTACAAGGACTTTCAAGAGGATGTCGCCGAAGCTAATATCTTCATCGCCTCACTCATTTTTATCGAAGACTTAGCCGATAAATTAGTCGCTGCTGTACAACCCCATCGAGATCATTTAGATGCAGTCGTCGTCTTTCCCTCAATGCCTCAAGTAATGCGCTTGAATAAACTCGGTAGCTTTTCGATGGCACAACTCGGACAGTCGAAAAGTGCGATCGCCCAGTTCATGAAAAAGCGCAAAGAGAACTCAGGTTCAGGGTTCCAAGACGCAATGTTAAAGCTATTGCGTACCCTTCCCCAAGTTTTAAAATATCTCCCCATTGAAAAAGCCCAAGATGCGCGAAACTTCATGCTGAGTTTTCAATATTGGTTAGGCGGTTCATCCGATAACCTGGAAAACTTCTTGCTGATGTTAGCCGATAAATATGTCTTTTCCGATAAAGATCAAAACGTCAGTTACAAAGAACCCGTCGTCTATCCTGATATGGGTATCTGGCATCCTTTGTCAATGAAAATGTTTGAGGATGTCAAAGAATATTTAGCTTGGTATAACACCCGTACCGATATACCAGATGATCTTAAAGATCCTCTTGCGCCCTGTATTGGAATCATTCTACAACGGACTCACCTTGTTACAGGTGATGATGCTCACTATGTAGCGATCGTACAAGAATTCGAGGCAATGGGGGCGCGGGTACTTCCTGTTTTTGCCGGTGGGTTAGACTTTTCTAAACCCGTTGATGCTTATTTCCTAGATCGTAGTGTCAAAGGAGTCGAAGCAGTTCCTATTGTTGATGCAGCCGTCTCTCTAACAGGTTTCGCCCTCGTTGGTGGCCCTGCTCGTCAAGACCATCCCAAAGCGATAGAATCATTAAAACGCCTCAACCGTCCTTATATGTGTGCCTTACCGCTTGTCTTCCAAACTACCCAAGAATGGGAAGAAAGCGAACTCGGTTTACATCCGATCCAAGTGGCTTTACAAATTGCCATTCCTGAATTAGACGGCGCAATTGAGCCTATTATTTTATCAGGGCGTGACGGTACAACAGGAAAAGCGATCGCACTACAAGATCGCATCGAAGCCATTACCCAACGGGCATTAAAATGGGCAAATCTTCGCAAAAAACCGAAATTACAGAAAAAAGTCGCCATTACCGTCTTCAGTTTCCCTCCCGATAAAGGAAATGTCGGAACTGCGGCTTATTTAGATGTTTTCGGGTCGATCTACGAAGTGATGAGAGCATTACAAGGTAATGGCTATGATGTGCAAGAATTACCCGACTCGCCTAAAGCATTAATGGAAGCTGTGATACATGATGCCCAAGCACAGTATCATAGTCCAGAGCTAAACATTGCATATCGGATGTCCGTTGAACAATATGAACGTTTAACCCCTTATTCAGAACGTTTAGAGGAAAATTGGGGCAAACCACCAGGACATCTCAATAGTGATGGACAAAACCTACTAATCTATGGTAAGCAATTTGGTAACGTCTTCATTGGGGTACAACCGACTTTTGGTTATGAAGGCGATCCGATGCGGTTATTGTTCTCGCGTTCTGCTAGTCCCCATCATGGTTTTGCGGCATTCTATACTTATCTCAACCAAATTTGGCACGCCGATGCTGTACTACATTTTGGTACACATGGTTCCTTAGAATTTATGCCAGGAAAACAGATGGGAATGTCTGGCGAATGTTACCCCGATAACCTCATTGGTAATATTCCAAACCTCTATTACTACGCAGCCAATAACCCATCCGAAGCAACGATCGCCAAACGCCGTAGTTATGCGTCAACTATTTCCTATCTGACTCCTCCTGCGGAAAATGCAGGTTTATACAAAGGGTTACAGGAATTAAGTGAGTTAATAGGTTCCTATCAAACTCTCAAAGATAGCGGGCGTGGTATCCAAATTGTTGATACGATTATGGATAAATGTCGCCTCGTCAATTTAGATAAAGATATTGAACTTCCCGAAACGAATTCGGCTAACTTAAGTGCCGATGAACGAGATCAGATAGTAGGTTTAGTCTATCGAAAACTGATGGAAATTGAGTCGCGTTTACTTCCCTGTGGACTCCATGTCATCGGTAAACCCCCAACCGCAGAAGAAGCGATCGCAACCTTAGTCAATATCGCCAGCTTAGATCGAGAAGAAGAAGAAATTATCTCTTTACCTCGGATCATTGCCAATAGTATCGGACGAGATATCGAACAAGTTTACCAAAATAGCGATCGGGGAATTCTAGAAGACGTTGAACTCCTACAAAATATCACTCTAGCAACTCGCGCAGCCGTCTCAGCCTTAGTCAAAGCGCAAATAGACGCAGATGGTAGAGTTTCGATGATTTCTAAACTCAATTTCTTCAATATCGGAAAAAAAGCACCTTGGCTCGAAGCATTACACCAACTCGGTTACAATAAAGTCGATCAAGAGGCATTAAAACCCCTCTTTGAGTATCTCGAATTCTGCTTAGAACAAGTTTGCGCCGATAATGAATTAGGCGGTTTACTCAAAGCATTAGAAGGCGAATACGTCTTACCTGGGCCTGGTGGTGATCCCATTCGCAACCCCGGTGTACTCCCAACGGGTAAAAACATCCACGCTTTAGATCCCCAGTCGATCCCAACGATGGCCGCCGTTAAATCAGCTAAAATCGTCGTAGATCGCTTATTAGATCGCCAAAAATTCGATAATGGTGGACAGTATCCAGAAACGATCGCCTGTGTCCTTTGGGGAACCGATAATATTAAAACCTATGGGGAGTCACTCGCACAGATCATGTGGATGGTGGGTGCAAAACCCGTACCCGATGCGTTAGGACGTGTCAATAAATTAGAACTCATTCCCCTAGAAGAACTCGGAAGACCCCGTATTGACGTGGTTGTGAACTGTTCAGGTGTATTCCGCGATCTGTTTATTAACCAGATGAACTTATTAGATCAAGCGGTGAAAATGGCAGCCGAAGCCAACGAACCCATCGAAATGAATTTCGTTCGCAAACACGCCTTAGAACAAGCGCAAGAAATGGGTTTGAGTGTTCGTCAAGCAGCTACCCGCGTCTTCTCGAATGCTTCAGGTTCATATTCTTCTAACATCAACCTCGCCGTAGAGAATAGTAGCTGGGAAGAAGAAAAAGAATTACAGGATATGTATCTTAACCGTAAAGGGTTCGCTTTCGACTCCGATAACCCAGGGGTGATGAAAGATAACCGTAAACTCTTTGAAGCATCTCTCAAAACGGCTGAAGTTACCTTCCAAAACCTTGATTCTTCTGAGATTAGTTTAACCGACGTTTCCCACTATTTCGACTCCGACCCGACCAAAGTAGTCGCCAGTTTACGGGATGATGGTAAAAAACCCACTGCTTTTATAGCAGATACCACCACCGCGAACGCACAAGTCAGAACCTTATCAGAAACCGTTCGTTTAGATGCGCGTACCAAATTATTAAACCCCAAATGGTACGAAGGGATGCTGAGTCATGGTTACGAAGGAGTCAGAGAACTATCGAAGCGTCTAGTCAATACGATGGGATGGAGTGCAACCGCCGATGCTGTCGATAACTGGGTGTATGAAGACGTGAATACTACATTCATTGAAGATGAGGAAATGTGTAAACGTCTGATGAATTTGAACCCCAACTCATTCCGCAAAATGGTCGGTACTCTGCTTGAAGTCAATGGACGCGGTTACTGGGAAACCTCACCAGAAAACCTCGAACGTTTACAGGAATTGTATCAGGAGGTTGAAGATCGCATCGAAGGAATTGAGTAATACCCTGTAGAGACGCGCCATGGCGCGTCTCTACGATAACGATATATCGCGTCTCTACCAAATATCTAGTTTGACGTTATTCTTATCAGAATTTTGGGAATCATATAGAACAAACGGTCTATTATTCCCAATTATTATGACCTTATACAAAGGAAAATATCGTATCGAATCAACTAGATTAAAAAATTATGATTATGCAGCTAACGGTTGGTATTTTGTAACGATTTGTACAGGCAATCATTTATGTTACTTTGGTGATATCGTTCAGGGTAAGATGCAATTATCTGCGCTCGGTCAAATTGCACAACAATTTTGGGTAGAAATTCCAGAACATTTTAATAATACCTTTATTGATGCCTATGTGATCATGCCCAATCATGTTCATGGTATCGTTGTAATTGATCACCCCGTAGAGACGCGCCATGGCGCGTCTCTACAATCATCACAGAATCACAACGATCAATCTAATCAATTTTCTCCTTTAAAAAAAGGTTCATTATCAATAATTATTAATGCTTACAAATCGTCCGTTACTCGTTGGTGTCGCAAAAATGGCTATGATTATTTTGCTTGGCAACCTCGATTTTATGATCACATTATTCGTGACAATGATTCATTAGAAAGAATTAGAGATTATATTCATAATAATCCTGTTAAATGGGAAGAAGATAAAGATAATATAAGCAATTTATGGATGTAAAACAAGAATTGAAGTGTAGAGACTGAAGCATCTAAGCAGTTGTTTACGGCTGACAAATCCAAAAACCATTAGTTGTAAATAATCTGCCTCGCAGTTGTCCTCCCCAACAAGTATCCCATTTTACATCGCCTGCTGGTTTAGCTTGTCCACGAGAAACTTCCCAATAGTATCCCCTATTGTTAACAACATTACCAAAATAAAAAGTTCCGCTATCAGCTATGTCAGAACTAGCGCACAACCAAAAACCATTAGGCTGAAAATCTTTTCCTAATAAAATTGTATTTTCTGGACAAGTATCCCATCTTGCATTTCCAGCATTACTATCACCTTGAGTGCCAGAAAGCCTGTGCAAAAAGCCTTTATTATTACGAACTATACCAACATAAATAGTATTTTTTGCAGAATTAGATTGAGCATAGACAGTTGGCAATGTTATAGTTTCACTGGTAATTGCTAAAACTACCAAGGAAAAAAAAGTAGTTACTTTCCCAAGCATTGTTGTAGAGTTAATCATTTAATAACCTATTTTTTACAATTTTCCGTTAAAAAACTAATAAATCAGCATATTTGTCAGACGGATAAGGTCGGATAATGACGGTAGTTTTGTTAAGAATGTTGACGAAAAGCGGAATGTAGCGGATAATGACGGATGAAAAATATTAATAGCAAAATATGGATGTACAAGCAATCATTACATATTTAGATGAATTAGTTTTTAAACAAACAGGTAAGCATTTAGACAGTTTGCAAGTCGCCATTCTCAAAGGTGTTTTTAACGGACAAAAATATACAGATATTGCAAAAGATTATAATTGCACCGCAGGTCATACAAAAGACGAAGCTTATGTACTTTGGGATATGTTATCTAAAGTATTGGGAGAAGACTTAAATAAATCTAATTTACGTGCAATAGTTGAGAGAGTAATAGCAACTAATTCAAATCTTTTAGGAAATTTTGTACAAGTCGGTAGTATTAACCTCTGCTCAAACCCTTTGATAGAAGAAACTGATATACTTGTTCCCGATGAGAAAAATACAATCAGTATAAAATCTGTTCAAAAGATTGCTAAACTTCAAGCAGTACCACGATTGATTAAATTAGGACTAACGCTAGAACAAATTGCCGAAGCATTAGATTTATCGCTTGATGAAGTACAACAAGCAATGTAATTATGACTATCTCAGTCAAACGACTTTAGGAAACTAAAAATATACCTGAGCAAAAAATAGATACCTCTGATATTCCAGAGTTAGACGAGAATAAACTGGGAAAACCGACCACGAAGAAAAACGATCGCTGTTTAAGTTAATTTTTGTATAATTTTCTTGACATAAGAAAAATAAGATTTTATGCAATCACACTAGATATGGTGTTAGATGCAAGTGAGTTAATAAGTTTAAATCCTTGAATTTGTCTTATTTTTCCTTAATAAATCATTACTTTAATTCCTCTACATATAGTTTTAAACATTTTAATTTTTTGTTTTGGATTTAATCTCTAAAATCTTAAAAACTCTTATATGATGGGAGTTATAGACTGCTATATCGAATAAATATGTTATTAAAAATACTAGAAAAATTAGGGCGAAAACGCATTATATTTGATCGGGATGGGCGACAAACATACATGGAGCGCTACTATTTATTATTCAAAGACAAACTATCGGAAGACGAATCATCAAAAGCAATACCTTTTAATTTGATGCTACATAAAATCTGCTTGAGCGATCCTGATGATTTACATGATCATCCTTGGTGGTACGCTACACTGATTTTAAAAGGTGGTTATTGGGAAATTACGCCAGAAGGGAAATACTGGCGAGGTACAGGACATTTTAGAATGCGCCCTCCTCATTCTTTACACCGCTTAGAAGTTCCTGAAAATTCTCAAGGTTCTTGGAGTTTATTTCTTCGCGGGCCAAAACTGAAAAACTGGGGTTTTGTTAAACAAGGTAAATGGATCGAGCATCGCAATTATTTAGAACAAAGGCATAAAAACTTACAATTAACGGTGACAAAAAAATGATAAATAAAAAATCGCCCATCGGCTAAACCTAGAGCGATCGCATTACAATCTAAATCTAACTAATCACGGCAGCTTGTTTAGAAGCGAAAAACGCCTTTAAAACCTGCTCTGAAATTTGGGAACTGGTTAAACCCAGATCAGCATAAGATTGATTAGGTTCCGCGTGTTCAACCAAAAGATCTGGAATACCAAAGCGTTTGACTGGAACAAGAATATTATGATCGAGTAAAGCTTCAGCAACAGCAGAACCAAAACCACCCATTAGACAACCCTCTTCTAGAGTGACAACCTTACCAATGCGCTCGGCTAAAGGTAAAATCAGATCTGTATCTAAAGGTTTAACAAAGCGAGCATTAACAACAGTCGCTTCAACGCCATGCTCTTTAAGGATTTCGGCTACCTGTAAGGCGGTATTAACCATTGTTCCATAACCCAGTAATAGAACATCATCCCCATTACGGAGAATTTCTGCTTTACCGATAGGTAGGGGTTCCCAACCTTCTTCCATTAAAGGAACACCGAAACCATTACCACGAGGATAACGCATAGCGATCGGGCCATCGGTATAATCGATCCCCGTCACGAGCATTCGTTGTAATTCGGCTTCGTCTTTCGGTGCCATTACCACTATATTTGGGATACAGCGCAAGTAAGCAATATCATACATCCCTTGGTGAGTCGGGCCATCTGATCCAACAATACCTGCTCTATCTAAACAGAAGAAAACAGGAAGCTTTTGAATACAGACATCGTGGATCACCTGATCGTAAGCGCGTTGTAGAAAAGTCGAGTAAATCGCTACAACAGGGCGCATTCCTTCGCAAGCTAAACCAGCCGCTAAAGTAACCCCGTGTTGTTCGGCAATTCCAACATCTATATACTGTTTCGGTAACTTAGTCTGTAACTTATCGAGTCCCGTTCCCGTTGCCATTGCCGCCGTAATCCCGATAATTTTTGGGTTATTTTCGGCGAGTTTTGTCAAAGTATGGCCAAAAACTTTCGCATAACCTGGGGGTTTAGGTTTACTCGGTGGAATGGGTTTACCCGTTGCCAGATTAAAGGGCGTTTGGGCATGATAACCGACTTGATCTTTTTCCGCCAGTTCATAGCCTTTACCTTTTACAGTAGAAACATGAACGAAAACTGGGCCAGTAACTTTATGCGCTTGTTTAAAAGTATCGATTAATTCTTGTAAATTATGACCATCAATCGGCCCAAAATATTTGAATCCTAACTCTTCGATCACTGCCCCCACTTTCGGAACAGCTAGACGCTTCATTCCTTCTTTTAAACGTTCCATTTCGGGCGTAAAAGAATCGCCAAAGAAAGGAAGATGCTTAAATTGTTCTTCCAAGTTACCTGAAAGAAACTGAATCGGATCACTTAGGCGTAGTTTATTAAGATAACGAGAAATCGCTCCAACATTGGGAGAAATCGACATCTCATTATCATTTAACACCACCATTACGTTAGTATTCGGTAGGTGTCCCGCGTGGTTAATCGCTTCTAAAGCCATTCCACCCGTTAAAGCACCATCGCCGATAATCGCTACAACCTTGTAATCTTCCCCTTTGGCATCTCTCGCTAAAGCCATTCCCAACGCGGCGGAAATGCTCGTTGAAGCGTGTCCAGCTCCAAAATGGTCAAATTTGCTCTCACACCGCTTAAGATAGCCTGCAATCCCGTCTTTTTGCCGTAAGGTAGAAAAATTATTGTAGCGACCCGTCAGCATTTTATGAGGATAAGCTTGATGTCCTACATCCCAGGTGACTTTATCCCGGTCTAAGTCTAATGTTTGATAAAGAGCAATGGTTAATTCAACTACCCCTAAACCTGGGCCAAGATGTCCCCCAGTTGCTGCAATGGTTTGTAAATGTTTTTCTCGAATCTGACGGGCAACATCTTCGAGTTGACGGATCGACAAACCATGCAACTGATTAGGATGAGTAAGTTCACTTAGGTGCATAAGATTTACAAAACAATTATTAGATCCCTAAAACATAATTTATCGGATTTATGTCCTTTAATTAGATTTAGAGAACGAGTTGTTACATTTTAGCCTATGATGACCAGCGATCGCGCCATTTAACGATTCCATCACTAGCCAGTAACCAGCGACGACCTGTATTATCTTCTCTGATCGGACTATCGCCATTACGCCACATAGCATATTTATAAACAATGGGTTTACCAGAACTTTCTTCAAAGGGAATTTCACCAAACCACGTATTAGAGTTAACATACTCCAGAGGATAAGCGCGAGAAATATCCCAGTTACCCAGTTCGGGACAATTTCCTGTAACAACAACAGTATCGCCAAGTTGAGTGTTTACACCATTAAGTTGTACTCTAACAACGGTTTTCGCTTGTACTCTTACTCCAACTGAACTAATCACAATAATTTGTTTAGAATCAAGCAGAAGATCATAAAGATTACCGTCTTTCACTTCATACTTATTACCAGACATTACGTCGGTATGTTCTCCATCGGGTAAGTCAGTAGATACAGCGTCTAAAGTAATAGCTTCACCTCGGTTCATCGCTACAAATAATACAGAATCTCGATAGCGTCGCGTATAACAATAAACATCGGGCGTAATATGTTTTTGCCATTGACTACCCATTGATACCGCAGGATTTAAACGACGTAAACCTGATAATAATCTAATATCCCGATAAATAGGTGTATCCATATCCCATTTATCCATCATTGGACGGTTATAAGGATCATTATTTCCGTAGGGATTATCATTAGCATTTGTATCATCATGCAGATATTGTTCTGTACCGTAGAATAAACAAGGAATACCACGCGATGTCATCAATAAACCAACAGCTAACCGTAATACATCTGGGTCAGAATTAAGGGATTGGAAACGGTGCATATCGTGGTTATCTATGAAGGTGATTAACTCAGTTGCACTATCATAAAGATGATCCAAATCTAAAATATCTTGCACTAAATGGAATCCGTTTTCGTCCCATGTTCCTAATGCTTGACGAATTGCCATACAAAAGCCAAAATCTAATAGAGACATCCCCGAATGATTGGCATAATCGAGAGATGTATGATCATGGGGACTACTATAAATCCATTCACCAAAAACAAAAGCATCGGGGCGGTGGGTTTGTATATCAGCAATGAATTCTTGCCAAAACCAAATTGGCATATGTTTAACGGTATCAATACGAAGTGCATCAACACCTCGATCTAACCATTGTTTAATCGCGGATTTAATATATTCTCGGTATTCTGAATTATTTTCATTAAAAGTTGCTAAACCACATAATTCGCAGTTTTGTACTTGCCATTCATCTTCCCAGTTTGTTACTTCGCCGTAATGGTGATACCAATTATTTTTATCATCATTAAAATCAGCAATTTTTACACCATCATCATAAAGCTCACCTTTGACACCATTTGCATCAGGATTACTATGATTGCAAACAATATCTAAAACGAGTTTCATTTTCCGTTTATGTAATTCTTCAATCAAACGATCAAAAGTGGTATTTCTAGTTTCTTGAGTTTCGTTTAATGAATTATTTTCATCTTTTCCAAGATAACGAGCATTAAGACGTTTAAAATCTTTGATCCAATAACCGTGAATCGCTGCTTTATCACCATAGCCTAATGTTTCGATTTGCTCAAATAATGGCGTTAACCAAAGAGCAGTTACACCTAATTTTTTAAGATAATCTAGTTTCTCAATAATACCTTGTAAATCTCCGCCCCAATATCGATCCCAATTTTCTTGAGTCAGATCATATAATTCGGGATTGGGTCCTACATTATTATTGGGATCGCCATCATGAAATCGATCAATAACAATAAAATAAATTGTTTCTTGACGAAAATCAATTTCTCTGGTAAATAAAAACTCTAAATCTGATTCATCGACAGTTGTAAACTCACGCTCTGTTCGATCAGTTGGAATATCGGATGCGAGAGGAATAAAAGATAAAACGGGATCTTCTTCTGTATTCTGAACGTTGGATTTTAAAGGCGTTAAATCGGTCTGAGGGGTTAATGATGGCTCTGACATTGTTATAAAAAAATCCTACTTATGGTGCTAGTAGGAATTCTATCAAACTCATTTTTTTTAGGCTTATATCTTTGGAGACTCTGGGAGCTTCCAAAGATATATGTCTAAAGTTAGTTGTGTTTTTTCTGATGTCGTAAAACATAATTTTTGAGTGAGTCAAATTCTTTTAATCTTTATCTCATCCAAATTGAAAAAGCCCCCACCGTGTGAAGGGTGAGGGACTTTATTTAGTTACCATTAACTGTTAGTTTTGTTCAGGTTTAACCGAACTTACCAGCAGTAGAGGCAATGACAAAGGCTGCGTAAGTGAAGATATAGCCAACGGTGAAGTGTGCTAGACCAACCAAACGACCTTGAACGATCGACATTGCAACGGGCTTATCTTTCCAACGAACTAGGTTCGCAAGAGGAGTACGTTCGTGAGCCCAAACGAGGGTTTCAATCAACTCTTGCCAGTAACCACGCCAAGAGATGAGGAACATGAAACCAGTTGCCCAAACAAGGTGTCCAAAGAGGAACATCCAAGCCCAGACGGAGAGGTTGTTAACACCGTAAGGGTTATAACCGTTGATTAATTGTGCAGAGTTTGCCCAGAGATAATCGCGGAACCAACCCATTAGGTAGGTAGAGTTTTCGTTGAACTGTGCAACGTTACCAGACCACACGCCGAGGTGTTTCCAGTGCCAGTAGAAGGTTAACCAACCTATGGTGTTAAGCATCCAGAACATAGCAAGGTAGAAGGAATCCCAAGCAGAGATATCGCAAGTACCGCCACGACCAGGGCCATCACAAGGGAAGGCATAACCGAAGTCTTTTTTATCGGGCATTAGCTTAGATCCACGAGCATCCAAAGCACCTTTGACTAAAATCAGGGTGGTGGTGTGAAGACCTAGAGCGATCGCATGGTGAACTAAGAAGTCACCAGGGCCGATGGTTAAGAAAAGAGAGTTAGTACCGCTATTGATTGCACTTAACCAGCCGGGTAACCAAACGTCACCGTAGTTGGGATAAGCAGTGTAAGCAACGCTATCAGGATTAGACAACAGTACATCAAAGCCATATAGAGCTTTTCCGTGTACTGCTTGAACCCATTGAGCGAAAACGGGTTCAATGAGGATTTGTTTTTCGGGTGTTCCAAAAGCAACCACAACATCGTTATGAACATAAAGTCCTAATGTGTGGAAACCGAGGAATAGAGATACCCAACTCAGGTGAGAGATGATCGCTTCTTTGTGTTCGAGCATCCGCGCCAAAACGTTGTTCTTGTTGGCTTCAGGATCGTAATCCCGTACCCAGAAGATCGCGCCATGAGCGAAAGCACCAACCATTAGGAAGCCAGCGATGTACTGGTGATGGGTATATAAGGATGCTTGGGTGGTGTAATCCTTAGCCATAAAAGCATATGGCGGCATGGCATACATATGTTGAGCTACTAGGGAGGTAATTACTCCTAAGCAAGCCAAGTGCCATCCTAATTGGAAGTGAAGAGAATTATTGTAGGTGTCATAAATTCCCTTGTGTCCAGCACCAATTGCACCACCAAAAGGAGTACCTTGTGGGGGGTTGTGGGCTTCTAGGATCTCTTTCATACTGTGACCGATGCCCCAGTTGGTGCGGTACATATGACCTGCAACAATAAAGAGAACAGCGATCGCCAGATGGTGATGAGCCATATCGGTCAACCACAGAGATTCTGTTTGAGGATGGAAACCACCTAAGAAGGTTAAGATTGCCGTTCCAGCGCCTTGAGCCGTACCAAACATATGACCTGCGGTATCGGGATCTTGAGCGTAAACACCCCAGTTTCCAGTAAAGAAGGGTAATAATCCTGCTGGATGAGGAGGCGTAGACAGGAAGTTATTCCAACCCACGTGCTGACCGCGAGATTCGGGGATTGCAACGTGGATTAAGTGACCTGCCCAAGCTAAAGAACTTACACCAAAGAGTCCTGCTAAGTGGTGGTTCATGCGAGATTCAGCATTCTTGAACCAAGCGAGGCTAGGACGGAACTTAGGTTGTAAGTGTAACCAGCCTGCAAATAGGAACAATGAAGCCAAAATCAATAAGAACACTGCCCCAGTATAGAGGTCTTGATTGGTTCTCATCCCAATGGTGTAAAACCAGTGGTATACCCCAGAGTAAGAAATATCAACTGGGTATGATGCGCCACCTTGAGTAAAAGCATCAACGGCGGGCTTACCGAATTGAGGGTCCCAAATTGCGTGAGCAATCGGACGGATGTTTAAGGGATCTTTGATCCATTGCTCAAAGTTACCTTGCCAAGCGACGTGAAATACGGTGCCCGAAGTCCACAGGAAGATGATAGCGATGTGACCAAAATGGGAAGCGAAAATCTTATGGTAGAGATTTTCTTCGGTCATGCCATCATGACTTTCAAAGTCGTGGGCTGTGGCGATTCCGTACCAAAGTCGACGTGTGGTCGGGTCTTGGGCTAGATCTTGGCTAAATTTAGGAAATTTAGTTGCCATAGCGGTTTAGGAGGTCTCCTCTCTAAAGAATGAGGCAATTGCTTTAAGTGCTGCTCTTTTTCTTTTACTGTCTTTACTGTATCAAAAGATAACAGAGGTAGACATCAAAGTTAAATCAATTAACCTGATTTAAAAGGGTTTTGCAACCCATCTTACTAACTTCTAGGAATGTTTGTCGAGGGAAATGAAAGCGAGCAATCCTTGGGGAAAGTTTTTAGGCTTCTCCCCATTTAGGATTGGCCGATTGATTCCATCACATTTCACTAGAAGGATAGAGTTCTGGCGTGGAAGAATGCCCAAGTTGTGACAATTCCTCCTAACAAATAGTGAGCTACTCCAACTGCACGACCTTGAGTAATGCTCAAAGCACGAGGCTGAATGGTGGGAGCTACGTTTAGTTTGTTATGCGCCCAAACAATAGACTCAATAAGTTCTTGCCAGTAGCCGCGTCCACTGAAGAGGAACATTAAGCTAAAAGCGAAGACAAAGTGACCCGCTAAGAACATGATGCCATAAGCCGACAACGCTGATCCGTAGGAGTTAATGACTTGAGACGCTTGCGCCCACAGAAAGTCTCTTAACCATCCGTTAATCGTAATCGCACTTTGGGCAAAGTTTCCAGCAGTTACATGAGTTACGGTGCCATCGGGTGCAACAGTTCCCCAAACATCCGATTGCATTTTCCAACTAAAGTGGAAGATTACGATCGAAATGGAGTTGTACATCCAGAAGAGACCGAGGAAAACATGATCCCAACCTGATACTTGGCATGTGCCGCCGCGTCCAGGACCATCGCAGGGGAAACGGAAGCCTAAGTTAGCTTTATCAGGAATGAGACGAGAACTACGAGCAAACAATACACCTTTGAGTAGGATCAACACCGTTACGTGAATGGTAAAGGCATGAATATGATGGACTAGAAAATCTGCTGTTCCTAGTGCGATCGGCATCATTGCTATTTTACCGCCCACTGCGACCGCACCACCACCAAACGCATAACTCGCAGGAGCTAACGCAGTTGGAGCAGTACCACCTGGTGCTAATGTGTGGATATTTTGAACCCACTGAGCAAAGATGGGCTGTAACTGAATTCCCGTATCCGAGAACATATCTTGAGGACGACCGAAGGCACGCATCGTGTCGTTGTGGACGTATAATCCGAAGCTATGGAAGCCTAGGAAAATACAAACCCAGTTTAAGTGGGAAATAATAGCATCACGATGACGGATTACTCGATCTAGAAGGTTATCAACATTTTTAGCTGGATCGTAATCCCGCACCATGAAGATTGCTCCGTGAGCTCCTGCACCGACAATTAGAAATCCTCCAATCCAAACATGGTGTGTGAAGATAGCTAACGATGTAGCGTAATCTACAGCCAAGTAAGGGTAAGGCGGCATGGCATACATATGATGAGCTACGATGATTGACAATGAGCCTAATAAAGCTAGGTTGATTGCCAATTGTGCATGCCAAGAAGTGGTTAGAATTTCATACAGACCCTTATGACCTTCACCAGTAAAAGGACCCTTGTGATTTTCAAGGATTTCTTTCATGCTGTGACCAATTCCCCAGTTCGTGCGGTACATATGTCCCGCAATGATGAATAGGACAGCGATCGCTAGGTGATGGTGGGCTGAATCACTTAACCACAAGCCACCCGTAACCGGATTTAAACCGCCTTTAAAGGTTAGGAAATCTGAATAGACTCCCCAATTGAGGGTAAAGAACGGTAAAATTCCTTGGGCAAAACTGGGGTATAATTCCGCCATTTTGCTTGGGTCTAGAATGAACTCATGAGGCAGGGGGATATCTTGGGGAGCTACTCCAGCATCGAGCAGTTTATTCACGGGTAGAGAAACGTGAATTTGGTGTCCTGCCCAACCTAAAGAGCCGCAACCCAGAAGCACTGCTAGGTGATGGTTCATCATCGACTCAGCATTCTGGAACCATTCCAGTTTGGGAGCCTTTTTATGATAATGGAACCACCCGGCAAACAGCATCAAGGCAGCCATTACTAAACCGCCAATTGCTGTGCAGTAGAGTTGATAGCTATTGGTGAATCCCGATGCACGCCAGAGGTAAAAGAAACCAGATGTGATCTGGATTCCGTGGAAACCGCCGCCGACATCTCCGTTTAAGATTCCTTGACCGACAATAGGCCATACTACTTGAGCACTTGGCTTAATTTTAGTAGGGTCGGTTAACCAAGCTTCGTAATTTGAAAAACGTGCACCGTGGAAGTACATTCCACTGAGCCAAACAAAGATAACGGCTAAGTGACCAAAATGGGCGCTGAAGATTTTCCGAGAAATATCTTCAAGATCACTCGTCTGACTATCAAAATCATGGGCATTGGCGTGGAGGTTCCAAATCCAGGTAGTGGTTTTTGGGCCTCTGGCCAAGGTGCGATCAAAGTGTCCAGGCTGGCCCCACTTCTCGAATGAAGTTGGTACTGGATTGTTATCTACAACGACCTTGACTTTTGCCTCTCCCTTAGGAGGACTAATTGCCATGAGGGTTCTCCTCTCTCGACAATGAACTTAATGGTTTTCGTTTCTTGAGGATAGATTTTTTAATCTATAAAAAGCAAGCAATTTATTTAGCCGCTTTTTTTAATTTAGCTTGAGCAACCTGTTTTTGTTATATTTCAGGCGAAAGCATCAATAGTTGATGATAGAACTTCATTTACTTTTATGTTAGAACTGCTTAACAATATTTTAAATTCACTTAAGATTAGTGCGGTTTCTGGCTTAAGTTCAACCATAAGGGTTGCAAAAGTCAAGAAAAAAACTTGATTCTTCACAAAAAGAAACAATCCTTTAAATGTTTGGTAGATTTGGTTAACGGGTCTTTTTTTTAAATTGGTTTATCGAAAAAGCTCTATGGATAAGCATTAGAAAAATCATCAGACAATTCAGTAGAATTTTTCTTAGAGATACAATTTATGTGGTTTATTTTTTCAAGAATGCCTTTTGGCTATCTTCAGGAGGAGTTAGAGTGTTGACTTTTATCTATAGATTTCTGTCAATGAAAAGAATCTGTATATATTTATTAATCTTTTTGTTAAGTTGGACACTAGAAAGTTGTAGTGGCGGAGATCGCATCGAAACCTCGCCCTTATCTCGTAGTCAACCGATTTCTTCCCCAATTTCTACCACCAAGTTAGCGGAAGTCGCACCACCAACAGCGATCGCAAAACTAAGGCGCGTCATGGATCAATATGAACCTCAAGTAACTATTATCAGTCCAAAAAAAAATGAGACTTTTCAAGAAAACACCGTCAAAGTTCAAATAAAAGTACAAGATCTACCGATTTTCAAAGATTCTGAACTCGAACTAGGGCCACACTTAACTCTAATTCTTGATAATCAACCCTCTCAAGCGATCTACGACATTAGCGAACCCGTTGTACTTGAAAGTCTTACCCCTGGTACACATACCCTGCGAGTATTTGCCTCTCGTCCTTGGTATGAAAGTTTTAAAAACGACGGTGCTTATGATCAAACTACTTTTCATATTTACACCGAAAACGGTAACAACACCCTCAACCCTTCCCAACCACTCCTCACCTACAATCGTCCCAGAGGAACTTATGGAGCCGAACCCCTTCTGTTAGATTTTTATTTAACTAACGCACCTCTTCACGTCATCGCTCAAGAAAACCCAGATCTTGCCGACTGGCGTATTAAAGCTACTATCAATGGTGAAAGTTTTTTACTCGATGATTGGCAATCTGTTTATCTTAAAGGTTTCCAAAAAGGCGAAAACTGGGTTCAGCTAGAATTTATCGATGACAAAGGCAACAAAATTGAAAATAACTATAACAACACCGTTCGTATTATTACTTACGATCCTGACTACAACGATAGTTTAACTAAATTAGTTAAAGGCGAAATCCCAATCGAAATATCTAAAAGTATTGTTGATCCTAATTATGTGCCTCAACAACCTCCAGAAATTATTACTGAACCCGAACCCGTAGCAGAAGAAAAACCCCTCCCAGAAATTATTACTGAACCCGAACCCGTAGCAGAAGAAAAACCCCTCCCAGAAATTATTACTGAACCCGTAAAAGAAAAACCCCTCCCAGAAATTATTACTGAACCCGTAAAAGAAAACGAAACTTCACCGACAGAAGAACCAAAATCTGTCATTAAAGAAGACGAAAAACAAACCCTACCCGAACCCATTATCGAAAAAGAACAACCTCAAATCAACACAGAAATCCCACCTGTATTAGAATTACCTCAAGAAACACTTAAACCCGAAAACACTTTACCTGAACTTATCGAACAGCCAACCGTTGCTAAAAGTGATGAAACCGTACCAGAAATCATCATCAATGAACCAGAAACCGTTACTAAAGAAGTTCCTGAAGTGATTGTACCTCCTCAAGAAACACCCCTTGAACAAGAGCCACCTACAGCCAAAAAAGCTAAATGGTTTGACAAACTTCTCAAACCCTTTCCTTTACAAAAAGGAACTAGCAAAACTGACACTCTACCAAAAGAAGTAGAAGAACCCAAAACGGTTAGCCCAGAAGCGACTCTTCAACCGCAACCCTTACCACCAACTCCAGAACCCTCCATCGACTTCAATAAACCTCTTCAACCACAAATCGAACAACCCAAAATACCTCAATTTGATGATGTACCCAGAAAACCAGCAATTCCGAAATTTATCTAGAGATATAGCCACTCTTTTGAGGAACTAGCTTATAATTCTATGCGTCAGATAATAATTTTTTGTTTAGTTAAGTGAGGTTGTTGTGATAAACCAAACGTTTCATAAATTAACTGGCGCAGTTTTATTTATAGCATTAACCGCCGTTACCGCGAGTCCTGCTAAAGCTGAAACTGACCCAAATTCTACACTCATCAGTCAACTACGAGGCCATAATACTTATCTAAAAGAAGAACAGCTTATACTTTCCGATTATGAAATCGGCCGAGTCAGAGGGGCTGTTGGTGGTATTCTGTCTGTAGAGTTCTTTGAACCGGTTACTGTGGGTAACAGAACTATTCGTCGTACTCAAGTTGTCGGCGGGGCGCAACCTGGAGATGATGTTATTTTTAAGGTTGAAGATGATAAACTCGTTTTTGTTAGTGCAGCTAAACCGACTTGGATTAGCCGTTTAAACATTAAAGATGAAGGCAATTTTGTAAGCAACCGTGCTGAGATTTGGAAAGAGTTAGAAAGAAGTCAGGAAGTTGGTTTACCCCCCTTAGCTCCTGAAACCAGAACTTTTGTTGCTGAACCAGAACCAGTCACAGCGCCCGCAGTAGAAGCCCCAATTCGTGGTCTATGGTAAAGAAAAGTTAATTTTTGTTGCAAATATTGACCCTCTTCTCATTTAAAGAGGGTTTTTATCTTTAACCATTTACTTCAAAGGCATTTTCAAGATAATCTTGTATTTTAAAATAGTAATTGTTCCAAACTAAACTAGATTCAGTCTTGGGACAAAATTGTAAATTATACTTTTGATAGTTGACTAAAGCGACATCAAAACGACCATTATAATCTAAATATTTTGGATATTTAGCCAAAAAATAAGTAGCTGTTTGAGTGATTTTTAATTGTTTTTGAGAAGTGATTGCTAAAATACCCTGCTCATCCCAATTATTTCGACTACGAGTTTTAACTTCAATAAATGCTAGACTATTAGATGAATTATTGGGTAAAGCAATTAAATCAATTTCTCCTAAACGACATCGCCAACGGTGTTGAATAATTTGCCATCTTTTATTAATTAACCATTGTTTGACTAATTTCTCGCCAATTTCGCCCACTGTTTCCATACAAATAAATTTGCTTATTATTTAAACAATTGTAACAATTAAAGTGTTCAAACAAAATGAGCGATCGCCTCTTGCCAACAAAACTTAAATATTTAACTCAAATCTTCCTGAGTATCATTTTAATTTTTAGTTTAACTGCTTGTGATTTACCACGTCCAGTTAAAGCCGAAGACAGAATGTTTTTAAATATATCTCTAGATTATCTTGGGGAATATCAACTACCTAAACAAATATATCAAAATACGGAAGTAGGAGGATTATCAGGGATAACTTATGATCGCAAGACAGGTAAATATTATGTTATTTCTGATGATCGTAGTCAAAAAGGTGATGCAAGATTTTATACACTTGACATCAGTTTAAATTCTGAACAAACTAAAATTAATCAAGTAAAAATTGAAAATGTTACCTCTCTTAAAGATAACTTAGGAAAAAGCTATTTAGATGGAACAATCGATCCTGAAGGGATTAGTATTTCTCCTCAAAATACCTTATTTATTTCAAGTGAAGGAAATATTGAGCAAGGTATTTCGCCATCGATTGGAGAATATAATCTTCAAACAGGACAAATCTTACAACCCTTACAGATTCCAAAAAGATTTTTACCCAATAAATCTAAAGATACTCCACCCCAAGGAATTAGAAATAACTTAGGTTTTGAATCACTAACACTAGGAATTAGTAGTACTCTAAAAGATGATCCTTATCGTTTATTTACAGCAACCGAAAACGCTTTAATTCAAGATAATCCAACTGGAACACCCGAAAAAGCAGGAAGAATTCGCTTACTTCATTATGTCATTAATCCAATTGGGGAACCTGTATTAGTCGCCGAACATTTGTATTTATTAGAACCCTTACCCGAAAATGCTCGTTATCATGGATTGTGTGAATTATTAGCTTTTGAAAAAGAGGGTTATCTTTTAAGTTTAGAGCGAACCTTGGGATTAACAGGATTTGAGGTTAAAATTTTTCAACTCATAACAGGAGACGCAACAGATACATCTAGAATAGAATCCTTGCAGGGAAATATCGAGAAGATTCAACCTATGCGGAAGAAATTGTTATTAGATTTAAGTAATCTAGGAATTGAGTTAGATAATGTAGAAGGAATGACCTTTGGACCTCGTTTGAATGATGGAAGTTTATCTCTAATGGTTGTCAGTGATGATAATTTTAGAGATGACCAAATTACACAATTTTTGCTATTTCGTATTAAAGGAATTTAGACAACAACTATGACTCACTCAACAGATATAAAAACCTTAGCTAAATGGATGGCTGCCGATTTTAGTAATCAAGAACAAGCATGGGAAAATCCACCGTTTTTTGCTCATATTCGCGTTTGTATGCGTCCTTTACCTAATGAATTATTATCAAGTACGGCTTTATTTTTAGAACAAGCTTACGATTTTATGCTAAATAATCCTTATCGTTTGCGAGTATTGCGCTTTTTTATAGTTGATGATCATATTGAGTTAGAAAACTATAAAGTCAAAGACGAAGCTAAA
The DNA here is from genome assembly GCF_003007785.1 of Aphanothece hegewaldii CCALA 016. Classification (GTDB taxonomy): domain Bacteria; phylum Cyanobacteriota; class Cyanobacteriia; order Cyanobacteriales; family Microcystaceae; genus Chroococcus; species Chroococcus hegewaldii. The sequence goes on along the minus strand of NZ_PXOH01000045.1, from coordinate 5,048 downwards.
TTTTACGGTGCATCACGGGAAAAAGAAAAACTTCAATCTTTAACTTTTGAAGACCTAGAATTGATGCCAGGCTGTGATATGACGGTAGAATGGACGGGACATAGTTTTAAAGGTGTTGTAAAACCAGGCAAACAGTGTATTGTCGTTCGTAACGAGAAAGTAACATATCTTGATAATAGTTTTGAGGTAGACGGAAAAATACTAATTAGTGTAGATAGAGGTTTAGATCCTCAAACCGATGAACAAATTTGGGGTTCAGTTGCAGGGCCATTTAATTTCGCACTTCGCACCAGTTTTGCAGATGAAGTAGAATAAGTCTGCTCGTTACCATCATCACAGATTTATGCTTTGGCCTTATAAAACTTCGGGCATTTCCGATCAACTTTTTGAACGCTTACCCGGTATTCCGATGAGTCAACGGGAAGTGAGATTATTGATGATTTCTGCGCTGCGGCTATCATCTGAGTCTGTGGTGTGGGATATTGGAGCAGGAACGGGAACAATACCTGTAGAAATTGGGCTGTTGTGTCCCCAGAGTCGTATTATTGCAATAGAACGAGATGAAGAAGTTGCGAAATTAATTCGACGGAATTGCGATCGCTTTAGTGTAACAAATGTTGAAGTCGTTGAAGGAAATGCCCCGGACTGTCTTGAAACCTTAAGACCATTACCCGATCGCGTTTGTATCGAAGGGGGACGACAACTTAAGCAAATCTTACTAGATGTTTGGCGAAACTATCTACAGCCAGAAGGTCGAGTTGTAGCCACCGCAAGCAGTCTAGAAAGTCTTTATTTGTTGTCTGAGGGATTTTCCTCTCTACAAGCCCGTAATATAGAAATTGTACAGGCTGCCGTCAATCGTTTAGAAACAAGAGGAATACAACAGGTTTTTGCTGCTTTAGATCCGATGTTTATTCTCAGTGGCGAAAAGTTTTAGGTAAGCATTGACCATTGAAACTTTCTAAAATAAGAAATAAAGGAAGAATGAACTTTGCATAAGGTTTTCTTAATCTTAAGATAGGTTTATAATAACAATTTGCTTTGGCTATAACTATGCTTTGGGTACGTGTTGCTAGTGCGATTGTTGCGATCGCTTTTGCTTTAGGAATTATTCTCATTGGCGGATGGTATTTCACCGTAGGTATGGGAGTACTAATCTTTTTGGCACAATTAGAATATTTTCGTTTAGTTAGGGCTAAAGGCATTGCACCCGCAGCAAAAACAACCTTAGTGGTCTCTCAAATCTTGCTTCTAACCGCTACTCTTGCCCCTCAGTTGACCGATGCGGTCTTTCCCTTGGCGGGGGCTTTAATTTGTTTTTACTTGCTGTTTCAGCCCAAATTAGCATCAATTGCGGATATCTCTACATCGATTCTAGGCTTATTTTATGGCGGATACTTACCGAGTTATTGGGTTAGATTAAGAGTTGGTTTTACTCCTCCTACTACCATTACCTTAGCCAGTAGTAATCTTCCTTTAATGGGCTATTGGCCTGAATCTTGGATACAGCCGAAACTCTTACCCCCTGCATTAACCATCACCTTACTCGCTTTTGGTTGTATTTGGGCGGCTGATATTGGTGCTTTTTTTATGGGGAAATGGCTAGGTAAAACGGCACTTTCTGTCGTTAGCCCGAAAAAAACCGTAGAAGGAGCAATTTTTGGGATTTTAGGTAGTATTATTGTTGCTGAAATTGGGGCATGGTATTTAGATTGGCCTTATTGGCAAATTACAGGAGCATTACTTGGGGCTTTAATTGGTATTGTTAGTTTATTAGGAGATCTCACCGAATCAATGATGAAACGGGATGCAGGGGTTAAAGATTCGGGACAACTGATTCCGGGTCATGGTGGTATTTTAGATCGTACTGATAGCTATGTTTTTACAGCACCCGTAGTTTATTATTTTGTCACCTTGTTATTACCTCTTTTGCAGTGATTTAGCAGAAAAAGGTCATAAAAAATCTTAAATTTTTTGGAAAAAGTTCTCAATCGGCTACAATGAGAGAACCGTCAATGATTGGAAATCTATGGCTTTATCCTATTCTCAACAGCCCATTGACCCTCATTTATCCGAAGAAATAACCGATCTCGTTCGCCATCTACCTACACTTAAACACGGCAAATGGATTAAAAGAGCCTTAGAAGTGCTGATTAGAATGGCAGACGAGGATATAGATCGATTAGACTGGAAGATTCTCACCGCATCTCTTGAAGATTTAGAACGAGGTTTTCAAACTTTTTATCCTTATCGTCATACCCGAAAAGTCACTATTTTTGGTTCAGCACGAATTTTACCCAGTAGTACGGGATATCAACTCGCGGTAGATTTTGCGCGTCGTGTTACCCAGTTAGGTTTTATGGTGCTAACGGGTGCAGGTGGCGGTATCATGCAAGCAGGAAATGAAGGTGCAGGGAGAAGTCATTCTTTTGGTTTAAATATAGATTTACCTTTTGAGCAAGACGCAAATCCTTATATTTCTGGTGATCCGAAATTAATTAATTTTAAATATTTCTTCACAAGAAAACTTTTTTTCTTAAGAGAAAGTGATGTTGTTGCTTTGTTTCCTGGTGGTTTTGGGACACAAGACGAAGCTTTTGAGACTCTTACGCTTTGTCAAACTGGAAAATATGGGCCAGCACCTTTATTACTAATTGATGAACCTGGGGCCGATTATTGGCTAACTTGGCAACAGCAAATACTCGATAATTTACAAGTACGCGGTTTAATTAGTCCTGAAGATACTCAACTTTATACGATTACGGATAATTTAGACGTTGCTTGCGATATTATTCAGAATTTCTACAAAATTTATCATTCAAGTCGCTATGTGGGTGAATTATTTGTGATTCGCTTAAATCAAGAATTAACGGATGAACAAGTAGAACTATTGAACGAAAATTTTAGCGATCTTTTAGTAAGTGGGAAGATTGAAAAATCGAAAGCTTTACCAAAAGAAAATGATCCATCTATACATCTACCTCGTCTAGTTTTTCATTTCAATCAACGAAGTTTTGGGCGGTTATATGAATTAATCAACAAAATTAATCAATGTGAAGCATCTTGTTTTGTCGAGCCACATCCTGAAGTAAAATAACTTTAATCATTTTCAAAAATGAGAATCATCATCATATCGATTTCCCCAAGTAAAGCGAAAAGTGGCTCCCTCACCTAAGTTTGACTCCAAAATGATCAAGCCACCTTCTGTTTCAATAATTTTCTTAACAATTGATAAACCGATTCCTGTACTTTCGGGTACTTCTTGCCCTTGAAGCGTTTGGAAGATTTCAAAAACGCGCTCATGGTTTTCAGGTGCAATACCAGGACCGTTATCAGCGACCGAAAATTCGTAGTATTCTCCTTTTTGGTTCGCTCTAATTTCGATTCGTCCATCAAGGCGATCGTTGTATTTGATGGCATTGCTAATTAGATTAGAAAAGACTTGGGATAAAAGTAATTTTTTGGTGAAGAGAGTTGGCATTGCTGACTGTACAAAGATCGTGAAGGTGGATGGAAACATTAGAGAGTCGAGAATCTCCGAGAGCAATTCCCCGACTTTGACCCGTTCTGTAACGATTTCGGTACGACCGATCCGAGAATAGGCAAGTAAACCATTAATTAGGGCTTCCATGCGAAGGACCCGACTCTGCAAAAGCTGCATTTGATGCAGGTTCTCTTCGTTTAATTGCCCTTGTAGATCATCAGCAATCCAAGAAGAAAGGTTATAAATCGCCCGCAAGGGAGCTTTGAGATCGTGGGAGACGGTATAAACAAAACGATCTAACTCTTGATTTCGTTCTCTTAATTTAGATGCAGTTTGCTCTAGAGCCGCGTTCAACTCAATGAGTTTAGAGGCTTGTCGCTGTAGCTGGATCTGGGCCTGTTTGCGCTCCGTGATGTTTTCTGCAAAAATGACGATGCCGCCGACCTCACCTGCCGCCTTGAACCACGGGCGGACTTCCCATTTGAGCCAATCAACCGAGCCATCGATGCGGTAAAAGCTATCTTCGTCTGATTTTTCGACTGCACCTGCTAGACAGTTTTGATGAATCTGTTTCCAAGATTCTGGAATTTCGGGAAAAACTTCGTAATGACTGCGCCCGATAATGTTTTCTGTTAATTTGTAATCTTCCATCCAGCGTTGACTGTGTCCCAAATAACGCATTTCACAGTCAAACATTGCCATCGCTGCTGGAGTATGTTTAACGAACAAGGAAAGTTTTTCTTCGGACTCGCGTACTCTTGCTTCGGCCCGAACACGTTCGACGGTCGCCCAAGTGCGATCAGCTACTTCTTCTGCCAGAATCACCTCGTCTGGTGTCCAAGCTCGCGACCCAGAAGTGTGAATTGCCAGCCCAGCAACGAACTCACCTTCCTTGACCAGAGGTATGCCGATGTAAGCCCCAATTTGGATCGCTGCGTAGGCTGCTTGCTGATCAGGTGACAGGTTAGGATCGGCTTCCACATCGAACACGGATACAGTACAACCAGTACGGTACGCCGCAAGCAACTTCGGTCCGAAGGAATCAATCGGGTAGCTGCCAGCGAGTGCCGAAGCACCGTTGACGTAATCGCGTTCAACGACGTAATCAGCACCGCGAACCTCGAAATAAGCCACGCGGTTTGCCCCGATATATTCGCCAAGCACACGGCTGGCCGTAGCCTGAATCTCCACTGGATCGGCAAGGGGTCGCAGAAAGTCGGCAAGGGAGATGAGGAAGGCATTACGGAGGGCGGCTTGGCGGATAATCTCTTGGGCTCGTTTGATTTCAGTGAGATCATAAAAGTAACAAACCACGCCGTGACTGCCGTCGGGTAGCGTGATGCGGTGAATCTGCCAGTCGTATGACTCGGTCTTCTCGATATTATGCCGATCTTCGGTGACAGGCGGCGCAAGGTAAGACTCGCCTGTTGCCAGCGTATGCCGGAAGTGTTGAATCGCTTCGGTGGCGAAGGGTTCTGGCCAGATGATAAGTAACAATGCATAATTAATTGTATATTTGTGGTAAGCTTTTAGTGGCTCTAGTTGTTGCTAGTAGGTAAAAATT
>NZ_PXOH01000044.1 GCF_003007785.1 Aphanothece hegewaldii CCALA 016 | reverse complement strand
AAGACCCGAACAGAGTAAATCTGTCAAGGCAACTGCATTGAAGCAGAAACCCAAATCGTAAGGTTTGGGAATCATCGCCATTTATGGCGGTGAGGATGTCAACAAAACGAGATCAAAGAATGTAATAATAATAATTTATGTAATTTTGTCTAACGCTGTAGCAATGAGTGTTAACTGGACGAATAGCCGTGCAAACCGTTTAAGTACATTACCTCCCTACGTTTTTGCTCGACTCGATGAACTCAAAGCCCAAGCGAGGGCGCAAGGAATTGATTTAATTGATTTAGGCATGGGCAACCCCGATGGTTTAGCCCCAGAACCCGTCATCGATGCCGCTAAAGAAGCCTTTTCTCATGCGCCATTTCACGGCTATCCACCATTTGAAGGCACAGCCAGTTTTAGGGAGGCGATAACTGCGTGGTATCAACGGCGTTATGGCGTGGATCTCAATCCAGATAATGAAGCATTACCTTTACTCGGTTCCAAAGAAGGATTGACTCATTTAGCTTTAGCTTATATCAATCCAGGAGATGTGGTATTAGTTCCGAGTCCTTCTTATCCGCCTCATTTTCGCGGGCCCCTCATTGCGGGAGCAACTCTGTACCCGATTATTTTGAGTGCAAAGCAAGACTGGTTAATTGATGTTACTCAAATTCCAGATGAGATAGCCCACAAAGCGAAGATTCTTTATTTTAATTATCCCAGTAACCCAACGACTGCCACCGCACCGCGAGAATTTTTTGAAGAAATTGTCGCTTTTGCCCGTCACTACGAAATTATGTTAGTACATGATTTGTGTTATGCAGAATTGGCATTTGATGAATATCAACCCACGAGCTTACTCGAAATTCCAGGAGCAAAAGACATCGGAGTAGAATTTCATACTTTATCCAAAACCTATAATATGGCAGGTTGGCGCGTTGGTTTTGTCGTCGGCAATTCCGATATTATCCAAGGGTTACGGACTTTAAAAACCAATTTAGACTATGGGATTTTTTCCGTCTTACAAAAAGCAGCCGAAACCGCTTTACAATTGCCCGATGAGTATGTCAAAGAAGTACAAGATCGTTATCGTAAAAGAAGAGATTTTTTAATTAAAGGATTAAATGAATTAGGCTGGGATATTAAACCCTCAAAAGCAACAATGTATTTGTGGATTCCCTGCCCAATTGGATTGAATTCGACTGATTTTGCCCTCAATGTTTTGCGTACAACTGGAGTAGTTTTGACTCCGGGTAATGCTTTCGGTGAAGGTGGAGAAGGATATGTCAGAATTAGTTTAATTACAGATTGCGATCGTATGGCTGAAGTACTCCGTCGCTTTGTTGAAGCAGGTATACGCTACGACAATTCAAAATAACGAGTTATTACGACAATCATGGGGGGAAAGTCCCCTCTTTTTTTTATCAAATGAAACTGACAGAATAATAGTTGTAAGTTGATTGAGTTCCTAATTTACCCCAAATGAAAGCAAAAGCATTGGTTAAAATTTTTTATAATTGGTATCGTCAAGCCATACGTCATACTAAATATCGTTGGTTAGTTATTTTAGCCACTTTCTTTTACTGGATTATGCCGGTAGATTTGGCACCCGATTGGATTCCGCTTCTGGGATGGCTTGATGATGGTGTACTCGCTACAGTGTTAGTTACAGAAGTATCGGATATTTTAATGTCTTATCGTCGTCGTAAAACAGATGATACAGAAATAGAGACTGACAAAGTTTTAGAAACTAAATCTGTTTAGATTAATTTATATATATATTCGCAACGGGATAGAAACTCTCGTTGCTATTTTATATGAGAGCCTATTTTTGAACCTCGGTCTAGTATTAATTATTATATTTCATTTAGTATCAAAATGATCATAAAATGATTTTTTTTGGATAAGATTGAAAAGATTGTTGAGTTCAATATTTATTTAAGTTAATAAAACTTATTATTACCCAATTGTTTGTTATAGCTTCACATACCGAAAACAAAACAATGATAACTTGCTCACAAACGAGACGTTTTTGTCTTATATTTTTTTCTTCTGTAAGCTATTTTCTGATTAGTGCTTTTCCCATTAGGGCAGCAACTTTCAGCAGTTTTGCTCAATATGATTTATCTCTTAAAAATTTTAGTCAATCACCCCAAAATATTTTTTCTGTAGGTGATGGAGATGCGAATACCATTGCAGACGATGGTATTTTATCATCTTTTATAGATACCGATGCAAAATTTTTAGTTACGCCAAATGATACTTCTGCTTATTCCAAATCAGAAACACTTTTAGTTGGTACAACAAATAATTATTTAGGAAATATTAGATTTACTACATCTTTGATCGGTAATTTTACAATTCCCGCTAATGAGACATTACTGTTTAGTTTTGATGGTTTCATAAATCTTCTTAATCAAACTGATGATTTAGTGTCTAGCAATTTGAGTTCATCGATTCAATTCAATTTATTATTACTTGATAAAACAACTCAAACTGTTAATAATATATTGGAAGTATTAGGGGTAATCAATACTAATTCAGAACTTGATTATAAGCAAGACTTTTTTGGGTTTCAAACGGGACAAGATACAGTCTTAAATAGTTATAATGAGTTGACATCATTTGGTGAAATGAACGAAGTTATTAATAATTCTTTTTCTGGATTATACAATAAGCAGTTTGCTCAAGATACACAACTGGATTTAATTATTGTCACCCAATCTTGTAACTATACTTCTAATCGAATAAATGTTTGTAAAAGAATTCCAGAACCCGCTAACAAATTTATTTTAATTGACTTATTAGTTGTCTTAATCTCTGTTGGGTTGTTCGTCAAAGTTATGAAGTAAATAAATTAGCTCATTAGCTAACCACTCATCCATCATTTTATTGATAATTTCTTGATAAATATTTTCCGTTAATTCAGCCTTTATCAACTCTTCTACTAATGCAATATGGTATCCTTGTTCGGTCTGAAAAGGACTAATTACCTCGCCGACTTTCGCACCAAAAACAATAGCCGCTATTTGGGGAGATAGACTATAACGATAAAATCGACCTTCATAACCACAAAGATAACGTCGTTTTTCATCAATATCATAGAAATGTGCTGCTTGATAAAAACTAATTTCTTGTTCTTCTATTTGATATAAAATTTCCCAAGCTAATTGTTCATAAGGTACAATAATTTGATACAATAAAATACAATCAAAATTATGTTTATTTTGCCCAAAAAAGGTTTTAGCTTCTTCAGCAAAAAGAGCTTCAGCCAATTTTTTTCTTAATAAAGAGTTTTTGAGACCAACTTCCCAATCATCAGAAGTAATTAACTGAGAATTTAACCAAGCAAAAGTATCAGTTGCTTTTTCTAAATTCATCTGACGACGCTGACGATGAGCTTCGTTTTCAATTTCTTCTTCTGTTAAAACTATATTTCTAGCAGTAGCCGCTTTAGAAATAATTTTATCATAGATAATTTCCTGACAAATTTGCTTAATTTGTATGTTTTGTTTTAAGTACTTTTCAAGTTCGCTTAATTCGATGGTTATTCTTGAAAAAAATAACATAATAATTGGTTTAAACTTTACAAGGTTATTTAAATGTAATCAAAAAACTGAATAGGCTGAGATGGTATAACCCCTCAGCATATTTTAACCTTAAATCACTAAGTTTTAATTCAGTTGATTAGTTTCAGATAAGATCAGAGCTTATAAAAATTGGCCCAATTGCTATTGCATAGGAAGAAATGTGAGCCAGAGAATAGCTTGCGATACCATTGGAATCAAAATCAAAAGCAAAGTTTGTCTCCCAATCCCATAAATTCGGCTCATATGTACCGCCGCGAATATCTTTTGAATTCGTAGATTCAATCTTGAAAAAGTCTAAATCCTCTATGGATAATCGACTCATAATCACTCTCCTTAATCATTTATTAAATGATTGACTATATTTATAAAGGTGAAATAGCTCTGACAAAAACGCCTGAAAAAACCTTCAATATAGAAGTTTCACTAGCAATGACATCGCCACTAAAGCTGAGATCTACACTACTAGGAAAAGAAGAAGCATTAACTAATGCAAAAAGATTTATAATAGGCGGTGCGATCGTTATTCCAGAACTTCCTAAAATGTAAGACAAATCAGAATCATTTTTTACAGAAATACATTTTAGATGCTCTAAATCATGAATAATCATGTTACCTCTTTAGACTTGAAAAAAAGATCATGCAATGATGCTATTAAAGAATTAAGTTCCATAGCCCAAAGCAAGTGATGTATATTGAAATTTAAAACCCACACTAAAATTACCAGGAACAGCAGTTGTTAAAATTTCTGGAATTCCTGCAGCGAATGAGCCATATTGACCGATAGAAAGAGAATTGAATTGAAAAGCAGAAGACGCTATACCAAGAATCTCTATTGGATCTATACCTATGGGTAATTCACCTCCTTGAATTTCATCGGTTGAAAGAGCGGTTTTTAAATGCTCTAAGTCATTAATCAACATAATATATCTCCCGTTATTATTAAAGTAAATAGGGGCTTTATTTCTTTTAATTGTATGAGTAAATAAGCGTTACAGCTTGCCAAAGTGGCAAATATTTTTATTCAGGTTTAGTTGAGACTTAAAAAATATAATGTGATGAGGAGGTAAAATCCTCCTCAAAACAATTTAACTTAGCTTTGTTGAGGCAAAATAGATTAAGTTCCAGGGGTTGTTGCAAAAGCGGTTGTTTCAGTTCCGTAGACAATGCTCACTTTGTTGTCGGTATTCCCTCTAACATCAGATGAGACTGAAACGTTAGCTTTATTCGTACCGATCGCCGTTACATTAGAGAAAGCATTAATATTTCCGACGATTTCTCCAGTTAATGACCTGAATTGATGTTCGATCTCATCAAAAGCATGAGCCATAGTACTCTGAGCGCCTAAAAATTGATTACTTTCTACTAGCTCTTTTTGGTAATCTATATCTTTAATGTTCATGATTTATGCTTCTCCATTACAACAATATTGAAACGAGCAATAAGAAAAAGAACTGCTAGATAAGATCAATATCAATTCATAGCAGTTCTTCTTTGATGTAAGTTAAGTTAAACCTTTCTCTTTGAAGAGAATTATAGTTTGACTTGGTTGAGTTAAACGTCCTTTTATAGATGATTGTTGCTGATTAAACATAAGCGTATGCAGTAACAACTTTATCAAATGTGATAGTTTTATATTCATCTGCATTAACTCGGATATACTGACCAACAAAAGCATCTGCTGTACGCTGTCCATTCACTCTTAAAGAAAATTCTTCATCAAAATAGGCATATCCAGCGCCTTCAATATTATTATTTTCGACAGATTCGAGATAATTAAGGTCAGAAACGATCATGATTTTACTCCTAAAGTTTGGGGATTTTTTTAATTGAGAAGATTGATCTTCTATACTTTAAATACTAAACTTTTAAGATTAATATTAGTTGCCAAAATGGCATATATTGTTATTTTTATTTGCTATCATAATAGTATTAAATTGATATGCAAAATTAAGGGATTTAATATGAATTTAAGTCTGCGAGATATTTCTGACGAACTATACCAAGAAATAAAGATTTTAGCGGAGCGAGAACGTCGTTCAATCAACCAACAAATTGTTATCTTACTAGAGCAGTCCATCAGACAGCAAAAATTCTTAAAAGTTCGGTGCTTTGAGCATATCGATCAAACGCGGGAAATATGGACAAAACGAGTCAATATTATGCCAGATTCAGTAATAGCGATCGCCGAGGATAGAAACCGTTGATACCTTTTGTGATCATCGATAGCAACGTGGTAGCCAAGTGGTTTTTTCCAGAAGTTTTAACAGAAAAAGCTCTTGCTCTTAGAAAAGACTGGCAAGTAGGAGCCATCGAATTAATTGCGCCTGAATTACTTTTATTAGAAGTCTCTCATGTGATCTCACAGAAAAAAAGAACCCATTTCATTACGCCAGACGAAAGTAGAACTACCTTGCAAAATCTTCTTTTTTTGGACATTCCAACGGTTGCGATCTATCCTTTATTAGCAACAGCCCATGAGATGACGATCGTCTTTGAGTTAACCTTAGATGATGCCCTTTATTTAGCCTTAGCTCAAGAACTAGGGGGAAAATTCATTACAGCCGATCCTTGGTTATATCATTCACTCAGGCTAAAAATTGATTTTATAGAATTTCTCGAAAATTACAAATCAATGGCTCAATAAAACATGAGTACTATTTAAAGCAAGATTTTAAAGTAAGAGCCTGTCGATAATATTCCACTGCTAAAGTTAAATTTCCCTGTTGCTGTTGAGTTGTCCCAAGTTCTGTGGCTAAAGCAGCATAGTGATCTTGTTGCTCGCGGGTTAGCTTTCCTTGTGTATTTAAAGCAACTGCTAAATTGAGTGTAGCTTCATAACAGTTAGGCTGTAGGGCTAAGGCTTTTTCATAACAGGCGATCGCTTCATCTATTTTCTGTTGTAATTGCCAAGTGTAGCCCAAATTATTATAAATTGATGCCATATTCGGCTCAAGTGATAAAGCTTTTTGATAAGCCTCTACTGCCTGACTCCATTGCTTTTGAGCTTGATATAAATTACCCAAACTCAGCCAAGCTTTAGTCATCTTAGGTTGGAGCATTAAGATTTTTTGAAATAAACCTTCAGCTTTTTGAACTTGACTCATTTGACTCGCCAGTACACCCAAACCGTAGAGAGCATCTAAACATTCAGGTTGTCTATCCAAAATTTTCTGATAAATTTGTTCAGCTTTAGCTAAATGATTAGCTTGATGTTGTTGAATGGCAAACTGTAAAGTCTTAGTCTGTATTGTATTAATGAGGAACTTTTCTAAGGCAAAAATCGGCTGAAGATCGCCGTATAGCTTGTATTTGTTGTCGTCGATCTTTTCTCGAATCTGCTGACGATACAAAGGATCTTGACCGAGACGTACTGCTAGATTAATATAATCATCCTTGCTGGTTGCGATCAATTCTTCAATTCCCATCATTTTAAGAATTGCCATTGTGTGTCGTCCCCGCATCAACTCACCAGGCAACGTTACCACAGGAAGAACATGACTCAAAGATTCTAATGTGGAGTTACAACCCGACCATCCGACACTATCTAAGATGATATCAGCAATAGCAGCCACGCCCTTAAAAGCACCAGCACTAAGCCTAGGTAAAAATCGACAGTAAGCGTGATAGGAGAGTCCAAATTCACTAAAAGTACGGTTTAAGCGTCGTTGAAAAATTTCCGTAATTGCTTTACCTTGAGGAGCTTCTAGAAAAATAAACTTGCATTGAGGTAATTGTTGAGCAATTCTAGGAAAAACATCATCATCTTGCGGCAGGTACTTATAAAGCGATTGACAACACCAAAAAAGGATATCTTTCTCACTAACTTCGAGATTTTCTCGTTGCATCTTCTGGATGGGCGATGATGGCGGAGGATAATAAATCGACAGATTAGGGAGTTTGACTAACTTCTCTGTATAGTGTGCTTGCGCTTGCTCAGGTTCCATCAAATCACTACTCAAATAATAGTCTATCGTCGGCAGTCCACTGGTGTTCGGGTGTCCCCAAGAAGTCAGTTGAATTGGAGCAAGTCTGAGGGCGGCGAGTTGGATGGAGTTTGGGTCCATGCCCAATTCAGGATAAATTAAGACATGTAGTCGATCATCAGCGATCGTCTGACACCACTGTTCGATCGGTAAAAGTCCTTGTCTAAAGTGATCAAAAGCACGAGAAGCGATCGCCGTTTCTCGATCTTGGATCGCATTTGTATAGTATCCGAATAATTCAAACTGTGTTTTATCAAGATTTTGTACCCATCCTTTTACGGGAATTTTCCAGACAGAATGATGATGAAAATAACCACAAACAATACCTAGTCTAATTTTTTCATTTGATACTAAAGGCGTGATCTCCCTCGGTTGACTCCATTGAGGATAGCGACTCGCCATTAAGTAAGCGATCATCGTGCCGTATAATTTTTGTAATTCCCGATCATTGTGTCCTTGATAGGCTAGGTAAAAAGGCTGCAATGAACCGACATCTATGGCAGCTTGACTAAGTTCTTGTGGCGAAGCTTGTTCAAAGCTTTGGACTAATGTTTGTAAATAAGACTGATAATTTTTTCGGCTCGTTTCAATCTCAGCAGAACTCTCATAAAGAATAGACAGTTGTCCCATGCAAATCGCCCATTTAGCTACTGTGAGTTGAGGATCTAGGGTTAAAGCTTGCTTATAGGATGCGATCGCTTTTTCAGGCTGTCCTTGATCTTTGAAAGCATTACCAAGATTATAATAAGCTTGAGCAAAGTTGGGTTGAATTTTTAGGGCTTGCTGATAGGAGTCGATCGCCTCTTCTAATTTACCCTGACTTTTAACTAAGATAGTCCCCAAATTGTTGTAGGTTTGGGCCAAATTAGGATTGTAGTTAATAGCTTGTCGATAAGATTGGATCGCGGCCTCAAATTTGCCTTGCTCTGCCCAACAACTCCCCAAACCATCGTAAGCTTGAGCCGAGTCGGGCTGCATTTCTAAAGCTTGGTGATAGGTAGAAATTGCTTCTTGATGCTTGCCTTGCTGCCGTAAAACTGTTCCTAAGTTAATAAGAATAGCCACCCAATTTTCATGATGGTTTGATGAATTTATGATTTCTATTTCAGAAGTTGTAAAAGCGGCTAAGACTTTCTTATATATAGCTTCTGCTTCTAATAATATTCCATTTTCATGATGTGCTGTTGCTGATTCAATTAATGATGAAAGCTGAAAATATGTATTTTTTTCGTGCATAATTTTTAGAAAAAATATAATTTGTTATTTTAATCTTTATCATCTCAAATTCAAATAATTTTTATAAGAGATGGAAAGAGTAGGTATTTGGTTTCCAAACTCTCTTTTTGAAGGAAGCAAAGAAACCAAATATCAACAGAGAATTTTTACCTAAATGATTAATTCTCTTGCTTTAATCACATCAAAAAACTTAACTTTTAAGAAAACCAGCGACAATAACCCCCTTTAATTTCCTGAGCTTGCTCGTCAAGTTCCTTAATAACCTTTAAATCTTCAATCTTTTTTAGGGAATGCTCTGATAAACAAAAATCGACATTTTTTTGCTCATTAGTAGAAAAAGAGTCAACTTGTTTAGATTGATCTTGAGATCTAGCATCTGCCGTTGGATGGGGGATACCCGACTCAGAGGGTTTATGATTTAAGCAATTATCTTTAATCAGTCTGTTATAGGTTCGATAAGGAATATAATGAAGCGGATTGTAACCAGCAGAGCGTAAAATTAAGACGCAAGCCCAAGAGTATTTTCCATCCAAAATCGCCTCGACAATCTGTTCAAATTGTTCATTTGTCATGGCTTTATCTTGTTTCGTCTGATGATAAGAATGATTAAATTTTAAGGAAAATGACTGGCTCATGGTGTAATCCCCTCCGAAAGTTTAGATTAAATCGAGCAAAATACAGATCACAATCAAATGCTCTTAAAAACTGGTTAATTTACAGTTTGATCCCATCGTTTTGTATTTTCCGAATTGGCTCAAGCACAACGTCAATAATTCGCTGACGACGAGTAATAATATCTGCGGTGGCGGTTTGTCCGGCTTTAAAACGGACTTGCTGATGTTTTTCGGTGATATGATCCGCTTCGAGTTGAACCTCGACTCGATAGACTTGCCCTAGCTTCTCATCGGGTTTAGTATCTTCAGAAACCTTAGTCACTGTACCCGCAACGATGCCATAATCTTGATAGGGATAAGCATCGAGTTTAATTTGTACTGGCATTCCTAGCTTCACGAAACCCGCTTCTCGGTTGGGCAGAACAGCCGAAAGAACTAAGGGGACATTATTTGGAGCAACTTCGGCAACAATTTTACCCGCATCAATGACCTCGCCAGGGTTAATGTCTTCTAAAGATAAAACAACACCACTCACTGGAGCTTTGAGATATCGATTTTTGAGTTTAGCTTGAGCGCTGGCTAAAAGATTTTCAGTTTCTTTGACTTTGGCTTTGAGTTGAGTCATTTCTACAGCTAATTGCTGTTGACGTTGTAAAGACTCTAGCTGAATTTGTTTAGCTTGTGCTTGTTTTTGTAGTAATTCGGCTTGCAATTGTTCGGCTTCTTTGAATGCCGTCGCTAGATTGCCTTGATTTTGTGTGATTTGAGCCTCTAAGCTTCGTAATGATTGATCAGCTTGAAAAAGTTGCTCATGGGTAGATGTGACTTCTTGGAGTTGATTTTGGGTGATTCTTTGTTGTGTTTCTCGTAAAGCTTGCTCGGCTTGAAAAACATATTCTTGTGAAATCGCGCCCTCTCTTGCTAGTGGTTTTAGGCGAGCAATTTGCTCTTTTCGTGCTAATTCTTCGTTTTGTAGTTGTTGGTTGTGTTCTTTTACTTTGAGTAATAGCGGTTGTAAACTGGCTTTTCTAGTTTGGTAGGCGGATAATTCCGCTTGTTGCTGTAGAAGTAGTTGGCGAGATGTTGCCGCTTTTTCTTTAGCAAGTTCGATCACCGAGTATTGCCCTTGTGCTTCGGCTGCTGCGATCGCTGAATGGGTTTGAGCTTCTAGTTGAATTTTTTCGAGTAGAGCTTGTTTTTGTGTTTGCTCAAGCTGATAGCCTATGAGCATTTGTTGGAGTCGCTCTACTTCTTTTTGTGCGAGTTCGGTATCAAATTCTACTAAAATTTGTCCCGCTTTGACTTCATCACCTTCTTTTATTGCAACATAACTCACTTTACCCAATTCGAGGGGCTGAATTTTGTAAGTAGCTCCTTTTGGAACTAATTTTCCTTGGGCGTGACCTACTTCTTCGATGCTACCTAACCATACCCAACTTCCCACCAACATACAGAAAGCTAAACCGCCAATAATGAGACGTTGCGGAAATGTTGCAGGAGGTTGATCTAAGAGAGAATGGACTGAAGGAGACCATCGAGTAGTGATTTCATCATTTGCTTTTTGAGGAACCGCTATCCTGAAATCTGATGGAGCAGAACCTGCTACACCTCCATAAATCGAAGCTGGATCATCTACTGAGCGAATATCTTCTGGTAATTCATCTAATGAAGATGTGAGATGAGAATTAGAGTCTGAGCGAGCTAAAAGGTGAGAATTATGATACGATGTGTTGTTGTAATTGCTCATGGTTTTATCCAAAAATAGGTCTACTTTAAATCAGGCAAATCAACGCGGTTTTAAAAAGCTATCTTTGTGAAAATTGAGTTACTAGATGATTGCGGGATTTTTTAGCTAAAACAACAATTAATCAGGAAATTAGGGAAGAAAATCAACAATTACTGAGCCTATAAAGTTGATTATGGTGATTAATGTTAATAAATTCTTTCATCAAATTTTAGCTTTTAGACAGTCGATAAACTTGCCAAACTGGCATTTTGTCTGAGAAAAATTTGAAAAAATATTAAGTTTAGTTAAGAAGATAGTTTTAAGTTTATCGATATTTAAGACATCATCAAAAGTGTTAGAGTTCGAGTTGCTGTCGAGCCAAATAATAATAAAGTCCTTGTCGTGCAATCAATTCATCATGTGTGCCTTGTTCGGCAAGAATTCCCCCATCTAAAACTAAAATTTGATCGGCATGACGAACGGTTGAGAGACGGTGAGCAATAATAAAAATGGTTCGATTTTGACTCAGACGAGCGAGATTTTGTTGAAAACGTCCCTCTGATTCTGTATCCAAAGAGCTAGTAGCTTCATCTAAAATGAGAATCGGCGGATTTCCCATTAAAGCACGTGCGATCGCAATCCGTTGTCGTTGTCCTCCAGATAAATTAGCTCCTCGCTCTCCTACTTTGGTATTGTAACCAAGGGACATTGTTTGAATAAATGGATGTGCTTGGGCTAGTTTAGCGGCTTCTATGGCTTGTTCTAGAGTATATTCAGAGCGATAAAGGGTAATATTTTCTAAAATCGTTCCCGAAAACAGAAAACAATCTTGGGGAACAACACCCAATTGAGAACGCAAAGATTGAGGAGAAACATGACGAATATCATGTCCATCAATCCAAATCTCACCGTTATTGGGTTGATATAATCTTTGCAGTAATTTAACAAGTGTGGTTTTTCCCGACCCACTTCGACCAACAATGGCGATCGTTTGACTGGTTTTAACTTCAAAAGAAATATTTTGTAGGGTATTGTTTTGAGAACCCGTATCATAACTAAAGGTAACATTTTCAAACTTGACATGACCTTGTACTGGTGGCAAAATTAGCAAAGGTTTATTAGGATTTTCTTCGGGTTCGCTATCAAAAATATCGTTGAGTCGCTCAACGGAGATAAGAACTTCTTGCAGTTCATCCCAAAGTCTAGCTAAAGAGAGAATTGGACTGAGAACTTGACCAATTAACATATTAAAAGCCACAAATTGACCAATCGTAAGTTGTTCTTGAATGACCAAAGTGGCACCATACCAAAGCAAAGCAGTACTACCCACAGAATTGATTAAACCACTAGCGGCCTGTAGATTAATGCCTAGTTTTTGGCTCCGAAATTGGGCATTTAGATAATTGGTGAGTCGATCTTCCCAACGCCAGCGTAATTCTCGCTCGGATGCTGTGGCTTTGACGGTGCTTATTCCGGTTATTGTTTCCACGAGGGCGGAATTTTGCTCAACCGACTGATTGAAAACTTCTCGTGAAATCTGTCGCAACAAAGGCGTAGCCCCAAAGGTCAAAATTAGAATGGGTGGAATTAATGCAATTACGAGTAGTGTGAGTCTCCAGTTGTAATAAAACATTAATCCCAAATAAATAAAACCCATCAAAAAATCTAGCCAAGCTAAAACCACTTGATTGAGTAAAAACCTCTGAATTTTCTGATTTTCATTGACTCGTGTGATGATGTCCCCAACATGACGGGATTCAAAAAATTTAAGCGGTAACATCAGGGTATGGCTGATAAAACCACTGATCATCGTCAGATCGAGTCGGTTTGCTAGATAACTGAGTAAATACTGACGAACGGAGGTTAAAAGCAGACTCCAGATGCTAAAGAGCAAAACACCAAAGGCAAATACATTGAGTGTGGTTAGACTTTTATTAACAACGACGCGATCGAGAATAATTTGAGTAAATAGGGGTGAAATTAAGCCAAAAACTTGAATCAGAAAAGACGCAATTAAAATTTGCACTCCCAAGGAACGATAGGGATACAGTAAATTGACGAATTTTCCTAAAGACGTTTTTTGCTCTTTAAGTTCTTCTAAGCGTTCTGTCGGATCGAGTAATATGGCATAACCAGACCAATGGGTTAAAAATTCTTGTTTTTTGATGAGCTTTTTGCCTAATGCTGGATCGGCAATTAAGATCGAGTTTCCTTGAATTTTGTATACAACCACATAGTGATCACCGCGCCAATGAGCAATCCAAGGATTTTTCTGTTCAATTAGACTACTTAAACTCGCTCGTACAGGTCGAGATTGATATCCGATGCGTTCAGCAGCAAAGGCGAGATTTTTTAAGGAAGCTCCCCCTCGTCCCACTTCGGTTAAATTCCGCAAAAAATTAAGGCTAATTCGCTTGTTCCAATATTGGCTAATCATGGCTAAACAAGCTGCACCGCAATCGGCCGAACTTTGCTGGGCGATGAATGGATATCTTTGCCAAAAACTAAAGCGACGTTTTAGGGGTTTAGGAAAATTAACCTCTAAAGTTTTACTTTGCGGGATGTCGGCAGTTTTAACAGTTGCAGTTTGTTTACCATTGGAGTTGGGTAAAATATTTTTCATTTTTACCCCATGATCGGATTTAGTTAGGTTAGGGATTATCGCTTGGAAGGTTTCCCAATGTTGTCTAGGAAGGTGATAGAGCGCAACATCGGTTTGAGCAGTCCACTGTGATAGGTTGGTTTCTGGATAGTCCCACGCCTCGCCAATAAAGAGCGATCGATCTTTTATTTTTCCATTTCTTAACCAAAATCGACCAGATTTCCCTAAAAGTGCTTTTTCGAGAGGGGTTCCGGCGGCGATTTGTTTTTCTTCTAAGGTTGGAAAAAAAGTCTGTAATTGATGACTTGGGAGCGATGATATATCGGTTAAGGTTTTAAAAAAGATTAGGCGTTGTCGTTGTTGGGTTGCTGTCTGCCACTGCTCTTTAAGTTCGGGTAATGATTTTAGCCACGATTGTAGATTTTCTCGGTTGATGGTGGCGACTTGTACTGAGTTCACGGCAACGGCACGATAGGGTAAAACAATGGACTCAAATAGCTCATCTGCGCCAAAAATCTCTCCTTGAGTGAGTAATTGTATTGATTTTTCTCGTTTTTTTTGGTGAGCGAAACTCAGTAAGCGAATTTGTCCTAATAAAAGCAAATAAAAGGATTCTGTTGTCGGAAATGTGCTGATGATTTCCCCTTGCTTAAATTCTCTAATTTCAAAAGATTTGCTAAATTTTGTCAGTAAAAGTTGATGATTGAAATTATGAGTTGAATTCTGCAATAACCATTCGATTAGCAATGATGAGGCATCAGCAATCACATTGGGTAATTCTTGCTTTTCTTGTTTAAATTTCATTGTTACAAATCTCTTGTTTAGCGTTTTTTAATACTCTTGAACTATCTATATAACGCTATCTTGTCTATATAGATGCAAAAATGGTTAGGGATTTGTTAGGAAATTTTAACTTTTATTGAAACTTTTATAACGATTTTTCTTTCTCTTGTCAATCTAACTCAAGATTCAGCAATATTAATTAACTTAATTCCCGCTTTAATATTTATACAAAAAGACATTATATTGAATAAATTGTAAATATTAAGTCAGAGAAAGAGTTAAACGACTTTTATCCAAAATTATTCGGAGATCTTCTATTATTTAGCACTTTTTAGCTTATCATTTTTTCCTAAAGCTTATATTTATTATTAGAAAAATCTAGCTTAAATGATGCTAATTGATGCGTTTTAAACATCATTTGGCTGTATTAGACTTTTCCTGAAACGCCCTGCTAGACCAATATAGTAAATTACTCTGGTTTAATGTGAAGAATAATTAAGAAGTTCAAGACAAGTTTAATTCATCCAGCTAAATCTTAAGAATTATTTAGATCGCTCGATCTTGTAAAAAGCGTTTGATGTATTGAGCATTCATTGGGGGAGAAAAAAAGTAACCTTGTCCAGACTCACAACCTAATTCTTTAAGTTTTGTAAAATTTTCTTGTGTTTCTACTCCTTCTGCGGTAACTTCAACGCCTAAATGGTGTGCTAGATTAATAATTGCTTCAACAATTTCTAAATTTTCGCTAATTTCATTCATGCGACTAACAAAAGAGCGATCGATTTTGAGTGTATTAACGGGTAAGCGATGGAGGTAACTAAGAGAAGAATATCCCGTCCCAAAATCATCAATACTAATTGAAATCTGTCTTTCTCTAAGTTTTAGTAAAGTATGAATTGCGGTTTCGGGATTTTCCATCAAAAGACTTTCGGTAATTTCGAGTTTAAGACAACTACCGCTTAAGTTTGTTCGCTCAAGGATACTATCAATAGTTTGAAGTAGATCTATTTGTTGAAGTTGTCGAGAAGAAACATTAACACTAATTTGCAGAGAATTAATTTTTGGAAATTCATTTTGCCATTCTTTAAGTTGACGACAAGATTCAAATAAAACCCATTCACCTAAAGGAACAATTAACCCGGTTTCTTCGGCAATTGGGATAAATTCACCAGGGGAAATCAAACCTTGTTCGGGATGTTGCCAACGGACTAACGCTTCAAAACCAATTAAGGTTAAATTTTGAAGACACATAATTGGCTGATAATAAACTAAAAATTCTTGACGATCTAGAGCAACCCTTAAACTTGTTTCTAATTCTAATTGACGACTAATTCTGACGTGCATTTCTGGAGCAAAAATCGCATAACGAGCTTTACCACTTTCTTTAGCTCGATACATAGCTAAATCGGCATTTCTGAGCAAATCGATCGCTTCCAGATTAGCTGATGAATTAAATGTAATACCAATACTCGCCGTAACAAAAATTTCTTGTCCGTTTACAGTAAAAGGAGATTCGAGAGTTCGACAAATCCGTTGGGCGACAATTACTGCTTCTTCAGTTTCTCGAAGTTGCTCCAAAAGAATAATAAACTCATCTCCACCGAGTCGAGCTATAACATCGCTGTTACGGATGCAATCTTTTAACTTGTAGGCGATCGCAACTAATAATTGATCTCCCACCAAATGCCCTAAACTATCATTAACAATCTTAAACCGATCCAAATCAACAAAAAGAACCGCAAACAAATAATTTGGCTCCTCACAAGCGCGTTGTAAACATTGTTCGACGTGTTCCATCAATAAAACTCGATTGGGTAAACCTGTGACAGAATCGTGTAGAGCATCATGACGTAATCTTTCTTCTGCTTCTTTTCGTGCGGTAATATCAATTGCCATCGATATTACTTGTCTACGTCCATCGGGAAGAGTTCCGAGTGGTGCTGAACTAAAATTCCAGATACGTTCTTTACCTGCTGCATCTTTAATTAAAAACTCTCCTTCTTCAATGCGACAATCAATTGCATAAAGTTGATCGATCACGGTTCGCGCCATTTCTTTTCGTTCACCGTAAGCTTTTTCCGTCCAATCGGCTATAGTGGGGATCTCTGCATGAGTGTAACCGCTTAATTCTGTCCAAGTTTGATTGATTTGAATGACTTCGCCATCTTCTGCATGAATAATAATCGGTAATGGAGCATCTGTAATGGAGCGTCGAAACCTTTCTTCACTTTGGGCTAAAGCTTTTTCGGCTTCAATTCGTGCTGTGACATCTTTAGCCATAGTCATTATAGCTTCTCGGCCTTCAAAGGTAATTACAGTCGCTACAATTTCAACAATAATGATTTCCTTATTGCGTTTGATGTGTTTCCACAAACCGTAATTATAATGATTATTTGAGTTGGGTTTAATTTCTTGAATACTTTGATGCAATTTAAGAACATCATCTGATGGTCGAATATCTTCGATCGTCATCTTCAAAAATTCTTCATGAGAGTAGCCATAATGACGAATTGCTGCTTCATTGACTTCTAAAAATTTGAGGGTTTCTAGATCAAAAACCCATAATGGATTCGGATTAGCCTCAAACAGAAGACGGTATTTAGCTTCTGATTCTTTTAAGGCTGCTTCCATGCGTTTTCGTTCTGTGATATCTTGACCAATACCAACGCGAGAACCATCGGATAAACGAACATTCGCCCAAGTCGTATCAATTGTACTGCCATCTCGGATCGTCATGTGGAAATCTTGCCATATTCCCTCAGCTTTTTCAATAAATTCTGTTGTTGCTTGATAATCTTCTGGATTAGGATAGCAAAGTGATATTATGTCTAGATTTCTGGCTTCTTCTAGCGTCCATCCAAGGGTATTTTTCCAAGCTTGATTGACCCAGCGAAAGTTATGATTAGGAGTAAAATAGTTAATCATAATGGGAATATGATCAACAATACTTTGTAAGAGTTCTTTTTGTTGTTCAATAATAGCTTCAGTTTTTTTGCGAGCGCTTACATCTAAAATGAGAGAAAAAATCGAAACAAGTTGGCCTTCTGCGTCTAATAAAATTGAGTTATACCATTCACAATCTAAAACTTTACCGTCTTTAGTATAGTTACGGTTACAATGAAAACTACGCTGTTTTTTATTAATCATTAAATCAAATGCGATTTCAAGTACGCTTTGCAAATCCGCTTCATAAACAAACTTCCATTCTTCCCAATGTAAACCAATAAGTTCTTCTGCTTGCCAACCAAAGATCTTTTCTGCTTGAGGCGACCAATATTTTACTTTACAGTTATTATCCCATTCAATCACTGCGAGTGGCGTGTTCTCGAAGTGAAAAGTTAATTGTTGATGGGCTTTTTCTAAAGCGATTTGGGCTTCTTTATAATCGGTGATATCGATAGCTAATCCTTCGATGATAATTTCATTTTCGCCTATTCTTCGACCCATAGAGCGATCATAAAACCAGTGCCATTTTCCTGTTGCATCTTGGACTCGGTATTCCACCTCAAAATCTTTTCCTTGATAAATCTCTCTTACTATTGGTGTAATTCGTGCTTGATCTTCTGGATGTATTGAATTATTCCATAACCAAGGATTTTCATACAAATAACTTAGAGGATATCCTAATACTTCAACGACATGAGCCGAATAATAAATCCCGCCTCGTTGATTGGAAAATTCATAAATAATTGCTGGTGAAGCTTCAACTAAACGCCGATATCGAGATTCACTTTCTTTTAAAGCAGTTTCTTGAAGTTGAATTTTTTTCAGATTTTCTTCAATTTCTTGAGTTCTCTGTTGAACTCTTTGTTCAAGTTCTAGATTAAAGGCGCGTATTTCGGCTTCTGCTGCGAGCAATTTAGTAATATCCCGTCCAACTGCCTGATATTCAATAATTTGATTTTCTGTATTAAAAATTCCTCTGTTTGTCCATTGATGCCAACGAATTTCCTTATTTAAAATAACTCGATGTTCATGGGTTACGATGGGCTGTTCTAAACAAATTGATGCAATATTTTGCGCGACTTTTTCTTGATCTTCTTCTGGAATAAGCGGGAAAAAAGTATGATTAATTAATTCTGATGGTTCTTTTTGGAAATATCGACAGTAAGCATCATTAACAAAGGTTAAGGTTCCATTTGGTAAAAAACGACAAACTAACTCTGTTTGATCTTCAATAATTGCACGATAACGAGCTTCACTTTCCCGTAGTTTTTTTTCAATTTGTTGTAGATGACGATAAGAACGGTTCGAGATTAATCGACAACCAATAGCAATCGTTACAACGAGACCTAAAACACCACCCAAAATCAATGAATAGCGTTGCTGTTCATCAATTTGTTGCTGTTGTGGCTCTATTTTTAAGGTTTTTGTCGTAAAATCAAGAGGTTTTCGGGATTGAATCTGATTGGAAAAATTAC
The DNA here is from genome assembly GCF_003007785.1 of Aphanothece hegewaldii CCALA 016. Classification (GTDB taxonomy): domain Bacteria; phylum Cyanobacteriota; class Cyanobacteriia; order Cyanobacteriales; family Microcystaceae; genus Chroococcus; species Chroococcus hegewaldii. The sequence goes on along the minus strand of NZ_PXOH01000044.1, from coordinate 13,907 downwards.
CTATAGATTGACTCAAAACCTTTAGGGATGGTTGTTCAATGATTGATAACATTGAAGTAAGAATTAGACAAAAGAACCAAATGAGTTTGATTTGATTGATTTTCCCCATTGAGTAAAGCTAAAATCCAAGCAGACTGAGTTGAATTAAGGGCATTGCTCGCAAGCAAAGGAACAGTTATCCTCTCAATATTACCTAACTTTATGGCAAAACAATTCAATTTTTATTAAATATTATGGAACAAAACTCCATTTTTGGGGAATGAACAGGAAAGAGATCGAACAGAGTCGCCAAAATGCTATTCTTATGGGCAGTGCGTCAAAATCTGGTTATTCTAGAAATACTACGGATTGTATTATAAGCAAAGTTTATCGATTTAGAATCATGCGAACTCATTATTGTGGCGAACTGAGAGGAATTCATACTAAAGAAACTGTAACCTTATTTGGTTGGGTTGATCGACAAAGGGATCATGGAGGAGTGATCTTTATTGACTTACGCGATCGCACTGGAACTATACAAATTGTCAGTGATCCACAACGAACCCCCGATTCTTACACCGTAGCAGAAAGCATCAGAAATGAATATGTGATCAAAGTGACGGGAAAAGTTAGTCAACGTCCTGATGAGTCTCTCAACCCAAAAATAACAACAGGAGAGATCGAAGTCTATGCAGAACAGATCGAACTCCTCAACGCGGTACATAAACAGTTACCTTTTGTCGTCTCTAGCGCAGATGCAGAATTAGTTAGAGAAGATGTTCGTCTCAAATATCGCTACTTGGATCTTAGACGAGAAAGTATGAGTCAAAATCTGCAATTACGTCATCAAGTTGTTAAAGCGATGCGTCGTTTTCTGGAAGACGAAGAAAATTTTATTGAAGTAGAAACCCCGATTTTAACTCGTTCTACCCCCGAAGGTGCGAGAGATTATTTAGTTCCTTCTCGTGTTAACCCCGGTGAATGGTACGCGCTACCCCAGTCACCCCAGTTATTCAAACAACTTTTGATGGTATCGGGTATGGATCGATATTATCAGATTGCGCGGTGTTTTCGGGATGAGGATTTACGGGCCGATCGTCAACCCGAATTTACTCAACTCGATATGGAAATGAGTTTCATGTCTTTGGATGAAATTTTAAATCTAAATGAGTCTTTAGTCTGTCATATTTTTAAAACGGTTAAGAATATTGATTTACCTCGTCCATTTCCTCGTTTAACCTATGCAGATTCGATGATGAAATATGGATGCGATCGGCCCGATACTCGTTTTGGTTTAGAATTAGTCGATGTTTCTGATGTGGTCAAAGATTCGGGATTTAAAGTATTTTCGGAAACGGTCAAAAATGGCGGTAAAGTGAAAATTTTACCGATTACTAATGGCAATGATGCGATTTCTAATGTACGGATTAAACCAGGTGGAGATTTATTTAATGAAGCTACAGCCGCCGGTGCAAAAGGAATCGCTTATATTCGTGTTAGAGAAAATTATGAATTAGATACAATTGGTGCAATTAAAGATAATTTAACATCGGAGCAAAAACAGGAAATCCTCAACCGTACAGGGGCAAAACCAGGACATTTATTACTTTTTGGTGCGGGCGATCAAGATACGGTGAATAAATCTCTATGTCGCTTACGTCTAGTCATTGGTGAACTGATGGGTTTGATTGATTCAGAGAAGATTAATCTACTTTGGATTACTGACTTTCCGATGTTTGAATGGAACCCAGAAGAAAAGCGTTTAGAAGCTTTACATCATCCTTTTACTGCACCAAACCCAGAAGATATTAATGATTTAGCGAATGCTAGAGCTTTAGCTTATGATATGGTGTTTAATGGTTTAGAAATTGGCGGAGGAAGTCTCCGAATTTACCAAAGAGAAATTCAAGAAAAAGTATTTGCTACGATTGGATTAACTCCCGAAGAAGCTGATAGTAAATTTGGTTTTCTTTTAGAAGCTTTTGAATATGGAACACCGCCACATGGTGGTATTGCTTATGGTTTAGATCGCTTGGTGATGCTGTTAGCAAAAGAAGAATCTATTCGAGATGTTATTGCTTTTCCAAAAACACAACAAGCGCGTTGTTTATTAACAGATGCTCCTTCTTCAGTTGATACAAAACAGCTAAAAGAATTAAATGTTGCATCGACTTATAAACCAAAATCATAGTCTGAAAATTAGATGAGGGTAGGGTCAACAAAACCCTACATTTTGTCTATACATTCAAAGAAAAAATAGGTAAAAATATTGTTAATATTACATCCAGAGAAATCGTAGAGAAGCGATATATCGCGTCTTTACAAATAAATTGTAGGGGCTTGGTCGCCAAACCCTGTATTTAATACATACCAATATGTAAAAAACTGATGATTTTTTTGCGATTACTGCATAAGAAAAGAGAAATAATTTATTATCAAGATCAAACGTTCTAAGTATTAATCTAGATCCCAATCAAAAAAAATATTAAAAAATAAATCAATTTGCTCCTACTCAAAATGACTTTATTAGGTCAGAATAGAAATAGATAGATTTTGTCAAATATTTAGGGAACTTTGGAAAATTCATCCACGATCAATAACCCGACGGATTAGTTGTCAGACCGACTTTTCTGTCGGGATACGCTATTAGATAAGGAAATTGAGCAACGGTGAATAAAGCCTGGAGTATAAATCATGGGGGAACTAAACACAGCCGAACTCCTAGTTCAGTGCTTAGAAAATGAGGGTGTTGAATACATCTTTGGACTACCTGGGGAAGAAAACTTACACATTTTAGAAGCGCTAAGAAATTCTTCAATCCAGTTTATTACAACTCGTCACGAACAAGGGGCGGCTTTTATGGCCGATGTTTATGGACGGTTGACTGGAAAAGCGGGGGTTTGTCTTTCGACTTTGGGTCCTGGAGCAACCAATTTAATGACGGGTGTTGCAGACGCTAACTTAGATGGTGCGCCACTTGTAGCGATTACTGGACAAGTTGGAACCGATCGAATGCACATCGAATCACATCAGTATCTCGATTTGGTGGCGATGTTTGCTCCAGTGACGAAATGGAATAAACAGATTGTGCGTCCGAGTATTACGCCAGAAGTCGTTCGTAAAGCCTTTAAAACCGCCCAAAGCGAAAAACCGGGGGCTGTACATATCGACTTACCCGAAAATATCGCCGCAATGCCAGCACTAGGACGACCATTATCGATCGATAGTCAAGAAAAAACCTACGCATCCTATCGCAGTCTAAGTGCTGCTGCTAACGCGATTTCTAAAGCCAAAAATCCGCTTATTTTAGTCGGAAATGGCACGATCCGGGCTGGTGCAAGTGAAGCTCTAACCGAGTTTGCGACGGCGCTTAATATTCCAGTGGCTAATACTTTTATGGGTAAAGGTACTATTCCTTATACTCATCCTTTAGCGTTATGGAGTGTGGGACTACAACAGCGTGATTTAATTAGTTGTGCTTTTGATCGCAGTGATTTAGTAATTGCGGTTGGGTATGATTTGATTGAATATTCACCAAAAAAATGGAATCCTCAAGGGAATATTCCGATTATTCACATCGGGATGAAAAATGCTGAAATTGACAGTAGTTATATTCCTTTGGTAGAAGTGATTGGAGATATTACAGATTCACTATTAGATATTCTAAAACGGGCCGATCGTCAAAATAAAGCAACGCCAGTCACAGCAGCATTACGCAGTGAAATTGTTGATGATTATGAGTTTTATTCTAATGATCAGGGTTTTCCGATTAAACCGCAAAAATTGATTTATGATCTACGGCAAGTGATGGGGCCAGAAGATATCGTTATTGCTGATGTTGGCGCACATAAAATGTGGATGGCGCGTCATTATCATTGTGATACTCCTAATACTTGTTTGATTTCTAATGGTTTTGCGGCGATGGGAATTGCGATTCCTGGTGCGATCGCGGCTAAACTGGTACACCCCAATAAGCGTGTTGTCGCGGTGACTGGGGATGGTGGTTTTATGATGAACTGCCAAGAATTAGAAACTGCTTTGCGCGTCGGTACACCTTTTGTCACCCTTATCTTTAACGACAATGGTTATGGGTTGATTGAATGGAAACAAATGAATCAATTTGGTCATTCTTCCTTCATTAAATTTGGCAACCCCGATTTTGTCAAATTTGCTGAAAGCATGGGTCTAAAGGGCTATCGCGTTGAATCTGCGGCTGATTTAATTCCGACCCTAGAAGAAGCATTTAAGCAAGATGTCCCCAGTGTAATTGATTGTCCCGTTGATTACGCCGAAAATCTGAAACTCTCTCAAAAATCAGGTGACTTAAGTTGCCAAGTTTGGCAGTAAATTTAGTTGATGAAAGAGACGTGTTGTCTTGCGTCTCTATTTATTTTCTTTCACTGATTAAAAAACCTGCTAGGATTAAACCAAAAATATTCGGTAGCCAAGCTGCTAAAAAGGGCGAAATTGTCCCGATTAAACCAATACTACCCGTAACAAAACCAAATACATAATAAGCGAAAACAATTCCCACACTTAAACCGAAGCTAGTTCCTCGACTAATATTTCCAAAATTCGCTCCTAAAGCTGCCCCAATTACACCAAAAACAATACAGACAAACGGAAAAGCTATTTTTTGTTGTATTCTGACTTCAAATATTCTAACTTTTTTCTGATCGCCACTCAATTGTAAAATTTTTGTATATTCTTTAGCTTGAACAATATTCATTTCATAAGGATTTCGTCCTTGACTTGCAAAATCAAAAACCGCTTTAGGAAATTGTAATTGTTGATGTTCAAAAGGAAAAGCTTCACTATAAGACGCATCTGGGGCAATTTGATAAATCGTTCCATCAAAGAAATCCCAAGTATTTTTTAATGAATTCCAAGATGCCGAATCTGAAATGACGATTTGATCTAAACGTTGTCCGATCCATTTTATAATCGTTAAATATTTCATTTCTTTTCCGTTAAATTGTTCGGCATAAAATAAACTTCTTAAGGTTCGGATGGTTTGACCATCAGGTAAAATAATATTTTCATAGTCGGGATAAAAAATATCTTTGGTTTGTCGATATTCGTGTTCTTCTTTAATGGACGTAATTAAAATTGATGTGGCTTGATAATTGGCAGAAGGTACGACTAATTCTGTACATAAAAAAGTAATGATAGTCACCATTAAGCTTAAAATAAAGGCAGGAAAAATCAGACGACGTAAACTCGTTCCACAACTGCGAAAAGCAATAATCTCACTATCATTGCTCAACCTTCCATAAGTCATTAGTGTTGATAAAAGAACAGAAATAGGCAAGGCATAAGCCACAAATTCAGGAACTTTTAATAATAAAATTTGTAGAGCGGCCAAAAGCGGTAAATTAGAATCAGCAACTTTATTAGCTAAATCTGAAAGATTACCAATAGCTACTCCCAAAGTTGATAACAGTCCTACGCCAAATAAAAAGGTAGGGATTAATTGGGATAGGATATAGCTATCCAGGATTGTTAAACCCCCTGGCATTGATTTAAGAATAGTAACTAGCCAGTTAGAAACCTTTTTCATTGCGTCAAAGACTTTCTCCTTCTGAAAAAAGTTGCTTTTAAAGAATATCAACTGAGATTTTTGCTCTTGTATTAAAGTCCAAGATGATCGTACTCAGGGAGTGTGACAATTGGCAATTCAATTTCAGTCTTATTTAAGAGTCTACGATCGATGATACCTGAGTTGCCAAACATGGGTGATCAAAAAGACTGATAAATCAATCGACCGCTTATTCTAAACTCTTTAGCCACAAAAGCCGTAAGATAGTAGATTGTCCTTTTCAGATTAAATCGAGAAACAACTATGACTCAGCAATATCGTATCACCTTACTCCCCGGCGATGGTATTGGCCCCGAAATTCTAACCGTCACTGTAGAGGTGCTTAAGGTCATAGGGAAACAGTTTGATATTACCTTTGAATTTCAAAAAGGTTTAATCGGCGGTGCGGCAATTGATGAAACCAGCGAACCTTTACCCAGCGAGACTTTAGAACTTTGTCGTAATAGTGATGCGGTGCTTTTGGCGGCCATTGGGGGTTATAAATGGGATAATTTACCCCGTCTACAACGCCCTGAAACGGGTCTTTTAGGATTACGCGCCGGACTGAATCTTTTTGCGAATTTACGCCCTGCTACGATTTTACCCCAACTGATTGACGCTTCGAGCCTGAAAAAAGAGGTTGTAGAAGGGGTTGATATTATGGTAGTTCGAGAACTGACGGGCGGCGTTTATTTTGGTCAACCCAAAGGCATTTTTACCACCGAGACGGGCGAAAAACGTGGGGTTAATACGATGGCTTATACTGAGACGGAAATTGACCGTATTGCTCATGTGGCCTTTGAAGCAGCCCGTAAACGTCGCGGTAAACTCTGTTCAGTCGATAAGGCGAATGTTTTAGATGTTTCTCAATTATGGCGCGATCGTGTAATTACTATCTCAGAAACATATCCCGATATTGAACTGTCTCATATGTATGTCGATAATGCAGCGATGCAGTTAGTTCGCAACCCGAAACAATTTGATACGATCGTCACAGGCAATTTATTTGGAGATATCTTATCTGATGCAGCAGCGATGCTAACTGGTAGTATTGGGATGTTGCCGTCTGCGAGTTTAGGTTCCACTGGGCCTGGTGTATTTGAACCTGTACACGGTTCCGCCCCCGATATTGCAGGACAAGATAAAGCAAACCCACTGGCACAGGTTTTGAGTGCTGCTATGATGTTACGCTACGGTTTAAATGAAGCCGCCGCCGCCGATAAAATCGAACAAAGTGTTTTAGCCGTACTAGACCAAGGTTATCGTACTGGCGATATTATGTCCCATAGCATGAAATTGGTTGGATGTCAAGAAATGGGTGATGTTTTGTTGAAAGTCTTAGAAAGTTAATATTAGGGTTTGGTTGCAAAATTCTTTCAAACTTAGGATAGAAATACCAAACCCAGTACAAAACCAAAACAAACAATTCACTCTTACTCGCTTTCATTACGGAGAGAGAGGGATTCGAACCCTCGTTAAAGTTACCCCTAAACAGCATTTCCAGTGCTGCGCCTTCAACCGCTCGGCCATCTCTCCTAGTAGGGTCACGATCATTCATTATACAATAAAGTTACTATAATTCAAAAAAAATTTTCTTTTTTACTCATGCGCCAGTTTTATCAAATCAAAATCCATAACCGTAAAACCGAAGAATATTACACTATTCCAGTTCCAGACGATCAATACATCTTGCACAGTATCGAAAATCTTGGCTATGATTTACCGTTTTCTTGCCGTAATGGAGCTTGTACCACTTGTGCAGTAAGAGTTTTAGATGGAGACATTAAACAACCAGAAGCGATCGGGCTTTCACCCGAATTAAAAGATAAAGGATACGCGCTGTTGTGTGTGAGTTATCCCTGTTCAGACTTAGAAGTGGAAACCCAAGACGAAGACGAAGTTTATGAGCTTCAGTTTGGCCGCTTTTTTGCTAGAGGAAGAGTTCGATTTGGTTTACCCTTAGATGAAGACTAGATGATGAATACAGCCACCGAGTTAGAACGTTATTTAGATATCGCCACCGAAGCCGCAACCGCCGCCGGAGCAATTGTTTTAGCCAACTGGGGTCAGGTGAACAAAATTCAAGAAAAAGGTCGCTCTGGTGACTTAGTAACCGACATCGATCATCAAGCCGAAAAAGAAATTCTTAAAATTTTAAATCGTCATGTGCCACATCATGCAATTTTAGCCGAAGAATCGGGAATAATAAGAACAACCGACAATAACTATCTCTGGGCGATCGATCCCCTAGACGGAACAACCAACTATGCTCATGCTTATCCAGTGGCAGCCGTTTCGGTAGGGTTATTGATCGACGATATTCCTCAAGTAGGAGTCATTTACAATCCGTTTAGAAACGAACTGTTTCGGGCGGCTACAGGATCTGGTGCAACACTAAACCGTCGTCCGATTCAAGTTTCTCAAACAGACAAACTCAGTCAAAGTCTGTTAGTTAGCGGATTCGCTTACGATCGCACAGAAACCACCGACAACAACTACGCTGAATTTTGTTATCTAACCCATCTAACTCAAGGTGTGCGTCGCAGTGGTTCAGCTTCTATAGATTTAGTTGATGTTGCCTGTGGACGTTTAGATGGATACTGGGAGAGGGGAATACGCCCTTGGGATGTTGTTGCAGGAATTGTCATTGTTCAAGAAGCAGGAGGCACAGTTACAGCATATGATGGTAATCAGATCAATCTAGAAGAAGGTAGAATTTTAGCGACAAATGGTTATCTTCATTCCAGTCTGAGTCAAGCATTAAAAGAAGCCTCTCAATGGCAGATCAAGTTTGACGAGCCAAGCGTTAGGTCAATTTAGTAGAAGGTGGTTTTCAGCAAGCAGGACAATATCCTATGGCTTTTCCGATTCAACAGGGACTATTTCAATTTGATATAATCGACCATTACGCAGTATTGGGCGTTCCCCTTGATGCTGATTTCAAGGAAATTCGTCAACGCTATCTCAAAATCGCCTATCGACTCCATCCAGATACCTGTCGGGCTAAAAATAATGTGGAAAAAGAACGGGCAGGCCAGTTATTCTCTAAATTAGTTAATCCAGCTTACGAACAATTATCGAGAGAACAATCACGCATCGAATATCGCTTAATTATTTCTCAGATCGGTAAAGGTGTAGCCCAAGATACAATTAATACAACCATTATTACTGAACCCGCGAAAAAACTTGCACAAGTTAATAAAAATGTTGAGACGGCTTATCAAAAACTCTTGCAACCTTTAGCCGTTGATGAATATTTGATCCTTGATGGAGTATATCAAAAAATTGCTCAGATTAGCGAACTGAATTTAGTTTATCTAATGTTTAGTGAAGGGCAAACCCAGAAAAAATTAACCACGCCAGCTTATGTGGGTGCAGCAGCGATGGCGACTTCATCAACCCAAGCGACGACTATCACGCAAGAACCGTCCAAAATACCCGATGTAGAAACGGGAATTACTTCTTATATACGCCGCGCTCAAGACTCTCTATCAATGGGAAATTATGCTCAAGTCATCTTAGAAATACGAGATGCTCTTAAACTAGAACCCAATGACAGTACTTCTCATGCCTTACTTGGACTCGCTTATTTAAGACAAGATCAAACCTCGATGGCGCGAGTTCATATTAATCAAGCAATCAAAGCAAACCCACAAGATCCGATCGCAATTGAGAGCAAAAAAGAACTCGATCAACTCCTCAACCCTAACATTGAAATGCTTGGTAGTAAATCCAAAAACGCCAAAGGTCAGAAGAACTTCTGGACACTGTTTAATGGTAAAAAGAAATAAAGACCATTTTGACTTTTTATAATGATTCATCAAGCTCCGTCCGGTGCCAGAGATTTATTACCCCTAGAAGTGACTCAAAAATCTTGGATGAACGATCGCATACAAGAGATCTTTCAACGGTGGGGCTATCAGCGTATTGTTACCTCTAGTATTGAATGGCTTGATACCCTCATCGCAGGTGGAGCCATTGAACGTTCTACCGTCATTCAACTCCAAGAAACCGCAGAAGGAGCATTAGGTTTACGCCCCGAACTAACGGCATCCATTGCCCGTACCGCCGTTACTCGAATGAGTGATCATTCACATCCGCAACGTCTTTGTTATCGTGCTAACGTTTTTCGCAATCCGCCGACGGGACATCATGGACAACAATTAGAATTTCATCAAGCAGGTGTAGAACTTCTGATGCGGGGCGGTGTATTAGCGGATGCAGAAATTTTACTTTTATTAGCGGATTGTTTAGAGCAACTCGGTGTACCCCAATGGCATCTCCTAATAGGGGAAGCCGCCCTCACCCGTTCTTTACTCGCTCCGTTTCCAGTTCCTCTACAACAACAAGTCCGTGACTGTTTAGCCCATTTAGATTATGTTAGTCTAGAAAACTTAGCTTATCCGAGTGCAGCTTTGCGAGAACATGGTTTACTATTATTTAATCTGCGTGGCAAGCCAGCCGATGTCCTGCAAAAAATCCTCAATCTTGATTTAGATGAATCGGCACAAGAAGCAGTAAGTAACCTCAAATCACTTTTAGAAGTAGTAGAAAATAGCTTTGCTCAACGGAGTACACAAAATGCGATCGCTTTTCCTTTAGTCTTAGATCTCTCTCTTTTACAAACCTTTGATTTTTATACGGGAATTATCTTTAAAGCTGTTAGTTATACCGATCAGCAACTCCGCATTTTAGGACAAGGTGGACGCTATGATCAATTATTAAGTGTGTATCATCCTCAACAAGAATCCGCCCCAGGGATTGGCTTTTCTCTTAATCTAGAAGAGTTGCACACTTGTTTACTCTCAACGGGAATTTTACCTCAACAAACACCCGCTTTAGATTGGTTAGTGATCCCTCAAACAAAAGATGCAGAAATAGCCGCTTTTATTCATGCCCAAACCCTCAGAAAATCCACAGAACTTATAAGAGTTTCCCTCTTTATTGGGGAACGTTCCGAGGATGGGATTCGAGAATATATCCAGAATATTAGAGTAAAAAATCTAGCTTGGGTTCAAGCCGATGGACAAGTTATTATCGAGACGATCTAGCATTCTAGAATACTTCCTTAAATCAAATTAGAGAATATGATGATCTAGATTTTATCTTTTCGTTTCGGAGGGCGCGAAGCGTGCTAAGTTCGCTCCAGCGTACTGCACTGGGTATTATATTTTTTCTCGCTACTGTTGTTGGCGCGACAGTCGGCTATATGTTGTACGGCTGGAATTTTTTAGATTCTTTTTATCAAGTCATTATTACGGTTTTTGGGGTAGGATTTGGGGAAATTCGACCGATTAATACACCAGGACTTAGAATCTTGACTATACTGGTAATTATTTGTGGTACAAGTTCAGCCGTTTATGCAGTCGGTGGATTTTTTCAAATGATCACCGAAGGTCAAATTAATAAAGCTTTAGCATCAAGACGTATGAATCGAGAAATAGAATCGTTACGAGATCACGTTATTATCTGTGGTTATGGTCGTCTGGGACAAATTTTAGCTCGAAAGTTACAAGAATCACAGCAACCATTTGTCGTCATCGATAACAACTCTGACCGAATTTTGCAAGCCGAAGAAAAAGGCTATTTAATTTTAGAAGGAAATGCCGCCGATGAAAATATTCTACACACCGCAGGAATTCAAAAAGCGAGGTATTTAACTACTGTTTTACCAGATGATGCTCTTAATGTTTTTATTACTCTAACGGCTCGTGAACTGAATTCTAATTTAATTATTATCGCTCGTGGCGAGTTACCCTCTACTGAAAAAAAACTCAAGTTAGCTGGTGCTAATCAAGTTATTTTACCCGCAACCATTGGGGCTGAACGAATGGCACAAATGATTACTCATCCTGCCGCAATTGATTTTCTTGACGAAGCCGAAGGAAGACGCAATCTTAATGAATTACTCGCACAAATTGATCTCAAATTAGAAGAACTTTCTATAACATTAAATTCGCCTTTTGTCAATAGACCTATTAGTGAAATGGAAATAGGAGGACAAGGAGCATTTGTTATTGTTGCGATTCGTCAACTTGATGGAAAAACGGTACTTCATCCCTCACACTCGTTTATTCTGCAAGATGGTGATACGGTAATACTTTTGGGGCATGAAGGCGATTTACCGCAATTTGCCCGACGTTTCTCGATGAAACGAACTGGATTAACTTATCGTGGCACTACTTTTTAAAAACTTTTTTGAAATAATTATAAAAAAATTTTTACATCATAGCAAACTCAGTAAATTTGCGAGTTTTGGGGTCATGAAAAGCTAAAACAATATCTTCTTTAGAAACACCTTCTCTTAATAAGTCGGTAGCGATTCCTTCTTCTGTCCAATCTTCTTCTATATAAATTTTATCGTTTTTAAGGCGAACATGAACGGAAATTCCCTTAATTCTTTCTTGCGGTGTCCAACCTACTTGAAACCATAGATATTGATCTCTTTTTTCGTCAAAAGCTAGTAGCATTTCTACATCTGGAGGACAAGCTTGAGAAAACTGTTGATGATATTCTGTTAAAATTTTTTGAATGAGTGAACGATAATAGGTTAATTTATCCATTGGGTAATTACCTCCCTATCTGTATCGACAATAATCAATTTAAGCTAGTTTTCATTAACAATAATGGAAATGGTATCGTCAAATTTGGATTGATACACAAGTTGGCTAAGAGCTAGATAAATTTCATGCTCAGGGGCAGTTTTTGTGAGAAAATTACGGTAGATGATATACTGACCCACTGCTCTTTCTAAATCATAAATAAATGAGCGACTGATAAAGCTTTTAACTTCAATAACAATTTTTTCGTCTCCTCGCTGTGCAGCTAATGAACGTTCAGCACCAATATCAGCAACCAGTCTTAATTGTTTATAGATAATATAGTAAGGATCAGCCGTAATTGTCCAACCATCTTTAATTAAAGCATTTTTAACAGCTTCATGGTAAATATTCTTTGCTGGCATTATCCTTTTTAGAATGATTTTGGGGAATATGTTTATTGTAGGCTATGGGATATAAAATATATTTAATTATTAACAATTAGTTTTAAAAAATTATCTAAATCAATAATGGACAAATCATACAACAATGTTTTATATAGAGCTTTAATTAATTAAAAAAAAGCTATAAAAAGAATGTAATCGTAGTACAAAAATGCACGGTTTAAATGAATTACAAGACCCAATTAAATGTTTAAAGATGTCTGGGGCAATAATATAAACATACTTAAAAATACAAAATTAAAGTATAAAAAATTTTGTTAGATTATTTTTTTAATAAAAGTAAACCAGCTTAATTGAAAAATTTGCTATTTTAATAATACCAAAGCCGTCATAAATTACATTTTTAAACTTATATAGGTATTTGGCATCCAAATCCATTGTCAACAGTATTCAGTAAGCAGTACTTCAGCAACACTAATCCAGTAGGAATTTATTAAATTACGGACAAAGTATGACAGTCTTGTTAAGGAGCCTCTCTTGATTTCAGAGTTTGTCGGTATTTGTCTAAATTTTTTCCAAGGGTTTTGTTCTGAGGACTATAATAAGAAGCGTACAATTTGGGAAGACTATAAATAAATAAGGTTATTTCCTTGCTTAATAAAATCCTTTTGTGTCCTTTTTTAAAACAAATTTTTAACCCCAGTGTAAAACCTGTGTCTAAATCGTGCCAATTAGAGAATAGCCAAGTGCAATCCAGTTTTGCACTCAAAATTCGGATCGCTCAACCGAGAGATCTTAAGGAATTAGTTGAAGTTCTCTCTCGTAGTTTTTATCCGTCTCAAACAACGATGCTTGGGATACAACCTCTGCTCAGATTGGGTATTACAGAAGATATCAGAGGGCGTATACGTTCTGAAAAACCAAACTATCGTTGTTTAGTCGCTTTTACGACTCCTACCACTTTTCCTAACACCCCCAGAACTTTAGTCGGAACCGTCGAACTCGCTTTGCGAAATCAAGTGATGGCTAAACAAATACCTTATATCTCTAATTTAGCTGTTATTCCTGAATATCGTCGTCAAGGGATTGCCAGACAATTATTATTGAGATGCGAACGAATTGCCCGCGAATGGGGATTTAAGGAATTATCTCTACATGTTCTCGAAAATAATTTAGCAGCACAGCAACTTTATTTTAGTAATGGCTATAAACTGCAAAAAATCGAGCATAGTTTGAGTAGTTGGCTTTTTAAACAACCTAAACGATTATTTCTCGCCAAAGAGATCGAAAATCTTGAGCAATGCTGTGATTAAGAGCTTATATCTATGGACTGGAGTTTAGACTATGACAAAATAACCCAGTCTTGTTTTTGGGCTAAGATGTTAGCAATTTGGCTAAAAATTGGGT
>NZ_PXOH01000043.1 GCF_003007785.1 Aphanothece hegewaldii CCALA 016 | reverse complement strand
AAAATCCTTTGCCGCAGCTGTAGGAGCAGGACAAGACAAAATTATCCTTTTGGTTCTTGACCGCGCTGGATGGCATATGAGCGAGAAAGTTGAGTTACCATTAGGCATCTTTTTTGAGCCTTTACCTCCTTACTCTCCCGAATTACAACCAGCCGAGAGACTTTGGGCTTTGGCTGATGAGCCTTTGGTCAACAAGAGCTTTGAAACTCTTGATGCTTTGGAAGTGGTTCTCGCTCAACGCTGTCATGTTCTTGCACAAATGCAACCTCAAATTCAAGCTTTGACTAACTATCATTGGTGGCCAGATCCAGAAGTTTTCAAGGCTGGTTAAAACCTCTTTGTATACAATGGCTAATAACTACGGATTTGGTATGAATTAATATTATTCGGTGCTTTAATATCTAAGCGTTGACAGAGTGTATCGACTAAAGCGCGTATTTCTGCTTCACTCAAAAACGTTAAAACAACCCTTTCTTGATCGCTTTGGGCGTATTCTATATGACATTCAGTCCCTGTGGCGTGACCTTCTGCACTATATAATAATTCTCGCTCCAATAGGGCATTAATGAGCATCGATTTACCCGCACTAAATGCACCTGCGAAAACAATTTCAAACTTAGGCGAGATGGCTTTTTTTAAAGAGGTTTCAATAGCTGTCGTATCTTGTCCAGAACGTAGCGAGGGTTCAGATTGTAGCAATTCGAGTAAATGATTAACATTTTGAGCCAGATCCGTGCATTGTGGTAAAAGTTCAGCCATAGCGATCGCACTACATTAGGTTATCTCTTTTAGTGTTCCCAGTTAATAAAAGAAAATCATGTCTGAAAAAATAAATTATTTTCTAAGGCTAGAGTAGATAAAGTAGAAAAGTTGCTCAAATGAACAAAATTAAGCTGTCTGAATTGCTACAATCTTGACGACAAAAGTGGCTCACCCTAGCAAATTCTCAATAAAGACAACAATGACTGAAATTTTAGCCTCATCTACCCAACGCACATTCGATGTAGCTTCTTTAGTTCGTTTTTCCCAAGAAAAAGCAATTGTTACGGAAATAGCCATCACCGAATATTCTAGTATTGCTGTTTGGGGTGTTCTTCCTGGGCAGCAAGTCCCTGCTCATTTTCATCCTGATGGTCAAGACACTTGGGTTATGATTAAAGGAGAATTGACTTATTATCTGGGCGACGGACAGAAAAAAATTATTTCTGCGGGACAAATTGATGTTGCTGTACCATTACAAGTTCATGGTGCAATTAATGAGGGTCATGATGATGCAATATTTTTATCTATCTATTCTGCTCCAACTCTCAAAGTTATCGCCGCATCTCCTTAATTTGTCTTAAATGCAGAATTCTCTATACTGGTAATCATGTAGGGGTAGGGAGTCCTAACCCTTATAAGAATAAATTTTTAGATTATTGTTATGTCTATTCGTCTTCCTACTTCTCAAACTCTGTATCAACAAGACTTTTATCTCTGGATCAATACAACTATTGAACAAATTCGCTCCCAACATTTAGAGTCGGTTGACTGGGAACATTTATTAGAGGAGTTGGAAGATTTGGGAAACGCTCCAAAGCATAAGCTAGAAAGTCGTTTACTGGTTTTATTAGAACATTTACTCAAACTGGCTTACTGGAGTGCAGAAAGAGAATATAATGCTCGTAGGTGGAAAGGAACAATTATTGAGCAAAGAAAACAACTTAAAAAACTACTCAAAAATAATCCTAGTCTAAAACCTTACCTAACAGAAGTCTTTGAAGAAACTTATCAAGATGCGAGAGATATTGTCATCGTTAAAACCGAACTCGCTTCCAATGTCTTACCGATACAACCTGCGTTTACTCTAGAACAAGTCTTAGATGAAAGTTGGTTGCCTAATCTAGATTAAACTATAAATACTCTATTTTAAGTCGGTCATTATGAAAATTAAAGCAATCCTTCATCCAGCACAAGAAGGCGGATACTGGGCAGAAGTTCCCGCTTTGCCTGGTTGTATTACTGAAGGAGATACTTTAGAAGAAGTCATGAATAATCTTCAAGATGCAATTACAGGATGGTTGGAAGTCGCTAATGAATATCAATTGACAGATGAAGCTGATCAAATTATTGAAATTGCTGTATGAAATCTATTTCTGGGAAAAAATTATGTAAAATTGTTGAAAAGAAAGGCTGGGCTTTGGCAAGAATTACTGGAAGTCATCACATTTATGAAAAATCAGAAAAGATGGAAATATTGACTATTCCTGTTCATCGAAATAAAGATTTAAAAGTAGGAACTCTGAAAGCTTTAATGGCAATAGCCGAATTAACGGAAGATGATTTATCGCTTTAAACTAAAAAGGTGGGACATTGCCCACCCTAATTATTTTAAGATGCGATCGAAGCAGTTGGACGACGACGACGATAAACCCGTGTTTGGGTTGCTGGTTCTATATTTGCGGTTTGTAGTAAGAAGATGACTAACGGTTGACTTTGCAATTCTCGTTTGATCAGTCGTTGTAAGTTAGTTTCAATTTCTTCTCGCAATTGTGCTAATTGTGTTTCAGGGTTTGAGCTTTGGGTGTATTCTTCCCATTTTTCGGTGATTGTGCGCTCAATTGACCGTATAATCAGTTGATTTAATAATGAGCGCTCGACACTTGTCACCACTCCTCTTAGATGAATTTCTGGTTGAGTGAGCAGTTTTCCTTCTGCGCTGACGGTTGCTGCGATCGTTACTACGCCATCATCAGCGAGTTGTCGGCGATCTTGCATGACGTGTTCTTGAACGATCCCTGATTGATCGACGAGTTCAATACCGCTTGTAACCTGCCCAATTACACTTATACTATCGGGTGATAATCCAATAATGTCGCCATTTTTGACAATTACAATATTTTCGGGCGGAACACCTAAGCTTTGGGCAGTTTGGGAATGTTTGACTAACATCCGATGTTCACCGTGTACCGGCATAAAAAACTTAGGTTTAGTCAAGGCTAACATAAGTTTTTGGTCTTCTTGTGCGCCGTGTCCCGAAACATGAATCCCTTTATCGCGTCCATAAACAACATTTGCACCTTGCATCATCAGTTGATCGATGATGTTAACGACTGCGATCGTATTTCCCGGTATTGGGTTAGCTGAGAATATAATGGTATCCCCTTGCTGAATTCTAATTTGAGGGTGCATTCCTTTGGCAATACGTGTCATTCCTGCTAGAGGTTCCCCTTGAGATCCTGTAGTTAAAATCAAGATCTTTTCATCGGGTAAACTCTTAATCGCTTTAATTGGTTCAAATATACTATCTGGACATTTAATATAGCCCAAATTCCGAGCGTGAGCAATGACATTCAGCATCGATCGACCAACGACAACCACTTTACGGTTATGTTTTTGGGCGAGTTGTAGAACGAGATGAATGCGATGGACGGATGAAGCAAAAGTTGTCAGCATCAAGCGTCCTGGGGCTTGTGCGAATACGCGATCTAGGTGAGGATATACTGAGGACTCAGAAGGTGTAAAACCGGGTACTTCTGAGTTAGTCGAGTCACTCAAAAGACATAAAACACCTTTTTCGCCGTATTCGCTTAGTTTTTGTAAGTCGAAATATTCTTTATCTACTGGTGTATGATCGATTTTAAAATCACCAGTATGGATAATTACGCCTATTGGTGTTGTAATTGCCACTGTAAAACTATCCGCCATTGAATGAGTATTACGAATATATTCAACGGCAAAATATCGACCTAAACGGACAGTTTGTCGGGGTGATACTGTTTCTAAAGTGGTTCGGTTTGCGAGTCCAACTTCTGCTAATTTATCTCGTAAAAGCGCAGTGGCTAAACGAGGTGCGTAGATAATAGGAATATCAAAATGTTTGAGATGATAGGGTAAACCACCAATATGATCTTCATGTCCGTGAGTGACGATCATTCCTTTTATTTTATGGCGATTTTCCTGTAAATATGTCATATCGGGTAAAACGATATTAACCCCGTGCATCTCTTCTGTGGGAAAGCCTAAACCTGCATCGACTAAAATCATTTCGTCTTCGTATTCAAAGACACAAGTATTTTTTCCGATTTCATGTAGACCGCCCAAGGGGATAATTTTGAGTAATGATTGAGTTTCGTTTTGTGTCATTAGTTTCCTTCAATTGGATTGTTTTTGTTAGTCGTTTAAGCGCTTTAATAAAATGAAATTGTTTTTATCCAGTTTCCTTTAATTAATTTATTAATACCCTGTTTTTATAATTTTTGACCAATTTATTATATATGCCACTAATTGAGCAAATTTTTTATAGCTTAGAACATATCTTTATTTTTATTCTAGTCTATTTTGTTTCTAGCTAGTTAGGCAATTTTACGCAAAAATCATCAAAGTAAGTCTAAATCTTGCATCACCGCTTCTAAAGAAGGCAATAGCTCTAGGGATAGAGAACTTAGAGGCAAACGCAGTTTCCCCACTTGCCAGCCTTGTTTATTTAATGCTGCTTTGACTGGAATGGGATTAGTCGTACAAAAAAGCACTTTAAACAAATTAAATAGCTTGAGGTTTAATTCTACAGCTAAATCGGTTTTTCCCACCTCAAAGGCTTGAATCATTTGCTGTATTTGTTCGCCCACCAAATGACTAGCAACACTGACGACACCCATACCACCAACCGTCATCATGGGCAAAGTCAGGGAATCATCACCAGAATAAATCGCAAAAGAGGAATGGGTTAGACAACGAACCTTACAGACTTGTTCGATGTTGCCGCTTGCTTCTTTGATTGCCACAATGTTGTCAATTTCGGCTAGTTTGGCCACCGTTTCGGGTAAAAGGTTTTGTCCCGTTCTTCCTGGTACATTATACAACATAACTGGAAAATCTGGACAGGCAAGAGCGATCGCCTTAAAATGCTCATACAGACCTTCTTGGGGGGGTTTATTGTAATAGGGAACGACTTGTAAAGAGCCATCTAATCCCAATTTAGCGGCTTTTTTTGTCGCTTCTATGGCTTCAGAGGTGCTATTTGATCCCGTTCCTGCTAAAATTTTGGCTTGATGTCCAACGGCATTTTTAACCACCTTAAATAACTCATATTCTTCGTCCCAAGTGAGGGCGGGTGACTCTCCCGTAGTCCCGCAAACCACTAACCCATCACTACCATGAGTTACTAAATACGTTGCTAACTTTTCGGCTACTTCGTAGTTAACGTGTCCCGACTCATCGAAGGGCGTTACCATTGCCGTCAAAACTCGTCCAAAACTTTTTTGATTCGTCATTCCCCTTTTCCTATTATACTGCAACGGCTTGAGGACGTAGCAGATTATTTTTTACCAATAATTCAGCAATTTGTACCGCATTTAGAGCAGCCCCTTTGCGAATTTGGTCACCACATAGCCATAATTCTAGACCACAGGGATGAGAAAGATCCTGACGAATTCGCCCCACGAGAACATCATCTTTACCAGTGGCATCCATCGGCATCGGAAAATAATTATTTTGCCAATCTTCGACTAATGTAACGCCTGGAGCCGTTTTTAAGATTTCTCTAGCTTTTTCGACTGCGAAAGGTTGCTCAAATTCTAGATTAACCGCTTCCGAGTGAGCCCGCAACACTGGAACTCTAATACATGTGGCGCTGACTTGGATTTGGGTGTCATTAAAAATTTTCCGAGTTTCGTTAATCATCTTCATCTCTTCCTCACAATATCCTAACTCATTTAAAGACGAGTTGTGAGGAAAAAGGTTGAAAGCCAACGGATAGGGAAAAGATTCGGCTTTGGGTTCAAGTTGATTTAAAATCGCTTGGGCTTGGGTTTTGAGTTCTTCCATTGCTCTAGCACCAGCGCCACTGGCTGACTGATAAGTAGCCACCACAATACGTTTAATGGGTTGCACTTGATGGAGTGGCCAAATCGCCATCCCCAACAGAATCGTTGTACAATTCGGATTAGCAATAATGCCTTTGTGGTGTTCGGCTGCGGTGGGATTAATTTCTGGGACAATTAGAGGGACATCTTTGTCCATGCGAAAGGCACTAGAATTATCGATGATTACGGCTCCTGAATCAACGATCGTTTTAACCCATTGTTTAGATGTCGAACTTCCCGCAGAAGCCAACACAATATCAACATCAACAAAAGACTTCTCATCAACCGCTTCAATAACTAAATTTTCCCCTTTAAATAATATAGTTTGACCTGCAGTTCGAGGAGAGGCCAACAGTTTTAAACTCGCCAAGGGAAATTGACGACTATCCAATAATTCTAATAGTTCGGTTCCAACGGCTCCCGTTGCTCCCAAAACAGCCACCCGTACTGAATTAGACAAATTGCTTTCCTCCAATGGCTTTATTTACGGTTTCTGATTATTTTGCTTTTGGGTTAGCATTATATACACATAGTACCCTTTCAAGGCTAGAATAATAAGATCGTTATGCCTTGTAGAATGAGAGGATATCTGATAAAAGGATATCATGAGAAGTCCCCATTCAGAAGCCATTTGTTAATCGTTATAGAAAAGAAAAATCAATGAAAGTTACTCAGGAAAAACTTCCTGCCAGTCAAGTTGGCTTGGAAATCGAAATTTCGGCCGAAACCTCAAAAAACGCTTACGAAAAAGTTATCCAAAATTTAGCACGCTCCGCACAAATCCCAGGATTTCGCCCAGGAAAAGTCCCGCGTCCTATCCTCATCCAACGCATGGGACAAGCCCGCATTAAAGCTACTGTCGTCGAAGATATGATACAATCGGCTCTTGATGAGGCGATCAAGCAAGAAGATATTGAATCGCTCGGAAATCTTAAACTTGTTTCTAGTTTCGAGGAATTAGTCGAAAAATACCAGCCAGGCGAACCGTTGATCTTTTCTGCTTCTGTGGATGTTCCCCCGACGGTTGAACCTGGAGATTATCAAAATTTGACAATAACTGCCGAAGAAACGGACTACGATCCCCAAGAAGTTGAAACATGGCTGAGTGAAAAACAAGAAGAGAAAGCGATTTTAGTTCCAGTTGAAGATCGCGCCGCTCAACTTGGTGATGTCGCTATTATTGATTATGAAGGAAAAACGTTAACAGAAGAGGGAGAAGAGGCAGAAGCTATTCAAGGTGTACAAGGTACAGATTTTCGTGTTGATCTCGTCGAAGGGCGTTTCATTGATGGCATGATTGAAGGTATTGCCGGAATGTCCCCCGAAGAAACAAAAGATTTAACCCTGACGTTTCCTGAAGATTATCCAAGAGAGGATTTAGCGGGTAAACCAGTTGTTTTTACAATCACTCTCAAAGAAGTTAAAGCGAAAGAACTGCCTGAACTTGATGACGATTTTGCTCAAGATGTTAGTGAGTTTGAAACCTTTGCAGAACTTAAAGAATCTTTAGAAAAACGTTACTCTGAGCAAGCCGAAACAGCTACAAAAAATAGCATTCATGAAGCGTTAACGAAAGCTTTGGTAGAAATTAGTACCGCCGATCTACCCGAAACCCTGATCGAACGACAAGTCAATCAAATGCTCACCCAAACCGCTATGCAAATGGAACAAATGGGCATGAATATTCGCCAATTGTTTAACGCGGAGATGGTGTCTCGAATGCGGGTTGAAATTCGACCAGAAGCCATCGAACGACTCACACAAGCCCTAGTTTTACAGAAAATTGCCCAAATAGAAGGAATTACGGCTACTCCTGAAGAAGTTGATACTCGAATTCAAGAAATATCCGAACAACTCGCCGGACAAGATGTCGATCCCGATCGCCTACAAGAAGTGATCACAGAAGAGATTACCACACAAAAAACCTTAGATTGGCTACAAGAAAAGGCATCTATTACTTTAGTCCCCAAAGGAACACTAGATCCTGAAACAGACGAAATAGAAGACACAATAGACATAGAGTCAGTAACAGCCGAAGAAGAATAAACTGATCAGATTATGGGGGAGCGGGTGATTCCCCTACCCCAAATTTTGCCCCATTTCGGTTAAAGTTAAGTCATAATGTAAAGAGTAGAGGAAACTCTATTAACTCATGTTTTGTTAAATAGCAAAACGAAAAAACGTTTAATATTGGCAAATTATTATTAGTTTGCGCTTATCTTTACAAATATATGGTTCAATCACAATCACCTGATTATCCGATTTTTAGTCATCGTTCTCCACTCATCTATTCAGGCCCAGAAAATATCGTGCCGATGGTTGTAGAACAATCAGGCATGGGAGAGCGAGCCTTTGATATCTACTCTCGTTTATTACGGGAAAGAATTATATTTTTAGGGACAGCCATAGATGATAATGTTGCTGACTCAATTGTGGCTCAATTGTTGTATCTTGATGCAGAAGATCCAGAGAAAGATATCCAGTTGTATATAAACTCTCCAGGTGGCTCAGTCTATGCAGGACTAGCGATTTATGATACAATTCAGCAAATCCGCCCAGATGTTGCAACAATTTGTTTTGGCATCGCAGCAAGTATGGGAGCATTTCTCCTCTCCAGTGGAACCAAAGGTAAACGGATGGCTTTACCAAGCAGTCGCATCATGATCCATCAACCCCTGGGTGGCGCACAAGGACAAGCCGTAGAAATCGAAATTCAAGCAAGAGAAATTCTATACATCAAAAGACGGCTAAATGAAATGTTGTCGAGTAATACAGGTCAGCCCTACGAAACGATCGCCAATGATACGGAACGCGACTTTTATATGTCAGCCCAAGACGCGAAAAACTATGGTTTAATTGACCAAGTAATTTGTCGTGAGGCACTTGCTGATCCCACTATTCCGGTTACATCACTCAGGTAAAAACGGCTTATGTCTAAATATGACTCTCATCTAAAATGTTCGTTTTGTGGTAAATCACAAGAGCAAGTACGAAAACTGATCGCAGGACCTGGGGTATATATTTGTGATGAGTGTGTAGAGCTATGCAATGAAATTCTAGATGAGGAACTGTTAGAGCAGCCAACTCCAGTAGCGGCAGGAAATTCTCGACCCGAAGATCGCCCAGGAAACGGGAAACGGAAAACTAACCGCGATCGTCTTTCACTAACCCAAATCCCCAAACCCAGAGAAATTAAAAAACATCTGGATGAATATGTCATTGGGCAGCAGGAGGCCAAAAAAGTCCTCTCAGTTGCCGTTTATAACCACTACAAGCGGCTAAATGACATCCAATCTCGAAAAGCAGGTCTCAACACAGATGACATCGTAGAACTGCAAAAATCTAACATTCTGCTGGTGGGTCCAACGGGATCAGGAAAAACCCTACTCGCTCAAACTTTAGCCAAGATATTAGATGTTCCTTTTGCTGTAGCAGATGCCACAACCTTAACAGAAGCAGGTTATGTTGGAGAAGATGTCGAAAATATCTTACTCAGACTCCTCCAAGTTGCTGATCTTGATGTGGAAGAAGCCCAACGCGGGATCATTTATATCGACGAAATCGATAAAATAGCTCGTAAAAGCGAAAACCCCTCAATTACTAGGGATGTCTCAGGGGAAGGCGTACAACAAGCTTTATTAAAAATGTTAGAAGGAACAGTGGCTAATGTTCCTCCCCAAGGTGGACGCAAACACCCCTATCAAGACTGTATTCAAATTGATACAAGCAATATCCTCTTTATCTGCGGTGGGGCATTTGTTGGTTTAGATCGCGTCATAGAACAGCGCAACGGCAAAAAAGCAATGGGCTTTATTCGTCCAGGGGAAAACCAAGCATCTAAAGATAAACGTGTTGCGGACTTACTAAAACAAGTTGAACCCGAAGATTTAGTGAAATTCGGCATGATACCCGAATTTGTGGGACGTATTCCCGTAATGGCAGCCTTAGATCCTTTAGATGAAGAGACATTGATGGCGATCTTGACTCAGCCCAAAAACGCTCTAGTCAAACAGTATCAAAAACTGCTGAAGATGGACAACGTTCAGTTAGAATTTAAAGCTGATGCCGTAAAAGCGATCGCACAAGAAGCCCATCGACGGAAAACAGGCGCGAGAGCATTACGCGGTATTGTCGAAGAATTAATGCTGGATGTGATGTACGAATTACCGTCTCGCAAAGACTTAAGACAATGTACCATTACTGAAGAAATGGTTAACAAACGTTCTACCGCCGAGATTTTGATTCACCCGTCTTCAATCCCAAGTCAAGAATCTGCTTAAATTTAAAAGGGTATTGTAAAGATTTAACAATAATGTAGTCAAATGGCAGCAAATCTCCTAAAATTTCAATAGCACCTTAACAAAAGAATAATTAACTTTAAAACTAGAAGGTTGTCAACCAAGAAAATGTTAACTAATTTTAACCTTAACTATTTAAGCGGTTGACGTAAAAGTTTTAGCTTTAAACTCTCTCGTCGTACAAATTAAAGTAGTCGAGAAGGCTATCTAATTCTAGTAGTTAGATTGAGACTCGATAGAGGGCGCGTAGTTCGTCCATTAGAGATAAAAGTCTATAAAGCTAATTTTAAACTCAATGCAATATTTGCGTACAGAATTAGTAACTATCTGATTAAAATACCCTACAATTTATTTACTTCACTTGAGTTAAATCACATTAATATCGCTATTATTTAAAGTGGGTGCGCCTTGGAAAATAGCTAATACGGTAGCTGAAGTGGAACCACTCCCATCAATATCAAAGCGTAAATATCCTGTTGCTGTATCGTAGATAAAACGTTGACTAGAAGTTGTCGCACTTATTCCATATTTGAACTGTGTAGAGGAAATAGTCACCCCGGCAGTTATACCACCAAAACCCGAAGCAGACACTTGTA
The DNA here is from genome assembly GCF_003007785.1 of Aphanothece hegewaldii CCALA 016. Lineage (GTDB taxonomy): Bacteria > Cyanobacteriota > Cyanobacteriia > Cyanobacteriales > Microcystaceae > Chroococcus > Chroococcus hegewaldii. Next base: position 23,998 of record NZ_PXOH01000043.1, on the reverse strand, counting down.
AACTATCTGTATCAGGATCAAAGTCAATAATCGTATCAATTCCTTCATTTGAAGCATTAAAAATTATAGTATGTTCATCGGTGTCATAATCTTTGTAACAAATTAAGGTATCTTCTCCTTTACCTCCTTCTAAGAAAGAAAAATCACCGCCTTTTAAAGTATCATTTCCATTACCACCGTTGCCGTAAAACTGAAAACCCGTAATTAAATCATTTCCACCTTCTCCATAAGATGCACTCTGATAACCCGTTAGAGTATCATTACCTATACCACCATATGCAGTACTATACTCCCCAGGCGTTAAAAGGTCATTTCCCGCATTGCCATACATCACGCCAAAACCAGATACTGTATCGTTTCCCTCTCCTCCATATATAGTGGCATCGCCATCAATGTAACTTCCTCCAGTTAAATAATCATCGCCTTTTTCACCATAGAGAGTATCATCGACATATCCATAAATAGTGTCATTGCCATCACCCCCTTTTAGAATATTTTTTCCATTATTGCCAGTGATGACATTATCGTAACTATTCCCTGTACCATTAAGATTACTATTGCCAGTGAGAATTAAATTATTAACGTAGTTGTCACTCATGGTATAGCTAATCGATGTTTTTATCGTATCGACTCCCTCTCCTGGTATTTCGATAATCACATCAGAGATACGATCGATAATATAAGTATCATCGCCATTTCCACCAATCATCGTATCTGCACCACTTCCACCATCAAGGATATCGTTACCATTTCCTGCTTCTAGTCTGTCATTTCCTGCTAACCCAGTTAGAGTATCTAAACCATCGTAACCATAGATAAAATCATTTTCTGTCGTTCCCGTTAAATTGTTATTTCCTGAATTTCCTTTAATCGTCGCCATATTATTATTATTTTGATCATCACTGTGAGTTTATTTACTTTTAATCCCAGAAAAAATTGATTTTTTCTAGATTTTTTTACAAAATTTAATTATTTTTTATTTTGATGGAAAATTAGTAAATTACTTAAGCTGTAATACTTATATCTCAAGGTATATCCGATTCGATACTTGCTAGTTATTAAATTGAATTAAGCCTATACATATCCTATAAAAGTTAGACTTTTACTAATAAATAGCTTTAGTGCAAGATAATTTTCTATTAGAATTTTTATAGAGCAATTAATTTTTGAATAAAAACCCGAAAATGACAACAGGCACTGTATATCAAAAAACCATCAATATTAGAGGCGTTGATCACTATTATGAATGGATTCGCCAATCCAATGAGCAGAGTAATAAACCTATCATGGTGTTTATTCATGGTTGGGGCGGTTCCGCGAGATACTGGAAAAGTACCGCAGTCGCGTTATCGGATCAGTATGACTGTCTGTTGTATGATTTAAGAGGTTTTGGACGTTCTAAGCTACCCACAACATCTGTAGAAATTTCCTATGAACTAGAAGAATATGCAGATGATTTAGCATTTTTGTTAGATGCCCTAAAAATTGACAAAATATATTTAAACAGTCATTCAATGGGTGCATCAGTTGGAACCTTTTTTATTACTTCTTATCCCGAACGAGTCGAAAAAGCTATCTTGACTTGTAATGGGATTTTTGAATATGACGAAAAAGCTTTCGCCACATTTTATAAATTTGGTGGGTATGTGGTTAAATTTCGCTATCCTTGGTTTCTCAAATTTCCGTTAGCGGATCGTTTATTTATGGCTCGTTTTTTACATCGACCTATTGATAAAGCAGAAAGAGTCGCTTTTTTAGAAGATTTTTTATTAGCAGATTATGACGCAGCATTAGGAACTATTTTTACATCAGTTAGCAAACAAGCGGTTGAAGTAATGCCTCAGAAATTTATGCAAATTTCTACACCTACTTTATTGATTTCTGGAGAAAAAGATATTATTATTCCCGCAAAACTCGGACAACAAGCAGCTAAATTAAATCCTCAGATTCAATATGTCGAAATGCCGAAAACTGCTCATTTTCCTATGTTAGAAGATGCCCAAACCTATCTACAGATCGTTAGAGAGTTTTTACAGAAGTAAAAATTAAAGTGTACGGTGATGATATAGTTCTAAGGCAATATGGTTACAATAACTGATGATTGGGAGAATGACAGGTGTTAGAAACAATTTTAGTCGCTTTGGATTGTTCCGAAATGTCCGAAGATATTTTAGATGCCATAGGAGATTTATACATCACTGCGACAACTAAAATTATTTTAGCTCATGTGCTGCCATCTCCTGAGACTGGACAAGATACCGATGCAGCGCAACCTCATCAATCTCTTGAATTACTATATCAAAAAGCGGACGAACACCTTAAAGACCTGCAACAAGAACTCAAGGGGAGTATCATAGAAATCGTTAATGGTGATCCTGCTGAAGAAATTATCCGTCTAGCCAATATTTATCAAGCTGATCTAGTGATTATTGGCACTCGTGGATTACAAGGAGTCGATCGCATTATAGAAGATTCGGTGAGTAGTCAAGTCGTCTGTGATGCTCCTTGTTCAGTTTTGGTGATCAAACCGTAGTTTTCTGGCTCGAAATGGGATTAATAAGATATAGTAGAGCATGGATAAATTGCCATCTACCGATCAGAGTATTTTAGATCGTATTTTCTCTCTTGAGTTGTTTCTCAACTGAAGACGAAAAATAGATGACCTTAAATTATGAAAGACAAAAAATTTTTAAATCCGCTTTTCCAGTACTTAGGCGCTTTTGCGATCCCTCTTGTTTCAGTAACCGCTTTTCTTCCCTTGGTTTTTGCTTATTGGGCGAATCCAGAGACGGTCAATACCCAACAACAGTCTAGTGTACCTCCTATCAGTCCAATTCCGACACCAACTCCAGATCCCCTTATTTCTCCAGATCCTGTTATTTCACCACCTCAACCCATTGCATCCCCTAAAACCACACAAAAACCACCTGAACAAAAAAAAGCTTTACCACAAAAAGCGCAATTAGTCAAGAGTGAACCAAAAGAAAAACCCGCACCGACTCCAGCCCAGAAACCCAAAGTTACAGCCACAAAACCCAGAAAAATAGCCCCGTTACCGCCATCGCCCTCTTATACACCGCCACAACTAGAAATTAGAGTAGCGATCGCCCGTGATGAAAGTCAGTCGATGATCGGCGTTTCTCAGTCTGCTACTGTCTCGGATCAAAATGGACAATTTTTAAAGAAACTACACTCTAATCAAGGTTTTGTCGTTACTCCCAATGGCTCAAATTTAATTATCGGTGATTCGACACTTCCTGCCGTTGTTTTTGTGCAACCGAATAGCGGTGGTTTAGTTTATGTAGGCGATCGCTGGTATCGAGGTAAAATTCTCATTGTCTCTCAAGGCAGTAGTCTTTTAGTCGTCAATTACGTCAACTTAGAAGAATATTTATATAGTGTTGTCGGGAGTGAAATGCACCCCAACGCCCCAATAGAAGCACTAAAAGCACAAGCGATCGCCGCTCGTTCCTATGCTTTAGTCCATTTGATTCGTCCTGCGAGTCCCTGGTACAATTTGGGCAATACACAACGCTGGCAGGTCTATAAAGGCTTACAAAGTGAATATAATACATCCCACCATGCAGTTAATGAAACAGCCGGTCAAATCCTCAGTTACAAGGGAGGTGTAGTAGAATCCTTGTATGCTGCAACCGATGAAATCGTCGCCCGCGCACATGGGGGTAGAGGAATGAGTCAAACGGGGGCTTATGAATATGCCAAAAAAGGTTATGTTTATCCAGAAATTTTAGATTATTATTATCCAGGTGTCGGTTTAGCGCGTTTGGTTTTGCAACAATAAAACGGGATCATCGAGTTTACGTGCGGCATATAGAAAGATTGCTTTGAGATCATCCATTTCTAAATCGGGCATTTCTTCTAAGATTTGTTCATTGCTTAAGCCAGCCGCCAACAAGTCTAGCACGTCTGTAACTCGAATTCTCATTCCTCTAATACAAGGACGACCACCGCACTTAATACAAGGACGAGTCTAGGGTTTACAGTAATTCTAGTAAGTAAGTCTGACATAAAGATTACCATAACATAATTATAGTTTATAACTTCGGATCAATAAAAATGACAATTGGTATTTGGATCTTAGGCGATCAACTGTGGTTACAACAAGCCGCTTTAGCAAGTTGTGGGGAAAATCATCAGACAAACCCTGTGATTTTAATTGAATCTCGCAATCATATTAAACTACGTCCTTATCATCGACAAAAACTTGTTTTAGTTTGGTCAGCAATGCGACATTTTGCCGAAGAATTAAAAAAGTTTGGCTATTGTGTTAGTTATGAAATAGCCGATGATTTTATTACACCGCTTCAAGCTTGGATTAAAAGAGAAAAAATTACAGAATTACGGGTGATGACTCCAAACGATCGCCCTTTTAGGAAACTCATTGAACAACTTGATCTTAATTGTACTGTTACTTTGATCCCAAATAATCATTTTTTGTGGTCAACAGATGAGTTTAAAACTTGGGCAAAATCTCGTAAACGTCTAATCTTAGAAGATTTTTATCGAGAGGGACGAAAACGGTTTAAAGTACTTATGGATGGAAAAAACCCGATCGGGGGAAAATGGAACTTTGATCAACAAAACCGTAAACCCCCTAAAGGAAAATTAAATACACCTCAACCGATTTGGTTTGAACCCGATCAGATTACGCTAGAAGTTATTAAAAGCGTTAAACAACTAGATATTCCCTTGCATGGAGAGATTCAACCGTTTTATTGGGGTGTTACACGACAACAAGCGTTAATCGTTCTAAATAACTTTATTCAAAATAATTTAGCCAATTTTGGACCCTATCAAGATGCTATGTTGACGGGAGAATATACAATGTGGCATAGTCTAATATCTCCTTATCTTAATACTGGCTTACTTCATCCGATGGAAGTCATCCAAGCTGCCGAAAACGCCTTTTATGAACAAAAATTAGAAATCAATAGCATAGAAGGGTTTATTCGTCAAGTATTAGGCTGGCGAGAATATATGCACGGAATTTATAATTATACCAATGACAATTACTCTGAGAATAATTGGTTTAATCATACTGAACCCTTACCCGCTTTTTATTGGGATAGTTCGCTAACTCAGATGAACTGTTTACATCAAACATTAACGCAAGTCGAAAAAACAGGCTACGCGCATCATATCCAACGCTTAATGATCTTGAATAATTTTGCTTTAATTATGGGTGTTTCTCCCCAAGAAATCGAAAATTGGTTTCATGCAGCGTTTATCGATGCTTATGACTGGGTAATGCAAACGAATGTGATTGGGATGGGACAATATGCCGATGGTGGAATTTTAGCATCGAAACCTTATGCCGCATCTGCAAATTATATTGATAAAATGAGCGATTATTGTGGTAAATGTGTTTATAGGAAAAGCGAGCGCATTGGAGAGAATGCCTGTCCATTTAATTATCTCTATTGGGATTTTCTGATCCGTCATCAAGATAAACTACGCTTTCAAGGACGTATGAGCCTCATTTTAGGACATTTGAGCCGTCTATCTACAGAAGAGATTAACACGATTCAAAGTTTAGCCAATCAATGGCGACAACAACAAAAAGCGAGTTGCAAAACGTAACCCTAACCCTTAAGTAATCACTAATTTGCAAATCTTATTTTTTGGTTTAGTTTTCCCCCATACATTCCCCACTTTTTCCACAGGTTCGCCCTAGTTTTCCACAGTTTACCCCGATTTTTCCACAGGCACTGACGATAGAATCTGAGGTTGAGTCGAGGAAAAAAAAGATTATTTTGCACACTTAGTAATTAGCAAATACTGAGTTAATATGAAGTTGTGTAAAAAAAAATGACTTGTGATGCCTATTCTCTCGTAAATCTATAATTTTCCTGAAGAGTTTTGTAACGTTTCGTAGCATTGACAACTCGACCTACATTCCTTGAAAATAGTCATCACGTCAATTTTTTGATGTTTACACCTTACCTACCTTCGACAACTCAAACAAGTCACCCTTGGGCCGAATTTTAGTAGGTTTGTGGCTATTGAGTCGCCGTCAGTGAGGGATTTCATTTTCCTTTTTTTGAGGTCACTATGAGTACATCGATCAGCCTTTTGACAGAAATCCCAGAAGAACTCCATGAATCTCTTCAGCACTATTTAGATACTCATCCAAATTGGGATCAAGATCAAGTATTTGCAGTTGCATTGTCTGTGTTCTTGTTGCAAAATGAGAAAAAGCAAGCCGCTAAATCATCTAAAACTTATAAAAATTGCGCTAAAGTCTATTTAGAAAATTTATTTAAGCAATCTTAATTAGTGGTTAATACAAAAATACTATTCACGGTTTACTAGACCTCTTGCGCCGTGAAACCAAATTTATGATGACTCAGACTAATTCTAAACCTATTGTAATTCCCCAATTAATTGTTGGTTTAGGAAATCCCGAAGAAAAATATCATAAAACTCGTCATAATATCGGCTTTGAAGCAGTCGATATTTTAGTACAATCTTGGGGTTTATCTTGGCAACAAAATAAACGATTTTTTGGCTTTTTTACTGAGGGACAACATCGTGGTAACAAAATTCGTCTCTTAAAACCCACTACTTATATGAATCGTTCTGGGCAAGCGGTACAAGCGGTTTTAGACTGGTATAAGCTATCTCCTGAATCGGTATTAGTGATTTATGATGATATGGATTTACCATTAGGTAAACTGAGATTACGTTTATCGGGATCGGCGGGTGGACATAATGGAATGAAATCAATTATTTCTCATCTAAATAGCCAAAATTTTCCTCGTTTACGAATTGGGATCGGGAAAGACCAACAAAAAGAAACGATATCCCATGTTTTAGGGAAATTTTCGCCACAAGAAGCACAAATTACCTCTGAAATTTTGAAAGTAGCAGAAAAAGCCGTTGATCTAAGTCTTAAAGAAGGCTTTGAAAAATCAATGAGTCTTTATAATAGTTTTAGCGTGGTGAATGAGCCATGATTATTTTGAAGTTTTCTGGTCTTCGTGTCGATCGCGCCAAGTAAAGCGAAAAGTTGCTCCCTCACCTAAGTTTGACTCCAAAACGATCGAGCCACCTTCTGTTTCAATAATTTTTTTAACAATTGATAAACCGATCCCTGTACTTTCTGGATTTTCTTGACCTTTGAGAGTTTGGAAGATCTCAAAAACTCGCTCATGATTTTCGGGTGCAATACCGGGGCCGTTGTCGGTAACCGTAAATTCATAGTATTCTCCTTTTGGCTTAGATCTAATTTCGATCCGACCATCTAGGCGATCGTTATATTTAATCGCATTGCTAATCAGATTAGAAAAGACTTGGGATAAAAGTAATCTTTCAGTCAAAAGGGTTGGCATTTCTGGCTGTACAAAAATCGTAAAGGTGGGGGGAATTGTTAGAGAATCGAGAATCTCTGAAACTAATTCACCAACTTTAACCCGTTCGGTAACAATTTCAGTACGACCAATCCGAGAGTAGGAGAGCAATCCATTAATCAAAGCTTCCATGCGAATCACCCGATTCTGCAAAAGCTGCATTTGGTGAAGGTTTTCCTCGTCGAGTTGCCCTTCTAAATCATCAGCAATCCAAGAAGAAAGATTATAAATCGCCCGCAAAGGAGCTTTGAGATCATGAGAGACGGTATAAACAAAACGATCTAACTCTTGATTTCGTTCACTTAACTTAGAAGCAGTTTGCTCTAGAGCTACATTTAATTGTCTTAGTTCAGAAGCTTGTTGCTGTAACTGAAGTTCGGCTTGTTGGCGATCGCTAATATCGAGAGCAACACCAAGCCAATAGACGATCGCACCAGTTTCATTAGTGACGGGCAAAGCACGAGTATAAAGCCATCGGTATACGCCATCAGCGCGACGATATGGAATCTCAATATCGTAGTCAGAAATCTCGCGGGTTGCAGTTTGCCAGACATTATAAACACGTTCACGATGATCGGGGTGAATAAATTTAGTCCAACCATCACCTTGTAATTCTGCCAGCGATCGTCCGGTAAATTCTAGTCCCCACTGATTACAATAGGTGATATAGCCATCGGGTCGGCTCATAAAAACAAGTTGAGGCGATAACTCAATCAGAGCGCGATAACGTTCCTCACTGTCGTGCAGAGCAATGTCTGAGCGTAGCTTTTCGACCGCTAACCAGACACGCTCCGCAGCCGTCTCCAACAGATTGATTTCGCGGGCTTGCCACTGACGCGGTTGATCGGTTGCTATAAGTAGACTTACCGTCCAGCGTCCGTCGCTATAAAACGGCACGACAATCTCGGCGCGGATTCCCAATGGCGCGTAAGCAGTAGCATAATAATCAACTGTGCGCGGGTCGATCTCGATATCGTCACAGATATACAGGTGTCCCGATCTCAAGCTCTCTACTACAACAGGTGGATCGTCCGAGACGCGGTATTCACCCACCATTGAAGACAGCGAGGAATGATAGTCACTGTTGACCCACCAGCGCTCGTGTGCCTCATCGATTTCGGCAAAACAGCACCGCTTGACTTGTAAATACTGCCCAATCATTTCGGCTGTCGTCGTCATCAACTCATCAGGATTGTCGCTCGTGCGTATCGCTTCACCGATATCAGACAGAAACTTCGCGTCCTGTTCGCGCATCATGCTCTCGTGAATGTCGGTGCAGGTACCAAACCACTTGACAATCTGCCCAGTTTCGTGTAAGTACGGAATCCCACGCACCAATTGCCAACGCCACTCACCTGTTACATGACGAAAACGATGTTTAATCTCAAATGGCTCACCTGTTTGTAAGACGGCTGTCCAAACCTCTAGCGTATGCGGTAAATCATCGGGATGGATAATCTGTTGCCCACCCCATTCGTAAAATGCTTGCGGCGAGATGCCTGTATATTCTAGCCACCGTTCATTAAGATAATCGACCCCACCATCCGCTTTCGCCGTCCAGATCAGTTGCGGAACGGTGTTAGCCAGTAGACGAAACTGTGCTTCACTTTCTCGTAAAGCGTTTTCAGCTTGTTTGCGCTCAGTGATGTCTATTGCCGAACCGAGGATTTGTACTGGCTTTCCCTGTTCATCGCGGGCAAAAATCAGATCACGGCTTGTCAACCAACGCCACTCGCCGTTTGAGTGTTTCATTCGATATTCGATGGTAAAAATCTCATCTTCTCTTGCGGCTCGAATTCGGTCGTGATGCTGTACGATTTGTTCAAGATCGTCAGGATGGAACAATTCAGCGAAAAGCTGCGAACCAACTTCTTGCACATCTTCGGACAAAACGCCTAACATCGGAAAAATTTGCGGACTGACGTATAAATTCCGCCGTTCATTTAGATCGTAAATATAAAGCAGATTCGGTGCAGTTTCGTTGATTCCCTTTAAAAATCTTTCTGATTCACGCAATTGATCTTCTGTTAACTTGCGCTCGCTAATATCCCGTTGATTTCCCCAAGCTCGAATCAGATAACCATCTTGGATAATGCCAACTAAATTATTGGCGAAGTATTTTGCGTTGCCAAAGCGATCGACTTCATAAGATTCGGCATCACTAAGACGGTAACCAGAACGAATGAACGATCGTAAATAGTCCAGATTGCGAGAATCAGATGAAGGTAAAAATTCTCCTAAGCGTACTCCAATAATTTCATCAATCTCAGAAAAACCATACATCTGAGCCATCACCAGGTTACATTCAGCTAGATAACCATATTTATATATATGCTCAATTTGGGAATGTTCATCAATTGTGATTAAGAGCGGTTCTTCTAACTCAAATCGCCAAATTCCCTCATTACTGTGGGCTACAAAGGCTCGGTAGCGTTCTTCCGACTCGCGCAGCGCATCTTCTACTTGCTGTCGCTCTAACTCAGTGGCAACTCGACTCGCAAAAATCGCCAGCAACGATTCTGCTAAATTCACATTCTCCAAGGGTTTACCATCCATCACCCCTAAAATCCCTAGAGGTTTGCCGTTAGAATCAAAAAAGGGAGCCGCGATATAGCTTTCAACCGAGAGCGGTTTGAGTAAGGGCGCATTGGGAAAGTGAGCCTGCACATTGCGCGGGTAACAACAAATTTTGCGTTGCCCAATCACTTCCCAGCAGGGTGTATCTTGCAGTGGATAGGTCAGATTATCCACTATTTTACCTTGAGCTAATGTGGCGATCGTTCTTAGTTGCTTGGGGTCATCACCTTCGATTAAACCGATATAAACATAATCAGTCTCTAAAACTTTGGCAAAATGTTGTACTAGCGCATCGAAAAAAGCACCCCCCGTTACTGTTGATACACCTTGTGTAATTTCTAGCAGTGCTGCATCGACCTGAGCAATCTTTTGAGCCGCTAATCTCAGTTCTAGTTCATCTACTACCATTGCTGCCAAGTCAACTAGAGTCGCCTGCTGCTCGGCGGTTAATGGTTCATGGGGCCCAGAGTCTAGCAGACAGAGTGTTCCCAGATTAAAGCCGTCATGACTGAGCAGGGGCGCACCCGCATAGAATCTAACCCCCGGTTCACTTTGTACAAAGGGATTGCAGACAAAGCGTTCATCGAGTCGTGTATCGGGGATAATTAGAGGCTCATCGGTTAACACGGCAAAGCTGCAAAGGGTGGCATCACGCGGCACTTCACGAGCATTAAAGCCAATACAGGACTTGAACCAAGCTCTCGATTCATCGACTAAGGAAATGAGGGCGATCGGCATTTTAAATAGCCGCGCTGCTAAACTGGTAATGCGATCAAATGCTGCTTCAGGAGGTGTGTCAAGAATTTTGTAGCGATGCAGGGCCAACAACCGCTCAGTCTCGTTTACTGGAATCGGTGGGGTCAAAGATTGTTGAGGCAGTTGGTCAGTCATAGAGATTGCTCAGGGCAATGGATTGGGGATCGAAGGTGGGACTAAGGGATCGAGAACTCCATTTTCTCATGGTGGTGTCTACGAGTAATCCTTTCATCGATGTGTCGCGGCCTCTGCTTCTCTAAATCTAAGTATTGCACTAAAATCTACATAGCGTGCGTTATAGTTAATTATTTATCAAAAGACAGAAATGTTGATCTTCCTTTAGAGAGAATTTTGTTTCAGCAAATTCTTTATCGACTAATTTTCTTGTATTGTAACTTGGGCTTTCTAGCGTTGCTGTGATGTAAAAATGTTGCAGTGCGATCGATGTATCAGCACGAATCAAAAATAGAAAGCCGTTTAAGATGGAATAAACTCAAAAAAATACCTAAGCAATTAGAGATTTTTCATAAGCTAATTCACCCATAATATAAGTTGATTGGATAGCGCGATCGTCTCCCATAATTACTAGAGTAAATAAACGTTCTAATAATTCTTCTAAAGTGTTGGGAACTTCTTCTGGGTTGCGTAATGCCATTAGTGGAGTTGAACGAGTATTTAAAACAATAAAATCTGCTTCTTTTCCTACATCAAAGTTACCAATTTTATCATCTAAACAAAGTGCTTTTGCACTTCCTAAAGTGGCTAAAAAGAAAGCTTGAAAAGGCGATAATTTTTGTTGTCTGAGTTGAGCAATTTTATAAGCTTCATTCATCGTTTGTAGCATCGATAAACTGGTTCCACCACCGACATCAGTTCCTAAACCCACTTTAACTGGATATTCTGATGATTTTGCTTGTTCAATTTTAAATAAACCACTACCTAAAAATAAATTAGAAGTCGGACAAAATGCAATAATCGCTTTAGTTTCCGATAATCTTTCAAACTCTTGATCTTCTAAATGAATACAATGAGCAAAGATTGAGCGTTCTCCAACTAAACCAAATTGCTCGTAAGTATCTAAATAATTTTTATTATCGGGAAAAAGTTCTTTAACAAAAGCAACCTCAGCCCGATTTTCTGAAAGATGAGTATGAACAAATACATCGGGATATTCTTCGACTAATTTTCCGGCTAATTGTAATTGTTCTGGAGTAGAAGTAACGGAAAAACGAGGTGTAATAGCATAGAGAGAACGTCCGTTATTATGCCATTTTTCAATTAATTCTTTACTATCATCATAAGAACTTTGGGCTGTATCTTTCAAATAATCAGGAGCATGGCGATCCATCATCACTTTGCCCGCAATCATTCGTAAATTGCGCTTGGATGATTCTTCAAAAAAAGCATCAACGGAATGAGGAAAAACAGTCGCTAGAACTACGGCTGTTGTTGTACCATTTTTGAGTAATTCATCTAAGAAAAATCCTGCCATTTCTTGAGCATAATTTTTATCATTATACTTTCTTTCGGTGGGAAAAGTATACTTATTTAACCATTCTAAAAGTTGTTCGCCATAAGCAGCAATCATTTCAATTTGAGGAAAATGTATGTGCATATCAATAAATCCTGGTGTAATCAGCATTCCAGGATATGCAGTAATGGGAACTTCTAAATATTCATCTTTTAAAGCTTCATAATCTCCAAAAGCTTCGACTTTCCCATCTTTAATGACTAATAAACCATCAGAAAAATAACGCACACTTTCTGATTCAGTAACATAAAAAGGATCAGCAATAAAGTCGAAAAATGCAGCGCGAAAGCCTTTCATCATAAGTTATTAAATAAAGTGGGCAATGCCCACCATGATTGTTTAACCAAAACGCATTGTTGTAAAGATATATCTGGCGAGAAAAATAGCGGCTAAAATCCAAGTGGCCAAGGAAATTTCCTTGCCGCGTCCTTGTACGATTTTAACAAAAGGATAAAGGATTAAACCTGCTGATAAACCAGCCGCGATCGAAAAACCTAACGGAATTAAAAAGATGGTGACAAAAGCGGGTATTGCTTCGGTTAAATCTTGCCAGTCAATATCTACTACACTTTTCATCATCAAAACACCCACAATTAGTAATGCAGGTGCGGTGGCAAAAGCGGGTATTGCTTCAAAAATGGGAACAAATAACAAAGCCACTATAAACAAAATGGCGGCAATAACGGCCGTAAAACCTGTTCTACCTCCTTCGGCGACTCCTGCTGCGGACTCGGCAAAAGTGGTTACTGTAGATGTTCCTAGAACTGCACCTGCCGTTGTTGCGATCGCATCTGCCATTAATGCCTCATTAGCGCGGGGTAATTCCCCATTTTCGTCAATATATCCCGCTTGGGTTCCAACTCCAGAAAGAGTGCCAATAGTATCGAACATATCGACAAACAAAAACACTAACATAACCGCCAAAAAATCAATGAAATTACTGGCATTTACCCCCGATAAACCGATAATAGCTTGACCAAATAAATTTGATGGAAACTCAGGAAATTCGATAAAACCTTTGGGCGCAGCCGCTACACCAAATAGCCAACCGAGGATCGCTGTTCCTGCAATTCCCCAAAGTAATGCCCCTTTGATGCGTCGGATCATAAACATGGATGAAATAAAAATGCCAAAGGTTGCCAGTAAGGTTGCGGGTTCACGAAAAGTACCAAAAGAGGTTTTAGTAACTTCATTAGCAACAATTAAACCAGCCCCACCAAATTTGACGGCGCTCGCTAGTCCAATATAGGCGAGAAACATTCCAATACCGACGGTAGTCGCGGCTTTAATGGAGTTGGGGACAGCCGTAATTAAGTGACGACGAATATCGGTGATGGTTAAGCCAATAAAGATTAATCCTTCGACTAAAACGGCTGCTAATGCAGTTCGCCAATCGATTTTTAAACCCAAAACAACTGAATAGGCGAAAAAGGCATTCGTACCCATCCCAGGGGCTAAAACAAAAGGATACTTCGCCAAAACACCCATAATAAAAGTGCCAATTGCTGATGATATCCCTGTAACAACAACTAATTCTCTAAATAAGTCTTTTGGTTGACTTAAAAAAACAGCATCTGACATAATCGAAGGATGAACCACCAAGATATAAGCCATCGTCATAAATGTGGTTAATCCTGCTAAGATTTCTGTCCGAAAGTTGGTTCGGTAAAAATCAAATTTAAAATAGTCTGCTAGTTTAGCTTGCCAACCTTGATAATTAGATCGCGGCGTTAATTCAACTTCAGCCGTTGCTAATTCTTCTCTGTTTTCCGTCATGCCCGACTTGCTCCCTTTTTTTCAAAACTTTAACACAATGATTTGATCTAGCTATCATTTTTTTACTAATGGTATACTGTATACTTTAAAGACTTGATTTGTTTTGTGATTTTAATTACACAATGTAAAATATTAAATTTAATGATGCAATTTTTGCAAATAAAGATTGCTTTTATGGCTTAAGTTTGTTAGTGTTATTTTTTGCTTATAGTCTATCATTAAGTCAGCGACTAGATGAAAAATCTAGAAACAATAACATTTTTATCTTTAGTAATGCAACTGTTTAGTTTGAAAAGCTTACTTTGTAATATAAAATACAGAATTTAATTAAAATTTAACCTTAAATATTCAGAGAATAACTGCATACTGTATGCGGCTTATCAGGTGTGAGGAGTAAAATTAAATAATGTTTAATACAAGAAAAATTGCACTAACATTGTTGTTAGCTGCGGGTAATTTTGCGTGTTTAATGATGAGTGCGATCGCTCAAGAATCGCCTTTGATTTTAGAAGATAATCAGAAAAGCAATTCTAATGCAGCGATGGCGCAGATTACTTCGGTTGCGGATTTAAGCGAGAATGCGCCGAAAAATAACGCTAATGCAGCGATGGCGCAGATTACCTCGGTTTCGCAGATGAAAGATGTTTCGCCGAATGATTGGGCATTTGAAGCATTGCGTTCGCTTGTCGAGCGATATGGTTGTATTGTGGGTTATCCTGATCGAACTTTTCGCGGCAACCGAGCAACCAGCCGTTGGGAATTTGCCGCCGGGTTAAACGCTTGCCTAAATACCATTGAGCGTCTGATCCAAGAAAATGTTTCAATTTATAAAGAAGATATTGACAAATTGAAACGATTAGCCGAGGAATTTGAGACAGAACTAGCTGTTTTAGGGACAAGAGTTGAGAACTTAGAAAATCGTACAGCATTTTTAGAAGATCATCAGTTTTCGACGACGACCAAACTTTCGGGGGCAGCATGGTTTAACCTAACAGGTGCATTTAACAATGGTGCAGTCCGAGCGGAACGGCGTTCGGCGGGTGATCCTTTTAGCCCACCAGTGCGAGATCCCGAAACGAATAAAGCTTCTGTTTTCAGACGAGATCAACCCCAAATAACATTTAGTTATCTAACGTGGTTAACCCTGAATACCTCATTTACAGGTAAAGATACTTTAGTCACTCAACTAGCGGCAGGAAATGGCGACTCACCAGCAAATCAGCTTGTTTCTGCGGGATATTATAACTCTTGGGGCGTTCCTTTTCTTGATCAAACCGCCGGTCCTACCGTTAATGATGTAGTTGTTCGGGAAATGTTCTATCAATTCTCGCCACTGGATAATCTAACCGTTGCAATAGGGCCAAGACTGAACTTTTATCGCTATTTTGATAATAACCGTTTTACCTTCTTCCTCAACGGTGCATCATCTTTTAACTCCAATGGAAGCACCTTATCTAACTCCGTTGACCGAGGTTCAGGGGTGTATGTATCATGGCAAATGATCAAACAATTGCAACTTTCAGTCGCTTATCTGGGGCAAAATACCGAATTTTTACCAGGTTTCTTGAATACAGCAAATGACCCGAAAACAGGTTTATTTAGTCCAACGAATACCATTACAGGACAGATTACCTTTTCACCAACCAATAATTTTAACTTGCGAGTGCTTTATACTCGTTCTAATATTCGGGCTTTTGGTGGCGTTGCGGGGAATGCAGACGGAGAACCGATACCCTATGGTTTTGTTGATGATGGTTTTGGTGGTGGGATTAAAGATCCAGGCGCTAATACAGTTGTCGTTAACTTCGATTGGCTAATTGCTCCCAAATTTGGCATTTTTGGACGGTATTCTTATGGTAGTACCCATATTGTCCCATTAGATAACGATCGCGCATCAGGTAATCTCAATGTACAATCGATCCAATTTGGGTTAGGATTTCCTGATTTAGGAAAAGAGGGTGGATTAGGGGTAATTTCTTTTTTAGTTCCCCAAGACTATATTAGCGGTACTCGTTATCTCCTTTCGGGTGGTGGTAATGGCGGGACACAGTATGAATTAGAAGCATCCTATCATTATCCCCTTACGAATAATATAGCGATCGTTCCTGCTTTTTACGTGATTTGGAATCCCAATAACTTTAGCAATAATCCCACCGTGTATGTCGGAAATATCCGGACACAATTCTTGTTTTAGATAAGCTTGTGGGAATTTCAGCTAGTGTGATTAAAACTACATCTAGCTGATCCCACCTTGTATACAATTGCCTAGATAGAATGCTTTTCATATAATCTGGGAAACCGAGATGCAATTAAAGCAAGACTTAACAATAACGATTAATAGCGTCTTAGTACGACTCAAAGATATTTCGCCAACGATGACGTTACTAGAATACCTGCGTCAACATGGATATGTCGGAACAAAAGAAGGCTGCGGGGATGGCGACTGCGGGGCGTGTACAGTAGCAGTTATTGGTCAAAATGCTGACTCTAAACCGACTTATCAAGCGGTAAATAGTTGTTTAATTCCCGTTGGTTCCGTAGCAGGGCGCGAAATACTGACAGCAGAAGGTATCGCTAATGGGAAATTACATCCCGTACAAGATGCAATGGTACAAACGGGAGGTTCTCAATGTGGGTATTGTACACCAGGTTTCATCATGAGTATGTTTTCCGCTTATTATGAAAGTAAGGTGGATGATCTCTGCGTTGATGGAAATTTGTGTCGATGTACGGGATATATGGCCATTCGTCGCGCTTGTGAAATGGTCACAGATATTGTTGAAAACGACCAGTTTAGCGAAAAATTAAATAATTGCGAAACCGTATTAGAACCCATTAGTTATACAACTTCTGAGCAACAATTTTATCGCCCGACACATTTAGAGGAAGTTTTAGAACTCCTACAACAGTATCCCGATGCGACATTAATTGCCGGGGGAACTGATTTAGGATTAGAAATAAGTTGGCATCGTCAGACTTATCCGATTTTAATTTCATTAGAAGGCGTAACAGAACTCAAATTTATTAATAATTATGAAGAATTTGTCGAAATTGGTGCAGGTGTGCCTCTGACGCATATTGAGAGAAACTTACAGGGTATTTTTCCGAGTCTAGATGAAATGATTTATTGGTTTGCAGCGCGTCAAGTGCGAAACCGTGCAACTCTCGGCGGAAATATTGGCACAGCTTCCCCTATTGGAGACTTACCCCCTGTTTTGTTGTCTCTCGATGCTGAAATTAAGTTAGTTAGTATTAATGGCGAAAGAACAATACCTCTCGTAGACTTTTTTAAAGGTTATCGACAAACCGAACTGCAAAAAGGAGAGATTATCTTTGGAGTAAAAATTCCTAAAACCATTACACCTGGTGCAGTCCGTCGTCTGAG
The DNA here is from genome assembly GCF_003007785.1 of Aphanothece hegewaldii CCALA 016. Lineage (GTDB taxonomy): Bacteria > Cyanobacteriota > Cyanobacteriia > Cyanobacteriales > Microcystaceae > Chroococcus > Chroococcus hegewaldii. The sequence goes on along the minus strand of NZ_PXOH01000043.1, from coordinate 6,603 downwards.
TCAGTCCTATAAAATTGGCAAACGAGGCACCGATGATATCAGTATTGTAGCCGCCGCATATACGATCGATCTAGACGAAAATAATACTATCCTTCATGCCAGATTAGGATATGGTGGTGTTGCAGCGATACCCGCGAGAGCTACAGGTGTAGAATCAATGCTAGTGGGTCAACCTTGGACGTTTGCCACTGCTCAACAAGCCAAAACCGCTTTATATGACGCTTTTAAACCATTAACAGACTTACGCGGTAGTGCCGAATATCGTAAAAAATTAGTCGCTAATTTATTTGAGAAATTCTTTGTAGAAATGAGTTAGGAGAACATCAAATGAGTGGAGTCGGAATCAAAAAAACTCACGAAAGCGCAGAAGGTCACGTAACCGGTCATGCCATGTATACTGATGATCAACGTCAGTTTCAAGGAATGTTGTCACTGTATCCCGTTCTTTCACCCCACGCTAAAGCAAAAATTCTGAGCATTGATATTAGTAAAACGAGTGAAGTAGAAGGTTTTGTCACTGTATTAACCGCAGATGATATCCCAGGAGAAAATGACACAGGTGTAATTATTCATGACGAAATTCTTATCCCCACCGATGAAGTATATTACTGGGGACAAGCAGTTATTTGGACAGTTGGCGAAACCGAAGACGCAGCGCGAAAAGCGGCTGAAAAAATTGTTGTAGAATATGAGCCATTAGATGCCATTACTAGCGTTAGAGAAGCCGTTAAATTAGGCAGTTTTCAAGGACAACCCCAAGTTATTCGACGCGGTGACCCCGAAAAAGCCCTATCTAAAGCAGAAATGACCTTAGAAGGCGAATTAGATATGAATGGACAAGATCATTTTTATCTCGAAACTCATACCAGTTGGGCGGTTCCCGATGGCGAAGGCGGTTATAAAATCTATGCGTCTACCCAACACCCTAGCGAAACACAACATATTGTAGCGCGGGTTTTAGGAATTCCAGCTAATTTTGTCGTGGCTACCTGTATTCGTATGGGTGGTGCATTTGGCGGAAAAGAATCACAAGCGAACATTTTTGCCTCTTTAGCCGCTATTGCCGCGAAAAAAACTGGTCGTCCTGTACGTGTTAGACTCAGACGACACCATGACATGATTATGACTGGTAAACGTCATGGATATTATGCTAATTACAGAGTCGGTTTTACAAAAGAAGGGAAAATTACTGCTTTATCGGCAAATCTTTATTCTGATGGGGGATGGAGTTTAGATTTATCGCCACCTGTTTTAGGACGTTCCGTACTACACATCGATAATGCTTACTATATCCCCGATTTAGTCGTTTGTGGACAGATTACAAAATCGAATCGTGTATCTAATACCGCTTATCGTGGTTTTGGTGGGCCACAGGGAATGATTGTTATTGAAGATATTATCGATCGCATTTCCCGTACACTAGATATACCCCCAGATGTCGTCCGTGAACGCAACTTTTATCACGGAGAAGGGGAAACCAATACCACCCACTACGGACAAGAATTATACGATAATCGTCTATCTAGAGTTTGGAGTGAAGTTAAGCAGAATTCTAATTTTGCCCAAAGATTAGCCGAAATCGACGAATATAATCAATCAAGTCCCTATAAGAAAAAAGGTATCGCTATTACTCCCGTTAAATTTGGCGTTTCCTTTAACAAAACCGTCTATAATCAAGCTGGTGCATTAGTACTGATTTACACAGATGGAAGTATCCAACTCAATCACGGTGGAACCGAGATGGGACAAGGATTACACACCAAAATGATTCAGGTAGCCGCCCATTCATTAGGGGTAAATAACGAACGGTTTCGCATGATGCACACCAGTACCGAAAAAGTACCGAATACCTCAGCCACCGCAGCGTCTAGCGGTTCCGACTTAAACGGACAAGCGATAAAAAATGCTTGTGAAACCCTAAAAGCAAGAATGGCAACCGTCGCAGCAAAAATCCTTAAACTAGATGCACCAGAAGACTTTATCTTTGAGGATGATTGGATTTATTGTAAGAGTTATCCTAAAGCGCGAGTCTCATTTGATGAAGTAATCAAACAAACCTATAATGAACGGATTAGCCTTTCTGCTACAGGCTATTATCGCACACCGAATATTCACTGGGACCCTGTAGAAGGTAAAGGCCGTCCTTTTTATTATTTCGCTTATGGTGCTGCTGTGAGTGAAGTCGAAGTGGATGGATTTGCAGGAACCTTTAAACTAAAAAAAGTCGATATTGTTCATGATGTCGGACAATCTTTAAACCCATTCATCGACCAAGGACAAGTAGAAGGCGCTTTCGTTCAGGGCATGGGCTGGCATACAATGGAAGAACTCGTCTGGGATGATTTAGGACGACTCCGCACTTTTGCCCCCAGTACTTATAAGATTCCCACAATTAGCGATGTTCCAGAACATTTTAACGTCCATCTCCTAGAACGTGCCCCCTCTAATGGCGTAATCTATGGTAGTAAAGCTGTTGGTGAACCGCCTTTCATGCTGGCTATTTCGGTACGTGAAGCCATTCGCGCTGCTGTTGCTGCCTTTGGAAAAACTGATTATGTTCCTCTTCCTTTACCCGCTACTCCCGAAGCAACTTTAGCCGCTATTGATTATGTGAAAGCGCATTCGATGGAAACTTCTAAGGTTTAAGTCCTGTAAGCTTGTTTGGGACAGTAATGAATTAAAAAAACTGTACTGATATAATAAAGTAATTCTCCAGTTTTATGCTGGAGGAAAATAATCACTGATTTTTCTGGATGGAATGTCAAACGAAATCATAACCGATCTGGAAAACGCTGTCGAAAAACGGCGTAATTTTGCCATTATTTCCCACCCTGACGCGGGAAAAACCACTTTAACCGAAAAACTCTTACTTTACGGGGGTGCAATTCATCAAGCGGGCGCAGTCAAAGCGAGACGTGATCAAAGAAAAGCGACTTCTGACTGGATGGAAATGGAAAAACAAAGGGGTATTTCGATCACCTCTACCGTTTTGCAATTTGGATATGATAATTTTCAGATTAATCTATTAGATACCCCAGGACACCAAGATTTTAGTGAAGATACTTATCGAACTTTAGCGGCTGCCGATAATGCGGTAATGTTAATTGATGCGGCAAAAGGTTTAGAACCCCAAACCCGCAAGCTATTTGAAGTGTGTAAGATGCGCGAATTACCGATCTTTACATTTGTTAATAAGATGGATCGTCCGGGACGAGAACCTTTAGAATTATTAGACGAAATCGAACGGGAATTAGGTTTACAAACTTATGCGGTAAATTGGCCCATTGGTATAGGCGATCGCTTTGCCGGGGTGTATAATCGTCGTGATCAAACTATCCATCTTTTTGAACGACGCGAACACGGAAGTAGAGAAGCTCAAGAAACAGTGATCTCACTCGGTGATCCGAAAATAGAAAAATATCTACCGCAAGATCTTTATTATCAGCTAAAAGAAGATATCGAACTACTAGAAGAACTTGGATCAGAATTAGATTTAGAAATGGTTCACGCCGGACAAATGACCCCTGTTTTCTTCGGTAGTGCGATGACGAATTTTGGGGTACAACTGTTTTTAGATGCGTTTCTCGACTATGCTCTAAAGCCAATTGGTCGTCAATCTTCAGTCGGAATAGTCGATCCAACTTATCCAGAATTTAGCGGCTTTGTCTTTAAATTGCAAGCCAATATGGACCCAAAACATCGAGATAGAGTGGCTTTTGTGCGGGTTTGTACGGGAAAATTCGAGAAAGATATGGTGGTTAATCATGTTCGGACGGGTAAAACGGTTCGTTTGTCAAGACCTCAAAAATTATTCGCACAAGACAGAGAATCAATTGAGGAAGCGTATCCAGGGGATGTCATAGGTTTGAATAATCCTGGGGTATTTGCGATCGGCGATACGATTTATGTGGGTAGTAAACTAGAATACGAAGGTATTCCCTGTTTTTCGCCAGAATTATTCGCTTATCTTAAAAATCCGAATCCTTCTAAGTTTAAACAGTTCCAAAAAGGAATCACAGAACTTCAAGAAGAAGGGGCAGTACAAATTATGTACTCAACCGACGATTTTAAGCGAGAACCCATCCTTGCGGCTGTTGGACAATTACAGTTTGATGTCGTACAGTTTCGGATGTTGAGTGAGTATGGAGTAGAGACACAGGTCGAATTATTACCCTACAGTGTGGCGCGTTGGGTAAGAAATGGCTGGAGTGCAGTAGAGAAAGCAGGACGCTTATTTAATTGTATTACCGTCAAAGATAACTGGAATCGCCCCGTTTTGTTATTTAAAAACGAATGGAATCTTAATCAAATTATCGAAGATCATCCAGAATTAGAATTAAGTAACATTGCCCCCGTCGGTTCTGGTATTCAACCTGATAAGAGTTAAAGGGAAAAGGTTTAAGGGTTTATCCCTTCACCTTCTCTAAACTAAACAAGTGTTTCTATCTTGGAATCAGTTAGAATTCTTTTAATCCCAAAGAATTGAGCAAACATGGGCGACACAGTTTTAGATGTTCGTAATTTGTCTGTAGAATTTAAAAACGAGAATCAGACAACCTTGGCTGTTGATAATATTAGTTTTAGTCTAGAACAGGGAAAAATATTAGGCATTGTTGGGGAGTCTGGCTCAGGAAAATCGATCACCTCCTTAGCCATTATGGGTTTGATCCCTCGCCCTGGTAAAATTAGTAGCGGTGAAATCTGGTTTAGTCCCGCCAAAGCACAAAAAACCACAAATGTCAATCTTTTAGCTCTGCATCAAGACCAATTACGACATTATCGGGGTGGGGAAATTGCAATGATTTTCCAAGACCCGATGAGTTCATTAAATCCTGTCTATAACATTGGTTTTCAAATTACTGAAGCGATTCAACTGCATCAAAAAAATATTACTCTTGAGCAAGCCAAAAATCAAGCGATCGCACTCCTACAAGAAGTTAGACTGCTTCCTTCTGACGAACAACTAGAAGAACAATATTTAGCCAATAAACTCTCTAATTTACCCGTAAAAGCCTATATTAAACAACAAAAAGAAGCAATTTTAAAACGATTTCCTCACGAATTATCGGGGGGACAATTGCAACGGGTGATGATTGCGATGGCGATTTCTTGTAACCCTACTATCTTAATCGCCGATGAACCAACAACCGCTTTAGATGTGACGGTACAAAAAGAAATTTTACGATTATTGCGGGAACTTTGCAAGAGCGATCGTAATATGTCGATGATTTTTATTTCTCATGATTTAGGGGTGATTAATGAAATTGCTGATACAGTCGCTGTGATGTATCAAGGTAAAATTGTTGAACGAAATAATAAAGAAATAATTTTATATAATCCACAACATCCTTATACAAAAGGTTTGATTGCTTGTCGTCCTCATTTGACCGAATTACCCGAAAAATTATTAACCGTTAGTGATTTCGTTGATCTAGAAAAAGATGAACAAGGACAAATTATTTCTCTATCTGAAAAAACGCCACCAGAAATTATATATATTTCCCTAGAAGAAGAAAAACAAAGAGTAACCGAAATAGAAAAACTAGATAATTTACTTATTATAAAAAATTTATCTGTTAGATATCCGATTAAAGGTATTTTTGGACAAACCAAAACCTTTTTTAATGCCGTAGATAATGTTAGTTTTGAAGTTAAACACGGAGAAACATTAGGTTTAGTCGGTGAATCTGGATGCGGAAAATCAACTTTAGCGAGAACAATTTTAAAACTAATTCCAGCGACAGAAGGGGAAATTTATTTCGAGAAAGAAAAGATTTCTGATTGGACTGTCGGTAATCCTAAATTACGATCTTTGCGCCAAAGAATGCAAATTGTTTTTCAAAATCCTTATAATTCGTTGAATCCTCGGCTAACGATTGGGAAAGCAATTATGGAACCGTTAATTATTCATAAAAAAGAAGGGAGTGAGCGTAAACAAAGAGAAAGAGTCGCCTATCTTTTAGAACGAGTTAAACTAAATCCTAGTTGGTTTAATCGTTATCCTCATCAATTATCAGGTGGACAAAGACAAAGGGTTTGTATTGCAAGAGCATTAGCATTAAATCCTCAGTTTATTGTCTGTGATGAATCTGTTTCCGCTTTGGATGTTTCGGTACAAGCAGAAGTTTTAAATTTGTTAAAAGAATTACAGCAAGATTTTCAATTAACTTATATTTTTATTTCCCATGATTTAAGTGTGGTTCGTTTTATGAGCGATCGTATTATTGTAATGAATAAAGGGAAAATAGCCGAAGAAGGAACAGCCAAAGAGATTATTAATCATCCAAAAGAAGATTATACTAAGCGGTTAATTGCTTCGATTCCCAAATTTGAAAAAACAATCTAAAACTTTTTTTTAAATTCGCCAAGTGAAGCGAAAAGTAGCACCTTGATTTAACTGTGAGTCAATGACGATCGTACCCCCTTCAGATTCAATAATTTTTTTGACGATCGATAAACCGATACCAGTGTTCTCTCGTTTTTCCCTTGAAGTCAGAGTTTGGAAAATCCCGAAAACCCTGTTATACCAAATCCGTAAAAGAGAACCCATTTATCTGATAGACTGTGGGAATGGGAAGAAAAGCACATTTAGAAAATTATCTA
>NZ_PXOH01000042.1 GCF_003007785.1 Aphanothece hegewaldii CCALA 016 | reverse complement strand
TTGGCGGGAGCTACTCGTTGCCCCCATACCTGAAAAAGCCTATGACTTCCCGACCTCCACTCGTTTGTAGGGACTACCCGCTTTTTTGCAGTTGGCGTTGACTTGGGAGTCGGAATTCTTCAGATTTAATTAAAACATCTTCAATTCTTCTGACAATTCGATAAGCCGTTGATTCATGAACTCCCCAGTCTTGAGCAATATGAAAAAATGTTCGATACTCTCGCAAATATTGTAAAGTTAGTAAGATTTGGTCAGGAATTGATAATTTAGAATGACAGCCTCGCTTACCTATTTTAGCTTTTAGCACTACTTCTATCATTTTTTGAAACGTCTCTTGACTGACACCATAAGTGCGTTTAAAGTCAGAAGTTGACATTTTTAAGGCTTGTCTATAGCGCATTATATACCTAATATGGTTTAATTATTCTCTTTTTATTTAACTCATTTTTAGGTTTTACGCAAGAGGTCTACTCAGTGCCGACACCATCAACAGTAGAAGCTACTCGAATCCCATCTGCATCATAAACATAGCTAACTTCCTGACCATCTGCGGGGATCACCTTCACCAACAGATTTTCATCATTCCACTCATAAACCGTCTCTTCACTTCCTTGCTGACGAGATAAAGTATTGCCATTATCATCGTATTCATAAACCGTAACCACTCCATTGGTCGTTTCAGTTAACAGCCGATCGTTGTTATCATAAATATAAGTCGTCACTCCTTCAACCGATTCGGTTTTAGTGAGACGGTTTCCGACATAATCATAAATGTAACCCAACCTCAGTTTGGGTTAAGCAGATTGAGGTAAAGCCCACTCCATCCGAAGAGAAGGTTTTTTAGGCTGGTGGCAATAAGCAATTAGACCACAGAGAAGATTAACGCAGAAATTAACAGGAGATACAAAAAGTCTTGACAAATATGGACAGCCTTCTAAAGCTAAAGACTTTTGCTCCGAACCAAGATCTAAAAATAAGGCTGTCCATATTTGTCTATTTTTCATTTAGGACTACGGTGACGAGAATGCTCAATTTGAGAGATATTTTTAAGTTGGAAGGGTAATCGTCTCAACAATTGAGCGTTTACGGGATAAAAGCTTATCATGCAGACGCATCAGGCGATTTTTCATGTTTCTTTTAGGTTTGACAAAAAACTCAATACCAAAATCGTTGAGCAATGTCTCGGCGATCGCTTGCGAGACATAACCTCGGTCAGCAAAAACTTTACCAAATAAGGATTGCAGCAGTTTTGACACGGGTTTACGGTCATCTACATTCCCAGGAGTAATATGAACATTGAGTAATTCTCCGCGCTCATTGACGATTAAATGCAGTTTGAAGCCAAAAAACCAATCCACAGAAGTTTTCCCACGAGCCGCGAGGTTTTGAAAAACGCGATGACTCCCAATGCGGCGATTATGGCAAACCTGAACTTTAGTGGCATCGACAAAGCTAATACCAGTACATTGACCGAAACAGTGCTTTAAATAAACACACAAAGGTATTAAGGTAGAGGGTATCCATTGAATGAATCGCTGATAGCTAGGCAGTTGCGGGAAGGCTTTTCGCCAGTGCGCACAAACGTGATTGAGATAGTAATGTTGAAAATCTCGATAATGATTTTGGTGAAAAGAGATGAGAATGGTCATAATTTCACTTAAACTCAAGCTTTTAGCTCGTTTACGCCATTTGGACGAGCTGGACAAGAGTTTTTCCAGCCATTTGGCTTCAAATACTTGGCAAAAATCATCGACATGGCAAAAAAGTGCTTCTAAACTAAACATAATAGGTGGGGCTGCTGATTTGTTGGATACTCTTCAGCTTACTAGCTTCCACCTTTTCCTTGGTTGCTCTCCTTATCCAAAACTGAGGTTATATAGGTTTGAGCCACTAATATTGGGTCGCAGAGCGCATTATAAAGATTTTTGGGCTTATGAACTAATCTCTGAAAATGCGCTCTGCGTAAGGCTTGGCTTTTTGTGAAAGTCAGAACTCGCCCTGCATGAAGATATTTAAAGCACTCATAAGCTCTGACTTCTACAAATAAGTCTTGGTACAATTTGCAGTATGTATCAATAAATTTAACGGTTGGGGCAGGAGGTCTAGGCTTAATCATAGTCTCTATCTAGGTTTCCATCTCTTTTCTTCATTTTATCTTTCCCAGAGTGATGAAAGAGAGTTAAGACATCATCCTTTTTTCCAATTTTTGTAATAAAGCCATGAATTTTGCTGTTTGTTCTTTTGTATCGGCATATGTTTCATTTAAATTTTTGAATATAGATAAAAGAATATTATTTCTTTCTTCTATTTGTATTTGTTTATCCTTGCTATTTGCAATTAATTGATTAACAAGCTTTTTAAAGTCATGGTCATACTCATTCAATAAATTAAATAAATCATTTTCTGATGTGTTTTTTAAAAATTCAAAAAGAGTAGTCTTTTCTTTAATTTTTTCTCCTACTTCTTCTAAAAAAAGTTTTAAATTATTAGTTTTTTGCTGAATTGAATCAATGCTTTCTTGCTGAATTAGTTCTTCTAGATCCGTCCCTTGGTGTTCAGCTTCTTGTAAAGAATTTTTGAGCATATTAACTATAACATTTGTTAAAAAATCATCTGATTTGATTAAAGCTGATTCAAGTTCTACTTCTGCAATTTGAGTTTTGTCAAGAAGTTCTTCAAAAGAATAGTTAGAGCTTGACAAAACTTCCAATAACTCAGCTTGAGATATTTCTATATTTTCACTAAATAAAACTAAAGCATTTTTAGTATTTTCTTGATTTTCTTGGTATTGCTGTTGTAGATTGTTTAATTTTAATTGAGTATTATTAATATTGTTTTCTGTAATTTGAGTTTGTTCTTGAACATTAATTATTATTGTTTGAGCTTGAGTGGCTAAAGCTTCTGCTTGTTGTTTTAAAATCAAGGTTTCGCTCTCAATTTTTTCGACAACTTCAATTAAATATTCTTCTAATTCATCTAGCTCATCTTGTGCCTTATCAGCTTCATCAACAATATTTAGTAACTGACCTAATGTATAAATTACTGTGTCGGAGAAGTTAGTCATATAGCACCTTTTTTAAAAATTTATTCCCAAAGAATCCTTGGCTTTATTAATATGTTCAATTAATTGAATCATGTCAGGAGTTAAACCATTAATTAAATTAAATTGATTTTCTATTTCATCTTGAGCAAGATCAATTTCTAAAGCTTTTTGCTGAGATTCTTCTAAGGATTCAATTTGTTCTAGATATTTATCTAATTCTTTTTCAACTGTATGAGTCAAGTTTTCTTCTATATTAAGTTCTAAATCATTAAATAATACAGAGGATTTATGGTCAAAATTATCATGAATTTTATCTAGATCTTTTTTTAGTTTTTGTCTTAATTTACTTAATTTAGAACTAAGCTCATCTTCAATAGTTAAACTAATTTCTTCCTGATTTTGCTCAATTTCTCTTTCTAGAAAATTAATTTGCTCACTCAATAAATGATGATTAGCTTGAATTTTTTGTTGAAAGTTATAAATTTCTTGTTGAGTTGTTTCCCCTGCAACTGTTAATAATTCCTGCTTTTGATAAACGGTTTGCCAAAGTTGTTTTAAGGCTTTTTGGAAGGCTTCTCGCATTGCTAAGTGTTGACTTTCTTGAGTAACAATCTGATTTTTTAAATCTTGTAAATGATGATGTATTTGCTGTATTTCATGATTTAATTCTTCTTGATTGCTAACAAAAAACTGTTCCCAGACTTTAATTTCATTTGACAAAGTGCTAAGATGGTTTTCTAGTTGAGACTGAGACGAGAGCAAAATTTGAGGTAATTCATCAAAAATGATTTGCGCTTTTTCTAAAGTTTGTACAAGTTCATCTTTATTGATTTTTGTTCTCTCAATCACTTCTGTCGAAGCTTTTTGTATTTCGCTAAATCTTTTCGATAATCTTTCCATTTTAGGTGGAATAATATCTTTCATTTGTGCCATTAATTTGAGAGCATCTGATAATTCAATATTCATGTTTTTTTATCTTAATAATCTAAAATGAATAACTATCTAATTCTATTTTTATTTCACTCATAATTGCTGCACTAAGTTTTATTTCATCTGTTAAACTGATGACTTCTATACAGTTACCCTCCTGATTTTTGGTCTTTTCATGATTAGTTACTAATTGTTCTAATAAAAAGCGACACCTGTCATGAGCCAATTCATTTTTTGAAAAAAAGTTATCCTTAATATTTTCATTAAAATGATCATTAGATTCATTAACAAAAGAAAATATTTTTTCTTTAGTTCCATCAATTATCTGCTCAATTTCTTCTTCTAATTCTTCGGTATCTTCTCTAATTTGCTCCCTCATCTCACTAAATATTGTCTTAATTATTGTTAGTTGTTCATGAGTTAAATTCTTGCTAAAAGATGATAAATAATTAGAAATATCAATTTGATAATTTTCAATACCTTCTGTAAAACTCAGCCATTCTGTTTCAGTAGTTTGAATTTGTTCTTCTAACTCTTCTTGAAGGTTGTTAACAACTTCATTGAGATCACCTAACCGTTGATCTAGCTCTTCCTCTACTTCAAATAATGAGTTTTCTTCCTGACTAATCTCCTCGATTAAACTATTAGTATAAAAGTTATAATCTTCCATGCTTTGATAACTAATTTGATGCTCACTCTGCATCTGCTCACCTAAAGCTTGTCCTGTATCGGTAGCTGATTGAAAAGATTGTTCAATTTGAGTCACTGAATGCTCAATCTCTTGTAAAAAAGTCTGAAATTGATTGACGAGTGTATTTTGTTGTTCCGTAATTTGTGTCTGATGAGTCTGATAAATATCTTGAAAATTTTCTAATGAGTTGACTAATTCTATTTCGTTATTTTGAAAATCCTCTTCTTGAGCTTTTAAATCGCTCTGAAATTGCACAAGACTACTCATAATTTCATCTAGAACAACGGGTAATTGCTCTAATGAAGTTTCTGTCTCATCAACATCAGATTTCATTTGATTGAGCCCATCGCCACTAGATCCTGTTGCAACACCTGCAGCAGTGGCCGTAGCTGCTTCGGGTGTTTTATTCGTTTGACGGGCAGTAGCATCTTTAGCAGAGGAACTTTTAGCCTGGAATTCGGGGGGCTTGCGGTTTGAAGAGGAAGCGGTAGAAGGACGATTAGTACTAGATTGAGTGTCTTTTGCTGAAGTCGGTTCAGATTTTTCGGACTGAGAGTTACTAACTTCTCGACTTGATGATTCTTCCCTCTCGTTTTCTAGACTTTTTGAGGTTTTATCACTTTCTGCTGGAGTAGAATTAGTCGCATCGGACGAATCTGAAACCGTACCTGCGTCTAGTTGCTTGCCTAAACTCCCCAGACTTTCGCTAACCTGTTGAACATCTGCTTGCTCAGGCAATTGTCCCGCATCTAATTGTTGACTTATACCATCGATATATTGTCTAATTGCGTCAACCTGTCCGCCTTGAGTGCCTCCTAATTCCCCTGCTAACTGTCCGAGATCAGCACTATTGGCTTTGAGTGTATCGCTAATGGTGAGTAGTTCTTCTTGCTCTGCGGCTGTGGGTGGGTTTCCCGCTTTTGCTTTGAGGGCTAAAAATCCAAGTAATAAAACTAACCCAGAACCAGAGCCAAGAAGAATTTTTTGAGTTCTACTTAAAATCTGCATAGTTTATTAAAGAATGGGACTAAGATCATCTCTACAGTTTGCCAAAGTTTGGCTGATCTGCTTGAGGGATAGATAAAGTACTTCTGCTTGTTCTTCTCCTTGTAACATGGAGTGTTCAAGATTGGCAAATCCATCATCAAGTCTCTCTTGAACATTGATAATACTTTGTTCGAGGATTGCGATCGCTTTTTTAAGTTCTTGAGACATTTCATCATTAGCCTTTGTTAGAATTAGCTCTTCTAATTTTTCATTAATGTCATTAAGATCATTTTCTAAATCCTCGATTTCCCTTTCACTTTCATCTATTAAAAGTTGAAAATCTTCTAATGGATTCTGGAGATCGATTCTGAGATTTTGCATAAACTGCTGACAACAATTCACTTGGTTTTCTTGTTTCTCATTCAAACTGTTTTGAGTCATCTGACCAACTTGATAGAACTCTTCAATTAGAGCCAAGGAAGTTGTATGATGTTCTTGCACTTTATCCTGTAGAAATTGGCTTTTTTGAGTTAATTGGATAAATTGCTCGCTCAATAGAATGATTTGTTGCTTGAAGGAAGATTCTAAGGTAATTTGGGCTTCTTCTATAGTTACCAGTTGATTTTCCCAATGATCTGTCACTGTTTCTGCTTGCTGCTCAACTTGAGCTAACTGTTCTTGAAAATGAAGAAAATTGTCTAAAGCCACTTGAGAATAGTTCTCTAAAACGTTTTGCGCTTCACTGATTTGCTGTTGTAAATAGGCTCCCGTTTCTTGAGTTTCTTCAACTACAGCCATCAAGCGAGACTTAAACCCAGATACAGATTCTCTCATGTTTTTAATCTCTTCTAGGCTACTCTCAGCATCGGCAGAAAGTAACTGAACTTTTTCTTCATTATCTTTAATTAGAGCATTGATATTGATCATGGTGGTAAATAGTTAGAACAATGAGCAGCTTCAAAAAACTTCCTTCAAGCAACTTAATACTTTTAGGTAAACTTATCTAATAATTCTTTCACCTCATCAAAAATACCTAAGACTACTTCTACTCCTGCATTGGTAGTTTGTACACCAGTCATTAAGGCATCTTTTGTCGTATCAATGGTATCACCCCCTTGATCTACTAATTCACTTAAAGAGGATAAAGACTCTTCTAATTGTTGAGCTTTGCTCATCAACTCTTCAATTTTTTGAGTTTGACCATTGGTAAAGTCTTCGAGGACTTGATTTGTAGACTCTTGGGTAGTTGTGGCTTTTTCCTCCGCTTGTGCTTTGATCGTCTCAGTCATTTCGGTTAACTGACTTTCTAAGGTGGCTAGAAGTTCGGTTAACTGAGAGGTTGCTTCTTCAGCGATCGCACTTTGAGATTGCGTTGTTTTTTCTTCGATTTCTTGTTCGTGAGCGTCTAACTCAGAAGCGATATCATTTTCTAAGCGAGTTTGCGAATCTGCTAAAGTTTGTTCGAGATCGCTTTGTACCTCTTCAAATTTAGTTTTTAGGGTTTCCAAGGTGGTTTTAACCGATTCAAACACGTCTACTAATTCGCTTTCTCTGCTTTCTGACTCGCTGCCTAAAGCATTGATTTCTGATTTAGTGGTTTCGAGGGATTGTTGAGTCTGCTCTTGCAATGATTGCATATTTCCTTGCAAACCGCCGAGAGATTGACTCACTCCGTCTGTAGCATCACTCAATTCGCTTCTAGCCGTACTAATGCGTTCTAATAATCCTTGCGCTCTGGCTTCGAGTTGCGCCCAGTTATCATCGAATTCTTGCCCGACTGCAGCCAGTTTTTCTCGCGCTTGATTGAGGTTTTCTTCTGCTAGATCGGCTTGTTCCATTAATTCTTGTAATTTTATAACGGTTTGGGCAACACTGCCTTCTAAATCAACTGCCATGATTAATCTAATCTCCTTTAATTGTTTTTATGCTGATACCCAATGAGGATAAAACTTAACCGAAACCGATACCCACTGCGTCAGCCGCATTCTTGACTCCACCAATGCCATCGAGTAGGGGATCGAGGAAACTTTCTAACTGATCGAACAAAGGTTCTAGGGCTTCGCGGGAGGCGGAGGCTTCTTCTTGAGATCCTGTAACTTTTTCAACCATTCCATTAATTGATTCAGTGACTTTTTCTACGGCTGAATCCATCATTTCTTTCAACTGTTCTTCGATCTCTTGTTGGGCGGTATCCATCAATCCTGTTACCCCACCCGAAAGAGCTTCAGATGTGCTAGAAAGCGCGCTATTAAAGGTTTCACCAATGGAGGCGAATTCATTAGCCATTGCTTCAATTTGGCTAGTCATTTGCGTCTGATCTTCCCCCACTTTATCGCTGAAAGTTTTCATTTCATCGCTCATCGTGGTTTTGGAGTCTTCAAGCTTCTGACGCAGATTATCGATTTTTTCTACGGTTGCTTGAACCGCATTGGTGAGTTGTTCATGACTAGCTTTCAAAGCTTCTTGAGATTGAACAAGGGTTTCTTGGGTTTGAGATTCTGCTTCTTCGGTTTCTTGCTGCCCTGCTTCTAATTGAGATTTGAATTGTTCCATCTTTTGCGTTGTTCCCGACACTTCCTGAATGATTTGTTCTTTAGCGTCGGTGAGAAATTGAGTCAATTCTTGAACGCTTGCTTCAAAGTTGCCGACTTCTGCATCGGTTTCAGATTGATGGGTTGTAACTTCTTGCTGCATTTCATTAAGTGCGGCTTGAACTTCTTCAAAAATTTGACTAACTTGCTCTTGTTTGGCGTTAACGTTTTCTACAAGTTGATTGGCTTCGGCTTCGACTTCTTGTGCCAAGCTAATTAAATTGCTTAATCGATCTGGAAATTCAACGACTAATTGCGATAATAGCGTTAAATTATCTCCTAGTTCGCTCATCTGACATTTCTCCTATTGACGTTTATTTTATAGACCAAAAGTACTTAAAATCTCATTGATAGCAGTAATAGCCACTTTTGCCGCCGCTAATTGAGGCAGCATCGGACTCATCGCCCCTGTAATACTGGTTCCCATTGTCATCATGGCGACGTTTTCTCCCACTTCAGAGATGAGGTTTTTCACGGCATTCTCGATCGCATCTTCAAAGGTTTCTGAAACTTTATCTTTGAGGTTTTCTCCCATATACTCTTGAGAATTTGTCAAGATTTCATCGAGTCTATCTTTGAATTGATCGCCTAAATCTAGGGTTTCGTCATTAAATGAGTTGAGAAAACCCTCGAAATTACCCGAAAGTTCTTCTAAATGAGAGGTCATGTCTGACAGTTGTTTATCGGTTAGTTCGCTGCTATAAGACCCCAAAAGCGTTTCCATTTCGGTTTTCTGGGTTTCCCCTATTTCAGTCGCCATGTCATCAAAGTCTTGATCGGCTTGGCTTTGACTGCTTTCGATCTGTTCTTGTAGACTAGAGGTATCGTCAGCAAAGGTATTGAATAACTCGTCTGTCTCGGAGTTAGCTTGAGCTAAACTATCTTCGATGGCTGCAATACTTTCTCCAAGTTGGCTGAAAGTATCGGTTAATTCGGTTAAACTGTCGTCTAATTCGGTTTGTTGTTGATCGACTTCTGCTTCAGCATCTGTTTTACTTTCTTCGACTGTTTGTCCCCCTTGGTCTAATCGCTCTTGTAGCTGTTGTAAGCTATCTTGTAGAGCCGTCAATCCCGCTATCATTGTTTCTTGAGTGGTGCTAAATTCGGTTTTTGATGTTTCAAATTCCTGGGTTGCACTGTCTAAGCTATTAACGACTTGTTCTCGACAATCTTCTAAACTATTTTTTGTTGATTCGAGTTGTTCAAATAAATCGCCCATCTGCTCAGTTGCTAATTCGATCGCATCTAAAATTTCTTGTAGCTTCTCGGTAGACTCTTCGATATCTTGACCCATTACTGCTGTTTCAGCCACGAGTGTAACTCCTTTTGATAAGATGATTAAGTTGGGTTTAGCCTAAAATTGATTTTGCGAGTTCAAGTACAGGCTTAATCTCTTCTATTAGATCTGTTACCGATGACACTTGATCCGTCACTTCGCCAAGGGTACTATCAAGGAGATCTCCTGCTTCGCCTCCTGCTGCATCTAACATTGACAACGCTTCTGTTAATCCTTCGGCTCCTCCCGTAAATTCATTCATGATCTCTTCAGTAAATTTAGAAGTAATGCTAGAAAGAACGTTACTGGTTAAAGATTCAAAGTTGTCTTGTATAGTCTGTGCTTGATTTTGACTTTCTTGTCCGACAGTTTCAAAGTCACTACTCAAAGTTTCTAATTGGTTGGTTAACTCTTCTTCTAAGGCATTAAACTGTTCTAATAAGCTGGCTTTTTTCTCTTGAAAACTGGCTGAAGCCGTATCAACCGAGCCTTCAAAAGAGGTGATCTGGTTGTTCATGTTTTCTTGATGGTTGTTCATCTGTTCTTCAGTTGCCTGAATATTTTGAGTATATTGTTCAAATCCCGATTTAGTATTATCAGACTGCTCGTTTATTTGGCTTAATATTTCTTCTTTGTGACTGTTGAGTTCTTCTAATCGTTCCTGAAACTCTGTCATAGCTTGAGTAACGCTTCCCTCAATTTCGCTGATTTTTGCCTGAAATTCATCGAAAGAACCCTTAGCGTTTTCTAATTCACCTTCTAATTCTTGTTCTGCTTCTTCTAGCTCGGCGATAATGGCTTCCCAACTAGCTCGCGCTTCTTCTCCTTCTTGGGCGAGATTGTCGGCGATATTATTAGCAGACTCTAAAATTAGATCAACTTCTTCAAAAGCTTTTTCTGCTTCGGTAATTAATACTTGCGCTCTTTGATCGCACTGTTCAATTAATGTGCCGATCTCTGTTGCTGCCATAGTTATTTTATCCTTCTTTTTTGTTTTCGGTTCTAATTACTTGTTTATTACTTCGGGTTTTCCCTTGCTGATTTACAAAATTATTTACAAAACTTTACAATTATTTTTTTTTGCTTAAGACAAAAAAACCTCCTTCAAAAAAGAGTCGTCTTTTTTGCTATATTGTATGAATAAAGAATTTAATTTTTTCTAAATAGAATTTTAGTAGTTTTCAGGCGTTGTAGTGCAATAATTTAATATTTTCTTCTGTATTTTCAGCTTTGAAGACAAAGTTTTATAAAGAAATTTTAAAGAATTTATTTTTTCAATAAGCGATAAAATTTTTGGTAGAGCAACTTTTCGACTTAATTAGTAAGAAATGTCTTATCATGCCACTTTAACGCTACAGGGTTCAACGCGACAACAGTACAATCTATCTCCTACTGAAACGACCTTAATTGGTCGATCGCCTGAGTGTAACATTGTTTTAGATGCGAATGAATATGTTACTGTCTCCCGTTGTCATGTCCAGTTACAATTTATCACCGAAGCAGGAAAAGCAGCCTGGCAGGTTATAGATACAGGAACCACAAACGGTACTCTTGTCAATGGGCAGAAAATTAAAAAACCTTATATATTGAAATCAGGCGATCAAATTACTCTAGGATGGAAAGGCCCAGAATTTCTCTTTGAATCTCATCTATTAAATGCGACTGTTGTCGTAGCTTTTCCTGAAAGTGAAGAATTACCCTCATCACCCACTCTCGAAGCTCCAATTAATCCAGTTAAGGTAGTCGAGCCAGAACCCGCACTTTCTCTAGATTCAATAGAAACCCCCGAAGTTTCTAGCGCGAGTGTTCCTGAGATAGAAACCCCTGAAGTTCCCAGCAAGAGTGTTCCTGAGATAGAAATACTAGAACCGCCTATTTCTATTAAAGAAAAGCAAAAGCCACCGTCTCCGACCGTTGTAGCACCTTCTCCATCCCTACCCATCCAAACGAGAGAAGAGAAAACAGAGCAAACGCTTTGGAATCTAGTGACACTTAGAGAAATCGAGCAGATTGCTGAAAATGGAGTGAATGCCATAGCTTTTAGCCCTGATGGACAAACCCTTGCGACTGCGGGAGCCGATAAACTAATCAAACTTTGGAATTTGGCTACTAAAGAGGAAATTATCACCCTGAGTGGGCATAAATTAGGTGTTAATGCCATAGCTTTTAGCCCTGATGGACAAACCCTTGCGACTGCGGGAGCCGATAAACTAATCAAACTTTGGAATTTGGCTACTAAAGAGGAAATTATCACCCTGAGTGGGCATAAATTAGGTGTCAATGCCGTGGCTTTTAGTCCTGATGGACAAACCCTTGCGACTGCGGGAGCCGATAAGTTAATCAAACTTTGGAATTTGGCTACTAAAGAGGAGATTATCACCCTGAGTGGGCATAAATTAAGTGTCAATGCCGTGGCTTTTAGTCCTGATGGACAAACCCTTGCGACTGCGGGAGCCGATAAGTTAATCAAACTTTGGAATTTGGCTACTAAAGAGGAGATTATCACCCTGAGTGGGCATAAATTAAGTGTCAATGCCGTGGCTTTTAGTCCTGATGGACAAACCCTTGCGACTGCGGGAGCCGATAAGTTAATCAAACTTTGGAATTTGGCTACTAAAGAGGAAAAAGTTTCTTTGATGACCAATCATCGTTTATCTATTCACAGTCTATTTTTTAGTCCCGATGGTCAAATGTTTAGTAGCTCAGGAGAAGATAAAACAGTAAAACTTTTTTACTCTCAAACAGGGGAAGAATATTTGTCTTTTAGTATTCCGAGTAGTCAGTTAAGGGTCTTGGCGATTAGTCCTAATGGTCAAATTTTAGCCAGTGGAAGTCAAACCGAGGCTGTGCGATTATGGATTTTTAGTTTGAATTAAAAAATTAAGCAATACTGAAATTGATCTGAAATGAGTTAAATTTTTTTTGGCTCATTTTTAGCGATTTTTAAAGATTTATAGAATTTTATTGACATTATGTATGTACTTTTTTTATAAATAATACTAAAATTGTGTTTTATCTTCATTAATCGGGAAAGCATGCACCATTACAAAAAAGTTTTTTTTGTTCAATATTTCATATCTCTTGTATTTTTTTCAATGACGGCTATAAAAGTTAATGCTCAAACTGAAGTAAAAGAGAGCGTACCAGAAACTGAACAATTAGAGCAGATTCAACAGCTTGATGAACAAGCTAATGTTCTCTTTGAAGTCAAGACTCATCAGCTTCGCAGCGAGACAGGCACACTGATTTCTTCAGAGCCTCTTGCACCCTCAACCCAAATTTCTGTTCAGAAAATTGAGGTACAAGGTAATACAGTTTTAGAACAAAAAATTAATAATTTGATTCAACCGTTCTTTGGTCAGATAGTTTCTTTACAAAATTTAAGTAATTTAGCAGATTCTATTACAGAACTTTACTTAAATGAAGGCTATCTTACCTCTCGTGCGGTTCTTCCTCAACAAGATTTTGCCGATGGTATGGTCACAATTCAAGTGGTAGAAGGAGTTGTAGAAGAAGTTATTATAAAAGGAGCCACACGATTAGAAAATTATGTGAGAAGCAGAATTCAAGTCGGACTAGGACAACCTCTTAATTCTGGAAAATTAGAAGATCAACTTCGCTTGCTTAAAACAAATCCACTCTTAAAAAATATTGAAGCAACCTTAAAAGCAGGAAGTGAAGAGAATAAGAGTATTTTGGAAGTGTTTGTCGCTGAAGCTAATCCTTTTTTTGGAAGTGTCGGGTTTAATAATTATTCTCCCCCAAGTATCGGTTCAGTTCAAGCCAACATTAATTTAGGTTATCGAAATGTGGTGGGTCTAGGAGATAGTCTGGCAGTTTCCTACCTGCCGAGGGTTGAGACTTGGTTAGGAACTTATCAAGTAGATGTGAACTATCAAGTTCCGCTTAATCCGATGGAGGGAGCCTTACAACTGAGGACATCTATTGAAGAAAACGAAGTGATACAGGGAGATTTCGTGGATTTAGATATCAGAGGGGAATCCCAGTATTATGAAATTAGTTACAGACAACCCATTATTCGGAGTCCTCGACAAGAATTTGCTTTATCGTTAGGAATGAGTTATCGAAATGGTCAAACCTTTACTTTTCAAGGGCCTTTTCCTTTTGGTATTGGGCCTGATGAGGATGGATACAGTCGGACGAATGTTATTACCTTTGGACAAGATTATGTGTTAAGAGAACTAACAGGAGCTTGGGCTTTTCGTTCTCAGTTCCGCTTCGGTACAGGAATTTTTGAAGTTACTTCTAATCCATCTCCGATTCCTGATGGTTACTTTTTTAGTTGGTTAGGTCAAATTCAACGGATACAGATTTTAGGTAAAAATAATTTTTTAGTGATGCAAGGAGATATACAGTTAACACCTGATTCTTTGTTACCGTCAGAACAATTTGTGATTGGTGGTGGTCAGTCAGTACGGGGTTATCGACAAAATGTACGTGCTGGCGATAATGGCTTTCGTTTTTCTATTGAAGATCAAATTACTCTTGTCCGCGATCGCTCAGAAAACCCTGTTTTTATTCTTGCGCCCTTCTTTGATATGGGCTATGTTTGGAATCATCCCGATAATCCCAATTTCCAAGACTCACAACGATTTATCGCTGGTTTAGGATTAGGGGTTTTATGGCAACCGATTCAAGGCATGAGTGTCCGCTTAGATTATGCTCCGCCTTTGATTGAATTGGATGACAGAGGTAATGACGTTCAAGATGACGGTTTTTACTTTAGTGTTAATTACCAGTTCTAAGCTTTAACTTTGGAATAAAACCTCTCCACCGTTGTAGTAGAGAGGTTTTCTGTTATTACCAAGGATTACCAATTAGGGTAAACGGAGCCCAGTAATAGGGATGAGTAAGGTCGGGAGGCTCTGCCCCTGCTAATTCTGGAGGAAGGTTAATCTGACCTTGAGGGTTAACAATTTGCCCCCCTTGTTGGCTAATGCGTCCTTGAATCATATCGACTTGGGTTTTGCGAACGGCTTCTGCTTTAATTGGTACGTCTTGAGATTTTAGTTTGCCATAGAAATCGGTCATAAAAGCTAAGGTTCCTGTATCACCTACCCACCAAAGACTCGCAAGGGCAGATTTAACACCTGCTTTCACGGCTAATCCTGCAAAGCCTAATTCGATATTTTCATCACCAAACGCGGTACGACAGGCACTTAATACTAATAACTCAACGGGTGGCCGATTTAATCCTAGGGTACGGACTTCATCTAGATTTAACCGTCTGTCATAAAATTGAATATAACTTAAGTTCAGTTCACCTGGTTTAAATTCGCCGTGAGTCGAGAGGTGAATAATACCAAAGTCTGTTTTTTGACGGCTTTCGCGTAAATTATTGATGGTGAAGTCTTCATTAATTAAGTATGGTCGTCCCTGCCAGATATTTTCGATACTTGGTAATTCAACTTGTACGGCGGGTAAAGGTCCAAGGGCATTGGGGTCAGCGAATTGAGATGCACCTAAAGCGAGTAATTGTTGTTCTTTGATATCTCTGTAGGTGTTGTCATTTAGACTCAAACTCGGTGCAAAGCCACTACTATATTTTTCGGCTAAAAATTTTCCTTCAACATCAATAAGTGCAGCAATGGGAATAATTCTTAGACCTGCAGGCATGACGAATAATATATTGTTGATTTTTCGTTCAGCTAGGGTTTTTTCTAAAGGACTAATCAGCCATTGATACAATTGACGGGCAGACGGTTCGTATTGTTCTCGCGGTGAGTCTTTATCAGAAGCAGTTAAATAAAGTTTTTCGGCTGCATCAATAACCTGTTGACGAATTACCCCTTTAATGGGGATACTAATGGGTTCGCCTTCACTGGTGATCATGAGCAAATCTAGTTCGTGGGTATCTTGTGAAGGGGTAGTAATTGTCGGTTGACTAACGTTACTATCGAGGTTTAAGCCAGTTTCGTATTCTTGGGTCAAAGCAGCTTCTTGACGTGCAAAATCATCTTTGATGGTGATACCACGCGGTTTAAAGCTAACATAAATGATGGCTGGTTTTTCGGCGGTAACTCGTTCGATATTCTGAAGAAGACTTTTTGCTTGATCAACAGTTGCAATGGGAACAACAGGAGGGCGAACAGTTGCTTGCAGAGAAGGGACTGGCGTAGATATGAAGTCACCAGGATCATCAACGTCGGTAAAGTTAGACCGTCCTTGTCCCTCAACAGAGATAATAGCTACATTACCTTGTCGTTCGGTAAAAACAAAATTACCTGAATTAATATTAGAGCCGCCACTGGTGATGGCTCCAGCAGACCCGTTAAGGCTTGAATTTCCGATTATAAAGGGAATTCGTTGATTATTAGGAAGATTTTCATCCCCATCATATTGAATCGTAATATTGCCACCAGCTTGTGTGCCTTCAGTAGAGATACTGGCGTTAGTATTTGGGATGGTGTCGGTAATGCGAACATTATTAGGCGTAGTAATATTAACCGTTCCGCCTGTACTACCCAAACTACGGGCATCGATACTCGATAATACTACATCTTGAGTTGCCTTGAGGGTAACATTTCCACCATTGCCTTGCGTTCCAGAAGTATTGATCGCACCTGTTGTCAAGGTAGAAGCTGAATTAACATTGATATTAGCCCCAGTGGTATTCGCTGTATTCAGATTACCTGTTTGAATTAGGCCATTATTCGATTTTAAGGTAATGCTGCCACTAAGAGGGGAAGGGAAAAAGTCGGGAATTGTTACATCTGAATCGGGATTAAGGCTATTTATATTAAGATTTGTCAAATCTACTTGACTCGTAACAATATTACTGGTGTTGATGGTATTAGCAGAAATATTTAAATCAGTTCCTAGGGTATTAATGGGTTGATTAACCGTAACTGTATCATTACTGGTAAAAGTAGCCGTTTCTTTTGAGGCTATTGCAACTAAACTATTATAGGTTTGAGATCCAGTGGTTGTAACGGTGACGGACGGTGACTGAGGAATGTCTACATCAATAGGAACCCCGCCAAAAAATGACACTAAACCATTGGTGGTTAGAGTCGTTCCTGTGATACTGTTTAAAATTCCTATAATTGGGGCTTTAAGTTGAATTTCGCCTCCAGTCAGGCTATAGGCGGTTATTCCTAAATCGGCCGTTAGATTAATCGTTCCTTCACCATTGCCAGTATCGATATTGAATATATCTATATTATTTGCACTGATGGTTAAGTTTTTCCCTACGCCTGTTATGGTTTTTCCTTCTGAATTACTGATATCTCCTTCGGAAGACGTTAAGGTAGTATTGTTCCCTAAAATAATATTTCCTTCTGTGTATGCTTGATCGTTGATCGTGTCAACTGAGCCACCATTGAGGATCGTTTCATTAGCACTCAAAATTGTTAAAGTATCTAAAGGCTGTGTATTACCGATCGCACCGCCAAAGGTTACATTTCCTACAGTCCCCGCTTCAACGAGTAATGAATAAGGATCTGAATCAGTATCGGGAGAAAGGCTATTAATTGTACCTGTTATGGTAATATCTGCGCCTGTGGGTAAATTGTCATTATTAGTGGTATCGAGATTGATTTCCGTTGCTCCCAAGAGAACGTTATCTTGGATGCGGATCGGGTTTCCGTTGGTGATAATATCTGCATAAAGAGTCGTAGTTGTACCTGCTCCGATTATAGTAATTGATGCGTTATCTGCACCTGTAATGGTTTCGTTGACGTTGATGTTGGCTGCTTGTAGAGTCGTTGGATCGTAGAATGTTACAGGTTCACTAACTGTAATCGTTTCTGTATTTTGGGTACCGATCATTAGAGACTGAAAACCTTTGATACTATTAAGATTGGTAACTTGTAATCCATCACCTGTGTTTGTTCCTAGGAAAATATTACTGGTGGTATTAGGTTGAATAGTAACAGTGTTGGTTCCACCTGTTGTTGTAATGTCTGTTGCTGGAAGAGTAAGAACATCATTCGCCGTAAAAATGACTGAGTTACTACCGACATTGAGGGTGTTATTAAAGGTGATATTATTACCAGTTAAAGTAGTAGAAGCACCTAAAACTACTGCTCCGTTATAGATTTGAGACCCTTTTGTATCGATTGAACCGCCGTTTAGATTAGTCTGAGTTCCACTGTTTATAGTTAGTGATGCGTTATCTTCACCTGTAATCGTTTCGTTAACGTTGATAGTGGCTGCTTGCAAAGTCAGGGGATCTTTAAAAGTCAAAGCATCACCAACAGTAATTGTATTAGCGGTTGTGCCACTGCCAATGACTATCGATTGATAACCATTAAGATTATTAAGATTAGTGACTTGTAATCCTGTTCCTGTTCCACCGATTAAAATATTATTTGCTGCGGTACCAGGTTTAATGGCGAGTGTCCCTCCCGTTGATATCGTTTCGGTAGTCGGAAAGTTAATTGCTGCATTAGCCGTTAGAGTCGCGTTATTGCCGTTGGCGTTTAGGGTGTTATTAAATGTGAGCGTATTGCCTGTAAAGTCAGTATTGTTGTTAAGCGTAACAGTATCTTTATATTCTTGATTGCTGGTCGTATTAACACTTACTGTTCCTGCTGTATTGCTTAAGGTTAGGGGTTTTTCTACGGTTAGAGATTGTCCCGATACATTTCCTCGAATTTCTGCCTCATTTCTGGCATTTACAGCGATCGCACCTCCTGCCGTGATCGCATTTGTCGTTACTTGGTTTCCGGTTAGGGTCACTTTTCCTGTGTTGTTAGTTCCCGATGTGGTGATGGGACCCGTCAGTACGTCTGTTTTCGCTGTTAGTCCGATCTCTCCTGCTACTCCTCCTGGTAAAGAGGCGCTGACACTAGAAGCATTCAAGGCACCTGTTGTAATTCCCCCAGTGGTGCTTGTTAGTTGGATATTGCCACCTGTGGTACTGCTAGTAGTGATCCCTTGGGTTTCAATGGTCGTGGCACTGACGATGAAGTTTCTGCCATTGGTTGTTATTGGTTGCTCGGCTTTGAAATTACTCCCTGTGGTGAAGGTAAAGGGATAGTTGAAGGTCACGGGGGTATTAATTGTAATGGTTCCCGTTTTGGCATCGCCGATGTTGAGTTGACCGATGCTAGAGCCGAGATTGTTGAGATTGGTCAGCACTAATACATCTGTGCCACCTGTGCCAATGTTAATGCCGCGTTCTGCGGTTCGGGGTACAATGGCGATCGTTCCTGTCCCTGTTACTCCTGAAGTGGGGAATGTTACGCCGTTATCAGCAGTAAAGGTTGCTGTATGAGTCTTGATGTCTAAACTGCTAAAGGCGAGCGTACCACTTGTGTTGCTGCCTGCTCTGAACTCTGTATTACCTGCTAGTGTCACGGGACTGGTGTAAGTTTGATTATTTGTTGTACTAATCAAGCTTCCTGTGCTATTTCCCACTGTCAAAGGAGCATTTACTGTTAAAGATGTTCCTGTTATGTTTCCCGATGCTGTCACATTTCCCGATGTTGAACTTAGGGTTGCTGGTTGGTTAAATGTTACATTATTTTTATATTCTTGATTGCCTGTCGTATTAACAGCCACTGTTCCTGCTGTATTGCTAAATGTTACGGATTTTTCTACGGTTAAGGATTGTCCCGATACATTTCCTTGAATTTCCGCCTCATTTCTGGCATTGACAGCGATCGCACCTCCTGCCGTGATCGCACCTGTCGTCACCTTGTCCCCAGTTAGGGTCACTTTTCCTGTGTTGTTAGTTCCCGATGTGGTGATGGTACCCGTCAGTACGTCTGTCTTCGCTGTCAGTCCGATCTCTCCTGCCACTCCTCCTGGTAAAGAGGCGCTGACACTAGAAGCATTCAAGGCACCTGTGGTAATTCCCCCAGTGGTGCTTGTTAGTTGAATATTGCCACCTGTGGTACTGCTAGTAGTGATCCCTTGGGTTTCAATGGTCGTGGCACTGACGATGAAGTTTCTGCCATTGGTTGTTATTGGTTGCGTGGCATCAAAATTACTTCCTGTAGTGAAGGTAAAGGGATAGTTGAAGGTGAGAGGCGTATTAATTGTAATTGTTCCCGTTTTGGCATCGCCGATGTTGAGTTGACCTATCTCAGTGCCGAGATTGTTGAGATTGGTCAAAACTAATACATCTGTACCACCTGTGCCGATGTTGATGCCGCGTTCTGCGGTTCGGGGTGCGATGGCGATCGTTCCCGTCCCTGTTACTCCTGAAGTGGGGAATATTAAAGCGTTATCGACAGCAAAATTAGCGGTGAAAGTTTGAATGTTGAGGGGGTTGTTGAAAGTGATGTTATTGCCAGAAAGAGTAGTATTAGTGTTTAAGGTTACAGGGTCGTTGTAAGTTTGCGAGCTTGTGGTCGTAATAGATGAGGTGTTAATTGTTGTTCTATCAGTTGTTGTACTAGGAACACTATTGTCAGTTGTTAGACTACCCGCTTGTACTGTTCCGTTAAACTGAGTATTGTTGGGGCTATTGACAGTGAGTGCGCCTGTAATATTAATGGTACCTAAAGTAATATCATTAATATCTCTGAGAGTAACATTATTACCACTATTAATGACAACTGTCCCAAAATTGTTGTTTCCGTTTAAAGCAACATTGCCATTATTACCAGTAATAGTAGTTGTGCCAGTTGTGGTTATAGAAGTATCGCTGAAAATACTATTACCAGTATTATTTGCTGGAAGCGTTCCTTGTAGGTTAATGTTTCCATTGCTCGAACTAACTTTGGAGTTGATTCCCTGAATCAAGATGCCTTCAGTGGGGTTCGCTAGAGAGCCGCCACTCCCGCCTGTACCTATTAAAGTCAGATTTCCATTGCCTGTTGATTCAACTGTGCCACTGTCGTTCAGAAAAATACCATAGTTATTGTTTCCAGTTCCGCCCCCTGTTCCAGTAAGAGTAATAGCTCCGCTAGCCGATGTTACTCCAGAATTGCTGCCGATCGTGCTAGATTCACTAGGATCGACACCAATAATTATCCCGTAAAGATTGTCCGTACCCGTACCGCCAGTCCCCGTCAGAAAGATTGTCCCATTCCCAGTAGATTGTATTGTGCTGCCACCAGTCAGAATAATTCCCTCATTTTGAATTCCTGAACCACTTCCCCCAGTTCCATTGAGTATAATATTTCCATCGACAGAAGTGATTTGTGAAGTAGTACGAATATCTATCCCAGAATTTTCCTGTACGCCCGTACCGCCAGTCCCCGTCAGAGAGATTGTCTTATTCCCAGTAGATTGTATTATGCTATCAAGTTCCAAAAGAATACCATCGCTACGGCTTTCAGTTCCGCCCCCTATTCCCACTAAGGTAATATCTCCCCCCGAAGTGCTAGCATTAGTATTACCTAGCCTAATTCCCGTGGCATTATCGACAGTTCCATTACCAGTACCTCTAAGACTGATATCTCCTCCTCCTGAGCTAAGGGTGACATTTTCCAAATAAATTCCGTCAACATTTTCTGTTGTGCCGACTGCTGGCTGAGTCAGTGGATTTGTTCCGCCGCCTAGAGTAATATCTCCTCCTCCAGAAGTAATAGAAGAACCAGAGTTTAGTCGGATTGCTCCTGAGTTGTTATTATCCGCATCGGCATGAAGGGTTACATCTCCAAAAGAAGATGTAATATTAACGTTATTGCCGACAGTTATAGTCTCGTTAGCAGTAAGATTAACATTGCCACCACCACTGTTGATATTGTTGTTGAGATTAAGGTTATTACCTTTAATGTTGATAGGTCTTGACGAGCTAACTTGAGATATGTTGACATTGATATTTTCTGCGTTAATGTTAATATTGTTGTCAACGGTAAAGGTCAGTGTACTAGCTGAACCAAAAGGTTGTATTGTATTGGCAGATAAAATGACACTTCCTTGATCAGCACTATTACTGAAGTTCTCAACTAGAATCGAGGCAGGAAGGTTAATTGTTCCAAATAAAGCGTTCATCTGAATACTGCCAGCAGTTCCACTCGCTGTCGTTGCTACAATACTAGTGTTGTCTACGTTAAAGGTAATATTGCCAAACAGACTGGTAAGATTGATATTGCCTGCATTTCCTGTATTGCCAACACCTACATAAGCACCTAGGCTAACCAGATCACCACTAGGAAGGGAAAAACTTCCCGCTACTTGTATGTTGTTGAGCGCGCTTAAAGTTATATCTCCAGCATTGCCATTTTGTCCAGAAATGTTATTTGCAAAGGCACTAGTATCTATTGATCCTACAGTGATATTTGCTCCAACTATGCTAACGTTTCTACCTCTAGCAGTGATTGTGTCATTGGTACTCATAGAAAAATTACCAATTTCATCGTTGTTAGCATCGGCACGAAATGTTACAGATGTTTTAGCTTGATTTCCTGTGGTGATATTAGAAGCAAAAACAAGCTGATTATCCGTCAAGTCATTAATGGTGATATTGTCAGTAGCTTCGATATTGACATTGGTTGTTCCTGCTAAATTTTGTAGGGCATTTTCAGAAATTGTGAAGGTAGCACTAGGCTCGTCATCGGCGAGAATTTGTCCATCTGCGATTTGTTCATCATCAGCCCCCTCATCACCATTAATAACAATTACATTTTGGGGATCTAAAAGTAGTGTACCAGGATTGCCATTAATGGCAGTTGTATTAACTTGACCATCAAAAAAGAGATTTTCTTTACCTGACACTTCTACAAAACCACCATTACCACCACTTACACCACCTTGGGCGCTAATTGTCCCTTTAAAGTAAGTGTTACCATCAGCCCAAACGATAACCTTCCCGCCATTTCCTTGAGTTAGGGCATCGGCTTTAATCACTGAATCTGAACTAACATAGGTCGCTCTAGCATTGGGTACGGTTCCTTTTCCTTGATAATCTCCCCCAATTAAAACGGTACCGCCACCATTTGACCCAGAAGCATCAACGGTAGCATTAATTAACCCTACCTGAGTTCCCAAGATGCTGATTTCACCGCCTAAATCGGCAGCCTTTCCGTTAACGGTTCCTGATATGATCGTTGTACTCGGTTCAGTGGGTAAAGTAACACCTGTGCTAATTTGTTGTACTGTTTCCGTGGGCGTAACCGCTAACCCCGTTTCAACGCCTTGATTAGCTGCCCCTGTCAATAAGGTTGGTAAGTTGATCGCTCGAAGTGCTGTAGAATTTCCCTGAGTATCTTTGGGGGGTTCAATTTCTAAACTGAGGATCTGTCCTTCTTGGGAAATCTTGACTTTAGATGTACCCGGAACAGCCGCGATCGTAATTTTACCACCAGGTGCATTGATCGTCCCTGTATTAATAACATTCCCTGCCACTAGAGATACATTAGAATCTGGGGATACCTGTAGTACCCCAGCATTAATAATTGTTCCTGATGCTCCTTCGCCAAAATGAAAAGTATTTGGGCTACCGACTAAATTAAGATAATCATTCGTACCAAAAGCATTAAAAAAGCCATTCGCAAACCCTAATTGATGAGCCGTTGTCGCAATAAAATCAGCAGGAACATTCAACCGCGCCCCTGCACCGAAAACAATTCCAGCAGGATTAACTAAATAAAGATTAGAGTTTCCACCCATTACCTCAATCAAACCATTAATATAAGAAGGATTGCCCCCTACTACCCGCGAAAGTATATTGCGAATATCGGGATTAGATAAAAAAGTAGCGATTTGACTGGCACTTAAACCAAACTCTTGGAAACTATGAAAAAGATTTTTACCATCTTTTGATAAAGTCCCCCCATCAATGATGATGCGCTGTCCATTGGGGGTGACTAGGGTTGCAGTTCCATCATTTGCGGGAATGACTTGTTGCGCTTGTACAGAAGGAATATAACTGGTGAGAAGTAACGCTAATATAAAAGAAAGCTTTTTCATTATTTTTAAGTTAATCCTTAACTTATTAAGTTTTATTAAGTTTTTTGCCAGTTTTAAGAGGAATTAATTCTCCTGATTATATAAGATTTAAACGAGAATAGTCAATTTTTTAACTTTTCTCAAGATTCACTGGCGTAAATCTGGCTTTTTGATTGATTTTTCAAAAGTCATGCTAAACTGTAAACAAGTTTTCAGGTGTACTCAAATTTTTTAAGCGCGAAGCTTAAAAATTGGCTCAGGAGATAGCTATTCATGAAACGGTTGATGAAAGTCATTAGCCGAATGGTTTTCTTATTGTTGTTGGTTTGGATACCGCTTAGTTGTCAATTGCCGCTTTCAAGTTCTCAAAAATTAGAACAGTTGACGAAAACAATAACAGTTCGGGTTTTTCGGGCTGACGAAGCCAATAGATTAGGCGGCTCAGGGGTATTAATCGATCGCTCTAATAATCAATATTGGGTGATTACCAACGATCATGTAGTCTTTGATCGCAAACTTTCTTATAAAATACAGACATTTGATGGTCGTACATACCCAGTTCAAATCGTGTCTCCTTCCCCTAGTCCCAAAGAAAACGATCTGGCATTGCTGACATTTAAAACGGATACCCCTAGCTACTCAGTGTTAACCCTTAAAGCTTCGCCTAAAATGTTGAAAGAAGAATCGGTTTTAGCTGGAGGTTTTCCATTTTTCGATGACTTCCATCAAGCACAAGATTTTCATTTCACCCAAGGCAAATTAATGATGGTTCTCGATGAACCTTTTTTAGGAGGCTATCAAATTGGCTATACTAATTTACTGAGAAATGGCATGAGTGGCGGGCCAGTGGTAAATCAAAAAGGAGAACTTCTTGGCATTAATGGTATGGCACAAGATCCCCTTTTGGGTAATCCCTACATTTTCCCCGATGGTAAGACGGTTTCGGAAAAAGCTTGGCAACAAGTTAGTCAATTGAGTTGGGCGATATCTGTCCAAACAATCCGAGATTTTGTTCAACAGCATTATCTAAACCCCAGTTTATAATTTTAAAAAATAAAGTTTAATGTACTGAAAATGCCACCCAAAGCCGATAAACTCACTCAAAATCTTCAATCGCTACAATTATTTCTACAAAGAAATCTGGAGCGTCACCCAGAAATTGAACCGTTGAACCTACAGCTTAAGCAGTTAGAAACCCTTTTAGAAACCAAAAAACTTATTTTACAAATTATAAGTGAACATGAAATCTCTGCACAAGCACTCTTTGATTTACTCAGCACTCAGCCGAATTTTTTAACAGCCTATCAGATTAAGTTAGATGCTTTACCCGATTTACCGAAGAATCTAACTCCACAAACCTTAACGACTTTAACCCTACGTTGTATTATTGACGATCGCACAGAAATTCAGCAATCTTATCCTTTGACTACTGAAAATTTTCTCATCGGTCGTAATCCTGATGCCGAAATGGTTTTAAATGATCCTCAATATCGCGGAATTTCTTGGAAACACGCTTTAATTAAATCTAAGCTTGATGCAACAGAACAACCCCTTTGGCAACTCGAAGACCGCTTTAGTACTAATGGTACATTTGTCAATGGGCAACCAATCACAACAGATTATATCCTTCAACCGAAAGACAAAATTACTTTAGCTAGTCCTCATTCAGAAGCAGGAATTGTTGAGTTAATCTTTGATCATCAAAATATTACACCTGATACCTCGATCAATGAACCCTATTTAGAAATTATCAATTCAGATGTTTTGCTCATAGTTGTGAATTTAGAAAAACTTTCTGAGAGAGAAATATCTTTAATTAAAGGGATCGATACCTCTATGATCGCCAAGGTTTTTATCGTTCCTGAACTCTTTAGCCCCGAAGAAGAATCCCAACTGCTCCTTACTTCAGAAGAGGGTATAACCCGTTTAGAATCTGTCTTAAAAGCGCAAGAATCTAACTTTGAAATCCTACCTGTTTTCCTCAAGCCCTATTATGTCGAAGACTATCCAACTGAGCTAGGCAAAAACTTACAAAAAAAACAAGATAATTTTATAAAATCTATAGAAAATATTATTAAACGTCAACCCGAAAATATTTTAGCTGCCCGACTAGCCATAAAAACTCAAACACTTTTAGAACCCCTCGCAATTCTTTTCACCGAAGATAAAATACTCCTCCAAGAACAAATTATTCAACAAAAAAAAGATCTAGAACAGTTAACTCATATCAATTTAAAAGAAGTTACTAAAAAAGCACTCAATACTGTTAATGAAGAGAAAGATAAATTCTTTAAAAAAGTTAAGCTAGATGTTGCCCAAGCGAAAGGAGCAGCACTCGATAACTTTAGTAAACGGAGTATTGTTTATCAAGTACAAAATTTTGTCGATCAGTTACAGCCTGTTATCATTAAGCGAGATGGACAATCTTATATTCAGTTAGCAGCATCAGGGCAAGATGTCAATAGAGATTTGCTGGATTTCTGTATTTCTTGGCTAGAAGAATGGGGGATTCATGAATGGGAAAAAATCAGCTATTCTTATAACAATGGCGGACTGAATAATTTAATCGTACAAATTCAATCCACTCTTAATATTATTCCTTCTCTTCTGGATAATACCTCTTTTTCTGCACCTCAAGCTCTCGATATCAGGAGTAACTTAATGATGTCTTTTGCTGGGATTATTTGTGAAGTACGTCATAAACAAGTTTCTCTACCGTCTTATCTGATGAAAGAAATCAGAACCAATATGATGCAATACATGATGATGATAACTTTAGTGTTAGCATTAATTGGTATTAGAGGAGGAAAAAACCAAATTTTTGAGCAATTATCAAAAACCTTTAAAAGCTATCCGTTATTGTTAGGTGCAGTAATTTTTGGGATCTTTTTCCTATTAATGAATGCTTATCGTGCTGATAATCAAATGAAACTAGATGAAGCCAGCGAAAAACTAGGAAAAGAATTAGCAGGTTATTATCAATCTTTAAGTAAAAATCTTATAGAAAAAATTATTCAAGAGTTCAATCTGGCTTTAGATTACGAAGCAAAGAAAATTGAAGATACTGTCGCAGAAATTCAATCAAATTATAATGAATATATTATAGATATTGAAAAGATACAAGTCAAATTACAAGCTAATTTAGAACAGTATAAAGAAAAAGAAAAAAATCTAGATAAAGAAACGGCTGAATTTCAAAAACTCATTAGAATGTAAATTTATCTGAAATCATCAGGAACTTCCAAACCTTGATTGCTACTTGGCTCACTTTTTGGAGGATTGCTAGAGTTATTATTACTGGGGTTGGGTCGTCGATAGGTTTGGGCTGTCTCGCCTTTTTTCATGCCTCCTTGAGCTTTTTCTGCAATGTTTTTAGCTTGCAGTAACCAGTAGTCGGTCGTCGTAGAATGGCTAATCTCCCTCGCATAATTCATCGCTTCTTGTAATCCTTGATACTCCAGAGCTAATTCAGCTTTTTTGAGGATAGCTTCAAGACGGCGAGTTTCAGCAGTCCATTCTATACTTAAAGATTCGGCAGACTCTTGCACTGGACTACTTGCAGGAATTTGGCTGATCATTTCTAGGGCTTCGGTTAGATTTCCCTCTTTGGTGTAGATTTGAGAAGCTTGTTCTAATAGAGATTGCGCCCATTGATCGGCGTGTTTAGTAATTTCGGTAGCATATGGGGCATCTTTGGGAATTTGAGCGAGAGGAATTTCATTGAGTTTTTTGATCGCTTCACCAAATTTTAATTGTTCAGCCAAGACTGACGCACTCTTTAAACCGCATTTGACCATAATTTCCGATCGTTGCTCTTCTGGTAATCCTATTTCTAGGATTTCAGGTGCTTGAGATTGAGTGAAACATTCTTCATATCGATGCTCATTAAAGGCTGTTGTTAACTGAAGGCGAGTTTCTTCGATTTTAGCGAGTTTGGCTCGGTTTTCTTGTCCACCGAGAAAATAAACTCCTATAGTGGAAACGATACCGATACCAAGGGCAAAACCAACATTGTGAGCGGTTGGAGTTTTTAGCCAAATCGAAAATTTATTAGGATTTGAAGACATTTGCGGGGTCGTTTGAATATTTTTTGGCGTTGCTCTTTCGAGTACTGCTAGTTTTGGTTCGGGAGGGGATAAGGGCGGTCTATTTGGGATTTTGGCGATAGGAGCGTCTGTTTTAGTAGGATTTAGGGCTTCTAGAACCTGTGTTGCTGATAAGTATCGTTGCTGAGGGTTGGGCTGGATCATTTTATCGAGGATCTCTGTCAAAAAAGGACTTGCTTTGGCGTAAGGTTGCCAGATCAAGACATCATTTTCGTCTTCTTCTAGATCCATCGGATGTCGCCCTGTTATGGCTTGTATGGCAATGATACCCAAAGCATACAGATCGCTATTTTTGCGCGGTTTTCCTCTTATTTGTTCTAAAGGCATATAACCTCTTGTCCCAATGGCGATCGTTTGGGAAATGAGATGACTTTGTTGCGGATTAAATTCTTTAACGCTGCCTAAATCGATAAGAACCAATTTTTTGTCTTGTTGACGGATCATGAGATTGTCGGGTTTAACATCTCGATGAATCACGCCTAAATGATGAATGTATTCTAAAATTTTGAGACAATCTTTTAATAGTTCAATTACTTGGGTTTCGGACCAAGGTTGATTTGGTTGAAGTTGAGTTGTTAGGGTTTGACCTTGAATGAGTTCTTGAATGAGATAAAATTGCTTATCTTCTTCAAAATAATCAATAATTTTCGGAATTTGAGGGTTATCACTCAGTTTTTTGAGTGTTTCTGCCTCTTGCTTAAAAAGTCTCGTGGCCTCTTGTATAAACCTAGGTTCATCACTGGCAGGATAAAGGTGTTTTACAACACAACGAGAACCGTTTTGAAGATCTGTGGCTATGTAGGTATGACTAAAACCACCTTGACCTAACGGTTCTAACACTTCATATCGGGCTGCGAGAATTTTGCCGTGCATTATTTTGCTCGATCAATAATTAGGTTATTGGAAAAGATCAGGAACTGCCATACCATCGGATGAGTCAGGCTCAGATGGGGGATCGACGGGTTTAGGGGATGAGATGGGTTGAGGGGATGAAATGGCTGCCGTTTCCATTAAGGGGGCTGTTTTCAAAAAGCTGATCAAATCGATCGCGCCACCTCTTTCGAGTCCACCACCGCTAATACGGTTATTGATATTAAATAGTTCGTTCATGACAGCCGTTGGACTATCATTCGGCTGTAGGGTAATTAATAAACCATTTTTACGGCATTCATACCCTGATACTCGTTTATCACCGACACAGATGACATTGTAACTATTCATTTTGCCAGTTGTTACATATCTTAAATTTCCCGCATCAGAAAATTCTTGAAATCTTTCCGTTACTTCTTGACAACGGCGTTCTGCTGGCCATTCTGGGCCAAAATATTTACTTTTCCAAACGATCATTTCGATTTTTCCCCGCTTGGTATCAACGACGGTACGGGGAATTCCTCCTTCATTAATACAGGAGTATTTATTCTTAGCGGTCTGAGCTTGTCCATTGGGCATGAATCCTAAAAAATTGATTGCTACGGACAATACTAATAAACTTAAAGTGCGTTTCATGATTTTGATTTACCTCATCAATTTATTTATATAACTACATCACCAATTAATCCAACTCCGTGATAAATTTTAGTTTTTTTTACCAAGGAACAGGTTTTCCATCTGGTAAAGTGGGATTTGGATCGCTCGTAGTCGCTGGCTCTAGCGGATCTACTTGGTTCAAAAAATCAACGAGATTAAGTGCTCCACCTCTTTCAATACCACCTTTGCCAAGTCGGTTATTGATATTAAATAGTTCGTTCATGACAGCCGTTGGACTATCATTCGGCTGTAGGGTAATTAATAAACCATTCTTACGACATTCATACCCCGATACTCGTTTATCACCGACACAGATGATATTGTAACTATTCATTTTACCAGTTGTTACATATTTTAAATTTCCCGCATCGGAAAATTCCTGAAATCTTTGCGTTACTTCCTGACAACGGCGTTCTGCTGGCCATTCTGGGCCAAAATATTTACTTTTCCAAACAATCATTTCAATTTTGCCTCGCTTGGTATCAACAATGGTTCGAGGAATTCCTCCTAGATTAATACAAGAATACTTGTTTTTAATCGTTTGAGTTTGTTCCTTAGCCATCACTTCCAAAGAACTGACGAGGCTAAACAATGCAAGTATACTTAAAAAACGTTTCATGATTGTAATTTACCTTTTCTTTTTATTGACTACATAAATTAGAATCAAGCTGACAGAGATCAATTATAGTTTTTCCTGCTTTATTTTGGTGATCTTTTCGCCATTCTATTGACTGTTCAATGGCTTTTTTCTTAATGGGGCTAGTTTCGGGAATTCCCTTGAGCATCTCTAAAGACTGATTAAGATCGCCATGATCTTGATAAAATTGATTGGCTTTTTCCAAGACATTTAAAGACCAATCATCTATATACTTTTGCGCTTGCTGATAATTTGGACTATTGGGACTAATTTTAACTGCGATCGCTAAAGCTTCGTCATAATGAAATTGAGCCGCTTGTTGACTGGCAGATCCTAGGATACATTTACTTTCTAGCTCTAACCTTTTCTCTATTGGTACATTGATTTGAATTGTTTCGACTGAGTTGGTTTGAACTATACATTTTTGGTATTCTCCATCATTATACAATAATTCAATCTGATTGATTACGTTAGCAATTTGTTGTTGTTCTCTCATTTCTAGGAATTTATAGATTATTAAAAATATTAACCCAATCATCAGTCCAATTCCTAGTTTCTTTCCTAGGGTTGATTGACAAAAATTTAAGATTTTTTTGAAAGCAGTTTTTTGTTCTATTGAGATCTTGTTTACAATAATTTCACTGTTATTATTCACTATTTTATGAGCATTTTGTTGCGGTAATAGATGGGATTCAAGCAACTCATATTTTGGGATTGTATCTAGCTCAGAAGTTGTTATGATGGTAGGCGGTAATTCAATCTGAGAGGGTAAAGTGGTTACAACAGAATTACTTTGGGGTGTTTGAGCAATAGTGAGGATTTCTGTAGGACGATAAGTATGTTGTAATGGAGTAAAACAAGAATTTAAAACAGCTAAATTTTCTTGAGATGAAGAATACCGTTGTTGAGGTGCCAGGCTGATCATTTTGTTAAGAATCGATGGGAGAGAAGAAAGTCCTTTATAATGAGATTCCCATAAAATTTTTCCTTGCTCATCTTCATCAAAATTAACTGGATTAATACCCGTTAAAGCTTGAATAGCTATTAACCCCAAACTATAAAGATCACTGCTTAGTTGAGGACGATTTCTGAGTTGCTCAGGAGCTATATAACAGCTATTTTCACTTGTTATAGTAGCAGCTAAACTATTACCAAGTGGTTTAATATTTCCTAAACCAACCAATACTAAACAGCTATCCGATTGACGACGAATCCAATTGCTCGGTTTAATATTTTGATGAATGATTCTTTTTTCATGAATAAATTGTAAGATTGTTAAACTTTCTTGAAGAAATGTAATGACTTGTTCTTCCGAGTAGTGATAAATGTTAGATAATTCTACTTTTAAGGAAATTCCCTCAATCCATTCCTGTACTAAATAAAAGGCTTGTGCTTCCTCAAAGTTATCTAAAAGTTTTGGCGTTTGAGGAAAGTCATTGAGTTGAGCAAGTTTTGTTGTTTCTTGCTGGACTAAATTTCTCGCTTGCTCTAAGGTTTTTGAATCACTAAGGGGTGGATGAATTTGTTTAATGATACATTTAAGATTACCAACACTTTGGCAGTCCTGAGCTAAGTAAGTTCGATGATCCTGTGTACTACTCAATTTTTTGAGAATTTGATATCGTGAAGCAAGCCGTTGCCCTAACATATAATTAATTTTTGATAAATTTTGCATTTTATTTGATATCTAGTTTAACTTGTGTGCTATGTTATAAAACAATTTCTAATAAAATTTTAATGATTATTTAGAGTATTAGCATTGCAACTAAATCACTGGTCACGAAAAATAAAAAAGTTTGGTGGGATCTGGGTATTAATCTGTTTTTTTAACTACCCTGTACAAGCTCAAGTTCCTATTCCTTTGCGCGTAGCGACTAAATCGTTCGCTCCTTTGGCTTTCGAGCAAAATGGTCAGTATACAGGTTTTAGTATTGAATTATGGAAAGAAATTGCTCAAGAATTGAGTATTGAATACGAAATTTATGAAGAACCAACGATTATCGCTCTTTTAAACTCTGTGACTGTAGGGACAACTGATGTAGCAGTTGCTGGAATTACAATAACATCCGAAAGAGAAGAGAAAATAGATTTTTCTTATTCATTTTTTGAATCAGGTCTACAAATTCTCGTTTTAAATCAATCTTCTTCATCGATTTTTTCGGTTTTTTCTTTTTTATTTTCGCCGATCTTATTACAAGCTCTTTGTTTTATATTAGTTAGTATTTTGATTGCTGCCCATCTGATCTGGTATTTTGAGCGTCAAAAAAATTCAGATATGTTTCCTAAAGACTATAAACAGGGCATTCTTGAAGCCTCTTGGTGGGCTGTTGTCACTGTCGTTACAGTTGGGTATGGGGATAAAGTCCCGAAAGATATGCCAGGTAGAATTATTGCGGCGATTTGGATGTTTAGCGGTGTATTGCTAATTTCTTATTTTACTGCTTCAATTACATCAGTTCTAACGGTTCAGCAATTAAAAACGGATATTAATAAATTTACTGATCTTATTGGCAAACAAGTAGCTACTGTAAAAGGCACCACAGCCGCAGCATATCTAGCTAATCGTCCAGTTGGATTATTAGAATTTGATACAATAGAAGAAGCATTTAAAGCTCTTGAAGAAAGAAAAGCTAATGCGATCGTTTATGATGCTCCTGTTCTTTTATATTATGCCAATGGCGAAGGGGCTGGAAAAGTAAAAACTGTAGGAGCTATTTTTCAAAAACAGAGTTATGGAATCGCGCTTAAGCAAGATAGTATTTATAGAGAGCGTATTAATCAAGCTTTACTCACATTAAAGGAAAAAGGGGTTTACGATCAACTTTATGAAAAATGGTTCGGTCAAACTAATTAAATTGCTGACAAAATCAGAAATTCTCAAATATTATTTGTTTGGTCTCATGAGTAGTTTAAGTCTTTTGAGTATAGCGTCATCAAGTTTGGCTCAAGGACTATTAAATCGTCCGGCTTTTTTCCGTGACGGTCAGGTGCAGATGGAACAAGAAATACAACGCTTCCAACAACAGCAAAACCAGCAATCAAATTCTGATTCTTCCCCTATTGTTCCATCTCCAAGATTGACAATTATTGAAGATCAGCTTAAATGGCAAAAATATCTATTTCAGGATGGAGGATTTTCTGTATGGATGCCCCAAGCCGTTGTTCAAAGTCAAGAGACAATTATCCTCAATTTAGGAACTAATCAGCTTTCCTTTAACGTTTTTGCAAATCAACCTAAATCATACCGTTTTGTTGCTGCTTATTCTCAACGTTTAACAACAGAGCAAACGGCAAATCCTAACGAGCTACTATCGTTGGTGCGAGATGGAATTGTTGCAAAAACCGACTTCACCTTGCTTGACGATAGCTCCACAAGTTGGAAACAATACCCCGTGAGAGAATTGACGATGCAAAATGGTAATGAAATTATCAGTTTTAAGGTTTATTTAATCAATCAACAAGTCTATGTTCTTGCTATCGGACAAAAAAATACTAATGCTATCTCAAAAGAGGTAACTAGCTTTTTTGACTCCTTTGAGCTTCGCCAATAATTTTGGTGATGTTATTTTTCTGTGTTTAAAGACTTAAGTTAAACTCATATTTATTAATAAATAGTCCGCTCACAATATCGTGCATTTCTTCAGATTTAGAGAAACAAATTGTCTTTCTTTGTAATCGTTTAATTCTCGCTCTCAGAGTCATTAACTCGGTTTCTGAGAGGCGTTTGAAGCGTTTCTTCTTAAATTCATCGTCACTCAGTTGACCTCGTTTTTGCTCAATGTCGGAAAGACGTTGTTGGTAAGCAATGACAACAGAATTCCGAACCGCTTGCCAACCCTTGGAGTCAATCTCTTGTTTGATAGAGATTACCAATTGAGAGTCTTTTAAGTTAGTTGGTGACGAAGTACGAGGCATAGTTTTGTTAGTTAGCTATCTCTATCTTTATTGTAACATATTATAAGTTAAAGATAAAGCTGAAATGAACAATCATTTAATCTGCTAAAATCATAATTATGTATGATCCAATTTGTAAGTTTCTCGCCGAAAGTTATAGCAGTGACTTTGCTCGTTGGTTATTAGGAGAAGAAACTACGCTAACCCAACTTAGTCCGTCAGAATTATTACTTGAGCCAATCCGCGCCGATAGTCTAATTTTGTTGGAATCATCATCTGAAGTCCTTCATTTAGAGTTCCAAAAGGAACCCGACCCAAATATGGCGTTTCGGATGTTAGACTATCGAACGAGGGTGTATCGTCGCTTTCCGAACAAAGAAATGCGACAGGTGGTAATCTATTTAAAGAAGACAGGTTCAGAGCTAGTTGAACAGACCGTGTTTGAACTCTCGAAAACCCGTCATGAATTTGGAGTGATCAAACTTTGGGAAATCCCACCAGAAGAATTAGGAGAAGGACTAGGATTGCTACCATTAGCGGTGTTAGGGAAAACCGAAGATCGAGAAGAAACATTAAAAACGGTAGCAGAACGAATTGAAAGCATCGAGAATCGAACCGAGAAAAGCAATATCATGGCGGCCACAGCGATTCTAGCGGGTCTAATATTAAAGAAGGAAGTGATTCAAAAGTTAATAAGAGAGGACATTATGAAAGAATCTGTAATTTATCAAGATATATTGGCACAAGGTGAAGTTAAAGGGGAAGTCAAGTTAATCCTACGGTTATTGAACCGTCGTTTTGGACAAATCCCGCCATCTTTAGCCACAAAGATTCAAAGTCTTTCCTTAGAACGGCTAGAACAGTTAGCAGAAGACTTATTAGACTTTACCAGTGTTGAAGATTTGATCAATTGGCTATCTGAGCGATCATCCTGAACGTCACTACCGAGCTAGATGAAAATTAACTTATGATCTATGCGTGTATCGCATCTTTCTTAACAAAGCTATAAAGCTTATGTAGCAAGTATTACAGAGATTTTAGTTTCAAAAGTTCAAAAAAGAGAATACTAAAAAACACAAAAAAAAATAATTAGTAATATTAGCTTAACAAAATTCAAAA
Source organism: Aphanothece hegewaldii CCALA 016 (assembly GCF_003007785.1). Classification (GTDB taxonomy): domain Bacteria; phylum Cyanobacteriota; class Cyanobacteriia; order Cyanobacteriales; family Microcystaceae; genus Chroococcus; species Chroococcus hegewaldii. Next base: position 296 of record NZ_PXOH01000042.1, on the reverse strand, counting down.
AATGACTCAATTAAAATGGAGGTAGAGTAAAAATAGAAGAGAAAGAGGAGGTAAGAAGATGACTTGGGCAGAAGAAGAATTAAAATGGTCAGATTTAGGAGATAAACGCTTAAATAAGCGGTTAATTAAGATAGTAGAAGATTTGTCAGTCGCACCCGAAAGTAGCATCCCTGCCGCTAGTCGCGATGCCGCCGCGATGCAGGGAATGTATGATTTCTGGTAGTCCCTACAAACGAGTGGAGGTCGGGAAGTCATAGGCTTTTTCAGGTATGGGGGCAACGAGTAGCTCCCGCCAA
>NZ_PXOH01000004.1 GCF_003007785.1 Aphanothece hegewaldii CCALA 016 | reverse complement strand
AGTAATTGGAATGTTTATCAATCGAGATGAATTTGGAGTTTTAATTTGAGGTTTAACAACAGATCAATAACATCACCAACGAGTTATCTGTAGAGTAGGCTTGATTTTTGCTTCAACTTACTAGCAATACAAATGCCTCAGTGGACAATAAACAACGGATTTGTATTGCAAGAGCCTTAGCCTTAAATCCTCAGTTGATTGTCTATGATGAATCGGTTTCCGCGCTAAATGTTTCAGGACAAGCCTAAGTTTTGAACTTATTGAAAGAACTACAACAGGATTTTCAACTCACTTATATTTTTATTTCCCATGATTTAAGTGTAGTCAGATTTATGAGCGATCGTATTATTGTGATGAATAAAGGTAAAATTGCTGAACATGGTACAGCAAAAGATATTATTAATCATCCCAAAGAAGATTATACTAAGCTATTAATTGCTTCGATTCCCAAATTTGAGAATATAAACGTTAATTTGTAGTATTAAAATGACCAAAATATACTTTTATACTCCACATAAAATTCAGCAACAAATTATTCAAGAAAACCACACACAATGGAGGAGTCATCACAGTAATTTTATGGCTTGGATTGCTCAAACATATTTTTATCTTAAACAAGCTGGTTTCCCTTGCAAAATTACTGAGAAAATTCCTGATGAAGGAATATTAATTGCTGATCGTGATACACTAGCAAACAATTACCCATTTCTCGATCAAGTAATGCTAATTTGTGCCAAAAGTGATAAAGAATATCATCCATCAGCACATTTACATACAATTCATAACCCGATAGATTGGCAAAAAGAAAAAAATACGATTTGGAATCCCCATTTAATTAATCATTGGCCGATTCCTGGATTAATTCCTAGAGATAAAAAGCGTTTGAGTAATGTAGAAAATATTGCTTATATTGGTTCAAAAAGTCAGATTGCACCAGAATTAATATCAACGACTTGGAAAGATGCTTTATCCTCTTTAAATTGTCATTGGTTGCCCATATTTAATAGCTCTCAATGGAATGATTATACTTGTCTTGATGTTATCGTAGCGGCTCGTAGTTTTGAATCAAATATTTATCTTAACAAAGGTGCGATTAAACTAATCAATGCTTGGCACGCAGGTGTACCAGCTATTTTAACACCAGAATCAGGCTTTATGGCAGAACGAAAAACAGATTTAGACTTTATTATAGTTCGTTCTGTTGACGAGGCAATTCAAGCGGTTAAAAAACTGAAAAATTACCCTGAACTATATCATAAAATGGTTGAAAATGGCTACGAAAGAGCTAAAGAAACTAGCATTCAACAAACGCTTAATAAATGGGTTTCATTTTTTAACGATGTGGCTTTTCCTGCTTATGCCGAATGGTCTAAAATGAGTAAAAATCAAAAAAGATTTCTTTTTTATCAACGCTATTTTAATTTTAAATATAGTAGAGTTAAAGATAGATTTACCAGAAAAATCAAATTAATTTGAGATTAAGAAGGGTTTGGAGACCAAACCCCTACAAAAAAAATCGTTTATTTTTCGATTAGATAATCCTGTATCGCTTTCACCTCTAATGGCGAAGACTGTAAAGAACGAATGGCGGCGACAGTTGCTTTAGCCCCTGCGATCGTTGTAATAATGGGTAATTTATAATCTAGTGCAGTTCGGCGAATCATGCGTCCATCGGCTTGAGGTTCTTCACCACTGGGAGTATTAATAATAAACTGAATCCAATTATTCTTGATCCAGTCGATAACATGGGGACGACCTTCATGAAGTTTTAGCACAACTTCTACCCCTTCAACACCATTTTCTAGTAAAACTTGGCGTGTTCCTGAAGTCGCTACGACTTTAAATCCTAGTTCCATTAAATCTTTGACGACGGGAATGGTAGCCATTTTATCTCGATCGTTCATGGATACAAAAACGGTTCCTTCAGTGGCGAGTTGAACTCCTGCGGCGAGTTCAGCTTTGGCGAAGGCTTTACCAAAATCGCTGTCAATGCCCATTACTTCGCCTGTAGAGCGCATTTCTGGACCCAGTAATAGATCTGCACCGGGGAACTTTTGGAAAGGTAATACAGCTTCTTTAACGGCAATATGACGGGGTATAAATTCATCAGCGAGGCCTAAACTTTCGATGGTACGTCCTGACATGATTAATGAGGCCATTTTGGCTAGAGGTATACCTGTCGCTTTAGAAACATAGGGAACGGTTCGAGAAGCGCGGGGGTTGGCTTCTAGGATGTACACTTGTTCGCCTTGTACGGCATACTGAATATTCATTAATCCAACTACATTTAAAGCTTTAGCGAGTTGAATTGTCCAATTGCGAATCGTTTCTATTACTGACTCAGAAAGGGAAGTATAGGGAAGTGAACACGCAGAATCACCCGAATGTACGCCCGCTTGTTCGATGTGTTCCATAATGCCACCGATGATTACTTTTCCTGTACCATCGGCTAAAGCATCCACATCAACTTCGATCGCATTTTCGAGAAATTTATCGATTAGAATTGGGTGATCTGGTTCGATTTTTACAGCAAAAGTCATGTAGTGTTCTAATTCTTCGTCACTAAACACAATTTGCATGGCACGACCTCCCAATACATAGGACGGACGTACTACTACTGGATAACCAATTCGTTTAGATACGGCAACTGCATCTTTATAGTCTCGTGCTAGTCCATTTGCAGGTTGAGTAATATTTAAATTGCGAAGAATTTGTTCAAATTTTTCTCGATCCTCAGCGATATCAATAGAGGTGGGAGAAGTTCCCCAAATTTTGGTATTTACGGGACAGTTAGGGCTTTCTAGATATTTTTGTAGCGGGACGGCTAATTTTAAGGGTGTTTGCCCGCCAAATTGAATAATTACGCCTTCTGGGTTTTCTGCTTCGATGATATTGATCACATCTTCTTTAGTTAAAGGTTCAAAGTATAAGCGATCGCTCGTATCATAATCCGTGGATACGGTTTCTGGGTTAGAGTTAACCATAATGGTTTCAAACCCTGCATCACTTAAAGAAAAAGCCGCATGACAACAACAGTAATCAAATTCGATCCCTTGTCCAATACGGTTCGGCCCACCGCCTAAAATCATCACTTTTCGGTTGTCAGAGGGCATGACTTCGGTAATATCTGGCTCGTAGGTAGAATAGAAATAAGGGGTAAAGGCTTCAAATTCAGCAGCGCAAGTATCAACAACTTTGTAAACGGGAATAATTCCTAACTGTTTGCGGACTTGACGAACTTCATCTTCATTGGTTTTCGTCGCATAAGCAATTTGACGATCGCTAAATCCTTGTTGTTTGACATACCGCATTTGTTCGGCGGTAATTTGTTTAAGAGGCGTTTGTTTAAGGAAATTTTCGGTTTCTAGAAGTTCATTTAATTTATCTAAAAACCAAGGATCGATCGCCGTGAGTTCGTGAATTTCCTCAACCGTTAACCTCAGTTTCATTGCTTGATAAATCGTAAAGACGCGATCTGGGTTAGGAGTTCGTAAACCTGCGCGAACTTGGGAGAGTGGGGGTAAAGTTTCATCACGATCGCAACCAAAGCCAAATCGTCCAACTTCTAGTGATCTTAAGGCTTTTTGAAAGGATTCTTGGAAAGTTCGCCCAATAGCCATCGCTTCCCCGACTGACTTCATTTGGGTGGTGAGAGTGGATGATGATCCTGGGAATTTTTCAAAGGCAAAACGAGGAATTTTCGTTACTACATAATCGATCGTTGGTTCAAAAGATGCGGGGGTTTTTTTGGTAATATCGTTAGAAATTTCGTCTAGGGTGTAGCCTACTGCTAGTTTAGCGGCAAATTTAGCGATCGGAAAACCTGTAGCTTTCGATGCTAAGGCTGAGGAACGAGATACCCTAGGATTCATTTCAATAACGATTACATCGCCATTTTGGGGGTTGACAGAAAACTGAATATTAGATCCGCCTGTTTCCACGCCGATTTCGCGGATAATTGCTTTAGAATAATCTCGTAGACGTTGGTATTCTTTATCGGTTAGGGTTTGTGCGGGGGCAACTGTGATCGAGTCACCTGTATGAACGCCCATCGGGTCAAAGTTTTCGATCGAACAAATAATAACTACATTATCGGCTAGATCTCGCATTACTTCGAGTTCATATTCTTTCCAACCGATCAAGGATTTTTCAACTAGAATTTGCGACATTGGCGAACAATCTAAGCCATATTGTGCCATTACCTCATATTCTTCTTGGTTGTAGGCTATACCGCCTCCTGTTCCCCCTAATGTGAAGGCAGGACGGATAATGAGAGGATAAGAACCGATTTCAAGGGCGATCGCTTTAGCTTCATCAAGATTATTAGCAATACCAGAAGGACAAACGGGAACACCAATTTTAGCCATCGCTTTCTTAAAGAGTTCCCGATCTTCGGCCATTTCGATCGCTCCTAGTTTAGCCCCAATGAGTTCAACATTGTATTTTTCTAGGGTTCCGTTCTTAGATAGTGCAACTGCTAGATTGAGGGCTGTTTGTCCGCCCATTGTTGGTAATATTGCGTCTGGGCGTTCTTTTTCGATTATTTTGGCGATAATTTCTGGCGTAAGAGGTTCGATGTAGGTTCGGTTGGCCATTTCTGGATCAGTCATAATTGAAGCGGGGTTAGAATTGGCTAAAACCACTTCATAGCCTTCTTCTCGTAGGGCTTTACAGGCTTGGGTTCCCGAATAATCAAACTCACAGGCTTGTCCAATAACGATCGGTCCTGCACCCAGGATTAAGATTTTGTTAATATCGTTGCGACGTGGCATAAGCAGTCTTCGTAGGGAGATACTATATTAATCCCAATCATTCTATCTGCTATTGATCGGATCGATGTCGATATTTTCTCTTGGTTTAATGACTTGCTCGGATGGTGATTAGATTTTTGGGGTTTAATTTAAAGTCGCTTCTAATTGTTGTTGGTTCCATAATCGTTGATAAAGTCCGCTTTGCAATAATAAGTCTTCATGAGTTCCCATTTGGACGATTTCTCCTTTATCCATGACAAAAATACGATCGGCATTTGCAACAGCCGATAATTGATGAGAAATAAAAATAACGGTTTTTTTCTGTTCTGTCGAAAGATTATTTAAAATTTTTGTGGCTGTTTCATTATCAACACTCGAAAGGGCATCATCTAGAATTAAAATGGGTGCATTGATTAATAAGGCTCTTGCTAATGCGGTTCTTTGTCGTTGTCCTCCAGAAAGGGTGATCCCTCTTTCGCCGACTAAGGTTTCATATTGTAGCGGGAAATTCAAGATTTCTGGATGAATTTGCGCTTGTTTGGCAGCAGTTTCGACGTTTATTGGTTCGGAGATCGGATCACCATAGCGTATATTATTTTGAATGGTTGTACTGAAGAGAAAACTTTCTTGGGGAACGTAGGCGATCGATGAGCGTAAATCAGCTAAGTTAATTTGAGTGATATCTTGATCATCAATAAATAATTGTCTTGAATTAATATCCAATAGACGAGGGATCGCATTTGCTAGAGTCGATTTTCCGCAGCCAATGGGACCGACGATCGCCACTGTTTCACCTGCTAAAATTTTAAAACTAACTTCTTTTAAGGCTGGCTTTTTCGCCCCTGGATAAGTGTAAGATAACTTATTTGCCCTAATTTCTCCTTTAACGTGTTCTAGCGGCATTGAATGGCTATTGGGAGCATTTTTTATCTGGGGGTCTACCTGTAAAATTGCTTCGATGCGATCAATACTGACTTCACCTCTTTGATAAGCTGTAATTGTAAATCCGAGTAAGGCGGTGGGGAAGCCTAAACCTTCGACTAAGATAATTAAAGCAATAAAATCGCCTGTTGTAATTTCTCCTCTAATAATCGCACGGGTTCCCAAAGCTAATAAAATCAATAAACTAACATAAGATAATCCTTCAACGATGGGAAATAATAAATTTCTGGTGAGGGCTAATTTTAAATTAGCATCTAATAAATTTTTGTTTTTGACTTCAAAGGCACGTTTTTCGTTATCTTCTTGGGCGTAAATTTTAATGAGAGACATTCCACTCATGTCTTCTTGGATCAATTCACTGATATCTGAAAGACTTTCTTGTACTTCTAGTTGTTCTACTCTCAAGCGATCGCTAAATAATTGTACAGTAATGAGCATCAATGGATAAATTGTAACTGCCCATAAACTGAGAGGAACATTGATCGCTAACATGGCGGGCAGTGTTAAAGTATAAGCAAAAAAGGTATTAACGATACTTAAAACCGCAAATCCTAATAAACGACGAATATTATCAACATCACTGGTTGCGCGGTTGATCAAGTCTCCAGATGTATTAATAGCAAAGTATGCGGGTTCGAGTTTTAATAAATGCTGAAAAATCTTTTGTTTAAGTTCATATTCTACCTGACGACCCACACCAAATAACAAAACCCGTGATAATAAACGGATCGCAAACATGAGCGTTGCTAGTACTAAAATTAGGATCACATAGTACCAGACTTGGGAAAATTTAAAAGTTGACTTGAGTTGATCGACTCCATCTCGAATAAGTAAAGGAATGTAAACACTCAAACTATTTACAAAAAATAAGGCGACAACCCCGATTAAAATAGTTCGCCAATGGGGATAAAGATAAGTCAGTAACTTTTTGAGTCTTCTGTTGTTCATCGAGTTTTTTTAGATTAAAATACCGAATAAAATAGCGATCGTTGCACCGATAATGGTATTAATGACGTTAACCCATTCATTGGTTAACCATTCCCATTGATTTTGTAGAGTTGCACCGATCACACTTTCTAAATTTGTGGCGATAAAAGCAGCGATGATACACCAAATAACGCCTATTGGGTTGATTATACCAAGTCCCAAACCTAAAGAGGCGATCGCAGCCGAAGCAACTACCCCCGCTAATGTTCCTTCTAGACTAATTGCACCTTCGGTTCCTCGTGGTACAGGTTGTAAAGTAGTAATTAAAAATGTACTTTTTCCGTAAGCTTTCCCAACTTCACTGGCGCTGGTATCCGATAGTTTTGTACTCAGACTCGCCACATAACCTAAAATCAATAATTCTTTGATGGGGGAACTGACCAGTAAGGTTAGTATAGCGCAGATCGTGCCGGCTAGGGCTGATCCCCAGACATTTTCTGGCCCTCTCATTCCCGAACGTTTTTCGGCTATTCCTTCTGCTTCTTTTTGTTGGATGCCAATACGAGTGACTGCTGATCCGACGAAAAAATAAAACATCATGAGCGCATAGCCACGCCATCCCAGTGTACCCCAAATGATCACACCCAGTAACCAAGCATGGAGATAACCCGCAGGGGTTAACAGTTTTTTGGGAATGATATAGGCGATCGTTAGTAATATGGTATTGATGGCGAACGCTATTACCCAAGGTGAGGAAAGATTCATGAGTTCAATGATTGAGACTTGTCTATTATTTTAATTTAAAATAATTTTTAAGGTAATTGGAAGATATCTGATAATACAGTGAATTCGTTGTTGTCAAGACGCTGTTTATTAGGAGTATCATAGACAACTAAGATGGATTTACGTTCATTTTCATCAGTATACAGGGTTATTCCCTCAGCGCGGTCGTTTTGGAAACCATGAGGAATTTCAAATAAGATTTTTAGTAAATTATCTTGCGCTTCAGTCAAACTATTTTCTTGTAGACTAAAAGGATCATTTAACTGAAATAGCCTCATTGAAGCATCTAAACTCATGGTTGGCCCTGCTAAAATCAGTAAATTATTTTCATTCATACAAAGTTCTCGAATTCCTAAGCCATTGAGGTCTATAAAATGAAGTTTATAACCTTTTTCGTCGGTTCCAATCGTTTTTAGGGTAAGAATGCCCTGTTGTGCTTCTTCTAGTTCAATTTCAATTAAGATAGCAATCCCTCTTAAAACGGGTCCCCGCAGCCCAATTAATATTTTATTATTTTTAATGACAAAACCTTCTATATCAAAACCATTATCTTTTCCAGGTAAATTACTCCTAATGATCTCCCCAAGATAAGGATCTTGTGCTAAAACTGTAAGTAATTCATTACTATTGGGTTCTCGCTTGAGTACGGCTGAATGTTCTGATTCAGTGGATTTGATTAATTTTCCGTCCTTTATAGGAATACGAGCGAGTAAATAGCGATTTCCATCCAGAGCAACTGTTAATTGTTTGCCACTAATTGGATTTTCTTTAGCTTTTTTGCGTTTGCTGCTATGAGAACCAATTAACCAGAGATATTGACCATCATAATCTAATCCTTCGATATCAACTTCTTTTTGTTTTGGATCGAAGTCATCTAATAAGTCTTGTAGTGCAAATCGTTGATGATTTCCGTAGGTTTTATCATCGATTTTTTCTAGACGTTCTATGGCAATTTCTTCATCAGCAGCTAACCATAAATATTTTCCATTTTCGGTGAATACCGCAGCCGATAATTGTTCAGTGACGGGCTTTTCGGGATCGCTATACTTGGGTTCTTTGTTTTGATACTGTGGTTCAAAGTTTAGTTTAAGTTGTTTAATTAAAGAACTTGATTTATTCATTTCGCATTTGATTAAAGATTTTACTCAATATTATAATTAAATTAATTTTGATAAAATGAAGGAGATCTTACGAAATTTTAACAATTCTCTCCCTCGTGGGTTTGGCATAACATAACTTTTTAAAAATTTTTCAAATTATGAAGAGATATTTACATTTAATTCGTTTGTTTTGGAGTACAGCGATCGCAGCAGAATTAGAGTATCGTTTAAACTTTGTGATTGCTGGCTTCAGTAGTTTAGCAAATCTAGCGGGTAGTTTGTTTGGATTATTTCTATTTTATCGAACAGGTTATCAGTTTGAGGGGTGGAGTTGGCCTGAAGCAATGATTGTTTTGGGTATATTTACTCTACTTCAGGGAATTTCAGCCACATTTTTAGTTCCTAATCTTAATCGAATTGTAGAACAAGTAGAACAAGGTACTTTAGATTTTGTGTTACTCAAACCCATTAGTAGTCAGTTTTGGTTATCGACAAGAACTTTATCACCTTGGGGCTTTCCTGATTTAGTTTTTGGCGTTATTATTATTGTATATGCAGGGATTCAACTAAATTTAACGCTTAAATCTTATTTATTGGGAATCGTGCCTATTGTATTGGGAACCATTATTTTATATAGTCTTTGGTTTATGTTGGGAGCAACGAGCATTTGGTTTGTTAAAATATATAATGTAACGGAAGTCTTACGAGGTTTTTTAGAAGCTGGACGTTATCCAATAGTAGCTTATCCCGCTATTTATCGCGTCTTTTTTACATTTATTATTCCCGTAGCTTTTTTAACAACGATTCCTGCTCAAGTGATGTTAAATAAAAGTCATTTGTTTGGAATTTTGGGTGCAGCAATTTTAGCCGTTAGTTTGTTATTCATATCTATCTTTTTTTGGAAATTTGCTTTAAGATTTTATACCAGTGCATCGAGTTAGTTTAGCTTAAAATTGCACTATGACACGTTTGTATAATAAGCGTTTTTGAGGAAGTAAAGTGATTAAAATGAATCATTATTTAAGTAGTAAAATATCTCCTAAGTGGCTTAGATTAGTTCCTTTTTTAGCGATGGGTGGAATAATTTTTACATTCAACTCAACTTTAGAGCTAAACTATATGATTAGAGGATACTTGCTCTTTCTCGAAGCACAAATCGGAATTGTAATTCTTTATTATTGGGTGACAAAAGTGATAAGAACAAATAAAAAAATGAGCAATTTAAAAGGAAAGAAAAAAGATGAAAAATAAAGTAGCAGCAACATTGTTAGTTTTCTTCTTGGGTGGTTTTGGTATCCATAAATTCTATTTGGGCGAAACTCTAGCGGGCGTTTTATATTTATTATTTTTTTGGACATTTATTCCGAGTATTTTCGCTTTCTTCGACTTTATCGGATTATTAATTATGTCCGAACAAAGCTTTAATGTTAAGTATAATTTAGGGTATACTTTAACACAACAAGGAAATTATATTAGCCCAAGTCATCTAGTTCAAGAGTCTTCTAGAGATAAAATGGCGATTTTAGTAGACCTCAAAAAATTGTATGATTCAGGAGTAATTACTGCTGAAGAATACGAAGAAAAACGACGTAAATATTTAGATTCATTATAGAAAAGATGAAACTATCAACTCGTAAGAAAAATACTCTTAATTGGCTTTGGTTAGCGTGGGTTCCCATTATAGGAGGAGGAGCGATCGCCTATGAAGGTTACAGAACTAAAACGAGAACTTGGCTAATTTTAGGCACAGTATTTATTATCATTAATTTAGTCTATACATCCAATCAACTTTTACCATTTTTGTTATTTTGGATGGCTCAAATTTTAACAGCTTTTTATATTCAAAGAAAATCTTATAAGAAAAATTCAAGAGTTTTAGACAGTTTTGAAGAACCTCAAATCATCGACAAAAATGAGCCAAAAATTGATATTAATAAATGTTCTAAAGATGAAATGGTATATCAATTAGAATTACCGATCGTTTATGCGAATAATATAGAATTACTGCGAAATGAAGGATATTTCTTTACTGATATAGAAGAATTATCAGATATTGCGGGAATTCCTAAAAACTATCTCAAAAAATTAGAACCATTAATAACCTTTAGATATCATCCTGAACAAGAAGAAGATTTATCATGGAGACGAGTTAATAGTTATTCAACAACAGAATTAATTCGCTGTGGACTAGATGAAAAAGTAGCGCAAAGAATTATTGAAGAAAGAGAGAAAAATGGTCAATATTATTCAGTGATTGATATAAAACATAGAACAGGTTTATCTTTAAATCAATATAGAGAGATTATTTAATTTCGCCAAAAATAATCAAATATAAACAAAATAGTAGTAAAAATGACGCAAAAAATACGCTTATCTAAAAAGAAAACTTATCTAACCTTATTATTACTTTGGGGTTTGGGTAACTTTGGTATTGTTTCAACAATGGATTTAAATTTATCCTTAAAATGGACTGGTTTGCTAATCGTTTTGGTTGGTGGTTCGTATATTGTTAATTATGGAATTTATCGCCATCATCGGAACAACAAAAAAGGTGGAACATTGCCTAGTTAATCTGTGAAATATAGCATTTACCTTCATTCAAAAGTAAAATAAAAACTTATTTTTAACATAAATGAAGTTCTTTCCTTATCAAAAGAAGCGATCGTCACAGTCGAATAAGCTCATAATATAATTAGTCCCCTATAGTTTTTACCTTTAGGGGATTGAAAAACCTTTCAACTAATAAGGAGTATAGCAAAAATGTCTACATTAACAGAAGCCGATTTAAAGCGGTTAGAAGATTTAATTAACAATCGGTTTAGTGATTTAGACCGAAAAATCGACGGACTAGACCGAAAAATCGACGAGAAAGTAGACACTCTTGAGAAAAAAATCGACAGAAAAATAGATTCTCTTGAGAAAAAGTTAGATGTTTACATGGCCAAAACGAATGAACAGTTAAAAGGCATTGAAAAACGATTCGATGATAACAATGCGCGTCTAGGGGGTATTGATTCGCGTCTCAATACTTTTATGATTGCTTTTTTAAGCATCATTGGTATTCTTGTTGTGGGAATTTTAAACAAAGCTAATTTTACTGGTAATCCTTAACCGTTCTTGCGGGTGGCTACACATCACCCCTATTTTAAAACCGTCTCAGAGAAAATTCTAAGACGGCCTTCTTAATAAACTAACCGTCTAGTACAGTATTGGTATTAATGTACTACTTTATTCAAGCTAAATCTTTCGTATACGAAATACTACGAAGAATGAGACCATTCAGTATGGAAGAATTCACCTTTTGGTTTATCCGTCCGTTCGTAGGTATGTGCGCCAAAATAGTCGCGTTGCGCTTGAGTTAGGTTTTGGGGTAAACGATCGCGTCGATAAGCGTCAAAATAGTCTAGAGAAGAACTAAACGCAGGAACAGCGATACCTAACTGGTTAGCTAGTACCAAAATTTCGCGCCATGCTTCTTGTCGATCTAGAATACTTTGTTTAAACTCAGGTGCAAGCAGTAAATTAGGTAAACCGGGGTTTTCTTGGAAAGCCTTTTTAATCTTATCCAAAAAGCCAGCACGAATAATACATCCACCTTTCCAAATGCGAGCCGATTCGGGCAGACTGATATTATAGTTGTATTCTGCCGAAGCCTTGGCTATAAGTGCCATACCCTGAGCATAGGAACACATCTTAGAACAATAAAGGGCATCCCGTACCTTATTCACATAAGTGGCAACATCTCCCTCAAATTTAGTCGATGGGCCCATCAGTTCTTTAGATGCAGCAACCCGTTCATCTTTAATTGACGACATAATACGGGCGTTGACAGCAGCATAAATCGTTGGAATACCCACACCCAATTCTAAGGCACTCATGACCGTCCAGCGTCCTGTACCCTTTTGTCCGGCAGTATCCATGATTAAATCAACTAAATGCTGATTCGTTTCTGGATCGATATATTTAAAGATATCGGCGGTAATTTCGATGAGATAGGAATTTAATTCATCGGTGGTATTCCACTCGGCGAAAACTTCTTGTAATTGCGGGTTCGTCAAACCTAAGCCATTTTTTAGGACATCGTAGGCTTCAGCAATTAACTGCATATCCCCGTATTCAATGCCATTGTGTACCATTTTGACATAGTGTCCCGCACCACCTGGCCCGATATAGGTCACACAAGGTCCGTCATCGACTTGGGCAGCAATTTTGACCAAAATGGGTTCTAAGTAATCATAAGCGGCTTTCGTGCCACCTGGCATCAAACTAGGTCCATTTAATGCGCCTTCCTCGCCACCACTGACACCCATGCCGACAAAACCGAGTCCAGTCGCTTCGAGTTCTTTGGCGCGTCTTTCCGTATCTTCATACAAAGAGTTACCCCCATCGATAATCATATCGTCTGGATCTAATAGGGGTTTGAGTTGGGCAATTACGTCATCGACAGGTTTCCCTGCTTTAACCATTACGAGGATTTTGCGGGGACGTTCTAAAATTTGAACGAATTCGTCTAGGCTATAGGCGGCTTTTACGTCCTTTCCTTGGGCGCGAGTTGCCATAAATTCATCTGTCTTACCTGGGCTACGATTGTATACAGCAATCGGAAAACCCCGGCTTTCTACATTGAGGGCTAAATTTTCCCCCATAACGGCTAAACCGATCACACCGAAAGTTCGTTGAGTCATAAAATTGCCAGTCTATTGAAGTCATTTACTTTTGGTTGTAACGCGATCTTTTACGACAGTTAGATAAATGTTGGTTTTTTTTAAGACTAGCGATCGAATGAAGATATACAGCATACCACGCCTATTTGTTGTTGTACGCTTTTATACCATTATCACAATAAGTCAAAAAGTGCGATCGCCGTTTTGTCTTCTTTCCCCAACCAGAGAACCGCTATACTGAAATAAGTTCCTTTTTTAGAGAGAGATTATCATGAAGACTCAAGTTAATAAACAAACTCTCTATGAAACTGATTTTGTTTTGTGGCTAGAAACAACGGCTAATTTATTGAAAACTCGTCAACTCGACCAAATTGATTATGATAATCTAATCGAAGAAATAGAAACAACGGGAAGAAGTGAAAGAGCAGCTTTGAAAAGTAATTTGAGAGTTTTATTAATGCACTTATTAAAATGGAAATATCAACCTTCAATGCGTTCTAATAGTTGGCGTTCCACAATACGAGAACATCGAAAAAGAATTCAAGAAGCCTTTAAAGATAGTCCTAGTCTTCAGCGTACATTTGATGAAGGTTTCGAGATTGCGTATCAAGATGGACGAGAATTAGCATCCGATGAAACAGATTTAGTAATAGATACTTTTCCTGATCTTTGTCCTTTTAGTGTTGAGCAGGTTTTAGATTCTAATTATCTACCTGAGTAAAAGCTTTTGAGCCACTTCTATTTCTACTGGCATTACTGACAAACGATTCCCTTTTCTGACGACCAAAAGTTGCTCAGGGCTAAATTCTCGTTTTAATGTTTCTAGAGTAATAATCTGTGTAAACGCTTCGACAAATTCTATTTTGACCGTAAACCAACGGGGCGACTCTAAAATAGATTTAGGATCATAATAAGGACTATTAGAATCAAACTGTGTGGGATCAATTACATCACTTTCTATAACTTTTACTAAACCGACTATCCCTAGAGGAGACGTATTAGAATGATAAAAAAATCCTAAATCTCCTACTTGCATCTGACGTAAAAAATTTCTCGCTTGATAGTTTCGGACTCCATCCCAAATCGTTTGACGATCGCGGCGCAAATCATCAATACTATAAACATCAGGTTCTGATTTTATTAACCAATAAGCCATTTTAATGACAACTGTCTTTTAGAAGGACACAAGATCATCCTACCTTTTAATTTATGTGTTTCGCTTTCATAACCCCGAATCAATTCTCCACGCTAAATTATAACAAGCCTAATCATTATCTTAAAATTTAAATATTATAGAAGTAAAAATTCACCATCTATAACAGTCATCGTATCGTTTTTTTATAAGTTCAAAAATTTGATAAAGTTGCTGATAACAAAGAAGACAAACTTAGCTCGATTCTTTAAGTGTGAAATCCATCTTAAGACAGATTTATAAAACTTAACATATAGCTAATCTACGGGTAGAGCCTTAGCTATTAAGCATAACCATCATAAGCAATAGTGACTTTGCTTACAAAATAGCGAAAAAAGTTTTATCTACAAAAAGACATAAATTTTTTTGAGCCTTTAGAGCCGAGCCAAAATTTTTTTGTGATTCACTTAACTTTATTATACGGAAAAGACTATGGCAGATATTTTGCTAATTGAAGATGACTCTTTAAATCGTCATTTATTTCAAGAATTTCTTGAGTCTAAAGGGTTTCGTATTATTAGTGCAGAAGATGGAATTAGTGGTATTCAGCAAGCACGACAATATTTACCTGACCTCATCTTGTGTGATATTATTATGCCCGAAATAGATGGTTATAGCGTTTTGAGTCAACTACGCCAAGACCCTACGACATCTATGATTCCGCTCATTTTTATGACTGCGAAAAAAGCTAGGATTGAGTATCGTCAAGCGATGGAACTAGGAGCCGATGATTATTTAACTAAACCTCTAACACCTGAAGAATTATTAGGTGCAATTTCGGCGCGACTTCAACGAAAAACCATGCTAGAACGCTGTTATTTAAGTCGGTGTCAGCAAGCTTTAGAAGAAGTTCATAAAGATGACAATTCTTTATCAACTTCTATCACTACTGAACAAGAAATAGAATCTATTTTCCCGATTAATTCTTCTTTTAAAGAAGTTTTTGATTTTATAGAGGCTAATTATCATCGAGAAATTTCTTTATCAGATGTAGCCCGCTCAGTTGGTTATTCTCCCGCTTATTTAACTAATCAACTTAAACAGGAAACCGGACGAACTGTAAATCGATGGATTATTGAACGCCGCTTAGTAGAAGCTTGTAATTTACTTAAAAATACTAAATGGGCAGTGGAGCAAATTGCCATCACTGTAGGTTATTCTAATGCAAGCTACTTTTTTCGTCAATTCCGCCAATATAGAGGTATGACACCTAAAGCTTGGCAAGAGAAAAATAAATCAGTTTAAAATCTTTTAAATTTCATCTAATTTAATTCTATTTTTTTTAAAAGCTTCTTTAATTTGTTGAATATTTATATGACTTTGATCTTCTATTATATGATTAGCAATAATTAATTCATTTTGAGGATTAATCATACCAATATAGCCATCTTTTAGAGTATAATCATTGATGGTCTGGCATAAATGAAGCTCGTTTAAAGTTAAAGGAATTAATTCGTAATAGATTCCATTTTTAATAAAAGCATAGGCAATAATATCTTCTATATAATACTGAGAATCGACCTGATAAACTATTTTCCAGCCAGACTCAGCTATAAAAATCTGCTTTAACACTTTGTTTGGCAATTTATGGTAGACATCTATCATTTTAGTATAAATATTTTCTGAATATCTTAAAGAATTGTTGACTCATCAACTGAATTTAAGTAAAATTACTTTTCTAACTGATTGGAATATTTTAAATTTTAAGTAAAATCACTGAATAATGACAGATCTGAAAAAATTAAATTAACTAAATTATTCAATGAGCTTTAGACATTAAAAAGCCATTAGAGAAAAACTTGAATAATTTAATTAACAATATGCCTTGATTATTAAACTAACATATAGAACTGTGAAATTTGTTTGCAAATGTTGATAAAAGTAACAAAGGTAACAAAGCCACGAATTTTTCGAGATCCCACTCACTTACTGTAAAATTAAGTTCCGTAAAGCATTCAATAACTCTGTTTCTGTATAAGGTTTGGCTAAAAAAGTGGAGCAACCCAAATCGTTGATTTCATTAAGCTTACTGGTGGATGCCAGCCCACTTGTAACGATAAATTTGAGTTGAGGATTAATTTTTTGTAGAGCGCGAATCGCAGTAATTCCATCCATTTCAGGCATCATAATATCGATTAAAACAAGATCAATCTTTTGGTGATGTTTGGCATAAAGAGCGATCGCCTCAATTCCATCATTAGCAGTAATAGTTCTGTAATTATGTTCTTCTAAAGAAATTTTGGCGATTTCTCTAATTAAAGCTTCATCATCTACAATTAAAATTAATTCACCATTCCCGTTAGATATCTCTATTTGATCTATAACATCTGTTTCCTCTCCTTCGACACTAGGTAAAAACACTTTAAATTCGCTGCCTTGGTTGAGAGTGCTAGAGACTCGAACAAAACCGCCGTGATTTTTGACAATTCCTAAAACAGTAGAAAGACCTAATCCTGTGCCTTGTCCTGGTTCTTTTGTCGTAAAAAAAGGGTCAAAAATACGCTCTATAATTTCTGGTGCAATCCCTGTTCCCGTATCAGTAATTGTAATAACTACATAAAACCCTGTGTGCGCTTCTAGCTCCATGCGAGAATAGGTATCATCGATTAAAAGATTTTCTGCCATTAAAGTTAAACTCCCGCCTTCTGGCATCGCATCGCGGGCATTAACAATCAAATTCATGAACACTTGATGCAGTTGGGTAGCATCAGCATAAACTGTCCATAAATCTTGCCTAGAACAATTCAAATGTACTTTAATCGATTTAGGAAAAGTTTTTTGAGCAACTTGGATCGTTTCCCGTAAAAGAGGCTTAATTTGTACATAAGTTCGTTTTCCTTCCTCTCCATCTCCACAGGCAAACGAGAGAATTTGTTCAACCAAAGAAGCACCGCGCCGACTACTATCTTCAATCATCTTCAAACGTTCTTGAGTTTGAGTTTCTAAAAGAGGAAATTTTTGTCGCAGTAGGTGAGCGATAAACAAAATCGGTTGCAGAATATTATTAAGGTCATGAGCAATACCACTAGCAAGCGTGCCTAGACTTTCTAATCGTTGAGCGCGGTAAAACTGCACTTCAAGGTGTTTTTTTTCGGTAATATCGGTATTAACGATGAGGATCGATTGAGGATGTCCCGCATCATCCCGTACCAAAGTCCAGCGACTCTCCACGATAATAGTCCTGCGATCTTTAGTCAGTTGTTCTAATTCCCCATACCAAATATTTTTTTCAATGACCGCATTTAAGTTAGGTTCAAGTTCAGCAGAAATGTTGTTGTAAAATAATTCATTGGTGGTTTTTTGCTCAGTTTCTGCAACACTCCAGCCATATAAACGTTCAGCCCCTTGACTCCAAAACAAAAGGCGATGCTCTAAATCGCAGACGAAAATTGCATCACTTGAAATATCGATGAGTGCTGCTTGTTGTTGAATTTTCCGCTCTGCCTGTTTGCGATCGCTAATATCCCGGAGTAACCAGCGCAGACCAACCGGCCGTCCTTGAGAATCCTTCATACAGGTCATTGCCAGAACAGCAAAAAAAGGAGAACCTATCCTCGGATGAATGCACACTTCCCAATCTTGTACAGGTTGTAACCGAGCCAATCGAGTTCTAAAAGTTTCACGATCTCCTTCAGCAATAAAAACCGCTAAAGGTTTACCAACAAGACGGCTTTGCGGGACACCGAGCAAAGTAGAGGCCGCCCGATTCGCCTCTCGAATTTTTCCATAAACATCAGTCACCAAATAACCATCAGGAGCTTCCGAAAACAAATCCTGATATCGTTGGCTTTCTGCTTCCGCCAATTCACGAGCAGCCATCAACGCTTCATTTTGTTGGCGCAGTTCTTCTTGAAAAACTTGGAGCTCATGAAGAGCCACTTGTAATTCCTGATTCGCGCTTGCTAATTGTGCTGTCCGTTGGCTCACCCGTTTTTCCAAATAATTTTGAGCTTGCCGTAGTTCTTCTTCTATTCGTTCACGCTCGACTAATTCACTTTGCAACTTTTCGTAGAGGGAGGATTGCTGAATGGCAATACCCACTTGCATAGCCAGTTGTTGTAACCATTCGATTTCTTCGGGCAGCCATTGGCGAGGAGCTTGGCAATGATGGGCAACCAGCAACCCCCAGAGATTTTCTCTTTGCAGGATCGGTACGACCAAATTAGCCCTAACCTGAAATTGAGCTAATAATTCAATATGACACTTTTCAATCTGGGCTGTGTAGATATCTGAGATTGCTTGTACCCGTCCTTGACGATAGCGTTCTACATAGCTCGATCCTTCTTGGGGTTGGCTGAAACAGGGATCGTGAATTGGCGTTGATAAAATAGATCTCCAATTGGGGTTAATAGATTCGACCGCTATTTCACCACTCCAGTCGGGTTCAAAGCGAAAGATAATTACCCTATCGGTATCCAGAAATTGCCGCACTTCTTGAGCCGTCGTGTTAAGAATTTCATCAAGATGAAGAGATTGGCGAATACGTTCTAGCATATTCATAACCAATCGCTGTCTAAATAGCTGTTGTTGTAAGGCTGTTTCTGCCTGTTGGCGAGCTATGATTTCTCTTTCATGCTGACGATTTAACCGTTCCCGCTCAACCGTACGAGCGACGATCCTTTGTAGCATTCCCGCTTTGATCTTGCTCTTAATTAGATAGTCAGATGCTCCCCCTTGAAGCGTGGCGATCGCTAATTCATCACCATGATTGGCTAACATGATCACTGGTAGATCATGTGTACCTCGAATGGTTCTCAACTCACTTAATACTTCTAGCCCATTAAGTTCACAGAGGGCATAATCTAAGACGATCGTATCAGGAAATTGCTCGGAACACATCAAAAGTGCTTGTTTTCCAGAAGCCGCCTCTAAAATTGTGTAGGTGTGTTGTCTATCTTCTAGTAAGTAGTTACGGTAAGTTTGTCGGGCTTGTTGCTCTTCATTAACAAGCAGAATTGTCAATGGTTTTTGAGACATGATGATATGAAGAATCTTAGCTGATTTAAAATCAGTAATGAATGAAAGAAATTTTCACCTATGTAAGGTAAGTTTTACACAACCTAACAAAGTTTCCTCAAAAAGTAATCATCTCTAGAGCATAAATAATGAGTTTTGGTCAAAACATGAAAATAATAAGAGATAACACCAGTAACTCTTATTAAAATAACAAATGATGTCATCATATTTAGCTAAATAGCTCTCAAAAGTGCCATCTACAGACGTGATATATTGCGTCTCTACTTGATTAAATCGGATTTGGGATGATTAAGCGATGAATTCTTGATTAATTGGGTTTTTTGGCGTAACTTCTTGGGCGGCTAAAAAACTACTTAGACGATCGATCAAGTAATTACTTTCAGAGAGGGCGCGGTGAGCATCTTGTCCAAAAATGCTACGAGTTGTCTCAAAGGTTTTTTGTAATGCAGCTTGGTCATTTTGCTTGAGCATTTGAGCAACCCGCCTAATTGTAGCATCTAAACGAGCGATCGCGTTTTGGTGTTGTGGAGTACCTAACATCAGCTTAAAAGATAAAGAACTATCTTGAGCAAACAAGCGACTCACCATATCGAGTTGCATTCGATAGAGAGGGCTGGCAAAATTCAAGGTACGATCTAGATCGATCCCTTCTTCGGCTATAAATACACCGAGGCTGAAGGCGACAAAATGACGGACAGCTTGAACACTTGCCATCATGCGATCGTGTTCTTCTGGCGTACAAAAGCTTAATTTTCCCCCTTTTTCCTCGATAAAGTCCAAAAACCACTGACAAGCTTCGAGATTACGCCCAGGGCAAACAATAACATTCTGTCCTAAAAACGACTGTACCCCTGGCCCAAACATTGGATGTAAACCCAAAACTGGGCCAGGATGATGCGATAGCATTGCGGAGACAATTGGTGTTTTAATGCTAGTCAGATCGACTAAAACCGTAGAAGGATCGAGAAATTGACTCGCTTTTTCAACAACCGCTAACGTCTGTTCAATGGGTACAGCGATCAACACTAAGTCTGCTTGTCCTAAAAGTTGTGGAGCATTCGACCAATCTCGACCCAAATTATTGACAAAACATTGATTATGTGATAGTTGCTGACCAAAAAAGAGACCCATTTTACCACATCCACCAATAATGGTGATCCGTCGTTTGGGTTTACTCAGATCACAAACGCCATTTTCTGCCTGAAATAAAAGAGTAATTTGTTCTTCCAGTAGTCGGATCAATTCTCGGTTAATCGTTGGTAGCATTTCCATTTCCCTACAAAAATGTCTTAAATCAAAACGGGTACAAGTTGTTCATGACGATTGATCGCTTGGCTGATAATCTCCATTTCTCGACTCAGATAGTCAAATTGTTCTAGAGTCAGAGATTGAGGCCCATCTGATAAAGCTTGGGCAGGTGTAGGATGCACTTCAATAACCAGCGCATCTGTTCCCGCAACGATCGCCGCTTTAGACATGGTAGGAACAAAGGCAGAAATTCCCGTACCATGACTAGGATCGATCGCAATGGGTAGATGAGTTAGCGATCGTAATACAGGAATCGCACTAAGATCTAAAGTATTGCGAGTATATTGACGATCAAACGTTCGGATTCCTCGTTCACAAAGAATCACATTAGGGTTTCCCGATGCCAAAATATATTCAGCCGCCATCAGCCAATCATCGATTGTCGCAGCCAGACCTCGTTTGAGCAAGACAGGCTTAGATTGTGTCCCCACTTTTTTAAGTAGGGTAAAGTTTTGCATATTACGCGCCCCAATTTGCACAATATCGGCAACTTCGGCAACACGTTCGATATCGCTTGTATCCATCACCTCTGTAACAATTCCTAAACCCGTTGCTTGTCGTGCTTGCCATAACATTTCTAAAGCACTTTCACCGTGTCCTTGAAAAGCATAGGGTGAAGTACGAGGTTTATAAGCTCCACCCCGTAAAAACTTAGCTCCTGCGGCTTTCACCCGTTGAGCCGTTCTGACGATCATCTCTTCATTTTCGACAGCGCAAGGACCGGCGATCGTTACGACGGGGTGGTGTTCACCAAAGCTTACTGCACCATTGGGAGTAAGTACAATCACCTCACTGGCTTGTCCGTGATAGTATTCTCGACTCGCTCGTTTAAAAGGCTTCTCGACGCGCAAAACCCGCTCTATCCAAGGGCTGATTTCTTGGAGTCTCATCGGATCGAGGGTAGCCGTATCGCCAATTGCGCCGATAATAACGTGATGTCGTCCGACAACGGTTTCGGGTTTAATATTCCAACTCTCCTGTAATTCATGAGAGATGCGTCTGATTTCTTCTTCTGGGGTTCCTTTCTTGATGACGAGAATCATAACTGAATTCCTCAAATTGTGATTTTTAGGTTAGAAATTAACTTAATTGTTCGTTTGCTCTTTCGCACCATGAGAGGTTTAGTGCAGTTGCGCCCAAGTTTTAGCCACAGTTTGTACGTCTTTATCCCCCCGTCCTGAACAATTGATCACCAGACGAGGACTCCCTTTTAATTGAGGGCAAAGGGTTTCTAGATAGGCGAAAGCGTGGGCTGTTTCGAGAGCCGGAATAATCCCCTCTAAGCGTGATAGACGCTCGAAAGCTTCGAGAGCTTGTTGATCGGTTACGCTATAGTATTCGGCTCGTCCATACTCTTTTAGATAACTATGTTCTGGCCCCACTCCAGGATAATCTAATCCGGCACTAATGGAGTGAGCTTCGATCACTTGGCCGTCTTCATCTTGTAAAAGATAACTCATTGCTCCGTGTAGAACGCCAATACGTCCCCGCGTTAGAGTTGCCGCGTGTTTTTCTGATTCTATTCCTTCGCCACCTGCTTCGATGCCAATTAATCGTACTGTTGGTTCATCGATAAAGTCGTGAAATAATCCGATCGCATTTGAGCCACCACCGACGCAAGCCAGTAAGATATCTGGTAATCCTCCCCATTTTTCTAAAGCTTGAGCGCGAGTCTCTTGGCCGATCATGGCATGAAAACTTCGGACAATGAGAGGATAGGGATGAGGGCCAGCAACCGAGCCTAAAATATAGTGGGTCGTTTCGACATTCGTCACCCAATCTCGAATTGCTTCTGAAGTAGCATCTTTGAGCGTTCCCGTTCCTGCAGCGACGGGGTGAACCTGCGCTCCCATTAACTTCATCCGAAAGACATTAAGGGCTTGTCGTTCCATATCATGAATGCCCATATAAATAATGCACTCTAAACCAAAACGAGCGCAAGCTGTGGCGGTGGCGACTCCATGTTGTCCGGCTCCAGTTTCAGCAATGATACGCTTTTTACCCATCCGTTGCGCTAAGAGAACTTGAGCAAGAGCGTTATTGATTTTGTGCGCTCCTGTATGGTTTAAATCTTCTCGTTTGAGATAAATTTGTACTCCCGTGCCATCAGGACGGCTGTAATAGTTGGTTAGGCGTTCGGCAAAGTATAGAGGACTCGGACGACCGACATAATCCTGCAAAAGATGATTTAATTGCGATTGAAAGCTCGGATCATCTTGATATTGCCGAAATATCGTCTCAAGTTCCAAAAGAGCGGGCATCAAGGTTTCTGGAACGTATTTACCGCCAAACTGACCAAATCGCCCTAAAGCATCGGGTCTTTGATGAGTGTTGAAATCTGTTTGTATGCTTACCATATTTTTAGTAAAAAGTCAATATAGCTTAAACTGAAATAGCAATTTTGGGCGTATCGAGGACGGTTTTCAGTTCTCGGCAGAGGTGGCCTACCGCTTGTAATCCTTCTGTTGGCGTACCTGTAGCCAAGCGTTGCACAAAAGCACTACCAACAATGACGGCATCAGCCCCCCATTCCCTGACTTGCTGTGCTTGTTCTCTACTAGAAATCCCAAACCCAACTCCAATGGGTTTATCGGTGATTTGTCGCATTTGCCCCAGTAACTCTTTAACTCGTCCTTGCAAGTTGGATCGTATTCCCGTTACACCCGTAACACTCACCAAATAAATAAAGCCACCCGACTGAGTTGCGATCGCTTTGATTCTTTCTGTTGAACTGGTGGGCGCAACCAATAAAGTTACTTCAATTCCGACTTCCGAAGTCACTTGCAGTAAATGAGAAGCTTCTTCGATCGGCAAATCTGGTACAATCAGACCTTCTACTCCCATACGAGCGATCTGTTCGACAAATGAGCGAATACCGCGATTTAAAATCGGGTTATAGTAAGTAAACAGAATAATCGGCGCTTTTATACTAGAACTGGTCATCTGAATTACTTCTAAAACCTCCTCTAAGCGAGTTCCTCGTTTTAAAGCGTGAGTCGCTGCAGCATGGATCACGGGTCCATCAGCCAAAGGATCGGAGTAGGGAAAGCCCAACTCGATAAAATCTGCTCCATTGTCGTCTAATACCCGTAAAACTTGGGCAGTTGTCTCTAAATTGGGATCGCCTGCGGTGATAAAAGGAATTAGGGCGCAACGATCCTGTTGTCGTAACTTTTCAAAGGTGTCAGAAATAATAGTCATTGTGTTATTAGAGATTAGATAGGTAGAGACACGCTATGACACGTCTTATAAGTGGAAAATTGATCATGATATAAATCTCTGATCGCTTGTTCTAAATCGGGTTGTCTGATGAGGCTTTCACCCACTAGAATTGCAGTAACACCCGCTTGGGCGACTCGCTCTAAATCGTCTTGAGTGAAGATACCTGATTCGCTAACGATCTTAATTCCTCGTTGACTGAACTCCTCACCGTATGCGTTCATCAGTTCTTCTGTCGTGCTTAAATCGACTGTAAAATCTTCTAAATTTCGATTGTTTATTCCTAATAAACGGACTCCCATAAAATTTAAAACCCGTTCACACTCAGAAAAGCTATGTACTTCGAGCAGTGGTTCCATCCCCAAGTTGTGAGTTAAATCAATTAAATCTTGTAAATCTCGATCGCATAAAATAGCAGCAATCAGTAGAACAGCATCCGCCCCTCTAGCACGAGCTAAATAGATTTGATAGGGGTCGATGATAAACTCTTTACACAGTAGCGGTAAGGAAACTCGTTTACGAATCGCCTGTAAATAAGTAAAACTACCACCGAAAAAAGTACGATCGCACAGTACCGACAAACAAGACGCACCGCCCTGTTCATAGGCTACAGCAATACTAAAGGGATCGAAATTATCCCGTATGATTCCTTTACTGGGTGATTCTCGTTTGACTTCAGCGATTAAACTTGGTTTAAGAAAACTTTGTTCAAGAGCAAAAATAAAATTTTGGTTCCGAGGGAAATCTTGAAGCTGAGTTTGCAATTCTCTAAAAGAAAGTTGAGTTTGCATTTGTCTGACTTCTTGCTCTTTATGCCAAACAATTTTTTCTAAAATATTGTGTGGTTGGTCTTCACAAGATGCAAGCGTATAATTAGTATTCGTTGGAAAACGGCGGCGAATTAACATAAAACTTACATTAGTTCAGTATTTGTCGTAATTGGAGTAGATAAAGGCGTAATATCTTCAGTTTTGGCGTAGTATTGCATGACATTCTTAATAATCGATAAACCAATCTGACCAGCTAGAGTCATAATTGATTCTGGATGGAATTGAACGGCAGCAATTGGTAAAGTAGAATGTTCGATCGCCATAATTACATCGTCTTCTGAAACCGCCGTCACCCTCAGTTCTGACGGTAGATGCTGAGGCAGGGCAAACAATGAGTGATAGCGCCCAACTTCAAAAGAAACGGGTAAATTTTTAAAGAGTGATGAATTAGGATCGCTGACAAAAATACGAGATGTTTTACCATGTTGAGGATAATTGAGTACCCCCAATTGTCCGCCCAAAGACTCAACAATCCCTTGTAATCCCAAACAAACGCCAAATATCGGTAGTTTTTGAGCAATACAGGTTTGGACTGTGGTCGGAACACCAAAATCTTTAGGTCTGCCAGGTCCTGGAGAAAGAACCACTAAATCTAGGGCTTCTGGGTCTAAAAGAGACTCATCAAAGCCATGACGTAGTGTTGTAACGATCGCTCCCGCCTGACGCAAATAATTAGCCAGCGTATGAACGAAAGAATCTTCATAATCAATAAGAAGAATACGCTTAGATAGAATAGTTGGTTCAGTCTTTAAACCTGTTGTCGTTCTAAAAGATGGCTGTTTAGCTTGGTGTAAAGTTTGAAATAAAGCCGCCGCTTTAGTTATTGTTTCTTGTGCTTCGGCTTCTGGTACTGAGTCAAAAAGAACGGTTGCACCAGCGCGCACTTCAGCCACAGAATTTTGTAAACGAATCGTTCGCAGGATCAAACCCGTATTGAGATTCCCGTTAAAGGCAAAATAACCAACCGCACCGCCATACCAACGACGTACACTCCGTTCGTGTTGTTCAATAAATTGAATAGCCGCTCGTTTGGGCGCACCTGTCACAGTCACCGCCCAAGTATGGGTTAAAAAAGCATCTAGGGCATCAAATTCGGGTCTTAGAATGCCTTCAACATGATCAACGGTATGGATCAGATGGCTGTATAATTCGATCTGACGACGACCAATCACTTTAACTGATCCTGGTTCACAGATGCGCGACTTGTCATTGCGATCGACATCAGTACACATCGTTAACTCGGCTTCATCCTTATGGGAATTCAGCAACTGTCGGATCTGGGCTGCATCACTAATCGCATCTTCACCCCGACTGATCGTACCGCTAATCGGACAGGTTTCGACACATCTCCCCTCAACTCGCACGAACATTTCTGGAGATGCCCCAATTAAATATTCACCTCCTAAATTGAAGATAAATCCATAGGGACTAGGGTTAATTTGCTGTAAGGTTTGAAATAATTTACTAGGAGCTTCTTCGCAGACTCGATAAAAACTCTGACTTGGCACGACTTCAAATAGATCCCCACGACGAAAGTATTCAAAGGCTGTTTTTACTAAATGGGGATATTCATCTGGTAAGCAGTCAGATACTTGTGTTAGTGGAGTTTGTTGTCGTCGTCCTCGATAATTGATTGTTTCGCCTGTGTGGGGCATTCCTTGGGTATTGCCAAAGCAGGTCTCAAAGTCATATTGTATTTGATAGGCTCGCTGTAGATAGTAGTCTACGATCGTTAACTCATCGGGAAGATACATGACTAAATCCCTTTGGTCATCGGGACGAGAGCGACTCTGAGTAATTGATTCAAATTGGAAAACCAGATCGTAACCAAATGCGCCATAGAGTCCTAAATTTTCGTCTTCTTGACTGGCAAAAAGTTGACTTAGGATACGAATGAGAGTAAAAACGGAGGGTTGTTTACTTCTTTCTTCTTCTGAAAAAAGTTGGTTTGTTTTCTGGATCGAACCTGTAATGCGATCGCTCTGTAGGATAACTTCTACTAATTGAGGATGATTGGTGATACTTTGGGCAATATAAGGGAGAAGTTGCTTACCGCGTTCGTTATGCGCCTTCAAACTAAAATTGTGATCGCGGGTAGTTAGTTCCAGAGGAGGATTAATAAAACCGATCGCCCATCTTTTGTACCGCCCCGGATATTCATAACTACTAGCTAATAAGCCCCCTCGTTGTGTATCGAGAGAAGATAGAATCTTTTCTAGTGCAGTGTTGCTCGTAATTTCTTTGGTAAGACGGGATATCTGAATACCGCCTTGAGTAACGTAGCTATGGGATTGTGTAGTCATTTAATGTCCCTAACCTACTTTAAAAAAATGAAGCAATATCTATACTTTGCTTGTAGAATTTAAAATATTTTATTTCTACAAATTACATTTTTTTTAGTTTATTAATTGCCAGCTTAATAAGTTTTTTTTGAAGTAACAATATACAAAGTTTAGATTTGACTTTAAGATTTATAGTTTTATAATTTTTGTTGTAATAAGCACATTTTTTTTGAATTAATCAAATTTTATCTCTCTAAAGATGGAATTTTTTTGTTAAATTATTTTTGATTAAATTATATGATGCTCATATAGATTTTTAACTTTTTTAATTATGAACAAAAATATTTATGATTTGAACTTAATTTTTTACAATCTTAAGATAGAGTAAGTTTAAAAATTATCTATACCTTTAGACAGATTGAATTAAAAAAATTGTTAATATACTAATTTGCGGAAGTGTTCGATAACCCTTAAATGCGGCATTTTAACCTATAACAGAGAAGACGGGCAATGATGGAAGAGAAAAAATAGTCAAGAGTAATATTATTGAGCTAAACAGAATCATCTCTCCAAGTTTACCTCATTTAATAATAAATTAAAAATTGTTTCGAGGAATACATTTTAGTGAATCCAAAAAATCGTCACTTCAAACGAAAGATAGTTGATTGTTTCCCTGAAATATATTTTATAAGCTGCAATACATGAATAAAGTTTTGCTTTGATTAAATTCTTTAAGCAATCGAGGATGATTTCATACTTCACAACGACGGTAATTGTATTGATTAAATAAATCAACAATTAATAAATACAAAACCTAGTAGTAAGTATTAAATCAAGAAAATCATAGCAATTTTCTAGAGGTTTTATGTCTCAAAGCAACGGAGAAAATCCTTTAACTAATATGCCCATTTTTGGTGTGGGTGATGGCAATTTTCCCAATGGAAATCTCCCGCCTTTTGCTGGTGGTGGTATTCCGTCTTTTGTAGGTGGTGGCACTTGGCCGATCGATGGTTTTGAAAGTAACAACAATCAAACCACAGGTAACGGTAACTGGTATTTTAATAGTGATAACCAAACTACAGGAAATGGTAACTGGTATTTTGGCAATGGCAACCAAACCATAGGTAACGGAAATTGGTATTTAGGGAACGATAACACGATCGCAGGTAATGGCAATCGTTCGAGTGGAAGTGGTAACACTATTACTGGTAACGGCAATCGTCCTGATGGAAATGATAATAACCTAACTGGCAATCGCATCAGCATTAGTGAAGACAATCAAACCATTTTCGGAAATGGCGATCGCTATTTTGTGATCGATAGTAACGGTAATGTCACTCTGGTTAATGACGCAACAGCAAGCGATAACGATCGTACCTATGAGTTGAATTTTCCTGATGATAGCGGTGTCTTAAACAGCAATCCTTTTTTAACAGCAATGAATACTAATAGTAATACTGATGATAATACTGGCGGTGATAACTCCGAGTTATTAGAACTGCTTCGTCAAAGTCCTTTCGGTCGTTTGTTCGATATCCCTGGTTTTGAAATTGACAGCCCAGAAGATATCTTTGGTAATGTCGGTGGCGGTGGTAATCCCTTTCCCGGTGGTGGGGGTGGTATAGGCGGCAATCCTTGGCGAGATTGGAATCCTCTAACTGATGGTAATCCTTTCATTGATGGAGACGAACCAGAAATCAGCAGCAGTAGCACTAGCTTAGGTGGCGGTGGTAATCCCTTCGGTGGCGAAGAATTCGATACAACCGACGGCGATTATCCAACCCAAGAAGATTATGTTTTCGACTTCGATTTCTCTGGGGATTATCCAACCCAAGAAGATTACCAATATGATTTCGATGATCTCACAAATGGAAATTCCGTTAATACATCGAATGTTGCTAATGACGATTTGCTAAATGGTGACTATCCTACCGCAGACGATTATAACTTCACTTTTGATTTCTCTGGATATCCCACCGCAGATGATTACACCTATGATTTTTCAAACATTGGTGATTTCTTTAACGGAGAAAATCCGTTTGGTGGAGGTGGTAGCTTACCGTTTCCAGTGGGAACCGACGTTAGCGGTGGTCTTTGATTTTTAATGACCCAACAACTATATATCTGGAAAAACAATGGTTAAAGCTCAATCTCGATTAACATCGCAAAAAACGATATCAGCCAAAAATTTCACCTTTGATGGGAACGGGGAGACTATCTCTGTAACAGTTGCCCAAGCGATCGTCAAAGTGCTAGAAAATTTAGGTGTCCGTCAAGCTTTTGGGGTTTCGGGTGGAGCAATGGCCACTTTGTGGGCGGCTCTATCTAATAGTCCTTTGATTCAAGTCATCCATTGCCGTCACGAGGGCGGTGCGGCTTTTGCAGCCACAGAAGCTTACTTTGCTAGTAATCGTCCTGTAGTGGTCTTTACAACGGCAGGGCCTGGTATTACCAACGCCTTAACGGGACTGTTAGCCGCACGAGATGAAGGAGCTAAGGTTATTCATTTATCCGCTTGTACTTCAGCCCCACAGCGCGGACGTTGGGCAATCCAAGAAACCAGCAATTATACCCTACCCCAAGAAGGTATTTTTACTTCAGGAACGCTGTTTCACGAGGCAACGGTCTTAGAGTCTCCGAAGCAATTACCCCAGATTGCTCGTCGGTTGGCTCTAGGATTGGCTGGAATAGGGGGATTTGTCGCTCATATCAGTATTCCAACTGGAGTACAATCGATGCCTAGCGAAATTCCTTTACCATATATTTATCCAGATGTCAAGTTATCTGTTCCGAGTAACGATACTATTCTCGAAGTTGCCCAGTTACTCCAAGATGGCTCATTTGCGATTTGGGTCGGTTTTGGGGCGCGTCATGCAGCCGATTTGATCCTTCAACTTGCCGAAATCACAGGGGCGGCGGTAATGTGTTCGCCTCGTGGTAAAGGGATTTTTCCTGAAAGCCATCCCCAATTTGTCGGGGTAACTGGTGTGGGTGGTCATGAGTCGGTCATGCAGTATCTACATGATCACTCTCCGCGACACATTCTAGTTTTAGGAACGCGCTTAGGTGAACCGACCTCATTTTGGAGTGAAGCAATGATACCTCCTGAAGGATTTATCCATGTTGATATTGATCCGAAAGTGCCTGGGGTGGCTTATCCGATGGCGACAACCTATCCTGTGATTGCTGATGTCGAGATCTTTGTTGAAGCTTTGCTAGATGCTTTACCGATCAAATTGCCTCAAATCTTGTCTTTTCCCAATCCCGAAACTATCGAGATTGATACAGTTACTGAAGATTTAGATTTAGTACGACCTGAAGTATTAATTGAGGCGATCCAGCGCATTATTGTTGATGGTAGTGATGCCCTTGTTTTAGCAGAATCAGGTAACTCGTTTACTTGGTCAACTCATCTATTGCGTTTCGATCAGCCCCATCGCTACCGCGTTAGTACGGGTGTGGGTTCGATGGGTCATAACGTGACGGGTGTAGTCGGTGCTGCATTAGGACGAGGCGGTAAAGCGGTGGCTATTGTTGGTGATGGGGCAATGCTGATGAATAGCGAAGTCAGTACAGCCGTTAAATACCAAGTTCCTGCCGTTTGGATCGTCCTTAATGACGCTCGTTACAATATGTGCTATCAAGGAATGTCCTTACTCGGATTAACGGGAGCAGATGCCACGATCCCACAAGCTGATTTTGCAGCGATCGCTAATGGCATGGGTGCCGAAGGAATTCGCTTAGAACGAGAATCCGATTTAGAAACCGTTCTACATCAAGCAATGGCTATCTCAGGCCCAGTGGTTATTGATGTGTGCATTGACCCGATGCGTCTTGCACCGTCGAAAGGTCGCAATAAGAGTTTGAGTGTTCAAGGCATTAAAGCCACAAAAGAAGAAAAACAGATCTCTTTTCCCTTAGTGTGAGCAGGAGAAAGTCGGGTGAATCTTTTTGAAACAGTTACAGGAATGGGACATGAGCAAGTTTTGTTTTGCCATGACAGCGCGTGCAATCTCAGGGCAATCATAGCGATTCATAATACCAGTTTAGGAACGGCAATGGGAGCGACCCGTCTGTGGCCTTATGCGAGTGAGATAGATGCTCTTTGGGATGCGCTGCGTCTGAGTCGTGGCATGACTTATAAAGCTGCTTGTGCCAATATTCCTGTCGGGGGAGCTAAAGCGGTCATCATTGCCCATCCCTCCGATAAAAATAAAGAATTATTGCGAGCTTATGGACGATTTGTCAATCGTTTGCAAGGCCAATTTGTCACAGGTCAAGATGTCAATCTTTCTCCCGAAGACGTTCGAGAAATCTGCCATGAAACCCAGTATGTAGTCGGCCAAGAGGAAAAATCGGGCGGCCCTGCACCAGTGACAGCAATGGGGGTTTTATTGGGGATGGAAGCGGCGATCGCTTTTCGTTGGCAGCAGGAAAATCTCGAAGGATTGAGGGTAGCGATTCAAGGTTTGGGAAATGTGGGTAAACACCTCTGTCAATACCTACATGAACAGGGAGCTAAATTAACTGTCTGCGACCTTGATCGAGCTAAAACGGATGATATTAAACGACTTTATGGGGCTACAGTGGTCGATTCCAAGGATATTTATCACCAAGAAGTCGAGATTTTTTCTCCCTGCGCTTTAGGAGGCGTTCTTAACAGTTCAACGATTCCTAAAATTAAAGCTTCAATTATTGCGGGTGCCGCTAATAATCAACTCGAAGATGAACGATTGCACAGCAAATTATTGCAAGAGAAAAATATTCTTTATTGTCCTGATTATGTCATTAATGCTGGAGGTTTAATTAATGTCTATCACGAGATGAATGGTTACGAAGAGTTAAAAGTTTTTCAACACTTGAACAATATTTCTGACAGTCTTGAGCAAATTTTTATTCGAGCTAAAAATCAGGAAATGACCAATCATCAAGCGGCTCAATCCTTAGCTGAAGAGCGAATACAACAAGCTAAAACAAGATTCATGCAAAAGACTACATCATCAAACGGACAAGTTTTCCCCCATTTTATTCAACCCATTTAGAGAGTATTCATGGAAGAAAATACCTTTGCAACATCAGCTTATATTGCTACCTCTTTAGAGACGACTTTTGATTATATCTACAGTCTAGAAAACTTGAATGACTGGACACTTTACAGCCGTATGATCGAACAAATTGACGAAAATACTTGGCTCGGAACAGCATCGGGTTATCAAAATAATCTATACTACCACGTCAGGAAAATCGAAAATTGTGCCATATCTGGGATTGAATGGCATTGTGGCTTTGAATATCAAAAATATTTTCAGGTTTATCCCGTTTTTCTGTTTCCTGCTAATTATATAGCTCCTGATACCGATGAAACTGGGGTCTATTTGCATTGGCTAAGTTTTGTCGATCCCAAACGGCGAACCCCAATGATTATGCAGGGAATCGAAACTGTGCATACATCCGAATGTCGATCGCTCAAAGCCATTTTAGAACGTCAAGCGGGTCATCAAGAAGCAGCACAGGGACGATACCGCATTTCAACAGACACGATTTATATTGATGCACCTATTGAAATGGGCTTTGAATATCTCAAAGATATGAAAAATACCGAAGATTGGGCGCATTTATTACGAGCTAAAGGAGAAATAACCGACGATAAAGGGGAATTTATCGATGAATACAATCAAAATGTTACCGTTACTTTCACCGCTTATGACCTCAAGAATTACTACTTAATCGAACAGGATTATTATTACCGCGATCGTAATTTTTATCAGCGTTGTCCAGTCGTGATTATTCCCTGTTCTTATGCGTTTGGTGATCCTTCGGCTCGTGGTTTTATCCAACACCGTATCACTTTTTGGCCAGTAGATCAGCCATTACGTCACGGCAAATTACAAATTCAAGATTTTGGAGCAGAAAGTATGAACATCAAGCGAATTTTAGAAGCAAAAGCAGGTAATACGGATACTTTTGCTCGTGGCATGAGTTATCAACTTCCTATACTGAGCCGTGAAAAATTAACAGTAAACACTTAACTTAAGCTAACGGTCCGATCTGTTTTTTTAGAGCAAAATAAAGACTTTTTGTCTTGTAAAAACCATCAATCTACTAACAAATTTCTTAAAACAATGAAACTCAAACAATTTACTTTTGCATTTTTTACTTGTAGTGTTGCTATTGTATCTGGAGCAGGAATCGCCGAAGCTGTAACCCTTACACCCATCGTCGAAGGGCTTAGTAATCCACGTGGGCTGTCTTTTGGGCCTGATGGTACGCTTTATGTATCAGAGCCTGGGATTGGCGGAAATGGCAACTGTCAGCCCTCTCCTAGTACTTTGTTTCAGCCGATCTGTGCGGGTAATACAGGTTCATACATTAAAGTTACATCCGATGGTCAACAAAGTAGTATACTCAATAACTTTCAATCTCTAGCAGAACAACCCACTGGTAATCAAGGCGCGGGACTTCAGGATCTACAGTTCGATTCTCTTGGTAACGCGTATCTTCTGACGGGGTTTGCTGGTTATCCGGGTAACCGCGATCTAGAATTAAATACTCTAGGGAGTCAATACCCGATTCCACCAGGACAAATTACTACTTTTCCTCCTTCTGCACCCGATGAAGTATTAAACACTCCTTTGTTAGCGCAACTATTTAAAGTAGACTTGAACACCGGAGAACTGACCAGTATTTTTGACTTTGGTGAGTATGAAATTACTAACAATCCTGACGGTGGGGACGTGGTGAGTAATCCCTATGACTTAACTATTAGTGGTGATACGGCTTATGTTATTGACGCAGGTGGAAACACTTCTTATAGTATTAAACTTAATGGTAGTGGGTTCGAGACAGTTGCTATCCCCGATAATATTGTTAGTAGTACAGTTCTGCCACCTCTCCCACCAGGAGTAGAGATCCCACCAGGTCTAGTCGAGTTTCTACCGCCAGAAGAACCAGGACAACCTCCTCGGATTGCCATTCAATCAGTCCCTACAGGTAATGCGATCGGGCCAGATGGTGCTTTATATGTTGGTGAGTACACGGGTTTTCCTTATCTTGATGGTGCAGCCCGCATCTTCCGAATTGCAGAAAGTGGGATACCAGAAATTTTCGCAGAAGGATTCAACCACATTACCGATCTAACTTTTGATGAAAATGGTAATTTGCTAGTTTTACAGTTTAGCGATGAGTCTCAGTTAGGTGGCGATATCCGATTTTTGCCAGGGTCTTTAATTAAACTTGCTCCTGATGGAACTCGCACTACCCTCGTTGCTGCGGGTGAAGGTTTGGAGTCTGCGGCAGGACTTGCGATCGGGCCTGACAATGAAATTTATATCACAAAACGCGGTGTAGGGCCGAATTTGGGTCAAGTTGTTCGAGTTGATCTTGATGCTGCAAGTGTTCCCGAACCTTCCTCAACTGTAGGTTTATTAGTATTTGCTGCTTTAAGTGGTGGTTTGTTATTAAAGCGTCAAGGTAGACAGCTTAAAGACGGTTCTGAGAATATCGGCAAAACAGAAACCACAGTGAAATAACGAATATTTGATAGGAGATTTACAATGAAAACGATCGCGCAATTTTCTCTTGCGATGGCAGGTGCTGGATTTTTGGGACTAATGACGGTTCCTAAAGCGTATTCACTAAGTCTTAGCTACGATAGTCAAATTGGTGCGCCTGGTTTTGCTCCCGGGCAGTTGTTTGTTCCTCAAGGGATCGGGGTACAGGATGCAACGGGCGATGTTTATGTTAGTAATGGTCGTGGACTTAATCCCGATGGTACTTTTAATGCCAATCTCGGCAACCGAGTCGATGTATTTAATGCTCAGGGTAACTATCTGCGATCGGTTGGTAGTGGTCGCCAAGGTAGCGGAGAGGGTTTCGATGAGCCAGCAGACTTAAAGTTCGACCCTGTTACGGGTGATCTGCACGTCGGTGATGTTTTCAATAGTGAAATCGATGTTTATAATCCCAACACGGGAGAATACATCAGATCTTATGGTTCCTTTGGTGGGCCTGTAGCGGGTCGGATTTTCTTCGGGCCTGGGGGAATGTCTTTCGGTGATGATGGCAATATCTATATCACTGATTTTAGTCTCGATGTGATCAAGGTTTACAATG
Source organism: Aphanothece hegewaldii CCALA 016 (assembly GCF_003007785.1). Taxonomy (GTDB): domain Bacteria; phylum Cyanobacteriota; class Cyanobacteriia; order Cyanobacteriales; family Microcystaceae; genus Chroococcus; species Chroococcus hegewaldii. The sequence goes on along the minus strand of NZ_PXOH01000004.1, from coordinate 247,495 downwards.
CTGATAGTGGTCAACTTGTCAAGACTATTGGTAGCTCTGGCACTGGTTTAGGTCAATTTCAAGGACCCGCCGGGATCACGGTTTCCCCAAACACAGGCAGAATTTATGTAAACGATCAATACAACTATCGCGTTCAGGTCTTTGATCCAGATGGAACCCCTCTATTTGCCTTTGGCGAAAAAGGAAGCGCGTTAGGACAACTGCGAGAGGGGATCGGTTTAGAAGTGGATGAGTATGAGAATATCTACATTGCTGATTCACAGAATAGTCGTGTTCAGGTCTTCGATAAAAACGGTAATTTTCTAACCACTTTTGGTACTCCTGCTGCTGCCTCCCCTCCTGCACTGGGGGAACCTCCTTTCGGCAATCCTCTTGATCTGACACCAGGTACATTTAACTGGACGGCGGGTTTACATTACGACGATAGTAAACTTTATGTTGGTGATTTCTTCCAAGGTCGTGTCCAAGTTTTGAATGTTAGTGACGCAGCACCTCCAGATCCTTCTACCACTGTGCCTGAACCTTCTTCATTATTAGGATTAATTGGATATGCACTAAGTGCTATTTTTGTCAATAAATTCAGAAAACAAAAATAGTGATTTTTCTCTTGTTTGATCATTTTGCAAGGCTTAATCTGGATTATGGATGAAACAATTAATTTACTCAATCATTGGCTTTATCGACAGCTAGAACGAGAGAGTTGGGACTGGCTCACTCAACAAAGGCAACAGATTACAAGTATCCTCTCAGAGAGATTGCTTTTTTCTACCTTTAGTGCCGTATCTCGTCATGTCGGTAAAGACGATTTGATGTTACTTCCTCAAGACAGGCAAGCGTGTCAAACGGTTTGTTCTGATTGGTATCCAGGTCATTGGAATATTCAGCAGGTGGCGCGAACCCTTCTCGTTTTGTCTTGGCCCAATCAAAATCAAGACTTTTATTTACACACAATAGGAAAACTTTTTGCTACCGCTAATCTAGAGGAACTTGTTACCCTCTATCAAGCCTTGCCGATTTTATCTTATCCTGAACAGTTGCGCTTACAGGCAGCAGAAGGAGTTCGCTCTAACATGACGGCTGTAGTAGATGCTGTGGCTTTACAAAATCCCTATCCGGCTGAGTATTTTGATGACATTGCCTGGAATCAAATGATCTTAAAAGCTCTATTTGTCGGCAGTTCTCTCGATTTAATTCAAGGTCTTGAGCGAAGGGCTAATTCTACCTTAGCGCAAATGTTGAGCGATTATGCCCAAGAACGCAGATCGGCCAAACGGAGCGTACCGAATCAACTCTGGCAACTCGTCGAAACCTGTCCCCAATAAATTACTATAACTTTTTTATTTGCTGATGATGTACATCGATCCTCATATTCATATGTCTTCTCGCACCACCGACGACTATCAGGCGATGCGGGATGCTGGTATAGTGGCTGTTATTGAACCTGCTTTTTGGTTAGGACAACCTCGGACTCATGTCGGTTCTTTCCAAGATTATTTTAATAGTTTGATCGGTTGGGAACGCTTTCGGGCTAGTCAGTTTGGCATCTGTCATTACTGCACGATCGGTTTAAACTCAAAAGAAGCCAATAATGAAGCTTTAGCCGAAGCGGTTATGGAATTGTTACCCCTCTATGTCTGCAAAGATGGAGTGGTTGCGATCGGAGAAATTGGTTATGATGACATGACTCCTGCTGAAGATAAGTATTTCCGTCTCCAGCTAGAACTCGCTAAAGAAATGGATCTACTCGTTCTTGTTCATACACCACACCGCAACAAAAAAGCGGGTACCAGCCGTAGTATGGATGTTTGCAAGGAACATGGTCTAAAGCCAACACAGGTGATTATCGACCACAATAACGAAGAAACAGTGAAGGAAGTCTTAGATCGCGGTTTTTGGACGGCTTTTACCATTTATCCTAATACCATAATGGGCAATGCACGAATGGTCGAGATTGTGCGTCAATACGGAAGCGATCGCATTATTATCGATAGCAGTGCAGATTGGGGTATTAGCGATCCTCTTGCTGTACCGAAAACGGCTCAATTAATGTTAGAACGCGGTATCCCTCGAACCACTGTACAAGCTGTTTGTTATGGAAATGCTCTTGCTGCATACAGCCAAAGTGGACAGATGAAAGAAACGGACTGGCGAAACTCCCCACCTGTCGATCAAAGACAACTCTTTAACGGTAGTTCGGTCTTGCGAGGACAAAAACCTGTTACAGAAACCCCGCGCCATCCTGTTTTGATTGAATAGAAATTAGAGAAATTATGCAAATTTCAGATAAATTTCAAAATTACGGGTTAGCTTGTCTGCAACTAATGCGACCTGCCAATATCGTAACTGCATGGGCTGATATTCTGGCTGGTTTTGCCGTATCGGATGCGATAATAACTGATTCTACTTCTTTGGCTTGGTTACTCTTGGCAACGACGGGGCTTTATGGGGGCGGAGTGGTTTTTAATGATGTTTGCGATGCCCAACTTGATGCGATCGAACGACCAGAACGACCTATCCCTGGCGGTCGCATTTCCCTGCAAGCTGCAACGGTTTTAGGCATTCTGCTTTTAGGTGTGGGCATTCTTGCCGCCGCCCAAGTTTCCAGACTTAGCATGATTTTAGCTGTATCAATTGCGGTTTTGGCTCTAATTTACGATCGCTACAGCAAACATCATCCTTTGCTTGGCCCGCTTAATATGGGGCTTTGTCGGGGAGGAAATCTACTGTTAGGCGTTAGTGCAGTTCCTCTAATGATTAGCCAATTTTGGTATCTTGCTCTAATTCCCATTTTGTATATTGCTGCTGTAACTGCCATCAGTCGCGGTGAGGTAGCAGGGGGCGAACAGAAAACAGGTGCGATCGCTTTAGTTCTCTTCTCCATTGTACTAATCAGTTTACTAGCTCTTTCTTGGAAACCCTATTATAGTTTTCTTTTCGCTTTACCCTTTTGGGCTTTGTTTGCGGTGCGAGTGTTTCCTGTTTGGCTCAAAGCGACGACTCACCCTAGGCCGGAGATCATTCGTCAAGCAGTAAAAGTAGGTGTGATCTCTTTGATCCTTCTTGATGCAACCTTGGGGGCTGGTTTTACAGGTGGTTTGTTTGGTTTCCTGATTCTTGGTTTACTGCCTTTTTCTCTAGCTTTAGCACGATTATTTTCAGTCACTTAGTTTTGTAATAAAAATTATGACAATTAGTATTGAGCAAATCAGTCAAGCTTCTTTATCATTTCCGACAATTAAGCAACAAATACCGGTCACTTTTCGCTACAACGTTCATTTTACCGAACACTTATTCGATTTAGATAATCCTCTACTCGCTCAAGTAGTAGCGGCAGATAATAGATTATCCCCAAGGGGCGCGATCGCTATTGTCGATTCTGGGGTAGTACGCCATCATCCTAAATTACTCGAAAAAATCCAACTTTACGCCGATTGGTATCGAGATTATTTACACTTGTGTAATCTTCCTCTCGTCGTCACAGGCGGAGAAGTCGCCAAAAATGAACCGAAATCGGTACAAAGTCTTCATTCTCTCATTGATCGGGTGCAATTGTGCCGTCATTCTTACATCTTAGCCATCGGTGGGGGTGCAATGCTCGATATGGTGGGATATGCCGCCGCAACTGCTCATCGTGGGATACGTCTGATTCGTATTCCAACGACTGTACTAGGGCAAAATGATTCGGGAATCGGGGTAAAAAATGGCATTAATGCTTTTGGAAAAAAGAACTTTATCGGTACGTTTGCCCCTCCCTATGCGGTGATTAATGACTCTGATTTCTTGACGACTCTAGATGAGCGAGATTGGCGATCGGGTGTTGCTGAGGCGATTAAGGTAGCATTAATTAAAGATGCTGAGTTTTTTGCATATATTTGTACTAATGTCGATGCAATTGTGAGCCGAGATAAGGAAGTGATGCGGCAGATTATCTATCGTTGCGCTCAGTTACATTTAGATCATATTGCTAATAGCGGCGATCCTTTTGAAACAGGTTCATCTCGTCCCCTCGATTTTGGTCATTGGGTAGCCCATCGCTTAGAGCATTTAACAGATTATCGCTTACGTCATGGAGAGGCTGTCGCCATCGGTATTGCTCTCGATAGTACATATTCCTATCTGGCTCGTTTACTCTCCTATTCCCAATGGCAACAAATTCTTCATACACTCAAAAGACTTGGCTTTATTTTATTTGTTCCTGAATTAATCAATCATGATCTAAATCCTGCTAGGTGTCTTTTTCAAGGATTAACACAATTTCGTGAGCATTTAGGAGGAGAGTTAACGATCACTGTACTAGAAAAAATTGGCAAGGGAATCGAGATTCATGAGGTTGATCTTACTCTGTACCAACAGGCGATCGCTCTTTTACAAGAATTACACCGTAAGGGTTTGGTAACCAAACCCCTACCAGAAATCTGTACCTGAGCCACATAAAAATTGCTGTAATCTACTTTTTGCCGAAATTTTATGAAAATTAACAACGATCGCAATATTCATTTAACTTATTGCACTAATGTTCATTCGGGTGAAACTTGGTCACAAGTCTATACTAATTTAAAGCAGTATCTACCCTCTCTTAAAGCGCGACTTTCTCCTGATGCACCCTTTGGTGTTGGTTTAAGACTTTCGGATTTAGCAGCGCGAGAACTGTTGACACAACAGAACTTAGAACGATTTAAGTTTTGGTTAGCCGAGCAAGATTTATATGTCTTTACCCTTAATGGTTTTCCCTATGGTAATTTCCATCACTCTATCATCAAAGATCGGGTTTATGCTCCCGATTGGATTGAGCAAGATCGTTTGAAATATACCCAACGTTTACTTAAAATTCTCTCTATTTTATTGCCAAAAGGGATTGAAGGAAGTATCTCGACTTTGCCTTTGTCTTATAAACCTTGGTGGTACAGCAATCAAGTAGCCCTCGGAAAGCTCCTGACTGCTAGTTCCCTCCATTTGGCTCAATTAACGGCACAAATGAGCGATATTGAGCAGGACACGGGAAAAATATTACATTTAGATTTAGAACCCGAACCCGATGGATTAATCGAAAATGGGACAGAAGTTATTGATTTCTTTAAAGATTGGTTATGGCCAATTGGCAGAAAATATCTAGCCTTTAATCGTGGAATTAGTCTATCACAAGCTGAAGAATTATTACGAAAACACATACGGATCTGTTACGATACCTGTCACTTTGCGGTTGAATATGAAGATCCTGCTACAGTTTTTCGTCAGTTTCAATCTGTAGGAATTAAAATCGGCAAAATTCAGCTTAGTTCAGCCCTGAAAGTAGATTTAAGAACAAGCGATCGTTATGATGTATATCATCGCTTGCTTCCCTTTGCTGAATCCACTTACCTACACCAAGTCATCGAACAATGGGAAGATGGTACTCTACATCACTATCCAGATTTAATCGTTGCCCTTTTAGAATTAGAGCGATCGCCTGCCTGTGAATGGCGCACACACTTTCATGTTCCTATTTTCATTAAGGATTATCAACTTTTAGAATCTACCCAAGATCACATCATTGAAGTTTTACAACTTCTACAAACGTTTTCTACCTGTCACCATTTGGAAATTGAAACCTACACTTGGGATGTTTTACCTCCCACAATGAAGCTAGATTTATTTACTTCAATTGAACGGGAATATCGCTGGATTTTGCAGAAAATGTCAGAAATCAGGGAAACGAAAAAATTCTCGTCTCTACAAGGTGTTGAGCGATAATATGCAAAAAACTGTTGTTTTGAATGTCGTTGGATTAACTTCTAGTTTGCTGGAAAAGATGCCGTTACTGTCTCGTTGGGCATCTTGCGGACAAGTGGCAACAATTGAACCTATTTTACCTGCCGTGACTTGTTCAGTACAAGCGACTTATCTCACTGGAAAATTGCCCTCAGAACACGGAATAGTCGGCAACGGATGGTATTTTCGGGATGAATGTGAAGTCAAATTTTGGCGACAGTCTAATAAATTGATCCAGTCTCCTAAGATATGGGAAATGGCGAAATCGATCGATCCGACATTTACCTGTGCTAATCTTTTTTGGTGGTATAATATGTATTCCTCGGTGGATTATGCGATTACGCCACGCCCAATGTATCCCGCCGATGGTCGAAAAATTCCTGATATTTATACTCAACCGACTGGGATACGCTCATTAATTCAAGATGAACTAGGTCAATTTCCGCTATTTAATTTTTGGGGCCCGAATACATCTATTAAATCAAGTCAGTGGATCGCGGATTCTGCTAAATGGATCGAGCAACGCTACAGCCCTACTTTAACCTTAGTTTATTTACCTCACCTCGATTACTGTTTACAACGCTATGGCACTGATTTAGAACAAATACAACAAGATTTAACAGATATTGAGACTCTTTGTTTGGATTTAATTGATTTTTATGAAAAGCGAAATGCTCAGGTTATTATTCTTTCTGAATATGGTATTACGTCTGTTTTTCAACCCATTCATCTAAATCATCTTTTACGGGAAAATGGCTTACTTAAAGTGCGTCAGGAGTTGGGGAGGGAATATCTAGATGCAGGTACAAGTATCGCTTTTGCTGTTGCTGATCATCAAATTGCTCACATTTATATTAATGATCCAGACTATATCCCGAAAGTTTATGATTTGCTCTTAAATGCTCAAGGTGTAGCACAAGTTTTAGATGAATCAAGTAAAAAAACTTATGGTTTAGATCATCCTCGTTCTGGGGAATTAGTGGCGATCGCTCAAGCCGATGCGTGGTTCACTTATTATTACTGGTTAGACGATACAAAAGCCCCAGACTATGCTCGAACCGTCGATATCCACCGTAAACCAGGTTATGATCCTGTTGAACTTTTACTCGACCCTAAAATCAGATTTCCTAAACTCAAAATTGGCACTATTCTAGCTAAAAAACGGCTTGGTTTTCGTTCTTTGCTGGATGTGATTCCTTTAGATGCTTCTTTGATTCGAGGTTCTCATGGTTGTGTCAGTTCTTTTTCTGAAGAATGGCCGATCTTTATTACACAACAAGAATTTATTCCTTCAACAGCGATTAAAGCGACTGATATTTACTCGATAATCATGCAACATTTAATGAGCGTCTAAATAAAAATGCGACTAGAATAATTAATCCTAGCCGCACTTGACAAAATGACACACTTAGATATCAAGATCGGTTAAATTAAGTCTTGCTCCATGTGTTTCGATAAACTCTCGTCGTGGGGCAACGCGATCGCCCATGAGAATTGTAAATAACTCTTCTGCTTTGGCTGCATCTTCGATCTGAACTTGTTTCATCGTTCGGGTTTCTGGGTTCATGGTTGTATCCCAAAGTTGTTCGGGCATCATTTCGCCTAACCCTTTAAACCGTTGAATCGTGTAGTTAGCATTTGCGGGAAATTCAGCTATTTTTTGTTGTAATTCTCGCTCACTGTAACAGTAATAATGATTCTTGCCTCGTTCTAATTTATAGAGTGGAGGACAAGCAATATAAATGTAACCTTGATCAACTAACGCCCGTTGATAACGATAGAAAAAGGTGAGTAAAAGTGTTCTGATGTGCGAACCATCTACATCAGCGTCAGTCATGATCACGATGCGGTGATATCGTAATTGAGATGAGTCAAATTCTTCACCTTTGATCCCTAATCCCAGTGCCGTAATTAATGATTGTACTTCGTTATTTTTGTAGATTTTTGCATCATCTGTCTTCTCAATATTCAGGATTTTTCCTCTTAACGGAAGAATCGCTTGGAATCTTCTGTCACGTCCTTGTTTTGCACTGTTATGAACGAAAATTCCACTAGCTAATGCAAAATTATGAGTATGGGGAACCTCAATATCATAAACGTCATAGGTGTCGTCTAGATATTTTATTGAAACAATACGATGATTGTAATTCGTAATAGCTTCTTTTGCTTTACTAACATTACCTTCAAAGTATCTTGTGCAAAAGGTATCAAATTTTAGTAATGACTTATCTTTTGTCTGTAAACGATAAGTTTGATAAGCTTCTAAATCGATACATCCATGCTCAATTTCTACCTTTTTCAGTGCAGTAATCGTTTTATTGTAGTATGTCTGAGAAAGAGCAGCTTTTCTTTTTGCTCTAAATTCAGGTGTCCATTGTTCTTTTGTCTTTTCTCGTCTCCAGTCTAATAAAGATTCATTTTGCCATTGTTGTTTAGCAAAGTTAGAAAACTGTTGTCTAACTTCTGGATGGTCTACAAAATATTGATGAACTTTTTCTGCTTGTTTTTCTCGATTGTTTTCATTACTCCAGTAGAGTTGTTGAGATACATTTAATCGTTGATTGTTTTCTTGACGATATGTTTCATTACTGTCATAAAACTCACGCCATTTTGACACCATGTATTCTTTATATTCTTGATTCACCCACTGTGCTTTTGCTTGCTGTGAAAGAATTTCTTTAGTTTGTGGTTCCTGCATTCTTTGACTCATCCGAGTCCGAAACTCTTCTGTCTGATGTATTTGGCGACATTTTTCAACCACATCAGGACGGTGTAAAGTTTGATTGATCTGAATGCGATGTAAAGCTAAATGATCTTTAGCAGAAAGACGTTGAAGATTAGTCGGATTATTGTTCAGCTTGTTAAAGTCAACGTGATGACAATGCTCTCCATCTTCGGCTTTATAAACACCTTGCCAACGATTATACCAATCTGATAAAAGATGAGTGAATAGCCAAGAATCAGAACGAGGATTCCATACCATTTCATAGCCATCAATGGTGATCTTTGGTTCATTGATATCAGAATATTTCCGATATAAAGGCATTAAAGAATCATCTGAAGTTAGCAAAGCCGCAGGTTTGTAACTACCATCTCTCAACATAAAAAGATGGTCAGGGGTACAAATAAGAGTTTCTCCATTATCTAAAGTAACTTTGATAACCTCTGCATTCTTCTTAGTTACTCTTGCATTGATAATTTTTTCGATTCCAATTGTTCCATCTTGGCGAATTGTATAACCAAAGTGCTGTTTTCCTGCCTCTTGTTCAGCAACCAAGTCTTTAAAACTGATATTTCGACCATCAGCTAAGGCAACTTTTATATCGCCATGAAAACAACCACCCGCCGAATCGCCTTCGACGAGGTAGATTTCGGATTCTCTGGGATCTCTGGAACTACAATCGGCTAATTTACCTGGTAAGGGAGAAGATTCTAAAACGGATTTTCTGCGGACTAAATCTCTAGCGCGTCTAGCTGCTTCTGCTGCTTTGAATGCTTGAATGGCTTTTTCGAGAATTGAATCACCAATAGGGAGGTTAAATTCTAAGAATTCGTTGAGTTTTTCGCCAACCATTGAATCGACAAGTCCTCTAACTTCGGTATTGCCGAGTTTGGTTTTGGTTTGTCCCTCAAATTCAGGTTCGGGTACTTTGACGGAAATAACCCCCGTTAACCCTTCTCTGATATTCTCTCCGCTTAGATTTGACTCATTTTCTTTGATTTTGTTGCGTTTGCGGGCTAAGTTATTAAAAGTACGGGTTAGAACGGCTTTTAATCCTTCTAGATGAGTTCCTCCGTCAATGGTACGGATATTATTCGCAAATCCTAATAAGTTATCACTGTACGCATCAATGCACCATTGTAAAGCAACTTCGATTTGTACGCCGTTGCGCTCTCCTGATACATATATAATGTCTTTGTGTAGGGCTTCTTTTTCTCGACACATATACTCGACATACTCACGAATTCCCCCTTCATAGAAATAAACTTCCTGATGAGGTTCATCTTGTCTGTTATCGGTAAAGGTAATTCTGACACCTGCATTCAGATAAGCAAGTTCTCGTAGTCTTCCTGAAAGGGTACTATAGTCGAATTCGATGCCACCTGTAAAGATCTGAGTATCGGGAAGAAAAGTGACTCGTGTTCCTGTATGGGTTTCTTTACTCGGTTTGGACTGTAGTTCACCAATGGGTATTCCTCTTTCAAAGCGTTGGGTATGTACTTTTTTATCTCGCCATACCGTTACTTCTACCCATTCAGACAATGCGTTAACGACAGAAACTCCTACCCCGTGCAATCCTCCAGACACTTTATATCCACTATCACCGCCAAATTTACCGCCAGCGTGGAGAACGGTTAAAACAGTTTCTAATGCGGATTTTCCTGTAGTGGGGTGAATATCGGTAGGAATTCCGCGCCCGTTATCGGTTACAGTGACAGAACCATTAGCATTAATATCAATTTCGATGTGATCGCAATGTCCCGCTAATGCTTCATCAATTGAGTTATCAACGACTTCATAGACGAGGTGATGCAGTCCTTTGGGGCCTGTCGTCCCGATATACATCCCAGGACGCTTACGAACGGGGTCTAATCCTTCAAGGACTTGTATCTGTTCTGCACCGTAATTACTGGTCATAGAGTTTCCTATAAATTGGCTGATATTCGTTATCTGCTTTATCAAAGACAAAATCCTCAAAAATTCTAACACAAATGGGTTACAGACTGCTTAAAGTGGTTCTGTGATGAAGTTTATTTAGGGGGTGTAGCGAACGAGTGATAAATAGCGATCGTTGTTTATGCAGCTAAGTACAATCATACCATATTATTCACTAAAATTTTTTGTAGTATGCTATTGACACACTCGTATTATATGTAGTATATTATAAGACATGAGGAAAAAAACCTCGAAGACCGTTTCTGCCATGTGTCCCGACGTGATCAAGCTTACATACTGGTTAATCGGTTAATCCCGTAGTAGGTTCGAGTCCTACAGTCTCCGCCAATCTTGGAGATTAAAAAGTAACTAGCTGTTCTGACTTACACGAGGTGGAAGCCCTTTAATTACTTAAAATATGGAGGTGATGAGCGATGATTCATGTACGTTTTGAAGGCCGTTCTTTTGATGTGAATGAAAGACAGGTTAATATTGCTGGGAATATGAGCGATCGCGCTATTAAAGAACAACTCGCCAGACATCTCGAAGTCAATAGCGATCAATTGAATACATATGTAGTTGATCGTCGTCCTAGTGGTGATTTTATCATCCGACCTGAAGCAGTTTACGGTTAAAAAAGGAGCTTAAAACAATGAAATGTAATAAAAAATTAGTTTACCAAAATCCAGCCAACCAGGAGGTACAAAATTATGAACCTCCCTAATTAAATTCTCATTTGTTGTAATATGAGCGAACATCGATTAGGTGAAATTGTTATCGAACGTCCCAGAGGTGGGAGTCGATGCAGTTCCAGAAGACTCAAGGGAGTTAAAAAAGAACTGGATCGAATCACTAAAGAAGCAACTGAAGATGGTTTACTAAGTCCTTATTTAATTAAAGTCAAAGATAAAAGTAAAGATCTTTCTGATCATTTAGGCCCTTTACGTCGTCTCTTGCGTTCTAAAGTGGGTCAACCTTGGGATCAAGTGTACAGTGAACTTTGTCAGCAACTTAAACCGAATACACTAACAGGACTACACGTTATTTCTCATCTATGGGATTATGTCGTACTTCATGTAGAAATGATTGACGGAGTACCCTATCATAAGGCAAGTGCAAGTCATAGGAGATATGGGCCACTCGGAAGTTATTATCAGGATAATTATTTTGTCCATCCCGAAACGAGAATACTTTGTTTAGCACCCAAAGTTACTAATTTCAACAAAAAACCGAAAAAACCAGATGATCTTATTTGGATTGATGACTATCATCAGTATCGTAAAATCGATGATATTTGGTACGTGATCACCTTTAAGGATTTCACACCATATTTAGTAGTAACAGATGTCGTTTTAAAGGTTCCGATGACTTCTAAGATTGCATATGATGAATATAAAAAACAGATTTATGCAGCACATAAAAGACAATGTAGCAAACGAGAACTTAAGCTGATTCAAGTCCGCAGGGATGAATAAAAATTACAATATCAAAACCGTCAGAGAATAAATTCTCTGTCTCACAGCTTAAGTCGGTTGAAACCGACTCACCATAAAAAAGTTGATTCATTTTCACGGATTTTGATAAACCCGCACACTGTAATAGTTTTAGTCCATTTCAATGGACTTTGGCTATGAGGCAGTGAATTCATTCGCTGACTTCGCACCCCAACCAGATTAGCTTACATACCAACAATCGTGGGTTCAACTCCCATCAATCCCGTTAGGGGTTGTAGCAAAGCGGTAATGCACTGGTTAAACATCGATCGCTAATCGAACTTGTGCGAAGTTCAAGAATAATATCAAATCGTACCCTCACCAGATTAGCTTACATACTTGGGAGCTACTATCTTATTAGATTACATGGGTTCAAATCCCATCGAACCCGTTTGGGTTTGTAGCAGAGTGGTTAAATGCGGTAGAAAATGTACAAATCGCTAATCGAACTTGTACGACGTTTTCAAAAAAATCTCACATCGCACCCCAATCTAAAAAGCTTACATACAAACTCTCTTGCAACGAGAATCAGCTTGAAAAACTGAATCTGTATAAACCAGCTTTTTGAACTTGTGCGAGGTGGTTAAAAAATCCTAGTCGTGTCCCAACCTATAAAGCTTACATACTAGCTCATTTTGGTAGAGCATTCGTCTCATAAACGAAGTGTAGCAGGTTCAATTCCTGCGTATAAAACAACAGCTTTCTATACTTACACGATCGGGATTTTAAAAAAACATCTAAAAAAATATTGTTTATTCCGTACCCAGACAGGGGAAGCTTACATACTCTACCAAAAAAACATAGGTGCGTATGGAGAAATACGCGGCAGGCCCGAACCTTAAAGCGGGTATCCTGAATAAGGAGAGCTTCCCTGACTTGTACGGTATTATGGAGGTTACATAAATTGAATATCGCAGAACGTGACTTACGTTTGGAAATGCTCAACAGCTTATTAACGACTCCTCACCGTAAGCTTGAGCAAGTTAAAGAAATTCATGATTTAATTATCGAACTTGATCCAATATTCTACGGACACTTAGCAATTTGGTATCAAAGAAATGGAGATGTACGAGATCACAAAGAGGTTTTTGTTAGCTACTTGTTAACCAGTTCTCTGACAGAACACCGTGACGCAGGTTTTATGATGCTGCAAGAGTTCCCACCCTATCAAGTGGCTCGTGTGGTAGACTTCATGAAACAAACGTTAGGTAAATTACCTCGTTCTGCTAAAACTGCGGTCACTCGTTATCTGAAAGTACGGGAAAAAAATCCGACTCAGTTCGATCGTGCCGTATTACGGGCTAAAAATGCAATGAAACATTTATACGCTTCACTGCACATTAAACCCTCGGAACGTGCAAACGCGATCTTGTTTCATGAACAACCCCCCGAAGGTTCTCCATTAGCTGCATTAAAACTGTTAGCGAAAGCAGAAACAGCCGCAGATCAAGCGAGAATGATTGTAGAGTACGACATTCCTTATACCGTTGCAGTCGGTGCAGTTAAACAAATTACTCCGACGGTCTTGGTAGCTTTGATCAATAGTATGACACCGCAAGAGGTGATCAATAACCTGAAGTCTCTAAAAACTAAAGGCGCAATGGATCACCCTGAAGTGAAACAATTAATTGATAGTAAGCTAGAAGAAGCGAAAAAAAGTAACCGAGTCTCTGCATTCAAAGCGAAAGTTGCTGCTGATGTTGTTGAGTTGGATAGCGAAACGGTAGCCCGACTCGAACAAGTGACTAATGAACAAGTCAAAAAACGGGGTACAATTACTCGTGCGACTGCTTTATTAGTCGATAAATCGGGTTCAATGCAACGAGCGATCGAAGCAGGTAAACAGGTAGCAGCGTTGATCTCTGGGATTACGGAAGCAGAATTATTTGTCTATGCGTTTGATACGATTCCCTATACTGTAACTGCAACAGGGAAAGAATTAACCGACTGGGAAAAAGCTTTCCAAAACATCAATGCAGGTGGTGGTACAAGTATCGGTACAGCATTAGAAATGATGCGACGCAAAAAACAAATCGTTGATCAAATTATTCTTGTAACCGATGAAGGAGAAAATACTGCACCCTACTTCACAGAAGTATACAAAACTTACTCCCGTGAATTTGCGGTCATGCCTAATGTTGTAATTGTTCGAGTCGATAGCAATTATGATTGGTTAGAACGACAATTAAAACAAGAACATTTACCTGTCGAAACCTTCACTTTTGCGGGTGACTACTATTCTTTACCGAACTTGGTTCCTCTATTAACTCGTCCTTCTCGTTTAGAGTTGTTGATGGAAATTATGGAGATGCCTTTACCAGTACGGAAAGATAAGTAATGATCTAAGGTAGAGACGCTAAATTTAGCGTCTTTACTCTTTCCCTCTAATAACTGATGTTACGCCATTAAAACTAATTAATAGCAAACTCAGTTAAAGCACGTCTTTCAGGACGATAGAATCCTAAAACAATATCTTCTTTTTTAATTCCTAAATCTAATAACTCTTGAGTAATTCCAGTTTCTAAACCATCCCATTCAACCCAAATTTTATCATTTTGAATTCTTAAATGAAAAACAACAGCATGAACACGTCCTGTATTATCCCATCCGAGATCCATTAACATATAATTATCATTTTTAGTATCACATATTGCCAATGCTTCAATCTGTCCGTGACTAGGTTTATAAGCTTGATGTTTATTAAGAACCTTTTGAATAGCTTTTCGATAGGTATTTAACTTATCCATTGAATAATCTCCTCTAAATTTGGGTCAAAAACTAATAAATTAATTTTTTGATCTAAAATAATTTCTTGAATAGCAGGTCTTTGAAAAAAATCTAAATAAATATCATTAGCAATAGCCAAGTAAATTTTTCTATCAGGATGAAGGCGGTGTATGAATGTTCGATATATATTATACTGTCCAACTGCTTTTTGTAATTCTGTAATAAGTGAAAGACTATTAAAGACTTTAATTTCAACAACAATTTTTTGTTGATCTCTAATAGCAGTAAACAGTCTTTCCGCACCTAGATCAGCATACAGTCGCAATCCCTTAAATTCAATTATAAACGGATCATCTGTAATAATCCAGCCATCTTTGATTAAGGCGGCTCTCACAACATTATGATAAAAGTCATACTTAGGCATCTAACAAAAACTTAAAATTTTTTCATTTTAATTTTACCATGTCCAAAATCCGTAAACTTTTAGAACAAATCGCCGCACAAGAAAACCAACTACGAGTAACACAATTTTTTGCACCTTGTGTCAAAGGAGGAAAAGTTAAAACAAAAGTAGCTGGTATGATTTATAAATTTGCTCCCAAACCCCAAAATTTTGAAGGATGGGGCATCTTTCAAGCCGAAAATGAGAAAATAGCCAAACTTGTTGACCAAGCTGATTTATGGCAAATATCGGAATATTTAAATTATTTTCCCTCATTTCGTTTACGGTTAGCGTATCGTCTTTCTGGCAAAACTTGGTTAGCTTATCCAGTTAGTGAAGCAGATGTGAAACAACGTTTAGGAAAAGTTAAACCAATACCTGTTCATCTTGTTATAGAAGGTGGACGCTTTGAACAAATAATAGCTCGTTTTGATGGTCATACTTGGTGGTTTGAAGAAGTTGATCGTAGAGGTGATTTTAAAATTGTCGATCAACTTAAATCTTCTCTAAAACAATTGGTTTCTGTTCAAAAGCTATCAATTAAAGGAATGACACCAGAAATAAAAACTGTTTATGATCTAGTGACTCAAAAAACAGAAGGATTTACTCAATACAGTGATGAAAGACGTTTGAAAAATGCTCTTAAACTTGGAGGTGGTGATTTACAAGAATTTCAAGATAGAGGTGATTATTGGACAGTAAATTGGATAACTTCAGATGGTGAACATCATATTAGTGCTATTTCTAAAAATGATCTTACTGTTGTTAGTTCGGGTATCTGTTTAAGCGGAAAAGATCGAGATTTTGACTTACAATCTTTAGTCGGTGTCATCGAACACCGTTAACCGATGTCTATTTTTTTTCATGAACAACTGTATCGTACAAATGAACTGATGAAGCAATTAGAAAAGTATCCGATCGCTATTTGTGGTGCGGGTGCTTTGGGTGCTAATATTACTGAAAACTTAGCGAGATCGGGATTTAGTCAGTTAAAAGTGATTGATTACGATCGCATCGAAGAACAGAATTTATCTACCCAACCTTATTATCGTTCGGATGTGGGAGCGTTTAAAGCAAAAATTCTCGCAAATCATCTGTATCGTGCAGTTGGAGTGAAAATAGTCGCAGTTACCGATAAATTAACCCCCGAAAGTGTTACATCTTTACTAAAGGGAAATTTAGTCATCGATGCTTTTGATAACAGTATAGCCAGAGGAATCGTGAAAGAACACTGCGATCGCAAATCAATTTCTTGTCTTCATGCGGGTTTATCGAGTGATTATGCTGAAATCATTTGGAATGAAATCTATCGTGTACCATCGGATATTAATGATGATATCTGTGATTATCCTTTAGCGAGAAATTTAGTAATGTTGACGGTAGCGGTGACTTGCGAGACAGTGATTAACTTTATTGCAACAAAACAAAAACCCAGTTACAGCATCACTTTAAAGGATTTATCCATTCAACCTTTAGTCTAAATGTAGGGGTAGGGAGTCCAAACCCTCACTCCTTACCCAACCAATAAATAAACCCTCACCTTGCTATTTCTCTTTTTTCAGATAAACTAGGTTGCAATCGTTTAAATCAGTCTGTGACTGGATTATGAATCTAGAAAAAAATCTATTACCTATTGCTGTAACTACAGTTGCGACTCTGTTTCTCTGTGTTGTTTTAGCATTATTATTCGATGCTAAAGCAGCATTACTCGGACTTTTTTTGATTCCGGGTGCGGTGGTAGCATTTCAAAATCCCCGTTTAGGTTTATTAGCACTTTTAATTTATCTTCCTTTTAGTAGTACGATCGCTTTTTCTGTGGTTAAAGTATTTACTGTCATTGGGAACTATATTAAATACAGTAAATCCTATCCTTTATTCAAAATTGCTAAAGATGCGTTTTATTTTCCTGCATTACTTGGTATTATTTTATCGGGTGAAGCTTGGCCAAAACTGCGAGCAAAAACGAAACCGTTACTAATTGCGATCGCTATTCTTTGTGGGTTCTGTTTATTAACCTTTTTATTCGTCAATCTTCCTAATAACGGTTTGTCTAAAGGATTAATAGGAATCAAAATATTACTCGGTTATATTCCTTTAATACTGTGCGGCTATTATTTAATACAACAACCCAAAGATTTATCTACAATTACCCGTTTATTAGTCGTTTTAATTATTATTTGCTGTACGCTCGGTCTAGTTCAATATTTCTTGTTATTACAGGGAATTTGTCCGAATAATATCACTTTAAATAAGCTTCCTTCGATAGTTGATTTGTCTCAAACTAAATATTATCCAGATATCACCAACAAAGCAACACTTAAAGCAAATTGTTTAGTAGGTGGTTCTATCCTTTATAATCCAAAATTGGACTTAATTCGTCTTTCTGGTACATTTTCCGATCCTTGGCAATGGGGATGGTTTCTCATTTCTAGTGCATTTATTACCTATGCTGTTTGTTTTAGTGATCCGTCGAAATCTTGGCGGATTATTAGTTGGTTTGCTATGGGAATAGTTTTAGTTACAACACTCATTTCTGGCCAAAGAATCGCTTTAATTCTAGTTCCTATAATTTATATAATTTTATTATTAGTGACCGAAAAGCGAAAACAAACATTAGTTATTAAATTAATAATATTATGTACATTAGTTGTTTTCCTAGTCACTCAAATTGGTATTGTAGAGCAGCGTGTTGATGATTTAGTAGAGCGATGGATGTACTCACCACCACATGAATTTATCGCTAAACAATTTGTTTGGATGTCGAGTCGTCTGAGTTTATTCGGACAAGGTTTAGGTGGTTCTACCAGTGGTGCGCGTCGTTTGACGGAAGAAGGAACGTTATTAATTGAAACCTATTACGTTAAATTACTGTATGAGATTGGAGTACTCGGATTTATCGCATTTATGACAGTCGTTTCAATTCTTTCTTTTCTAACATTTAAAGCTTATCGTTCTATTCGTAATCCTGCTTTACGACATTGGGGGCTTTGTGTTTGGATTTTCGTTTTATTTATTAGTTATAATCCATATTATTATCCTTTATCTGTTGAACCTGTTTCGATTTACTATTGGTTATTTGCTGGAATATTATTAAAATTGCCCGAAATCGAAAATAATATTAATCCTACAACAAAAACAATTGAGCCAGAAATTGAACAAGGCGAGCCTTGAGTAAAAATACTGAGAAAAAATTCCTTAAATTCTCTGAGGACAAAAAGATTAAAGATGAAGTATCTTAGAAATAGACATACTATCGGCGCTTTTGTCAAGGCTAATCACTCCTTAATGCTAGATTCTAGGGTCACATTTCATCAACAATTAAATGCTGAAGATTTAATCTGGCGATATGAACAAGGTGAGCGTGAGTTCGGAGCCGTCGATCTTCAACAAATTGATCTGATTCGTCTTAATCTTAGGGACATTAATTTAAGTCGTTGTTCTTTGGATTGGTCGAATTTAAGTGCATCCGATTTAAGTCATGCTAATCTAAACCGTGCGGATTTGAATCATGCGAAGTTATTAGGAACCAATTTAACTGAAGCTAATTTAGCGAGTGCTAATTTTAGTGAGGCTGATTTAAGTTGGGTAAATTTACAGGGTGCAATTCTCACGGGTGCGGATTTTAGTGAAGCCAATTTGAGACAGGCTAAATTGATTAATGCGGATTTAAGTTGCGCGAATTTGAGAGGAGCAAATTTAACAGGAATTGATTTAACTGGCGTTAATTTATGTCGAGCCGATTTGAGACAAGCTAATTTATCGGGCGTTGATCTCAGTGGAGCTAATTTATGTCGAGCCGATTTGAGTGGGGCTAATCTCAATGGGGCTGATTTAAGTCATACTAATCTTTATAAAGCTGATTTAAGTAATAGTTATCTTCGACAAGTTAATCTAGAAAATGCTTTTTTAAAAAGAGCTAGTCTCCGTCGAGCTAATTTAAAAGGTGCTAATTTAAGTGGTGCTGTTTTTCGAGAAATTAATTTAAGTATTGTTAGTTTATCAGAATTTAATTTACAATCGGTTCTTTTATCCAGTCGAATTAATTTAAGTTCAGCGAATCTCAGCGAAGCAAATTTATCAAAAGCCATTCTTACAAAATCTAATTTAAGTTATGCACTTCTCCACGAAACCGCTTTAATAGAAGCTAGTTTACAAGGAGCTAATTTAACTGACGCTTCCTTACTTAATGCCGATTTACGAGGAGCAATGTTAAAAAATAGTAGCTTAAGTGATATTAATTTAACTGAAGCAACAATGCCAGATGGTAGCGTTCATCCTTAAATCAAAGGGATTAGACATCATCTTAATCACCTTCAATAATAAACCCAACTTCAGGAATATACATTACGGCTTTTCCTAATGTTAATGGATCAAGATTGCCCCAATCATAAGGTTCATATTCATCAAGTTGAGATAATTCAGAATCTAACCACGCATCATCTTCAAAAGATTTATGCAAAATAAGTTCGTCATTATTTGTTTGTTGTTTAAGAGGGTCAATAAATTGAGTCATAAAACTTACCTTAAAAATTAGTCCTTATTATCTTAGCAATTTTCTCAATTTGTGCGAAAAAGGGGGGAAAATCCCCCTAATTTTGTTTACTCTGATTTGCTTAACATCAGAATTTCGTAAGCAATTTTCATGCTTTCTGCATACAATACATCCAGTCCCCAGCGTTGTAATTGATGGCTGAGTAACTGTTCTGTTTTTTGATCAGCTAAAGACGTAACTTGTTGAATTCTACAAGATTGTGCGCCGCCTCCTGCTTCCATTCGCATACAGCCCGCCGTTTCTGAACACAATACAGTACAACAGTCCGCCTCTTGATTCGTCGAACTAAGACGTAAACTAATGAGATCCCCCAAAACATTACCCCAGTCTGCTAAAGGAATTCCAGCTAGTTCAGCAGTAATGGTACGATTTTCGCTATTGGTAAAGGTGACTTTTTTCACATCATAATCGCCCCCTTCGTAGGAGTAAGCAACGGGTCGCCATTTTAAACGACTCGCTACCCAACCCAGATACAACAAGGCTTGTACGGTGTTGCCTTTTTCGTAGTCGATCGTAATTTGATCAATTTCCATCGCTGCGTCGCGTCGTTCTGGCGCATCAAAAGCTTCAGCCGTTAATTCTTGCCAAGCGGCAATTCTGCCCCAGTTGAGATCGGCAACTGGTACATCATGTTCTAGCAGTTGTCCAATTTTGAGTAAATCTTCTTCAGGATTAATAAAAGTGCTAGAGTCAAAGATTATGGTGTCACAATGTTCGATCAAGCGTTTAAACAGACCATATTCGCTTTCAGGGCTTGCTTTCCACCAAAGAAATTTAGGCAGATCACTGATCATTAATTCCGAGAGAAGACCACTGATTCGCTCTAGGGCAGTAGCTGTTCCTTTGAGTGTAATATACTCGCAGCAGATCAATGTATTCTGATTTCGTTTGTTGATGGGGCAATAAGCCGATACTTGTGCGGTTACGCCTTCATCTTCCTCAGCCGTCGGACAAAGTGTAATAATTCGACAAGGGTTAGAAGCAGCGATCGAATCTGCAATATTACTACCCTCTAAGTCGGGCGCATAGGTATTAACGATCTTACTTTCTAGTTTTCCCTCGGCTTTTTTTAGTGCGAATTCTTCTTGTACTCTTTTGGAGAAAGCAGGATCAGAAGTTCCGGTAACCTCCATACCAAAGCTTTTTTGAGCGGATTTAATCGCCGCCGTTGTACGGGGGCCAGCAATTCCATCAATAGGACCCGTATAAAAGCCTAAAGCCGCTAAAAGTTGTTGTGTGGCTTCAGGTTCATAAACAATAAAAGTGAAAGTCGTTGCCCGCATAGCGGAAACACCGTCATCATTATTGCTGTATGTTTGCCAAATTCGGCGTAATTCCGACTCAATATCATCAATTGAGACATCCTTGGGAGCTTGTAAAGATACTAGAGAAGGGGATTGTGTAGTCATAGTCAGTTATGGGTATTCGGGTTTTAATTAACTTTTAAGTTTTCTTTTTGAGGATTCACTTTTTAAAGTCTTCTCCATCGTCTACCGTCGCGGTTCAGTAAAAATTCGGCTTCGGTGGGTTCCCAAGTTCCTGCTTCATAGGTGGGAACTGCTGACGGATCAGAAGGGGCATCCCAGACGGATAATGCGGGGGTAACGACACGCCATGCTTCTTCGACTTCATCCGCCCGTGTAAAGAGGGTTTGATCCCCACTCATCGCATCCAGCAAAAGACGACTATAAGCTTCAGCAGTCGCTACACCAAAAGATGAGCCATAACTAAAATCCATTTCAACGGTACGAGTGCGTAAGTCGGCACCTGGCATCTTTGCTTCAAAGCGTAAAGATATCCCTTCGTTTGGCTGAATTCGCATACTCAGTACATTTGCATTAGTTTGATTAGCCACCGATTGGAAAATGAGTAAAGGAACTTCTCGAAACTGAATGGCGATTTCCGAAACTTTTTTCGGTAGACGTTTTCCGGTACGCAGATAGAACGGAACTCCTTTCCATCGCCAGTTATCTACCATTAATTTTAATGCAACAAAGGTAGGGGTTGTCGATTCGGGATTTACGCCAGGTTCTTCTCGGTATCCCGCAACGGGTTTACCTTTCATCCAACCGGCTGTATATTGTCCTCGGATGGCTGATTTTTCTAGGTTATGAATATCAGCTAGGTGCATTGCCTGTAAGACTTTCACCTTCTCATTGCGGATGCTATCAGCATTAAGGGCATTTGGGGCATCCATCGCCGTCAAACAAAGTAGCTGCATCAAGTGGTTTTGCACCATATCTCGCAAAGCACCCGATTTATCATAATAGCCCGCTCGTTCTTCTACGCCAACGGTTTCGGCTACTGTAATTTGAACGTGATCCACAAATTGACGGTTCCAAAGGGGTTCAAAAATCGCATTTGCAAAACGGAAGACTAAGAGGTTTTGTACGGTTTCTTTGCCTAGATAGTGATCGATGCGATAGATTTGATTTTCTTGACAAACTTTCTGTACGATGCGGTTTAACGCTTGGGCTGATCCTAAATCTTTACCAAAGGGTTTTTCAATCACCAGTCGATGTTTTAGGGGATCTGCTAACATTCCTGCTGCACCCAGTTGTTTAATACCAGGTGGGAAAAAGTTCGGCGATACGGCTAAATAAAAGACTCGATTTCCTCTAGTGCCGCGTTTTCCGTCTAAATCGTCTAAAAAAACTTTTAATTTCTCATAACTTTCGGGTTCATCCATATTACCCGAAAAATAAAACAATCCTTGAGCAAAATCAGCCCAAATCTCCTCATTCCCAATGCCATCGGAAAATTCTTCTACGCCTTGGCGCATTTGTTCTCTAAAATAATCATGGCTCCACTCACGTCGCGCAAAACCGACGATCGTTGTTTCTGGAGAGAGTCTTCTTTCTTTTCTCAGTTGATAAATCGCAGGAATTAGCTTTCTTTGGGTTAAGTCACCCGATGCGCCAAAAATGACGAGTATAGAAGGTTCTGGGGTTTTTTGTTGTGATAGTCCAACTCGAAACGGGTTTTCTAATAATGTGACCATAGAATTGAATTTTGCTCCTTGATAGTTTTAAGTTTAGCGGTCAGAATTAAGGTTTATCTATAAAACCTTCCTTAAGGTAATCAAAAATTCTTGACTTTTAATGACTGCTCTGGCTGTTCCTATTTGAACTTTCTTGCCTTTTTGATTAATATTAATGACTGTGAGAATACTCCCTTTACTCACAAATATTTTCAAGATAATGTATCAGTTTGTCTACGTTTGTGTTCACTGATAAAGGATTCAACTAAGTTAACATCTTCTTTGCTACCAATGACTAGGGGTGTTCGATGATGTAGTTTTTCTGGCACAATATCTAATAAGTTTTGCTCTCCATTGCTGGCACGTCCTCCCGCTTGTTCAATCAAAAAGGCTAACGGGGCTGTTTCATAAAGTAATCTGAGTTTTCCTTGTGGATTTTTCACCGTTCCAGGATACAAGAAAACACCACCTTGCATTAAAATTCGATGAATATCGCCGACTAATGCTCCACTATAACGGGCGGTATATCCTTCATGACGATGGACATAACGAGTATAATCTCTAATAGATTCATCCCATTGCCAGAAATTCCCCTCATTAGTGCTGTATATTGGCCCATGTTCGGGAATCTTGATATTTTCTTGAGCGAGAATAAATTCCCCTAAACTGGGATCAAGAATAAACGAGTGAGCGCCACGACCAATAGAATAAACTAACATGGTCGAAGGTCCGTATAAAATGTAACCCGCAGCGATTTGCTGTCGTCCATTTTGTTGTAGTAAATCTTCTGCTTCTCCGTTAAGATCTTCGCCTTGTTGTTGACGAATTGCAAAGATTGAACCAACATTAATATTAATATCGACATTCGATGAGCCATCGATCGGGTCATACAATAGGGTATAACGACCAATGGGACAATTTTCGGGAATGTAATAAGGTTTTTCCATCTCTTCTGAAGCAAGGCGACAGACTAACCCACTTTGTTTAAAAACTGATATAAACACCTCATTGGCGTAGATATCCATCTTTTTCACTGATTCCCCTTGGACATTCGTTTCCCCAGTAAATCCCAAGACATCCGCCATTAAACCCGCACGACTGAGACGACGAGAGATTAATTTTCCAGCAAGGGCAATACGACTCATAATCGCACTAAGATCCTGTGCTTCTGGGGAAAAACTTTCTGATTGCTGTAGAACATGGCGCGAAAGAGTTGTACAATCTCGATCTAATGCTTGTTCTGGAATGTTAAAGGATTGAAGAGTGCTTGTCATGATTAATTATTTTACTCCTGACTTTAAGCTAAACCTGTTTTAAGGCGAAAGCTCCCTACTATTGATCTATCTTAGGGAAAAAAAACAGGGGATTTATTAAAGAGACATTAAAATCTTTCTTTCTGCTAGGCAAGCTACGCAATACGCTTTCATACGGTATAGTGGTGTTGGCTTTTTAACGAGATAACAGCCGAATAACCGATAATATAATTAACTCCCCAAATGTAGGAACTCTGGGGGATGGAAAAATCTTTCTACTAATAGGAGTTTAGCACTCAATGTCCACACTTACAGAAGGCGATTTAAAGCGGTTAGAAGATTTAATTAACAATGGGTTTAGTGAGTTAGACCGAAAAATAGACGAGAAAGTAGATGCTCTTGAGAAAAAGTTAGACGAGAAAGTAGATGCTCTTGAGAAAAAGTTAGACGAGAAAATAGATGCTCTTGAGAAAAAGTTAGACGGTAAAATAGATGCTCTTGAGAAAAAGTTAGATGTTTATATCGCTAAAACCGATGAACAGCTAAAAGGCATTGAAAAAAGACTTGATGATAACAATGCACGTTTAGGAAGTATTGATACTCGTTTCAATACCTTTATGATTGCTTTTTTAAGCATCATTGGTGTTCTTACCGCAGGAATTTTAGCGATTTTCAGTAGAATTGTTTTTTCTCAAAATCCTTAAATTACCGATAGGGGGGACCACACATTACCCCTATTTTTTCGAGGCGTAAGGGTGAATTAGTACATTTACTGCTAAAAAAAGGTAGATAAGTAGGTTGGCATTTTTTGTGCTTTTAAAGGTTGACAAGGCTTAATTTCTTGAAAGCATACATAACGGCAGCAAGACGAGATTGAACCCCAAATTTATTGTAGTTGCCAGGCTTCCATCGGTTTACGGGCAATTCCGCAACCCTGACCATTTTTCCACCCCGTTAACCGTTCTGAACGGGCTTAAGCGTAATAGTCAAAACATGGGTGGCAAAAAGTCACCCGATTTAAATCATTTTAGATAGGTTTTAGGTTTAAAATCGAAGCGCATGAATGCGGTACTCACCCAAAGATCCTTTTATCATGGAAAAAGATACTGTTATCTTTGTAAAAATAATATGCAACCAGTTGAAGCACAAGTCACAACCTCCGACGCGATGGATACCCCAAAGTTGGGTTTACCCGTAACGATTATTACAGGTTTCCTCGGTAGTGGGAAGACGACCTTACTTAATTATATTCTGACGAATCAGCAAGGTTTGAAGACAGCCGTTTTAGTTAATGAGTTTGGTGAAATTGGTATTGATAATGAATTAATTGTCACTACCGATGAAAATATGGTGGAACTCAACAACGGATGTATCTGCTGTACGATTAATGAAGATCTTGTGCAAGCTGTTTATAAGGTTTTAGAACGTCCTGAAAAAATTGATTATCTAGTGGTTGAAACTACGGGTTTAGCCGATCCTTTACCCGTTGCGCTGACTTTTTTAGGCACAGAATTACGCGATATGACTCGACTCGATTCGATCGTTACCCTTGTCGATTGTGCTAATTTTAGTCTAGATTTATTTAATTCACAAGCGGCTTACAGTCAGATTGCTTACGGAGATGTTATTGTTTTAAATAAAACTGACTTGGTGGATGAAGCCGATGTTGACCTTTTAGAAGTCAGAATTAGAGAAATCAAACAAGATGCGCGAATTCTTCGTACCACTAAATCTCAGGTTTCTTTACCGCTTATTTTAAGTGTTGGTTTATTTGATTCTGAGCAATATTTTGATCAAGTTGAAGATCATCACGAACACGATCATGTACACGATGAACACTGTCATCATGATGATCATGAGCATCATCACCACCATGCTCATGAGCATCATCATCACCATTCTGATCACTTAGAAAATGATGGTTTTACTTCGATTTCTTTTGCAAGTGATCAACCTTTTTCAATTCGTAAATTCCAATATTTTCTCGATAATCAATTAAGCGCAAATATTTTTCGTGCTAAAGGTATTCTTTGGTTTGATGAAAGTCCAAAACGTCATATTTTTCATTTGAGTGGAAAACGATTTACTATTGAAGACGACGAATGGAAAGGAAAACCGAAAAATCAACTCGTTTTAATCGGGCAAAATTTGGATCACGAAAAACTCAAAGAACAGATTAATCATTGTCTCTGTTTACCTTCTACCACACGCGGTAAAGGATTTGGTAAATAATTATTACGGGGTGGACTAAACCACCCTATATTGTGTTTGGATCAACACCAAGCGATCGCAATATTTCTTCTAATTGTTGACTACGATTTTGCGCTTCTAGGGCTTGTTGTTGGGCTTCTAAGGCTTGTTGTTGAGCTTGTTGTGTTTGTTCTTCTGGAGACAAATAACGCCTTCTGTGCTCATCATACCAGTATAGCCATTCACGCTCAACGCGATCGTGTATGCCCCAAGCTCGTCCAATTCCTAAACCGACTTCAGGCATCCAAAACGGTTCACTAATAAGTCTTTGATAAATTCCATCCACTAAACGATACATCTCAAAGGGTTCGTGTTGATCTCTTAGCCAGTATTCGGGATTATAGATAAGATAGTACAATACGCCTAATTTTGCGTAGATTTCCATCTTTTCGTCATATTCATCGCCAGGTGTTTGTGAGACGACTTCTAGGGCGAAAATGGGTACAATATTTTTTTCTTCCCAAACCACATAACTTGAGCGTAATTTTCCTTTGCGTTTTGGTAAAAGTCGATCAATTCCTAAACTCAGAAAACCATCGGGAACAATCGGAATTTTTAGATTAATGCCTGTAGTATGATATACTCCCATATTAACCCCAAAAAACCAGTCTAAACGACTCGACCAGATAAAACTCAGGATAAAACGCAGAAAATTAGGGACTAGAGTATGTAATTCATTATCCACAGGTAAATCGTCCGAGTCGAGAAGTTCGTCACTGGTAGGAAGTTGTAAAGTTGGGTCAAACTGTACCATAATTTAAAATGAACAATACTATTGTTCTATCAATCTAAATTATATATTGATTTATGCGAGTTGTAATTCAACGGGTCAAATCTTCACAGGTGAAAGTGAATGATCAAATAATTGGAAAAATCGATAAAGGCTTAAATTTATTACTAGGAATTGTTACAACCGATACAGACATTCAATTAGATTGGATGGTGAAAAAATGTTTAGAATTACGGTTATTTCCAGCCGAAAGCGATGGCGAAAAATGGGAAAAATCAGTACAAGATATTCAAGGCGAAATTTTAGTCATTAGTCAATTTACGCTATATGGAGACTGTCGTAAAGGTCGTCGTCCTTCATTTAGTGATGCAGCACCCCCCGAACAAGCCGAAAAACTTTATAATCGATTTGTCGAAAAGTTAAAAACCAGTGGTTTAAAGATAGAAACAGGACAATTTGGCGCAATGATGCAAGTGAGTATTGAAAATGATGGCCCAGTTACTTTAATTTTAGAAAAATAGAGACACGCTATAGCACGTCTCTACATCATGTTATTATTTACTACCAACAGTTGCGCGATCGTTACTTGTTGTAAAAGCGGCTTTTTTCGCTCTTGCTTCAGCTTGTTTGAGAGGGTCCATCCGTTTTTCTAACCATTTAAAGAAATAAGAAGCTAAGGTTGTTAGAACCAGATAAACAAGAGCAACTGCAATATAAATTTGAAACGCTTTATAAGTGGTTGCTACCCCTAATTGTCCTTGACGAAATAACTCTTCAAAACCAATTACCGCCGCTAAACTGGTATCTTTAATTAAGGTAATAAATTCATTTCCTAGAGGGGGCAACATTCGGCGAAATGCTTGCGGAAAAATGACCTCTTTCATCGTTTCTACTGAATTCATACCTAAAGATTGACAAGCTTCCCACTGTCCTTTATCAATGGATTCAATCCCACCGCGCATAATTTCAGCTAAGTAAGCAGCAACGTTTAAACTAAGAGCAATAATCGCCGCCGGAAGTCGATCTAAACTAAAATCAAGTCCAATTCCTTTAAAGAGTGCAGGTAAGCCAAAATAAATAATAAATAACTGCACCAACATCGGCGTACCTCGGAAGAAATCGACATAAATTCTACAGATAACTTTTAGCCATTTGTAGGGAGAAATCAGCGCAATTGCGACCGCAGTTCCACCCAATAAACCAAACAAAAAAGACAAAGAAGTTAATAATAATGTCCAAGGAACACCGTAGAAAATTAGTCTACGGAAGGTATCACCCCAAGCAAAACCCGATTTTGTTTCTCCTTGTAAACCCGGTGCGACTGCGGGTAATGGTGGTGCTTTTCCCGCAAACCATTTTTGAAATATTGCTTCATATTTGCCGTTTTCTAAAAGCGTACTTAAAGCATTATTGATATCATTAACCAAGGGTGAATTCTTGGGTAAAGCAATTCCATAATATTCTTCTGTAATTTGCTCTCCAACTACTTTAACACCTTTTAATCCTGCTTCTTTCACCGCGTAAAGAGTTACGGCTGCATCATTGACAACAGCATCAACTTTTCCGTTTAATAGTTCCTGTAAAGCTAAAGCAGCAGAATCGAATTGAGAAACTTTCGTACCTTCAATTGCAGTGGCTGTACTTGCACCGGTTGTCCCAATTTGAACAGCAATTCTTTTTCCTTTTAAATCATCAAAAGATTTAATACTATCATTGCTTTCTTGAACGGCGATCGCTAAACCTGCTTTAAAATAGGGACGAGAAAAACTGAGAGTTTGGGCGCGTTCTGGTGTAATTGTCATTCCCGAAACGGCTGCATCAATACTACCCGATTGTAAGGCGGGAATCAATCCATCAAAGGGTAAACTTACCCACTCAATGGGTCTTTTTAATTCTTCCCCAATTGCTTCTAATAATTCAATATCGAACCCAGTTAGTTTTCCCGTATTCTTATCCTGCATTTCAAACGGGGGGAAAGTCGGTTCAGTTCCAATTCTTAAAGGTTTGCTATCTTGAGAAATCGCTGGAATTGCACTAAGAGTCAAAGCTATAATTAGTCCAATCACACCGAGCGCTAAACCCCGTATTTTTTTAAACCGCCTAAATTTAAACATTTTTATAATTTCCTTCTCAATATTGAGATAAGTTATATAAGTTTTAAGGATATGATGCCATCGATAGTATCAATCCTAAACTTGTTGCAAAATGTAACATCACATACAATAAGCCTGAAAAAACTACGATAATTTAGATGAAATAGATAAATCAGCTAATTTTTAAAGTTATGCCAGATTCGACAGCCGTTATATCCTGTAATAATTTACGCAAAAGCTTTGGTTCTCTAGAAGTTTTGAAAGGAGTAACGAGTCAAATTCATAAGGGCGATGTCGTTTCAGTAATTGGCCCTTCTGGATGTGGTAAAACAACCTTTATACGCTGTCTGAATCGTTTAGAAACCATTACCAGTGGACAGTTAGAAGTAATGGGGATGGATATGTCTTCCTCAAAAGTGAGCCAAACCGCTTTGAGAACAATGCGGAGTAAGGTCAATATGGTGTTTCAACACTTCAACCTGTTTCCCCATTTGACGGTCTTAGAAAATTTGATGTTAGCTCCTCGTAAAGTTCTCAAGCATCCAGACAGTGAATGTAAAGATAGAGCAATGTATTACCTAGATAAAGTAGGATTGTCCGCGAAAGCCGATTTTTATCCCGATCAACTTTCAGGAGGACAAAAACAACGAGTGGCGATCGCCCGCAGTCTATGTATGAAACCTGAAGTGATTCTCTTTGATGAACCGACTAGCGCACTCGATCCCGAACTCGTTGGCGAAGTTTTAGAAGTGATGCGGAAAATGGCAGAAGCAGGAATGACAATGGTTGTTGTTACCCATGAGATGCAGTTTGCTTCAGAAGTCGCTAACCGAGTCTTCTTTTTTAATCAAGGTGTGATCGAAGAGGATGGAGATCCTAAAGTTGTTTTTAATAATCCAAAAAGCGATCGTCTTAAAGCTTTCCTAAGTCGCATTAATAACTAATTTTTTTCAACAACTCTCCTTCTTTTATTCTTCTCCTTGAGTTAGGGGGAGAATTTTAGTTAAGATAAGAAGTTGGCAATTATTACCCATAGGAGGATAATCATATGTCTCGTAGATGTGACTTGACTGGCAAAAAGGCGAATAATGCCTATGCTGTTTCCCACTCGCACCGTCGGACGAAAAAACTACAACAACCTAACCTACAATGGAAACGCATTTGGTGGGCAGAGGGCAACCGTTGGGTTAGACTCCGTATTTCGACTAAAGCCATTAAAACCCTTGAAACCAGAGGGATTCAAGCAATGGCGAAAGAAGCTGGGATTAATCTTAATCACTACTAATTTCTGTAGTATAAATGAACAGGACTTGGGGTTTCAATACCCCTTTTGTTTTTTTAGGATCTTAACTAATGGCTCACCAACTGGCTTTTCTTGGACTCGGCGTAATGGGCGCACCAATGACCGTTAATTTAGTACGTCATGGCTTTTCTGTCAATGCTTGGAATCGTACCCCAAACACAATAGGTGTAGAAATCGTCAAACAATCTGGGGCGAATGTGGTAGATTCGATTCAAGAAGCTGTAGCGACGGCTGAAATTATTTTTACCTGTGTCGGAGATGTTGCCGATGTTGAAGAAGTTTTATTAGGGGATAATGGGGTGATTCATTTTGCCCAAGTGGGTACATTAATTGTAGATCTAAGTACGATCGGTTCTCAAGCAGCTAAAAAGATTGCCTCGGAATTAGAAAAATATGATTTACGGTTTCTCGATGCGCCTGTGTCGGGCGGTGATATCGGCGCACAAAAGGGAACACTAACGATAATGGTGGGTGGAGAAGAACAAGATTTTATTGAGTGTCAGCCTTATTTCGCAGCAATAGGCAAAACCATCCGTTTATGTGGTGCGGTGGGTAGTGGGCAAGCGGTGAAACTCTGTAATCAGGTTTTAGGGGCGGTTCATATGGTAGCCTTGTGTGAAGCGATCTATATGGCAAAAATCCAGGGAATTGACCCTAGTTTAATGATAGAGGTTTGTCAAACAGGGGCGGCAGGTTCTTGGGCCTTATCGAATTTAGGACCGAAAATTGTCGCATCAGATTTAGAACCCGGTTTTATGATTAAACATATCCTAAAAGATTTACGATTTGTTCAAGAAATTGTAGCCGCTAGTGAAGAAAATTTACTTGGTGTTGAATTAGCCGATCGCTTATTTAAAATTGTAGCCGAATTAGACCAAGGTGCACAACAAGGCACACAAGCTATGATTCGCGCTTATCTAAAGGATGAGTAAAAATATAAAAAAACCGCCAGACTATTGACAAATCTGCGGTTTAATGCTAAGAAAAATAAAGTTTACATTGAAGAACCTAAACCAGCGTAGGCTCCATAAAAGAAAATTCCAACAACAGTGATAATGCCCATACCAGCGATTGTTGCAACGATCCAAAGGGGAATTCTACCTTGAGCGAACATAATTTTATCCTCCTAATTGCTTCTAAAAATGATCTAATGAATTCGTCTAGTTAAAGAAATAACTGGAGAATAGAATACCGAGAACAGCAATCAACAATAAACCGAGGTACAAAGAAGTACGGTTTAATTCAACGGGCTGTCTGTTGGGGTTGACTTTTCTTTCCATTTTCGGCTTCTCCTATCGCTGAATAAATTGCATTGCGGTAATTGCGCCAATGAAAAAGACGCTAGGAACAGCTAACGTATGAACCGCTAACCATCTGACGGTAAAAATCGGATAAGTAATGGGCTGATTGGGGTTTTGAGTTGCCATCGTATGAATGCTCCTTCTCTATTTTAGATTTACTTCTTAAACTCTTGAATTTCTTGACTTGCTTTAAAGCGGTCAGAAATGATTGGTAATTCTTGACGATCTTGGGTAAAGTATTCATCAGGACGAGGGGTTCCAAAAGCATCATAAGCTAGACCTGTGCTGACAAATAACCAACCCGCAACAAATAACATCGGAATGGTGATGCTGTGAATAATCCAGTAACGAACACTGGTGATAATGTCGCCAAAGGGGCGTTCTCCGGTACTACCTGATGACATAATTTGTTCTCTCCTACAAGGTTATTGATGTAAAAAAATCCAATGTCTATAATAGAGAATTATCTTGTCTCTACACAAGTTTTAGGCCGCTTCGGCTTTGGGAGTATACTTGAGTACTATCCCGTCTTGACCAAGGATAAAACCTTGATCTGGACTGATAAAATCAATTTTGTAGAAATTAGTGGGTACACTTTCTACTTCTCGATCTTTTTCCCAAGTTTTGCCATTATCGAAGCTAACCAGTAAGTTACCGCTACCACCTGCAACCCAAATTTCTTCGGGAGTTCGATAGGTGATGTCTAGTAAACCCCAACTGGTACCGGGTTCAGGATAAATAACTTCATCCCATGCCCCCTCTTCATCCAAGTTAGCCACATCGGGTTTAGTAAATTGAAGTTGTCCACCTCTAGCAATTAACCAAATGCGACCATCTTCACTGTAACCCATACGCTGCAAACGTCGAGAAGAATTACGATTATAGGGTTTCCACTCAGAGTCGCCAGGTGTCCAAGTCGAGTAAAAATTCCCTCTAGCAGAAACAGCAACATATTTACCATCTGTAGAACGTTCAATCGTGCGGGCAACACCAACTGCACCTTCTACTAAGGCTTGCCAGGTGCGACCTCCGTTCTTAGTCCGGTAAATCGCCCCTAAATCTGTGACCATTTCCGCCGTTTGCGGTCCTAGGGCAATCACGCCATCGGGTGCGCCTGGTAATTTATCACTCAAAGGAATCCGTGACCAAGTTTTACCACCATCCTCTGTATGTAATAGGATAGCAGGTTTCCCCGTGATCCAGCCTTCTTGACCATCAAAACTAACCGCATTAAAGCTAACTTTTTCGTCTCCTAGGTCAAGCTTTCTTTCTTGCCAAGTTTCGCCCCCATCGGTGCTTTCAAATAAAGCATTTTTGGTTCCGACTAACCAACCGTGATTTGGATCTGATGTAAATGCGACATCAGAAAAAGTAGCGTCAGTTTGTAAATTTAACACTTTCCAAGGGTTATAGCTAATTGAAGGCAGACGACTACAACTGATACAGAATACGCAAACGATAAGTAATATTACGATTTGTTTTAGTCTTCTCATTAATAAGTTCATAGACCGTTAAAGAAAGGCAGGGTTTTTGAGTCCCTGAATTTAAAGCAAAATTTATCTTTTGGGAGCTTAGTTTAAAGTGTATAAACTCAGAAAGAAGAGGAAGGCTACAACGAGTCCTCCATAAATCAGAAGACTTTTTTGTCCAGGTGTCAAGTTATTGACCCCTAAACCGTAATTTAAGTTTTCCTGAAAACCCGAAGGAGCATTAGTCGCCCCAACATTAGCAAATTGGGAACGCGGAACACCACATACGGGACATTTCCAGTTAGTGGGTAACTCTTCAAATGCAGTCCCTGGCGGAATATTGGCTTTACTATCTCCCTTATCGGGTTCGTAAACATAGCCGCAGGCACGACATTCGTAATTAGGTGAGGCAAGTTCTGCCAGTGTGAGTTCTTTGGGTCGTTCGCTCATGGCTTTAAAATTAAGCAAATCTTTAAACTCTGTTACAAATTATCGCACAAAGTTACACTTTCATCTGTTGTCGTCGCGCTTCATATAAAATTACGGCAGTAGCGATCGCCACATTCAAGGATTCAACTTGACCCGCTAAGGGAATTTTCACGGCACAATCAGCTAATGAGGTTAAGCTTTCCGATAATCCTGCTCCTTCATTCCCCAGTATAATTAAACTGGGTTGAGTGTAATCAATTTCCCAATGGAGTTTAGTCGCATTCAGGTTAGTAGCGATAATTTGTACCCCTTGCTTTTGATAATTTTTGATCACATCTGCTAAATTTTCACTCACCGTCATCGGTAAACGAAACCATTCACCCGAAGAAGCGCGAATTACTTTAGGATGATCTAAATCTACGCTATCTGAACTTAACCAAAGTTGCTCGACTTCTGTCGCTGCTGCAGTCCGAATAATTGTACCCAAATTACCAGGATCTTGTAAACGTTCTAAAATTAATCCCAGTCTTAGAGTTTTTGGGGAGATACTTTGAAACGATTTTCGCTCAACTGTTGCAATCACACCATCAGGGTTAACGGTTGTTGCTAAGGCGCTTAAAACTTCTTTTGTGACAATTTCGACCCTTTTCGCTTTTTTTGCGATTTGTTCAGATAATTCTAAATGCTGTTCTTGCCATTGCTGTGTAAAACAGACTGTCATGATGGAACTATCCACCTCACAGGCCGTCTCAAGCAGATGTGTTCCTTCAATTAAAAAGAGATGATGTTCTCGTCTCCCTTTAGGAAGATGTAACAAGCGGATTTGCTTAACCAAAGGATTTTGTAAACTGCTAATCATCTGTTATTTTTTGATGCGGAACTCGGGACTTGAACCCGAAAGTCCTTGCGAACACTAGAACCTGAATCTAGCGCGTCTACCAATTCCGCCAGTTCCGCAGTTTCTAC
Organism: Aphanothece hegewaldii CCALA 016; assembly: GCF_003007785.1. Lineage (GTDB taxonomy): Bacteria > Cyanobacteriota > Cyanobacteriia > Cyanobacteriales > Microcystaceae > Chroococcus > Chroococcus hegewaldii. The sequence goes on along the minus strand of NZ_PXOH01000004.1, from coordinate 213,102 downwards.
ACACAAACAACCATTATAAATAATCTAGAAAAATAAGTCAATATGCTAACTTTATAACTATCTTTTAGATAGAATTCTTAGCAAAATTGTGAAATAATCCGATATGATTCTCTAGGTTCTGAAGGATTTTCATCATAAAACACCCATTTAGATTAACGGATAATTCCATGCTCATTTCTGACAATCAACCCTATCTTGAAATCAAAGGACGTACTTCTTTATCTGGAGAAGTAACGATTAGCGGAGCGAAAAACTCAGCATTAGCGATTATGGCCGGAGCGTTATTATGTTCCGATGAATGCCGAATTACTAATGTGCCGTCTTTGGCCGATATTGCTCGCATGGGAAAAATTTTATCCGCGTTGGGGATCAAAATTACTCAACAAGGTAATGTTTTAGACATTGATGCGCGTCATTTGGTTCAATCTCACGCCCCTTATGATCTTGTTTCTCAAATGCGGGCTAGTTTCTTCGTCATTGGCCCATTATTAACCCGCTTAGGAGAAGCTAAAGTCCCTTTACCTGGGGGTTGTGCGATCGGGGAAAGACCTGTAGATTTACACGTAAGAGGACTTCAGGCGATGGGGGCTGAGGTTTATATTGAACATGGAATTGTCCACGCTAACCTTAAAGGAAGTCGGAAACGCTTAACGGGAGCCAAAATTTATTTAGATTATCCGAGTGTGGGAGCCACTGAAACAATTATGATGGCGGCAACCCTCGCCGAAGGTGTTACCATCATTGAAAATGCAGCCAAAGAACCAGAAGTATCGGATTTAGCTAACTTTTGTAACTCAATGGGTGCAAAAATCTCTGGAGCCGGAACCGATACAATTATTATTGAAGGGGTAGAGCGTTTAGGCACAACCGATTATCCGATTATTCCCGATCGCATCGAAGCAGGAACCTTTTTAATCGCTGGTGCAATTACTTATTCAGAAATTAGCTTGTATCCCGTACTGCCCGATCATTTAGTCCCCGTTATTGCCAAACTACAGGAAATCGGCGCAAAAATCATCGTTGAAGAGCCTCGTCGTTTGCGAATCATTCCAGGAGAACTAAAAGCGGCTGATATTGAAACCTTACCTCATCCTGGTTTTCCGACTGATATGCAGGCTCAGTTTATGGCATTACTAACGCTGAGTGAAGGGAGTTGCGTAGTGACTGAAACCGTCTTTGAAAACCGTCTGCGTCATGTTGCCGAGTTAAAACGCATGGGCGCGGATATTAAAGTAAAGGGAAATGTGGCTTTAGTTCAAGGAGTACCATTCCTATCAGGTGCACCCGTTATGGCGACTGATTTACGCGCTTCTGCTGCTTTAGTCGTTGCAGGTTTAGCAGCACAAGGTACCACAATTATTCAAGGATTACATCATCTTGATCGCGGTTACGACAATATAGAAGCTAAATTACAACGCTTAGGAGCTTCCCTACGGCGCGTCACCCCATTAGCGGATGATCCTTTTCTTAATCTATCAAAAAAGACTGAAGTGATGTCTTGATTCTAGCTCCCCCATCTCCTTGTAGGAGAGGGGTTGGGGGTGAGGTAGATTAGCTATGATCTAAAAATAATCCTACTAATTAAACATACATGACTGAGGTTTTACAGATTGCCCAATTGGGACACCCAATTTTAAGACAGATTGCTTCTCCCGTAGAAAATATCAGTGATCCCATCATCCAAAATTTAATTGATGACTTGACAAAAACTGCTCAATGTGCTAATGGAGTGGGGATAGCTGCTCCGCAAGTTGCCCAGTCTTATCGCTTGTTTATTGTCGCCTCTCGCCCTAACCCTCGGTATCCTGACGCGCCAGAAATGGAACCCACCGCGATGATTAACCCTTCAATTGTCGATGTTTGGGGTGAACGGCTAAAAGGATGGGAAGGCTGTTTAAGTGTACCTTCTTTGCGGGGATTAGTGCCGCGTTATCAGACGATCAAAGTAGAATATCAGGATAGAGAAGGAAACTTACAGCGTAAAATATTTAGTGATTTTGTCGCCAGAATTATTCAACATGAGTTAGATCATTTGGATGGTTTAGTCTTTTTAGACCGTCTAGAAAGTACACAAGACCTTTATACTGAGCAAGAGTACGAGCAACTGTTACAGGAAACGCAATGAGTAAAACGGTTATTGGGATTGATTTAGGGGGAACAGCGATTAAATTAGGTCGCTTTTTAGCTTCGGGAACCTGTTTAAGTTCCTTAACTATTCCGACACCCCAACCCGCAACCCCAGAAGCAGTAACAAAAGCGATCGCAATAGCCGTTCAACAAATCAATACTGATGGAACTTGTTTAGCCATCGGACTTGGAACCCCAGGGCCTGCCGACGTATCCGGAAAAGTCGCTCTTGTTGCGATAAACTTATCAGGATGGCATGATGTACCCTTAGCAGAATGGTTAGAACGCAAAACAAATCTACCGACTATCATAGCGAATGATGCCAATTGTGCGGGTTTAGGCGAAGCTTGGTTAGGTGCAGGACAAAAGTACCAAAATTTAATTCTTTTGACTTTAGGAACGGGAGTCGGAGGAGCAGTTATTCTCGATGGTAAGCTATTTACAGGTCATCAGGGAGCCGCCGCCGAGTTAGGATTGATTACAATTAATTTAGATGGACTGCCTTGTAATAGCGGGAATCAAGGCTCTTTAGAACAATATATCTCAATCGGAGCGATTCGCCGTCAGACGGGAAAAGAACCTATAGAATTAGGATTAGCAGCCGAACAAGGAGACAAAGACGCGATCCATTTTTGGCATCAATACGGCAGACTTTTAGGAGTAGGTTTAGCGAGTCTAATTTATGTCCTAACGCCAGAAGCTATTATTATCGGTGGTGGCGTGAGTGCAAGTGCTAAATTTTTCCTTCCATCAGCTTATCAAGAAATTGAAAAACGAGTGATACCGATTTCTCGTGTCGGATTAAAATTATTAACAGCCCAATTAGGAAATAATGCGGGAATGGTTGGGGCTGCAAAATTAGCATGGCAGATAGTAGCTCAAAAACCCGAATAAAAAATACTCTTAAATTAAAGCTTCTTCAACATTTCTTCATCAACACGCTTCCACACCAAAGCTTAAAATAAAGTGGAGTTGGCTAGATAAAATTCCCAAAGCATTAGATAGAAATGGTAAGACAAAGAATGCTAAACAAGAGTACATTGATTTGGACTATTATTCCTGTTAATCTGATATTAAACACATTTCCAGCGATCGCTTTAAGTTTAACAGGTAAAGTGAACAGTGGTAATCTGACTCCGTTGGGCAACTCCACCGTTTCTCTTTACCAAGCAGGAAATAGTAAAAGTCAACCAGCAAATCTTTTACAGTCTGTTCAAGCTGATGCTCAAGGAAATTTTTTCTTTGATTACACACCAACTAATTCAAGTGATTTACTTTATGTGGTTGCCAGTGGGGGGACTGTAGGGGGCGCCAATAATAATAACACTCGTCTAGCAGCGATTCTCGGTTCAAGTACACAAGCTCCAGACAACGTTATTATAAACGAATTAACAACCGTAGCTACCGCTTGGTCAATGTCCCAATTCCTCACAGGGAATTCTATCTCAGGGAAATATCCCGCACTACCTGTAGCTGCTGCCACTAATCGTAACCTTGTTGATGTTACCACAGGAGAAGCCGCCTCACGTTTAGTTAACACTACCCCAAGTTGGCAAAAATTTAACACGATCGCTAATATTTTAGCTGGATGCGTCAATCAAAGTACTTCAACAAGCTGTAGTGATTTATTTACCTCTGCGAGTGCAACCAATGGTAGTCAACCAAAAGATACTCTACAAGCTGCCCTTAATCTCGCTCAAAATCCCCTCAATACCTCAACTGAATTATTTGCTCAGTCTTTCGTCAATCCAGTATATGCTAACGCCTTACCTGCAACAAGTCCCCCTCAAGCGTGGGATATTTTTATCCAACATTTCGGCAATGATCCCAATAATTCCCCGTTTGATGGGCCTGGTAATTTAGCGATCGACAAAGATGGGAATCTGTGGATCACCAATAATTTTATACCTGGAAGTTCTAACAATGGAGAACCGCCTCTACCAGGTAATACGCTGATCGGTTTGACCCCTGGTGGCGATTTACTCACAGGTGCGCCGATCCAAGGCGGAGGCTTATACGGAGCGGGATTTGGCATTACCATTGACCCTGATGGTCATATCTGGTTAGGAAATTTTGGCTTTGGCAATGATAGTATTCTTGGTATTGTGGGTAATGGTAATAGTGTTTCTGAATTTGACCCTAATGGTAATCCTCTGTCTCCTCCTCGCACAGATTTTTCTAATCTTAGAGAACCGTCTGGGGGTTATACGGTGGGTGATTTTTTTGGACCTCAAGGAACTGTTTCAGATCAAAAAGGGAATATTTGGATTGCGAGTAATGATCCTGGTCAAGGAAGTGGTCGAAGTAAGGTAGTTTTGTATATTAATGGCGACCCGAATAATCCAAATAATCTAACGATCGATAATGGACAACTCAATCCTTTTGATATTGCCATTGATGCTGCGGGGAATGCTTGGGTTACTTACCGAGGAAGTAATAGCATTGCTAAAATTACTCCTCAAGGAGACTCTCAGATTATTACAGGTGGCGGTTTACAAGAACCCCTCGGAATAGCGATCGATAGTTTAGGTAATATTTGGGTTGTCAATAATAATAATCTTGCTGGTAATAGTGTCAGTGTCTTTGATGCACAAGGAAAACCCTATCCTAACTCTCCTTTTTTCTTAGCTCCTTCTTCATCTAATGCGTCTGGACCCTGGGGAATTAGCATTGATGGTAATGATAATGTTTATGTCGCTGGTTTTAGCGGAGAGCAATTATTTGTTTTATGTGGTTTTAGGACAGAACGGTGTTCAGGGGGGAAAAAAACTGGAGAACTTTTATCCCCTGCTAATGGCTATCAATACTCAGATTTTATCCTACGTTTGACGGGAGTTGAAGTAGATGCGGCTGGGAATGTTTGGGTCATGAATAATTTTAAGACTGATGCTTTGTCGTTAGATCCCGGGGGAAATAGTATCGTACAGTTTGTGGGGTTAGGATCTCCAGTGCAAACGCCTTCAATAGGCCCAGTAAAACCCTTAGAAACCGTCCCTGAACCTCGTTCTTGGCTGGGATTTTTAGCGATCGCTCTCTTTGGGAGATCACCAAATCCGACAAAAACATAATAAATAATCATTAATTTTTATATGAATGACATTCCGCCAAGTCCCTGTGTATGGTTTGAAATTCCGATCGCTCGCCCAGAAATTACTCTCAATTTCTATCAACAGGTGTTTCAATGGCAATTAAAACCATTTAATGATGCTCCCGAAGACAGCCGCCATCAACTATGGCACATCTACGAATCACTAGATCTTCCCTGTGGTGGGCTGTATGTAAATCCTGACTCGGCTGGAAAAAACGGGATCGAATTGTATTTACGGGTCGAAAATGTGGAAAAAACCCTAAATTTAGCTAGAAAGTATAATGGCTCTATCGTTCTCGAAAAAACGAAACGTCCTGATGGTTCTGGCTTCTATGCAAGGATTCAAGATCCTGATGGGAATTATTTAGGTGTATGGGGAATTATTTAATTATGCTTTACTCAAAAAAATTTATTGATCAATCATTGGACAACAATGCTTAAATTTTCAACTTTTTCTAGTGTGCTATTATCTGTAGGGACTACGATCTCTTTCTCGTTAAGCGCATCTGCAACGACCCTCGAATCTTCTACTATTAACAATGCCACCCCTCTAGAAATTGCAGTACAGGCTTATATCTGGGGCTATCCTCTAATTAGTTTAAGACGAACAGAAGCACTTAGTTTGGTATCAGAAGCCCCGATTAATCAGTTTTCTTATCGTTCTACCTTGGCGACTCCTGCTGATACTGCGGTAGTCCGTCCCAATAATGATACCCTCTATGCGAGTGCTTTTTTGGATCTCAGTCAAAATCCCTTGATTTTAGATATTCCCGATACGAACGATCGCTATTATTCCCTACAATTTTTAGATGCGTATACGAATACCTTTGCCTATGTGGGAACGAGAGAAAATAATATAACGGCGGGACGATACGGAATTATTGGACCAAATTGGCAAGGAACCCTACCAAATGACTTAACAAATACTATTCAGGCTCCCAGTAATACTGTTTGGTTATTGGGACGTACTCTCGTCGATGGGCCCGATGATGTGGCTGCTGCCGATGCTGTTCAACAACAGTATAGCTTGTCTTATTACCCCGCGCCACCTACTCAGCCCTTTCCGCCTGTCCCCATTACTGGTAGTCCTCAAACGATCCCAGATAGTGGTTTAGAGTTTTATAGTGAATTAAATAATAATTTAATTACGAATCCTCCGCCAGCAGACCAAGCAGACCTACTGCAAACTTTTGCTATGATCGGAGTCGGGGCAGGACTCACCCCCACCATCGACCAGGCAACAGCCGAACAAGCGATCGCCATTGGTGAATCTTTAATCGCTCAGACCATATCACAAGTTAGTGTAAATGTCAATAATTGGCTAGTCAATTACAGTATTGGTGATTATGGTGATAATTATTTATTAAGGGCGGCTACGGCTAAATTCGGTCTAGGCGCGAATACGGCCGAAGAATCTCTCTATTTTAACGCTTTTAAGGATGTACAGGGGAATGCTTTAGTGGGTAATAAATCCTATCGGTTAAGTTTTAAAGCTGGTGAGTTACCTCCAGTTTCCCCCTTGGGTTTTTGGTCATTGACCCTTTATGATGCTAATGGGTTTTTGGTCGAAAATCCAATCGATCGCTATTCGATCGGGAATCGTACTTCTGGTTTGCGATATAATCCTGATGGCTCTCTCGATATATATATTCAAGATCAGCCCCCCATCGGTTGGGAATCTAATTGGTTACCTGCACCGACAGACTCTTTTAATTTAACCCTGCGGACTTATTTACCACAAGACGCGCTTTTAGATCAATCATATAAACTTCGAGGTATTCAAGCCGTTTCCGAACCTTCAACTATTCTAGGTCTTTTTGCTATTCTGGGTTTTAGTTTTTTAGGACAACGGGAAAATAATACATCTCAAAACCAGAAAGATTCAGATTAAAAGTAAATTTTTGTTAAAAAGGTTTTATTCTTTTTATAAATCTTATAAAGCATAAAATATGATTCGGACGTTACTAATTACAGGTGGTGCAGGTTTCATCGGTTCTAATTTTGTTCATCATTGGTGCGAAACTTATCCAGACGATCGCGTTGTCGTCCTAGATGCTTTGACTTATGCGGGTAATAGAAAGACTCTCGCTAAATTGGAAAATAGCAATAATTTTCGTTTTGTACAAGGGAATATCTGCGATCGCTCTTTGGTTGATTCTCTGTTTAGGGAAGAAAAAATCGATACGGTTGCCCATTTTGCCGCAGAATCTCACGTCGATCGCTCTATTTTGGGGCCAGATGCTTTTATTCAAACCAATGTCGTCGGCAGTTTTACCCTTCTCGAAAGTTTTCGCTACTTTTGGCTTGAACAAGGAAAACCAGATACCTATCGCTTTCTACACGTATCTACAGATGAGGTTTACGGCAGTTTAGAACTCGATGACCCCGCTTTTTGCGAAAACACCCCATATGCACCGAATAGTCCTTATTCGGCTTCTAAAGCTGGAAGTGATCATCTCGCTCGTGCTTATTATCATACCTATGGCTTGCCCACGATAATTACTAACTGTTCTAATAATTATGGCCCTTATCATTTCCCAGAAAAGTTAATCCCGTTGATGTGTATTAATATTCTTCTGGGTAAACCGCTTCCCGTTTATGGCGATGGACAAAATATTCGAGATTGGCTATATGTTGGCGATCATTGTCAAGCTTTAGATACAGTTCTTCATAAAGGAAAACCGGGCGAAACCTATAATATTGGGGGTAATAATGAGGTAAAAAATCTTGATCTCGTCTATAAACTATGTGAATTAATGGATGAGTTAGCCCCAGACTTACCCGTGAAACCTGCCAAAGAATTGATTACATTTGTTAAAGATCGCCCAGGACACGATCGCCGTTATGCGATTGATGCGACTAAAATTAAAACAGAGTTGGGCTGGACTCCCCAAGAAACAGTAGATGGGGGTTTACGTCGTACTATCACTTGGTATCTCAATAACCGAGAATGGTGGCAACCTTTGTTATCTAAAGATTATCAAGCCTATTATGATCAAGTTTACGGCGTTAAAAGTTAGTCGTCTATCTTGTAGAGACGTGATAAATAAGGGGCTGTCTGCGACACCTGTGGGCGCAGTTTATAAGCTTCGTCGCGTCTTTGAGCTACCGCGTCTCTGATAGACGGGTATTTAAACCCCTGGCTCTAAATTTACAAATTACTAAAGACTTTTCTGATATCTTTAAAAGAAGTTTCGTTAGTAAAAGTCGTAATCAGTTCACCTTTCATGCCGTTTTTATACATTTCGATTTCTTGGGTAAAATGATTGTAACAAAAAGCGTATTTCACGCCTTTTATATGCGTCCAAATTAGATTTTTGGAGCTACCATTTTTTTCTCTAATTAAAATGGGTCGATCTTCATCTTTTTTCCAGAGAATGGCTCCTATTAGTGCTAAAATAATTTCGTTGACAGGTCCACCATGATGATCAACACGCGCCATCATACCATTAATGTAGTCTTGCAACATATTAATATCAGTAAGTTTTAATGCCATTGATAGATGTTCCTTTTGGTTAAATTTTTGTTTTTATAATTCCCCTAAATTCCGAAAAAATTGACATTAACCGGAAAATAGTTAATTTTTGATAAATTGTACACAAATTCAAATGATTTAGCAATATATAATTTAATGAATCTTCCTTTAAATAATTCAGAAACTCCTCTTTTAGCTCAACTCAAAAAACTCGCTAATCTTAGTGATGCGGCTTTTTATGCACCAGGACATAAAAAAGGACAAGGAATATCACAATTATTAGCTAATTTAGTCGGATATCGTGTTTTCAAAGCTGATTTACCCGAATTACCAGAACTCGATAATTTATTTGCACCTAATGGAGTCATTCAAGAGGCACAAGTTTTAGCAGCAGAAGCATTTGGAGCAAAAGAAACATGGTTTTTAGTCAATGGTTCAACTTGTGGAGTTATTGCCTCTATTTTGGCAACCTGTACAGAAGGTGATAAAATTATTATTCCTCGAAATTGTCATCAGTCGGTCATTTCGGGTTTAATTCTTTCTGGTGCCATTCCAGTTTTTATCGCTCCAGAATATAATGATCAGCAAGATTTACTTTATAGCGTTACACCAAAATCTGTAAAACAAGCTTTAAAAGAACATCCAGAAACAAAAGCAGTGATGTTAGTTTACCCAACTTATCACGGAATTTGCTGTGATTTAACACAAATTGCACAGATTACCCATGATTATGAAATTCCTTTAATTGTAGATGAGGCACACGGCGCACATTTTACCTTTCATCCTAATTTACCTCCATCGGCTTTATCTTTGGGTGCAGATCTCGCCATACAATCAACCCATAAGGTTTTAGGTGCAATGACGCAAGCTTCTATGTTACACCTAAATAGCGATCGCATTGATACTTCTAAAATCAGTCAAGCTTTACAACTTCTCCAAAGTTCTAGCCCTAGTTATCTATTATTAGCCTCTTTGGATGCGGCTAGACAACAAATGGCATTATCGGGGTATAACTTATTAAACCAAACTTTAGAATTAGCCGAAATTGCCAGAGAGCAATTAAGTCAGATCCCCTTACTTTCTGTGTTAGACTTTGCTCATCAGATGCCTAGTTTTCATTATTTAGATTCTACTCGTTTGACCGTTTTTGTCGATCAACTGGGAATGACTGGCTATGAAGTTGATGATGAGCTACGTCAACGAGGAGTAACAGCAGAGTTACCCATGATGCGCCATCTGACTTTTATTATCTCAATTGGTAATACTGTATCGGATATCGAAAAACTTGTCACAGGGTTTCAGTCTCTTTCACCTAAAGCTTTTGTGCTTCCCTCTGTGGTGTTTCCTCCCGCTTCTGACTTTGCTATATCTCCCCGTAAAGCGTTTTTTTCTCCAACTGATTTTGTCGCTATTGAGAAAAGTGTTGGTTTAATCAGTGCAGAGTTAATATGTCCTTATCCGCCTGGTATTCCCGTTTTAATGCCTGGTGAAATCATAACATCAGATGCGATCGACTATTTATTACAAGTTTCTAAAATGGGTGCAAGCATTACAGGATGTAGCGATCCAAATCTTGCCGTTTTAAAAGTATGTCTATAGACTTGACAAAATTACAATTTAATGTATATGGATTTGAGGGAATTCTGAATAATATTGATTTCAAAGAACTTGTAATGCGGATGGGGAGACTCGAACTCCCAAGACGTGAGTCACACGCACCTCAAGCGTGCGCGTATACCAATTCCGCCACATCCGCAGGATTTTTTCAACTTTCCAATAATAGCACAAGATAGAAATAAGATGCAAGAAAAATCAAGGGATTTTTTGGCGAATTAGTTACCTCTTTATGGGGAAAAAACAGACGGAACAAAATGTTAAACTCTCTCGTAAGATACAAGGGCGCGGAGTTAGATGAATGAAACATGAAGCGATCGCAACTAATTTTAAAGCTAGAGGTGTCGTGTTGATGCAATTTATTATTACTGTATAAAAGTTATGTCGCCTAACGGCTCTAGTTCTAAAATGACAGCTTTGATGGATTCAGAAATTTATCAAGCTCTAAAAGCCGGTCAACAATCAGCCTTAGCTATTCTTTATGATCGTTATGGTAAACTTGTTTATGGATTAGCTTTAAAAATTTTAAAACATTCTCAAGAAGCAGAAGATTTAACACAAGAGATTTTTTTAGCACTTTGGCGCAGTGATATTTATGATCCAACTCGTGGTTCACTGAGTAATTTTCTTACAATCATGACGCGCTCACGAGCGATCGATAAACTTCGTTCATATAATACATCTGTAAGATTTTTCGAGCGTTGGTCAAAAATAATTCCAACTGAAACATTAACAAATACGCCATTTGAACAAGCATCAGTGGCCGAGCGATCGCAAAAAATCCGACAAGCTTTAGCACAGTTATCTACAAAACAACGTCAGATTCTAGAGATGCTGTATTACGAAGGATTGAGTCAGTCGGAAATCGCCCAACAACTCAATATTCCTCTAGGAACCGTAAAAACGCGATCGCGCCTTGGTTTATTAAAGCTACGACAATATTTAGAAGATTTCATGAGCTAGTGAAACGATGAACCAATCCCCACCACCCAACAATATAGAAGAGCTATTAGCAGGATATGTTCTCGATGATCTTTCTAGTGAAGAAATCCAAATAGTTGAACAACTCCTCAGAGATGATCCTACTTTAGTTTTAGAAGTAAAACGTCTCCAAGAAGCATTTGATTTACTCCCTTATGCGCTAGACGAAGTAGAACCCACCGCCCAACTGGGCCAAACCATCCTTAAAGAAATATCTCCTAAAATCCCTTCTAAATCAATCCCTTGGGCAAAAATTATAGCAGGTGTGTCAGCTTTAGTAGCTTTGTTTTTAGGATTAGATAATATTCGTCTTAGACAAGAACTTAAACTGGTGCAAAATCAGAAAAATGTGATCAACGTCTTACAAACAGCAAATACTCGTGTATTTACCTTAGTGGGAACCGACAAAGCAAAGACAGCATCTGGAAGTGTGGCGATCGATCCATTAGGGAAAAAAGCCGTAATTGTTTTGCAAAACCTCCCTACGCCCTCAGAAAAACAGATTTATCGACTTTGGGCAATTATAGACGATAAAAAGATTGCTTGTGCTGATTTTAGGGCATCTAGTGAAGGAAAAGTCTTACAAGAATTCGTTTTACCAGTTGATGTTTGTGGTTCAACTAAATCAACCTTAGCTGTTACCCTAGAACCATTACCCGCACCGCCGCAGCCTGTGGGACCTGCAATGATGATCGAAAAGAGTTAGATTAATAATAAAAAACTACACTGAATAAACAGTGTAGTCATGGGATTATTTATTAATTAATCAGTTATCGCCAAATTCGATTACCATCTTCATCTACTCGTGCTTGACGAATAACATCAGAAATTTCTTCCGCATCTTTGACATGATGAAGAGCTTTTTTCTCTCCATCGGGTTCATCGACAATAAAATAAGTCGGTACTTTAATGTGATCACCCGTAATATCGGGAACATCGACAGCGATCTGTGTAGCTTTTTCTTCAATGGTTTGAGGTTCGTCAGAAATGCGATCGCCTGGATTTGCTGTTAAGTTTCTAGCTTTCGGGCTTACTTCTTCATCTCTTGAACCAGATTCATAAGTAATTTCTTGCTCTGATTGATTTTTAGTTTCTTCTGTCATATCAATTCTCCTATTTATATTATCCTGTTTTTAATGGTTCTACTATTGATCACGAGAATCATTGTCAGAGGTTTTATCACCTTTGTTAGCGATTTCCCGTTGTTTCTCTTTATTTATTGAGGCAAAACCGCGTTTACTGGTGTCTGCCATGATCAAGATTCAGTTTTAAACGTCTGATTTAATTTAAAAACTGCTTTAGACTTCTTTTTTTAATTTAAAACACACATCATTGATAAACATCTCTCAAAATAAGGAGTTTAATCTCAACCTGTAAGCAGATATAAAATTCAGGATTATCATTAAACTTCAGGCAAAAGTTAGATGAAAAATTGTTTAGTTAGTTTTGCTGTTCTAACTTTACGGCTGTTTTTTGAATAAAGAATTTAGTCTCAACTGGTAACAAGTGCAAAAATTCCCTTTAATTTTGAGTAATTAAACAAAAATTCTTGTTTATAATAAAAAAATAACGATAAAAAAATGAACATTCATGAAGTCTAGTTTAGTAGAAAAAACATCTAACTTTTCCGTTACAGAAGCCATTAATACTGTAAAGTGTCAGTCTCATTGTCTTGTAGAACCTGAAAACTTAGAACCCATCAAAAGTCAAATTTTATCGTCTCAAAAAGCCCAGTATATGGCTGAGTTTTTTAGTCAATTGGGAGATGCTAACCGTTTAAGAATTCTATCTGTATTAGCCCATCATGAACTCTGTGTTTGCGATTTAGCGGAAATTCTGGCGATGAGTGAGTCTGCTGTTTCTCATCAATTACGGACGCTTAAAGCGATGCGTTTAGTCAGTTATCAAAAAAGAGGACGTAAAGTCTTTTATCGACTGCAAGATCATCACGTTTTAGAACTCTATCAATCGGTTGCTGAACATCTGGAAGAAACGGATGAGTAGAGACGCAAACAAATAACGTCCCTACCATTAATAAAGACTAGACAGCAGCAGCGTAATTTTCTGCGACAAAATCCCAGTTAATTAAAGAATTGACAAAATCGCCGATATAATCAGGACGACGGTTTTGATAATCAAGATAATAGGCGTGTTCCCATACATCCATTGTGAGTAAAGGAACTTGTCCCGCCGTTAAAGGATTTTCTGCGTTTAGTGTTTTAGTTACTTTAAGCGTTCCATTGTCGAGAACTAACCAAGCCCAACCGCTACCAAATTGGGTTGCACCCGCTTTTTTGAACTCTTCGACAAAGTTTTCGTAGCTACCGAAATCAGCCTTAATTTTATCAGCCAATTCACCCGTTGGTTGACCACCGCCACCCGATTTCATGCAATTCCAATAAAAGGTATGATTCCAAGCTTGAGCCGCATTATTAAACAAACCGGACTTAGAAGCATCGCCAGCGATCGTCTTGATGACATCTTCAATTGAATGAGAGTCTAGATCTGTTCCAGCAACTGCATTATTGTAATTATTCACATAAGCCGCATGATGTTTATCGTGATGAAACTCTAGCGTACTTTTGGAAATATAAGGCTCTAGGGCTGTATATTCGTAAGGTAGTGCAGGAAGTTGATAAGCCATGTTCTATCCTCTCTAATTGCTCAAAAAAAGCGATAATTTGCACTGCTCGTTGCTATTCAGCTTGTAGTTAGTAAACCCTTAAGCTAATGCAATGAAACTTTACGTTTTGATTTTATCTTAAAATTGTTCTTTGAAGCTTAAGCCTTTGGATAATTCGATTTTCAGTCTAGCGAGGAATTGACGAGAGTTAGATGCAAAGATTGGGGAACACTAAAAGAGACCCTTCTAGCAAAAACCATTCTTTAACCCTAAAATTGTTAGGGAGTGGTGAGGAGATAGTCTCATGAAGTTAAAGCAAAAAACATTTTACTTTTTTTCTAAAAAGTATGGATGGCTGACGATGCTTTTATGGTTGCTTTTCATTGCACCCGTAAGCGCGGCAGTCGAACTAAGAGTCGCTGTAATTAAAGCAGCTAGTCAGGTTAATGTCGGCAGTTCAACAGATGCACTGATTAAAGATGGCGCTGGGCGAACCCTAGGAACATTATCCGCGATGAGTTCTTTTGTCGCTGAACCTGAAAAAAACAACGTAGCGATTGAAAAATGGAAATCACAACAAATTGTTATTGAACCTAGCAACGAGGGTTATGTTTGGATTAAAGATCGTTGGTATCGTGGGCGAACTCGTTTACTGTTGCAAGGAAAGGGTGTAACGGCAGTTAATCTAGTGGATCTAGAATCTTATTTATATAGTGTTGTTGGTTCAGAAGCGATCGCAACCTGGCCCATCGAAGCCCTGAAAGCCCAAGCAGTAGCCGCTCGTACTTACGCTTTAAACAAAAGTTCTACGGGAAGTAATCGATTTTATGATCTCGATACTACTGTACAAACCCAAGTCTATAAAGGTTTACAGACTGAATATTCAAGTACCCATGAAGCGGTTAATCAAACATCTGGACAAATCTTAACCTACAACGGTAAGGCAATTTTAGCCGTTTTCCATTCTTCTTCGGGTGGGCATACAGAAAATGTTGAGGAGGTTTGGAGTTCAGCATTACCCTATTTAAGAGGGGTTGTTGACTATGATCAAACCGCACCCGTTTTTCAATGGGAAAAGAGTTTTAATACGAATCAAATTGGTAATCTTTTAGGTGTTGGTACCGTTAAGTCGTTTATTCCTGAGAGAATTACTCGAAATGGACGAATTATTACTTTAAAAGTTATTGGCGAAAAAGGTTCTAAAATCATCGATGATAGTCATCTTCGTAAAGTTTTAGATCTCAAAAGCACGCTTTTTACGGTATCAGTTCAAGATAATTTAGTTGAAATTAAAGGTAGAGGCTACGGACATGGGATAGGTTTAAGTCAATGGGGTGCTTATTATTTGTCCTTGCAGGGTGTCTCTTACAATGATATTTTGTCTCATTATTATCAAAATGTAAAATTAACTAAAATTCAGGCAAATTAAGACAAATAAAGAGGTTTACCTAATTCAGTTAAGTTTAAAACATAGCCGCCTGTAACTAAATAAACCTGATTAGCAATTAAGCCAATTTGACGCGTTAGAGACCCTAATCGATCCCGAAATAAACGACCACTTTTATAAGAAGGAACGACACCCCATCCCGTTTCTTCGGCTACTAAAATGATATCTAATTGAGTTTGTTGTAAATTGACCAGTAAGTTAGCATTTATTGTTTCCCAGGCGGTTTCATCTTGTTCTAATAAATTAGCCACCCAAGTTCCTAAAGAATCAATTAACAAGCAATTTGGGGGTGTAAACTCGGCAAAAATTGAGGCTAAATCAAGAGGAATTTCTAAAGTTTTCCAATGATTAGCCCGTCTTTGTCGATGTTTGCTGATTCTCTCCCTCCATTCTAAATCATTCGGGTCATGTCGAGCCGTAGCTACATAAATGACTGGTTTGTTGAGTTGGGTTGCCAACTGTTCGGCCCATTCACTTTTGCCTGAGCGAGCAGGTCCTGTGACAAGAATAATTTGACGGTTGGAAATCATAATAAAAATGAAATGTAAAAGTATAGAGTATAGGCTTTACTAATCTTAAAAGTATAGTAAGATCAAAAAAATTCTTAAATCTGTTGAGATGTGTACCTCACATCATAAAGTTATAAGAGAAAGGCGATCGGCAACCTCTAACTCCTGTTTACCCATGTATAGCCAATTAGAAAAAATTCCTGTCTCGGTTCTAATTCCAGCTAAAGATGAAGAATACAACCTTCCTGCTTGTCTAGAAAGTGTCGCTCTTGCAGATGAAGTTTTTGTGATCGATTCTCAAAGCAGCGATCGCTCTGTGGAAATTTGCGAAAGTTATGGCGCGAAAGTCGTCCAATTTTATTTTAAAGGAGGTTGGCCAAAGAAAAAAAACTGGTCACTCGATAATCTGCCGTTTCGTAATGACTGGGTATTAATCGTAGACTGTGATGAACGCATTACCCCAGAATTATGGGATGAAATCGCTTTTCGGATTAAAGATCCCAGTTTTGCGGGTTATTATCTCAATCGTCGCGTTTTTTTCCTAGGTAAATGGATTCGTCACGGGGGGAAATATCCAGACTGGAATTTACGTCTATTTAAGCACCGATTGGGGCGCTACGAAAATTTGAAAACCGAAGATATTCCCAATACAGGTGATAATGAGGTTCATGAACACGTGATCCTCAATGGTCAAGTTGGCTATCTTAAAAACGATATGCTACACATTGATTTTAGAGATATTTATCATTGGTTAGCAAGACATAATCGCTATTCTAACTGGGAAGCCAGAGTTTATTACAATTTACTCACAGATAATAGTGATAATGGTACGATTGGCGCGAATTTATTTGGCGACTCGGTACAACGTAAACGCTTTTTAAAGAAAATTTGGGTGAGATTACCTTTTAAACCCTTTCTCCGGTTTATTCTGTTTTATTTTATTCGTCTGGGGTTCTTAGACGGAAAACCTGGCTATACTTATGGTCGTCTGTTGAGTCAGTATGAGTATCAAATTGGCGTAAAATTGTATGAACTGCGTCAGTTTGGCGGACGTTTGAATCAACCTGTACCGTCCGAAAAATCCTTATCTGAGTCTGTCGCTAAAGAACCAGCAAAACTATCTTAAGCATGGCATCTAACCTTCAATCTGATTCTGAACTTAAGGATCTTCCTTTAGTAGACTTGCGCTTATATAATCAATCTGGGTTTGAGCGGGGTCGTTCGGGTTGGTATATTTTAATTTGGTGGTTTGTCCAAGCGATCGCTTTTCCCCTCAGCATTCATAATATGGATGGGTTTCGCTGTCAGATTTTGCGAATATTTGGGGCAAAAATTGGCCAAGGAGTCAAAATACGTCCAACGGCTCGTTTTACTTATCCTTGGAAAGTGAGCATCGGCGACTATAGTTGGATTGGAGATGATGTCGTAATTTATAGTTTAGATCAGATTGCGATCGGTTCTCATTGTGTGATTTCCCAAAAATCTTATCTGTGTACGGGAAGTCATGATCTTAATGATATTGCATTTAGCTTAAAAACGGCTCCGATTTCTGTTGAAAATGGGGCTTGGATCGCTACAGATTGTTTTATCGCTCCTGGAGTCAAAATTGGAGCTAATGCGGTTATTGGGGCAAGAAGTAGCGTTTTTAGTGATATTCCTTCTCAACAAGTCGCTTGGGGTTCTCCCTGTCGCCCTCAGTATCAAAGAGAAATTAATTAGTTGCCATTTGCTTAATGTGCTTTCTTGGGTTTAATCATTAAATCTTACTTTTGACTTGTAAATATTAAAAAAAAATTGCAATAATATTAAGAAATATAAATAACGCTAAGATAATATAAGGCCTCAAAAAACTATCAAACATCATGTTCAACCCCCAACCTACTAGCAACGAACTACTTAAAACCGTTCTAGAGCCTTTGTTAGAAGACTTTCAGTACTGGTTTTCCAGAGCGCAGGTTTTATTAGAATCAGAAAGCTTAACTATTTTAAGCGAAGATGAGCAAGCAAATTTATTAGAACGAGTCAAACAAGCTCAACAAGAGGTTTCTACAGCACAAATGTTGTTTAAAGCAATTGGAGAGCAAGCGGGGATTGAACCGAGTATGCTATTACCTTGGCATCACTTAGTCGCTGAGTGTTGGCAAGTTTCATTAAAATGGCGTTCTTTTAAAAAAGAAATGGGGCAAATCTGAAAAGTCTTTTTTCACCGAGGAAGGACAGAAAAGGTAAGCTAAGACTATAAATCTTTTTCTTAAAATTTCAAGTTAAATAAATAAGTCTCATGGAGGAAGGATAGATGTTACATTTAATTTACATTTTTGCTTTTACAATCATTGCTTTTTTGACCATTAGCAATCTAATTCGGAGTCTGATTACGGTTAGCATGAACTCTCAACGTCCTTATTCTAATCGAACAAATATGTATGGTTCTAAGGGCGCACCTCATCCAGAATTGCTCGATGATAAGGGAATACCGATTAATGAGCCTTTATTAGTCATGCGCTCGGTTAGTGTAGAAGATGCTCGTCAGCAGCTAGACGCTCTCTATAAAGCTTCTCCTAGTCAAACCATTGATGTTGATGAAGAAAAATAGTTTGATTTTAAGATCAGCAATCCTCTGTGACAAATCAGTATATTTACTTACACGGCTTTGCATCGAGTCCAGATTCGGCTAAAGCTCAGTATATCAGCGATCGCTTTTCCAGTTTATCTCTTCCTCTAATTATTCCTGATCTCAATCAAAATGATTTTACTCATCTAACTCTAAGTCGGCAAATTAAACAGGTTCAAAAGCTTTTTTCTCCCTTAGAAACTTCTGTAACGCTTTTGGGTTCGAGTTTTGGGGGATTAACTTCTGCTTATTTAGCCGAAAAATGTCCCCAGGTTGAGCGATTAGTTTTACTCGCTCCTGCATTCGGTTTTTTAGAGGAGTGGTTAAACCGACTTGGTACAGACACAGTAGAAAAATGGAAAAATTCTGGGTATTTAAAAGTTTATCATTATGGAGAACAGCGATCGCTTCCTCTGCATTATCAATTTGTGGAAGATACTGAACAATATTGCGAAGAACAGTTACAGCGTAGCGTTCCAACCTTGATTATACATGGGCGTAACGATGAAGTGATTCCCCTTAAATATAGTCGAGACTTTGCTAAAACTCGTCCTTGGGTCGAACTGGTAGAAGTAGAAAGCGATCACGCCTTAACGAATGTTTTGCTCGATATTTGGCATTTAACGAAAGAATTCTGCCATCTATAAATACAATCTATAAACACAAGTTTACCCGTCTAAGGAGACGGGTTAATAACTGTACAAAACGATATGGACTCCTAAAATTTAAGAAACGAATAAGCAACTAAGGTTTACTAAACAAGTCACAACAGCCTTTGACACATTCTAAAATCTTTCTGTACCAACGTCAGGTATTGGATTATGGCTAACCTCTCATAACACATTTTAGGAATACTTCCTTAAAGGCGAGGCTAAAACCATCTTATGATGAGAAGAAATAATTTTAGATGGTCGAACAAACTAGATGAAAAAAAACTAGAAGGATGTTGGTTGAGTCAGAGCAGATAGCACAGGCTCTAATCTCTTTGTCCTGTAGGAAGTTGAGTCGCTTCCTTTGTGCATATTTTTAGAATAGCACCGTTTTTTTAGTGTGCAATACTATTGCAAGACAATTTAATAGTTTGTTTCTCATCTCAATTTATCGCAACAAAACTTAATAAAATACGAGTCAAGGGTTTTGATTACAATTTGATTACAATATAGATCTGTTGAACTAATTTTGTCGAATACTTATGACTAGCCACAGTGACTTAATGATACTCATTGACGGACATTCACTCGCCTTTCGTGCCTATTATGCTTTTTCCAACTCGCGTCAAGGTACATTACGCACATCTAACGGTATTCCGACGAGTGTCTGCTTTGGGTTTATTAATTCTCTAACGCAAGTCATAGAGTCGCAACGTCCTAAGTATATTGTGGTAGCCTTTGATTTACAAGAACCGTCTTTCCGTCACCAAGCGGATGAAAAATATAAAGCAACCCGCAAAGAGACACCAGAAGAGTTTATTACTGACTTAGAAAATTTAAAAAGTTTACTAAGTGCCTTAAATTTACAAATTATTACAGCCGTTGGTTATGAAGCAGATGATGTGTTAGGAACTTTGGCGCAAAAAGCAAGTAAAGAAGGATACAAAGTTAAAATATTAACAGGTGATAGAGATTTATTTCAACTCGTTGATTCTCAAAAAAATATTAGTGTTTTATATTTATCTAGAAATTTCCGTAACCCATTAGATAGCGGTTATACAGAATTTGATGAATTAGCAGTTGAAGGAAAATTAGGTGTTAAACCTACTCAAGTAGTAGACTATAAAGCATTGTGTGGCGATACTTCGGATAATATTCCAGGAGTTAAAGGAATTGGTGAAAAAACGGCTGTTAAGTTATTACAAGAATATGAAACACTAGATAATATTTATCAAAATATAGAGAAAATACAAGGAAGTTTAAAAACAAAGTTAGTTACGGGAAAAGAAGACGCTAAACAATCACGTTTTCTGGCACAGCTAATGAATGAGATACCCATAGAAATTAATTTAAAAGATTGTTTATTAAAAGGGTTTGATACTCAACAAGTAAAACCTATACTAGAAAAACTGGAATTAAAAACGTTTATCAAAAAAATTGAGCAATTACAAGAGTCTTTTGGTGGAACAATAGAAACCCTATCACAAGAAGAACCAGCCCAACAACAATTATCTATTTTCCCCCAGGTAACAACAACCATAGTTAAAACAGATGAAACCACCGAAAAAGAATCAGAACAAATTTCTATTCAACCACAAATAATAGATACTCCTGAAAAACTAAATACTTTAATAAATCATCTTAAAAAATATCAAAATTCTCAATTTCCTGTAGCTTGGGATACTGAAACAACTTCTTTAAAACCAAGAAAATCTATTTTAGTTGGTATTGGCTGTTGTTGGGGAACTCAATTAACAGATATTGCTTATATTCCGCTTCATCATACCCAAGGAAATAATTTAGCTCATGTAGAAGTTTTAAACGCTTTACGAGAGATTTTAGAAAGTGATGATTATCCAAAAGCTTTTCAGAATACAAAATTTGATCGATTGGTTTTAAAACACCAAGGAATTAACCTTGTTGGTGTCGTTTTTGATACTATGCTGGCTAGTTATGTATTGCATCCAGAGAAAAGCCATAATTTGAGTGATTTGTCAGAAAGATATTTATCTAAAATTCAATCAAAAAGTTATAAACAGTTGGCTATTCCTAAAGGAAAATCAATAGCAGATTTGGATATTATAACCGTTGCTGATTATTGTGGAATGGATGCTTATGCTACTTATAATCTAGTGGCAAAATTACAAGCAGAATTAGAACAAGTTCCCGAATTATCTAAACTCTTATCAGAAGTTGAACAACCTTTAGAAGCAGTTTTAGCAGCAATGGAAGATCAAGGAGTTAGATTAAATGTTCCTTATCTAAAAGACTTTTCTCAACAACTCGAAAAAACTTTGCAAGAATTGGAAATCAAAGCTTATGAAGCAGCAGGAGAAACCTTTAATTTAGCCTCGCCAAAACAACTGAGTGATTTACTTTTTGTCAAATTGGGTTTAAATACAAAAAAAACTCGTAAAATAAAAACTGGCTATTCCACAGACCATGCTACATTAGAAAAATTACAGGGAGATCATCCCGTAATTGATTATATTTTAGAACAACGAACTTTAGCCAAATTAAAATCTACTTATGTTGATGCTTTACCTAAATTAATTGAACCGAAAACAAACCGAGTTCATACAGATTTTAATCAAACTGTAACAACAACTGGGAGATTATCTTCATCGAATCCTAATTTACAAAATATTCCCATACGCAGTGAATTTTCGCGTCGAATTAGACAAGCTTTTATTCCTGATGATGGATATTTATTAGTTTCGGCTGACTATTCTCAAATTGAACTTAGAATATTAGCTCATTTGTGTCAAGAACCTGTCTTAGTTGAAGCCTATCGAAAAGGAGAAGATGTTCACGCTGTAACAGCAAAACTTATTTTTGAAAAAGACCAAGTTACACCTCTAGAAAGAAACCTAGGAAAAACGATTAATTTTGGTGTAATTTATGGTATGGGAGCGCAAAGATTTGCCAGAGAATCTGGTTTATCTGTAGCACAAGGAAAGGAATTTATTGAGAAATATCAAGAACGATATGCTAAGGTATTTAAATATTTAGAAAGAGTCAAAAAAGAAGCGATTTCTTTGGGTTATGTTCAGACTATTTTAGGAAGAAGACGTTATTTTGATTTTAGTAGCGATTTACTTAGTAAATTTAAGGGACATCCGATAGAAAGTATTAATTTAGATGAACTAAAAATTCATTATGAAGAAGCACAATTATTAAGGGCGGCGGCTAATGCTCCTATTCAAGGTTCGAGTGCTGATATTATTAAAATAGCGATGATCAAACTCCATTCTATTTTACAAAATTATCAAGCTAAATTATTATTGCAAGTTCATGACGAACTCGTTTTAGAAGTTCCCGTTGATGAATGGCAAGAATTAGAACCTAAAATTAAAGCAACAATGGAAAATGCTGTACTTTTAAGTATTCCTTTAGTGGTTGAAGTGAATGTTGGTAAAAACTGGATGGAAGCGAAATAATTGTCTTTCTATCAACAAAAGTCTTATATCACTGAAGTCTAGCCGCTTTTTAGACAAAATAACAAAAAAATAAGACAGAGAAAAAATCGTCTCTCTGTCCTACTTTATATATATCTTCCTAAGCAACTAAGGCATCTTGAACGGTTTTATTGTAAATAATCCGTCCTGCGGTAGTACGAATATATTGGCAAATCACTTCACCATTTTTATCTTCTCTGATCTTACGTTCTCGATAATGTTTCCAAATCGTACCATCAGTCATTTCTTCAGTACTTAAGATTTCATCATCGGGTTTATCATTCATTACAGGCCCGTCATGTCGTAACCAAACAGAAGCGTGTAACTCTAATAAACCGTGTTCATAAGCTTTGAGAGCATCATCTAAACTGCCAAAGTAACGCCCTGCACCTTTTTTAGCGTTGGGGTTTTCTGCGGTTAGATAGTAGCAACCCAAAACCATATCTTGAGATGGCGCCACAATCGGACGACCTGTCGCAGGAGATAGAATATTATGACAAGCCAACATTAATAAACGTGCTTCGGCTTGAGATTCGATCGATAATGGAACGTGTACCGCCATTTGGTCACCGTCGAAGTCGGCGTTAAATGCTGGACAGACTAAGGGGTGTAATTGAATTGCGCGTCCTTCTACGATAATCGGTTCAAAGGATTGAATTCCTAAACGGTGTAGGGTTGGTGCGCGGTTGAGTAAAACTGGGTGTCCGGTGATGACTTCTTCTAAAACATTCCAAATTATGGGATCGCTTCGTTGGATCATTTTCTTGGCTGCTTTAATATTATTCACAATACCAAGACGTATGAGACGATGAATCACAAAAGGTTGGAATAATTCGATCGCCATTTCTCTCGGTAGCCCACACTGATAAATTTTCAGTTTTGGTCCAACTACAATAACAGAACGTCCCGAATAGTCAACCCGTTTACCCAAAAGGTTTTGACGGAAACGACCTTGTTTTCCTTCGATAATATCAGACAAGGATTTCAAAGCACGATTATTTGCACCAACGACTGTACGTCCCCGACGACCATTATCGATCAATGCGTCTACTGCTTCTTGTAACATTCGTTTTTCGTTACGAACGATAATTTCTGGGGCGAGTATTTCTTGTAGACGAGATAAACGGTTATTACGGTTAATCACCCGACGATAAAGATCATTTAAGTCAGAGGTGGCAAAACGTCCACCGTCGAGTTGTACCATTGGGCGTAAGTCTGGTGGAATGACAGGAATGACACTTAAAACCATCCAGTCAGGTAATGAACCTGTTGCGATAAAGTTATCAATCACTCGTAAGCGTTTAATTAACTTAGCCCGCTTTTGTCCTTTGCTTTCGACGATTTCTTCGCGTAATTTTTCCGCTTCTTCTTCTAAATTAATTTCCTGAAGCAGTCGTTCGATCGCTTCTGCACCTATTCCGACTTCAATACCGACTAATTCCGAATCTTCGGCATAAATTTGCTCTTCAATTTCTAGCCATTGATCTTCGGTTAATAATTGTTTGTACTGAAGATTTCCTGCGTTTCCAGGTTCTAGGACAACATAAGCATTAAAGTAAACAATTTGTTCGACATCCCGTAAAGGCATATCGAGCAGAATACTTAAATAACTGGGAATTCCTTTAAGATACCAAACATGAGTCACGGGGGCCGCTAGTTTTATGAAACCCATCCGGTGACGACGCACACGAGATTCTGTGACTTCTACACCGCAACGCTCACAGACAATTCCCCGATGACGAACTCTTTTATATTTACCGCACCAGCATTCCCAGTCTTTGGATGGTCCAAAAATCCTTTCACAGAATAACCCATCCATTTCAGGTTTTAGGGTACGATAGTTGATGGTTTCTGGTTTGGTCACTTCTCCTACAAGAATGCCATTAGGTAAGGTTCTTTCGCCCCAATGACGAATTCTTTCTGGAGAGGCTAAACCAATTTTTACATAGTCAAACCGTTGATCTGCTGGGGTTTTCATTCTGATGCTCTGTTGAATGCAAGTTAATTAATTTAAAAACTTAAGAGAAAGCTTAAGACTGAGGTTATTTTCCTCACTAAGAGGGTTAAGAGTGCAAGCTTATTTTTTTCTTTTTCCTTTTATCATCAGTTTTGTTGGAATAGAATAAAGGAGCAAATGGTTATTACTCTCACAGAGAGTCACTACAAAAGTTTGACTCAGGACAAACTGAATCTAAGATCTTATATTATACTACTCGCCTGCTAAATTTGGTTAGATCAATTGGATGAGCAGAAAGCGTTAAGGTTTTACCCATCTTTCTTAATTCAATTGTAAATGCTTTTTGCTGCGCTTAAGATCGTGCCATAGAGTTTTAACTTGCTCATAAGCGTCATTTGATTCTAGCTTACCCCCTGTATGTAAACCAGCAATAAACGATACTCTGGTGGCAAATTCCTGTAAATTAGCGTTAAAAGCCAGACTTGTGGGGGAAAAATCCCCGTGATAAGAGCTTCTTGGACAGATAAAATTATCTTTCATTCCCCACTTGTTATCTTCCATGACTGACCCCCTTATATCCCTTTCTTTATTGTACCTTCTTAACCTATTATTAATATATTCTTAATCTAAATCATCGTTCAAAAGTTACAAAATGCCCAGAGTCGGTAACTTAATTCGAGTTTTGCATCCTGATTATGCGGCAGGAATTTTAGGATCTATCCAAGCGCAAGAAACATCAGGACGTTGGTTAGTCCGCTTACTCGATAATCCTTTAGAAAATATCAATGAACCGCTTATTCTTTCCTTAGAGGAATCAGACTTTGAAGTGCTTGACTCACAATCCCCCCAATCCTAAAGCGATGCAGTTTTTGCATCATGGTAGGTGGCAATCAAAGGCATCAACCAGCATTACTCACTTCATTGATCGATGTTTAAATTTTTCACAAAAAAACTCGCTCAAAACTTAAATCAAAACCCAAATATCTATTATTTTGAGATACTAATTCGCCTAGTCGCTCTGCCTCCAAAATCATTAAGCTCGATTAAAGACAAAATTAAGAAAAAATAAAGTGAGTCGCACTTATACTGCATACAATGGCTGATTCAATAAGCTTTAAATTCAAACCGTGAGTGACACTTTATTAATTGGCATAAAGTAAAGCGCAGCGTGAAAAACGATCTAAGGCTTGAATGATAAGCATTCGACAGATAATCATCAATAAAATTAGTGATAGTTATCAAAAATATTGGTTTAAAACCTCGTCATTTAGGACGGCTTCATGATAGAATTTCAGGCACAGGAAAAGGTAATTAACCTGTCTAAAAACCTAGCTATCTAACGATAGACGCACCTTGAAAACTAGGATTAGAGGATTCTGCACAGAACACGCTTGTGTAGGTAAAAGTCCTAAGCAACAAGTACTAGAGAAACTTTCGATTTAAGTTTTGAATAGTACCGCCATAGCAGTCGGGAACTAGGCTCCTGCAATGGAGTTGAACGCTTGGGTATAGAATCACCTCTGGCTTAAAAACCGCAAGGGATTTAGGGTAAGTGAACTAGATGAACCAAGAATCCTTGTCAAATGGAGACGAGGAGTGTCAACCAAATTGGAGAGTTATCCCATAGAATAAGGGTATGGTTTTTTTCAAAAGCCAAACATCGTAATCAAAAATTCAATCCATATTTAGGTGTGAGGATTGACACTATGTCTAAATTAGCAAAAAACTTACTAAAGGCTGCACCAATAGTATTAGGTGCTTCTTTTCTAGCGGGTCAAAGTGCGATCGCTGCTCCTAGCGATGCAGAAAAAATCAAAAAAACGGAAAACGCTTCCTTCACTCAAGATTTACTACTGGCACAAGCGGCCCCTCAAACTCCAGCAACGGAAGCAGAGGTATTAAATCAAATTAATCGGTACAACACCAAGCGTTTTGACTCTGGGATTTACAATAATCCCATGTCACAAGTCACCAGCGTTAACCAACTTCGTGACGTTGAACCCACCGCTTGGGCTTTTGAAGCACTTCGTAGCTTAGTCGAGCGTTATGGTTGTATCGTAGGTTATCCAGACCGAACATTTCGCGGTAATCGTGCCTTATCCCGTTGGGAATTTGCGGCAGGTTTAAACGCTTGTATGAACGTAATGGAACGCTTAATCCAAGATGGCGTAGGTGTTCTACGGGAAGACATCGATAAACTCAAAAGACTAGCCCAAGAATTTGAATCGGAATTAGCCGCACTTGGCGCAAGAGTTGACAACTTAGAACAGCGTGTCGCTTTCTTAGAAGATCACCAGTTCTCGACAACCACCAAACTAAAAGGGGAAGTCATCTTCAGTATCGCTGATACCTTCGGCGATCGGGCCAGTGGTGGTATTCCCGATCAAGGTGGTGGTGATGAAACCCAAACCGTATTCCAAGATCGAGTCCGTCTCAACTTTGAAACCAGTTTCACAGGTAAAGATTTACTAAGAACTCGTTTACAAGCGGGTAACTTTGGTGGTAACCAATTTAACGCAAGAAGCGGAACGGGAACCAACATGACTCGTTTAGCCTATGATGATGGTACTGATAATGACGTGACGATCGACGATTTATGGTATCGCACTGGCATTGGACCTGTCACCTTGTGGGTTGGTACAAGCGGTCTAAACTTGGATGACGTTTTTGACACAGGTAACCCTTATCTATCTGATAGTGGAATCGGTGCTTTATCTCGTGGACAAAGATACAACAACTTACTCTACAGAGGTCCCTCTGGTGCTGGTGGTGCTCTTAAATTCGGCAATGATTTTATTAGCGTGACCGCAGCTTATCTAGCGGGTGAAGCCGCTAACCCAGTTGAAGGCGCTGGTTTATTCAACGGTGACTATTCTGCTGGTGCTCAAATTGGCTTTAACTACAAGGATTACTTCAAAATTGCTGCAACATACATTCACACCTATCAGGAAAATACCAATCCTAATAGTGTTAGTGGTTTATTTGGTGGCGTTAGCAGTTTAAATGCTGAGTTTCCTTTTGACACAACTACACCAATGACAGCCGATCGTTATGGTTTACAAGCAAGTACAAGAATTGCTTTTGTTAACCTTGCTGCTTGGGGTGGCTTTGCTCAAGTCCAATCTCAAGATAAAGACATTAATTTTAATGATCAAGATGTCTGGACTTGGAACGTCAACGCTTCTTTAGTCGATCTTTTAGTTGAAGGTTCATTATTCTGGGTTGGTGGTGGTATGCCTCCCAAAGCAAATGAAGGTGGAACCTCCTACATGGTTGAAACCGGTTTCAGAATTCCTGTAACTAAAAACATTTTTGTTACTCCTGGTGGATACGTGGTCTTCAATCCTAATAATGACGGAAGCAACGATGCCATTTATGTTGGTGTTCTCCGTACCACCTTCAAATTCTAAATTTAAGGTTTCTTGAGTTAAGTAGGGTTTGGTCAATTGGCCAAGCCCTTATTTTTATGTTAACTGAGGCTTTCTTTGCATCGCGGCTTTCATTAATAAAGATTCAGCAAAAGCGATCGCTTCATCGGCCGAATGTCCTCCAGTCAAGAAAGCGAGTTCATCCCGTCGAGTTTGGAGACTATTAAGAGGAGTCACTCGCACTACCGTCCGAATTTCCGATAAACCAACCGTCGGATCTTCAGAGAAAATCGGTAATTCTTCGATGATCTGTTTTCCAACTCTAAAATGAGCATCCGCCATCGCTGCTACTAAAGGTTGATGAGTCACACATAAAACTTGATGAGTTTGACTCAGTTGATAGAGTTTATCGGCGATCGCTTGAGTCACTTTACCTGATACTCCCGCGTCAATTTCATCAAAAATTAGTGTACTGGAGTGATCTTGAACATGAGAAAAACAGGCTTTAAGAGCTAGTAAAAAACGGCTCATTTCTCCGCCTGAAGCAGTTTCCGACAAAGGCTGAATTTTTTCTCCTGGATTGGGACTAAAATAAAATATCACCATGTCTGCACCCGTAGCCGAAAAAGAACAAGGCATAATTTGACAGACAAAGATAATCTTATCCATCCCTAAAGGTTTTAATTCTCTAATTAACTGTTTTTCTAAATTTGTCGCCGCTTGTTGTCGAAGTTCGGTCAGTTGCTCACACGCTTGTTTTAAAACAATTTCTGCTTCAGTATAATTTTTTTCTAACTCTTCAATCGTTTGACTTTGATCCGTTAACTCATCTTTTTCTTGTTGTAGTTTTTCATAATAAGTAATCACTTCAGCTAATGTTGAGCCATATTTCCGACAAATTCGCTTTAGTAAAGTAATTCGTTCTCCAACTTCGGCTAAACGTTCTGGATCTGCTTCTTGTTGATCGCCATAACTATTAACAAGATGTCCAGCATCAACAACTAAATTTAGAGCATCACGAACTATTGCTAAAATCGGTTCAACTGAGCGATCATAATTCGCCATATTCAATAAAATTGATTCAGCTTGTCCAAGTGAATCTGTTACCGAACATTCACCCTGATCATTTTGATAAAGAAGTTGATAAACTTGATAGCTAGACTGTTGTAAATCCACCACATGAGACAGCCTTTCTTGTTCTTGTTCTAGTTGATTTAACTCCGAAGGATCATTCAGTCCAACCTCTTCTAATTCCTTGAGTTGATATAAGAGTAAATCTAATCTTTGTAAACGTTGTTGTTCCGAATGACGGCGGTTTAATAGGGTTTGTTGGGCAATTTGATAAACTTCGTAAAAAGAGCGTACTCGATCGCGTTGTTTTAATAAAACATCACCACCATGCAAATCTAATAACTCTCGTTGTATAACTGAATTCATCAGTTGAACCGTTTGTCCTTGTGCGGTAATTTCCACCAAGTTTGTACGCAGTTGGGAAAGTTGTTGACGGTTGACTAAAACACCATTAATGCGAGAACGTGAACGTAAAGAATTGCCAAAAAGGGTTAATTCTCGACTGACGACTACAGTACTATCTTCTAGGGGATCGATTTCTTGTTCATTTAACCATTCTTGCAAAGATAAATTTATTCTCCAAGTCGCTTCAATAATAGCCTGGTTACTCCCTTGACGAATCAAACGGCTATGGGCTTTCCCTCCTAATACTACATCGATCGCATCGAGAATAATCGATTTACCAGCACCCGTCTCACCTGTGAGGACATTCAAACCCGAACTAAAGGTTAATTCTAGCTGATCGATCAAAGTAAAATTTTTGATTTGCAACAGAGCAAGCATGAAGTTTGAGTAAAATCTTTGACAAGTCCAGTCTTTATTATAGAGAAAACCAGATAGAGAAGAATTCGGCTTTATGTGATCCTAATCTTCACTACCACTGAGGATCACTTTCTAAAAGTGCTGTTGCTTCACATGGAGGTAAAGGTTTAGCAAAAAAGTAACCTTGTCCAAATTCGCAATTAAGAGCGAGCAGAGACCTCATTTGTTCTTCTGTCTCAATTCCTTCGGCAACGACTTCTAAACCTAAATTATGACCCAACATCACCACCGTTCGCACAATTTGGGCATATTTATTATCATTTTCTTCGTGCATCCGTCGGACAAAAGATTGATCGACTTTTAGGGTATCAATGGGAAAACGATGTAAATAACTGAGGTTAGAATATCCCGTACCAAAATCGTCAATACTCAGTCTTAAACCCAATGCTCGGAGACGATGCAGCAGTTGGATCGCTCCTTCAACATTATTAAACATGACTGATTCAGTAATTTCTAACTTTAGACTGTTGCGTTGTTTTTCATCAACCATTTCCTTTAATATATTTTGGATTTGCTGAATTAATAAATCAGGTTGATTAAATTGACGACTTGACAAATTGACACTCATGAGCAGAGGGGGATTGCGAGGGAACTGTTGATGCCACTGTTTCATCTGACAACAAGCTTCTTTTAAGATCCATTCTCCTAGAGGTACAATTAAACCTGTTTCTTCAGCAATAGGGATAAATTGACCTGGAGAAATAAACCCTTTATCCGATGAAGGCCAACGAATTAAGGCTTCAAAACCGACAATTTTATGGGTTCTTAGGGAAATAATCGGTTGATAGTACAGTTTAAATTCTTGTTGTTGAATGGCTTTTCTTAGACCTGTTTCTAATTGCCAGCGTGATTCAGCTTGAGATTTCATGACAGGTGAAAACATTTCATAGCGATCTTTTCCCTTTTCTTTTGCTCGATACATGGCAATATGAGCATGACGTAATAATTCTTCACTTTGGAAAAGGTGATCGATTCTTTCAAGGGCAATACCAATGCTAACACTGGTAAAAATTTCATGGCCAGCCCATTTGAGCGGTTGTTTGAGTTGTTCTTGTAATTGGTTTGCTAAATGAGTGACTTCATCGATATTTTGCACCGTTCTTAACCAGATCGCAAATTCGTCACCCCCTACTCTGGCGATTTGTCCATGTGTTTTGAGCAGTTTTTCTAATCTATGGGCAGTCTCAATTAATAAATAATCACCTGCTTGTTGACATAATCCTTCATTAATTAATTTAAAACGGTCTAAATCTAGAAATAAAATCGCGGCTAAAGGATGTTGAGAGTAAATATGATTATTTTTAAGATGTCGAATTTGTTTTAAAAAAGACCGACGATTTGGTAAATTTGTTAATGAATCATAGTAAAGACTATGATAAGTTTTTCGTACTAAGATCACGGCTCCAGTACCTAATAATCCTAATGTTGGCCCGATTACTGGTAGCCATATAGACTGATTGAATAAAATTAGACTAATTCCCCAAAGACTTATTGTGGCGATCGCTACTGCCATTAAAGCATAAAGTGGTCGATTATACTGCCAGATGAGCATTCCACCGAGTATAGACCATCCCAAAATCCAAAACCATTCTACCCAATCTTGTAAAACTCTGATGGGAGGTTGATTATCTAACACCATACTCAATATTTGGCTAACCATCTGAGCATGTATCATAACTCCACTCATTAAATAATTAGTGTTTTCTGTCGCGCTATAGGGGGTTGCAAAAACATCTTTGACGCTTGGTGCAGTATATCCAATTAAGATTACACGATTTTTTAGCCAACTTGGGTCAATTTTGCCTTCTAGTACTTCAGTTAAACTGACTTGTCGCGCAACTCTATTAGGCGAATGATAACGTAGTAAAATTTGCCATCCGACGGTATCTTTAAGATCAAGTTGATAGCCTCCTGCATTGGGCGTTAAACGGTTAAATTGGGTTGAACCAATTTTTAAAGCATCAGGAGTCACTTGAAAATCTAGATTGTTTAAATACTTTAAACTAACCCGCAGCGCAAAGGAATAAAATTTTGCTGGGTTTGTTAGGTTTGTTGAAAGAAATGGAGATTCAACATACAGTAAATTGCGACGGACTACATTATCTATATCGACAATTAGATCACTAAACCCCACTTGCATAGATGGAACTTCTGGGGGAGAAGACACCGCATCGCTCTCTCTTTCCTCTCCTTTGGCGATCGTAATGACATTTTTAGCTTGTAGTTGTTTTACTAATTCCTCATGTCCGACACCTTGGGGAATATCTCGATAAACGTCTAAACCGATGACTTTGGGTTGATGCTGCTGTAATTTTTGTAACAGTCTTGCAATAATTTGATCAGACAATGGCCAGCGTTTTTGTTTTTGAATATCGCTTTCAGAAATGCCGACTATTAATAGTCGTTCATCTGGTTGATGAGGAATGGAACGTCTAACAAGATGATCATAAGCCGCGAGTTCAAAAACTTGTAATCCTTTAGTTTGTCTCACCCCCATAATGGCTAAAGTGATCAATAAACTTGCGATCAGCACTCTTTGAACTCGAACGCGCAATGAAGCTGTTAGATTTTTGGCCTTATAATAAGGAACTTTGTCGCCAAGCACTCAATAAATTCACCATTATTTACAGAAAGAACTTTTGACAAGGGTTAAAAACATAGAATCTTTACTATCTCAATTTGTTAAGAATTATCTAAATGTTTTTTGCTGTTACTTATGCAGACAATCATACAACTCAAAAACGGAGTAAGCAATAATTGTGCGGAATTTCTTCTCATTTTATACCCCCCCTAAGCATTCTTATTAAATCTTCATAAAATATCCGTAGTTTCACTCATTGCTTTTAAAACAAATTTTGTTAGTATTTTAAAATATAAGTTATTTTACGGAAATATCCTATAATAAGCAAAAATTAACTTTAAGTCTTTTTGACTAAAACAAAAGACAATTAGAAAAATTTAATAGAGTAAAAATGTATTAACTTAACAATCAAGGCAACCCACGAGAATGAAAGCAGTTTTATGAGTATTTGCTTATTTAGAACCCATCAAAGATCGTTGATCAGTCTAACCTTAATTTTGACTTTCTTGTCTATTTTATTTACAGAAAATGGCTGGACAAAAAGTCAAGCAGAAAATCGACAAGGTTGGCCAACACGTAGAGTTGGTGGTGGTTCGCGGGGTTGTAGCTTAGAAAATATAGATGATTATACAAGAACGCAATATTGCCGACCTTTAATTGCTTTAATTTCTGAAGGTCTCACCCTAACAACTCAAAGCTTACCTAGTTTATGGTTTTATTTTCCTTTTTTTAAAAACTCAGATCAAATAATGGTTGAATTTGTTTTACGAGATGAAGCAGATCAACTGATTTACGAAGCCACTTTTAAACCGACGACACAACAGGAAATTACGTCTTTTCAACTGTCCCAGACTCAGACATTTAAAGGACTAGCAGAAGGAAAAGCTTATCAC
This sequence comes from Aphanothece hegewaldii CCALA 016, assembly GCF_003007785.1. Classification (GTDB taxonomy): domain Bacteria; phylum Cyanobacteriota; class Cyanobacteriia; order Cyanobacteriales; family Microcystaceae; genus Chroococcus; species Chroococcus hegewaldii. Next base: position 179,827 of record NZ_PXOH01000004.1, on the reverse strand, counting down.
TGGTATCTTTCGGTTATTTACAAAGCGACCGATCGCGCCCATGATGATGTTGTAGAAGGATGGGTTCAACGAGTCCCACTCCGTACCGAAATAGCACAACAATTACGGCAAGCGACACCCCTCGAAAAAGTACGGATTTATCAAGAGGCTCATTTGTGGCCAGAAGCGATCGCCATCCTCGCCAATTTGAAACAAATGCAACCGAATGATCCAGGACTCTCTCAACTCTGGGAAAAACTGATAGCTTCTCTAGAAATTCCTTCATCAAGCAACAGCCTCTAACTGGGAAAAAGCGATCGTAAAAAGAACAGAGGCAAAACTAACATCCGTCGCCAGCGCCAAGGTTCTTGATACAAACGATACAACCATTCAAGATGATTATCTCGTAGCAATCGCGGGGCGCGAGTCTTAGTTCCCGACCAAATATCAAAACTTCCCCCAACACCGATCCAAGTCGCATGAGGACAAAGAGAACGATTTTGACGAATCCAGTATTCTTGGCGAGGCACACCCAACCCCACTAAGATTAACTTGGGCTGTTTTTCTATAAGGGTTTGTTGCCATTGTTTTTGTTCAATTTCGCTCAAATAACCATGATTAGACAAAATAGAAATTTCAGGAATCTTAGATCGCCACGTTTGGGCTGCTTGCTCAGTTACACCAGGTTGTCCGCCAAAAAAAACGATCGGATATTGCTCACCATCAATTCCCAATTGAGTCAATAACGACTCAGCGAGTTCAATACCCGGACATCTCGACTGTTGATGACCACGTAACTTTAAGTATAAAATAACGCCGGCTCCATCAGGAATGACTAAATCGGCCGAACGAATGATCTCAGCTACTGATTTATCTTGTTCGGCTAACATAGCCATTTCAGCATTTAGCGTTACGACATGGGTTCCGACATTTTGCTCAATCCGTTTTTTGAGCCATGTTGTATAGTTATCTAGCAAATGTACAGGCAAATTCAAGACAGGAACAGAATTAGGAGTTTTTAACATAACCAAAAATTGAAAGCTCACGGATTAGAATTATCATATATTGAACGAAATTGATTAACCACTTGATTTAAACCCACTGAATTAGAGGCTTTAAAAAGAATGCGATCGCCACTTTGAACGATTTCTTGCAGGCGTAAAATCAACGCCTCATGAGTCTTAAAACACTCGGCTAGAACCCCGTTGGCTCCTTCTACAATTGCCTCGGTTTCGGGTTCATCGACATAAATCAATAGTCGATCTATGCCCAGTTTTTGAGCCATTTCACCCACTTGATAGTGCAATCGCCACCCAGCTTCACCGAGTTCTTTCATCGTCCCTAAAACGGCAATATGACGCGTTCCAGGCGTTTCTTTAAGCAGGTTTAGAGCCGCTAACATTGATTCTAAACCAGCATTATAAGTTTCATCGAGAATTAGTACATCATTATCTAACTGATAACGTTGCGATCGGCCTTTTGGTAATTGAACGGATAATCCTTGCGTTAATGGTGTCCAGTCGAGATCTAAAACTTTTGCTACAGCTAAGGCCGCTAAATAATTCAGCGCGTTATGACGACCCGCGAGAGGTAAAGTAAAATCTACACCATTGACTCTGAGGGTTTGAGGATCGATAATTTGTCCGCAAAGATCGCCACCTTCTAAACCATAGGTTAAAGTGGTTCCAGTCCAATACTGAGGGGCTGTTTTCATCAAACGCTCATTATCATGATTGAGAATAGCGATACTACTACTTGGCATTTGAGCGAGTAATTCACATTTAGCTTGTGCGATCGCTTCTTCTGAGCCGAGTCGTCCGATATGAGCGGTTCCAACATTAGTAATTATACCGATGTCAGGTTGAGTAATTTGTGTTAATAAAGCAATTTCGCCTCTAGCACGCATCCCCATTTCGATGACAGCATAATCATGACTGGTATTTAAAGCAAGTAAGGTTTTTGGCACGCCAATTTCATTATTATTATTCCCTTCGGTTTTATGGACTAGACCTTGAGTTCCTAAAACAGCCGCAATTAATTCTTTAGTTGTTGTTTTGCCCACCGAACCGGTGATCCCAATAATCGGAATTTTAAATTGTTGCCGCCACCACAAAGCAATTTTTTGATAAGCGACTAAAGTATCTTCGACGAACAATTGTGGAATTTGCTTAAATAATTCCACTGAAATCGGTTGACTAATAATTAAAGCGATCGCACCTAACTTTACCGCATCTTCAAGAAAATCATGACCATCAAAATTATTTCCTTGTAAAGCTAAAAATATTTCTCCTGGCTTCAAGGTACGTGTGTCTGTAGTAATTCCCGTAACTTTTAGGATTTCATTTTCGTCAAAATACTGGGATTGAATAGGATCGAGAATCGAAATTATTTGATTAAGTAATAACTGAGAAGCCATAAAACTAAAATTACTCACTGAAAATAAAAAAAAAATATGAGTTAGTGATCAAGATCACTGACAAACTGTGCTTTGTTCCGCTATTCTAGGTAATACAACATATTGATGATTTGGGGATCAGCCTTCTGAACTCCTCAATTAGTCAATTTAATAAATAACTCTAGCCGTCATTAGTTTTTTTCTGACTGGCGATCATTGAATCGATAGACAACTGTTCAAAGTAGCCTTAAGATAAAAAGATCGCTTACGCAAGAAAATACTACTGATAGTATTCAGGGTGGCTATTGATAAAAATGATAGTAAACCAAGATCGATTATTAAACAACTGTTGTAATCTAGCTTTGATATTTTATCGGCTTATTATTAGGGAGGGCTGACTAGAATGACACTCGCTAGTCCCCAAGGAAACACAAAACACACAAGAGAAGAAGAGCAATTATTGTACGACTATTTGCTAGATAGCGTACAAAGAGAGACTCCTGAAATATTACTGGAAGATTTTCGCCGTTTGTTTATCGAGGGGCGAGGATATCGTAATGCTCAAGTTTATATGGCTCTTGAGCGAATTGTTAAAGCCAAAGATGCTGAGTTCTCTTTTTATCATTTTTTTAATCGTTGTTGCCATATTTTGATTAACCGTTGGCAAATGAGTCCTCAACATCAGCCAGCCATTCCCGAATTAGTTGGCTTATTAGAAAATTTAGCACCCGCTAGACAAGGACATCACGGAACAGCTAACAGTCTGCGGCAGTTGGTAAAAAATTTCACTTTATCTGAACATTACGTTAAATTACAACGTTTAGCTCGTATTATTAGCAGTAAGTACAGTGAAAAAAGTTCTACTTCTGTAGGAACTTTGATTAATCGTTATCCTTATCTTTACGATCATTGTTTACTGGGTGATGAAAGTTCTCAAGAACACCAACAAACCGTTAGACATATTAAATCTAAAACAGAGCGACGTTTTGAAGTCAATTTATCTCGCTATGTGACTTACAAAGTTCGTTTAGCCCAATTATCAAACTCGTCCGATTTTTCAGCAGAAGCAGGCAGAATTATTCAACCTGTTAAAAATCCAACTCTGTTAAGCGATCGTGAGTTAAACCGCGCTTTAAAACAATATGTTGGAAACGTTGACAATGGGCATACCTATCGAGATCTATCACAAAGTTTTTTAACACAAACAGCTTATGTACCAACATATCAAGCATTTAAAGACGAATTATACGAATATCTGATTACTTCTGCTGATTATGGAAAAGGACAATTTAATCGAAAACTATACGATGTCTTACAAAATACCTTACCGCAATGTAATCATCAAAAACCAAGTGAATTTTTAGTATTACGAACCTCTTCTCAGTTACTTAATTATCTGATTGTCGAAAGCCCACAGAAGCCAGAGCATTATATTTTTATCGATATGATTACTAATATGGGCGTAACTGGGACTGTTGGTTTATTACTCAAGCTGGTTTTGATGTGTCGCAAGGTCAAACCTTATCTTGATAAACGGTTGTCGATTTTATTTAATCACTATGAAGGTTTTTCCAGCGATGGTGTTCCTTGGTTAATCAAATCTTTAGAAAATGTCCAAGTAGGTTTTAGTATCCATTTTGGGAAAGCTGATCTATCCTGTTTAAAACAAATTGGCTCATAAAAATAGGATGTAAAAAAAGCGAATCATTGATGTTAAATATACATATAGCTTCGTTTAAATGGGTGGGAAAGCCGATAATAATAAAGTATATCCATCTTCAAACCGAACTAAATGATCGCCAATGTTAGCCAAGCTGAATACCGCCAAAATTGAACTTGAGCAAGCCAACTGGACGCTCGCCAGCCAAATTTTACAGCAACTCTTGAGCGAAAAACAAGAACACACCGACGATCCAAATGTCAGGGATGTTGAATGGGAAATGATTTTAAATTTGGCTATACAGATTTTATGCGAGAGTGACTTTGGACAAAGATGGGAAATTGCTAAACTATTTCCTAAACTGGGAAATCGTGCGATCGCACCGCTCATTAGTCTTTTAGAAGATGAAAGTCTTGATTTAGAAATACGTTGGTTTGTTGGTCGAATTTTGAGTCAATTTCATCACCCTGATTGTGTGTTAGCTTTAGCAAAACTCACGCAACAAACTCAAGAAGAAGATCTATCTATAATGGCAGCCCAAGCTTTATCAGAAATTGGGCTCTTGGCAACTGAAGCATTAACGGAATTACTTCAAATACCCGAAACGCGACTCCTTGCGACAAAAGCTCTGTCGCAGATGCGTCATTGTGAGACAATTTCTCCTTTATTAACCGTCGCCTGTGATGATGATCCTAACGTTCGAGCTATTGCTATTGAAGCGTTAGGAAGTTTTAAAAATTCCCAGATTTACCCTATTCTTGTCGCAGCTTTAAAAGATCAAGCCGCTAAAGTTAGAAAAGAAGCGATTATTGCATTAGGCTATTTTACCGAAAAATCTGTATTGAATGATACAGTTAATCATTTAATTCCCTTATTGTATGATTTCAAACTCGAAATTTGTCAGCAAACCGTGATTACATTGGGGCGGCTCGGTACACCAGAAGCGATCGCGGCTTTATTTTCAGTTCTCAAATCACCTGTAACACCAAACGAATTAAAACAAGAGATTGTCAGGGCGTTGGGATGGATTGAATCTGTTGATGCACTTTTATACTTACAGGAAGCTTTAGAATGGGGTGATGGGGACATTTGTCAAGAGATTATTACTGTTTTGAGTCGCCAAAAAGAGCCTCAGTTAAAACAACAAGCCGCTCATATTTTAGTAGAGTTTTATCAATCAGGACAAAAAGTTTTACAAGATTCGACGATTAGACAAACTTTAGCTACTTCTTTGGGAGACTTAGGAGAAATAGAAGGACACTCATTATTGAGTAACCTCGCACAAGATAATAATCAAAGAGTAAAACTTCACGCGATTTCTGCTTTAAAAAAATTAACAAAACAACATGATAACCTTTTTGAAGATTTAACCTAGAATAACCGAAAATTAAAATAAAGAAATCTGTCGTGATCTTGGTCAATCAAAAATTTATATAAAATTTTAACTCAGAAATGGTAGAAGCAGAAACATTTCTACTTAGCGCGTAACCAAACTCTTAAAAAACAGGGAACAGGTTTGACAAACGAGTTGTCTGGTGAAAAAAATAAGAAACTGTAAGCGGTAGTCCGTTCTTGATCTCCTTTGTTGCTAAAATCTAATCTCAAGAAAAATTGGTAAAAAAACATTATGAGTCATCTATCTAAAAAAAGATCTTTTAAATCTCCTCTTACTTTAACTTTAGCAGTTGTGGCGATCGCTGCTGGTCTAGTTACCCAAGCTTGTAGCGGTGGTACGAATACAACTCAAACTGAAACCCCCGCGCCCGAAGGTGGGCTTAAACTCGGTTCCCTGTTGCCTGTTACTGGGGATCTCTCTGCTATTGGTCAAAATATGCCAGAAGCAGCGACTTTAGCGGTTGATACGATTAATGCTTGTGGTGGTGTCAACGGAAAGCCTGTTACTCTTGTTAAAGAAGATGATCAAACAGATCCAGCAGCCGGTGCATCAGCTATGACTAAACTAGCAGAAGTGGATAAAGTTGCGGGTGTTGTCGGCTCATTTGCGAGTAGTGTTTCCAGTGCCGCCGTTGATATTGCCGCACGGGATAAAGTAGTATTAATCTCACCAGGTAGTACCAGTCCTGTTTTTACAGATCGAGCGAAAAAAGGGGAATTTGGGGGATATTGGGCAAGAACCGCCCCTCCTGACACTTATCAAGCCCAAGCCTTAGCCGCATTAGCTCATAAAAAAGGTTTTAAGAATGTGGCAACAGTAGTGATTAATAATGATTATGGGGTAGGGTTTGAAAAAGAATTTGTTAAAGCTTTTGAAAAACTCGGCGGTAATATTGTTAATAAAGATAAACCCGTTCGTTATGATCCAAAAGCTGCAACCTTTGATAGTGAAGCAACAGCCGCGTTTAGTAATAAACCCGATGCAGTAGTAGCCGTTCTTTATTCAGAAACTGGAAGTTTACTCATACAGTCCGCTTACAAACAAGGTTTAATGAAAGGTGTTACTCTTCTGTTAACCGATGGAGTCTATTCAGAAGATTTTACCAAAGCAGTTGGCGAAAGCAAAGATAATAAATCGATTGTTAGTGGCGCATTAGGAACGGTTCCGGGGGCTGATGGACAAGCTTTAGCCGCTTTTACAACGTTATGGAAAGATAAAACAGGTAAAGATATTACCGCTTATATTCCTCATACTTGGGATGCAACCGTCTTATTGATGTTAGCCGCCGAAGCCGCTAAAACGAATACGGGAGAAGGAATTCAAAGTAAAATTAGAGAAGTCGCTAACGCACCTGGTAAAGAGGTGACAGATGCTTGTGAAGCGATCGCACTAATCAAAAAAGGCGAAGATATTAACTATCAAGGTGCGAGTGGTAATGTTGATATCGATGAAAATGGCGATGTTTTGGGTAGTTATGATGTTTGGACGGTTCAAGATGATAATTCTTTAAAAATTATTGATAAGGTTACTCCAACTCCGTAATTAAATAAAAAAGGGTTTGGTTTGAGCATCCGTAGGGCTACAGGTTGCCTGTAGGGGCTTGGTTTCCAAGCCCTTTAAACCTAACATTTTAAGCAACATATCCCATCAATTCATCAGAAGTCCATTCTAGGGTATCGCCGATCGCAACTCCGGTATGATAGGCAGCAAGGAGAATTTCACAGGTTTTCCCCCATGCGATCGCACCACTCGCATCAAGAGAAATAGCGGCGAGATCCCGTTTATTTTCTGATGATTCTTTAATCGATCGTTTCATTGCTTCAGGGAGAGAAATACCATCTGTTACCCGTACCACAATACGACTCGCTAAAGCTTCTTCAACAATATCCTCACCGACACCCGTACAGCTTACACCGGCATATTGAGTAGCATAATTTCCCGCAACCGTTGCAGAATCACTCACTCGGCCAATGCGTTCTAAACCTTTGCCACCTGTAGAGGTTCCTGCGGCAATTTTTCCCTCACTATCAAGGGCGACTACCCCAATTGTACCCCGTCTTGCTTCATTAGAACCCGCATACAAACGCGCCATCTTTCGTTGGAAGTTGTCTTTACGTTCTGAGATCCATTCTTCGAGACGAAAATCGATCCGAGGATCATAAATTGGGATTTGGAGTTCTCTAGCGAGTTCTGCTGCACCTAAATCTGATAAAGTGCGATCGTCTTGTTCTTGTAAGAATTTCGTTATGTGGATCGGGTTTTTGATGCGTGAAACATTAATCACCCCGCTAAACCGTTGGCGATCGCCATCCATTAATGAGGCACTCATCCGTACTTGTCCATCAGACTGTAATACTGAACCTGTACCCGCATTAAACTTCGGATCGTCCTCTAATAACTCACAACCTCGGATCACTGCTTCTACGGCACTTTTTCCCCCTTGCAGTAACTCATAGACTTCTTTTACAACACTGTGTAATGATTGACGAACTTGTATTAAACCGCCTTTATCTTCTAAAGAACTGGCCCCACCATGAATAATTAGTTTAGGTGTAGTCATTTTTTTGGTTCAGCTTAAATTATTGCCCAATCTTTCATTATAACACATAACTTTTATTTTAACCATAAACGAATACAGGAACTCGTTTATAAGCTGGTGTACCCGATCGTTTTTCGACTTTGGGGTGGAAAATAGCATTGACTTCAGGATAAAACATCAAGGCGGCTCCTTGTCGGACAGCCCCATAAATTACCTCGACATTTTCCATTTTGCCCGCATTTCCTTGTACAGTAACGTTTTGATGTTCCTTGATGTCCGCACTTTCAGCATCAATACGGTTCATTAAAATACAGTTACGGTGAGGCATTCCCCGATATTGATCGCCAATTTTATAGACGACGGTGTTATGTTGAGAATAACTACGCCCCGTCATTAATGCGAGGACTAAACCTTGTTGGGTTTGGGATACGCCAAATTCTTCTTTTTTGGGTAAAGATAGATTGGGTAAAGGGGTTACAAACATTTTCGCTTTACCAGATGGTGTCGGGAATTTTGGTTCAGTTAAAATGCGACCACCGATAGTAAATTCTTCTTTTGTATCATCGATTACAGCCATTTTTTCAAAACCTGGTATAGTTTCGGCGATTAATTGACGCACATATCGAGTATCTTGTAATTTGCGCCAGTTAACGGGATATTCTCCATGTAGTCGATGGGCGAGTTCTGTTAAAAACACGACTTCTGGAATAAGATCAGAATCTGTGAGATGGGTTTCCCCTTCATCATTGAGGCGAACAAAGTTATTACCAGATTCGACGGTTGTTTTATGAGGATTTTCAAAACGGTTGAGTACAGGAATAATAATCGTATTTTTCTGAGCTAATCCGTGAAAATGCCCTATATTGGGTTTTGTTGCCAGATAAATAATCGTTTCGATATTTCCTAAAGCGCGTTTGGCTCCCTTAGAATCAGGGTTAGCACCGTATAAATTCCCACCCACACAGATTAGAGTATCGACTTTTCCTGCGTCTGCTGCTTCAATTAGAGAACGAGTTTCATAACCTTGTACACGGCTTAAAGAACGTCCTAACAGCTTTTCTAGGGCTTCTTGAATTTCTTTTTTTAGCTTGACGGTGACACCCATCGAACCGAAACCCTGTACGTTAGAATGTCCACGAACGGGCATTACTCCCGCCCCTTCTTTACCAACATTACCGGTTATGAGTGCAGTATTGGCAATACTATAAACATTATCTACACCGTTGTCATGTTGTGTAATTCCCATTGCCCAAGCAAACACAACACATGGAGAAGTACCGATAATAGTTGCAGCAGCTTCTATTTCTGCTTGGGATACACCACAGATACTCGTGATAGTTTCCCAAGAGGTTGATTTTGCTTGTTCTAGGATGGCTTCCCATTCTTCGGTGTATGCTTGTAAATAATCTTGTTTAATTAATCCTTTTTCGCTCAAATATTTTTGGATACCGACAAACAAGGCTGTATCGCTTCCGGGTATCGGTTGTAGGTATAATGAGGCAATATCCGAACCTGGAATCAGTGACTTGACGGGGAATGCTGGAGAACCAAACTTAACTAAGCCAATTTCCATGACTGGATTGATCACAATAATCTTACCACCGCGATCGCGTATTTTGATCAATTCGTTCATGAAGCGCGGATGATTATAAGAAGAATTCGCACCCGCTAAAACCACACAGTCAGCTTTCTTGAGGTTTTCTAGACTCACCACTGAAGTACGAGTACCAAACATTTGATTTAATGCCGTTGTTGATGGCGCATGGCATAAATCCGAACAATCGGCTAAATTATTAGAACCGAGTGTACGCATCATCAGTTGTAATAAAAATGCAGCCTCATTAGAAGAACGTCCCGAACTATAAGAAGCGACTCTCTCCGGTGTTTTGCGGAATGCGTTTTCAGAAATATTATAAATTTCTTCCCAAGAAATACGCTCATAATGTGATTTCCCTTCTCTTAAAATAACTGGATAGCTTAGTCTTCCAAGTCTGTCTGCTTCGAGTGAGGTTAATCTTTGTAGATCGCTTATACTAATTTGCTCAAAAAAATGTTTATTAATAGGGGGTTTTATTTCTGCTGAAATAGCCTCAACACTCTTCATACAGCGTTGTAGTTTTTCCCCTTCTTCGTTGGTAAAACCGCCTTTTTGCCCAGAAGTTCCCCATGAGCAGGAGAGACAAGCACTATGATGTAATAAAGTTTTCCAGAGTTTCGGCCCTTCGGGTGATAGTGTATGTTCAGCCCAATATTCAATTACAGGCAAACCACCCCCGATATCTGGAGTTTCGGCGTTTTTTTCGTTAAATGGTGGGTATTTTTGGACATTTTGCGGTGATTGGGTGTCCATGTAGTTTACCTCTAGTTAATCTTTTGATGATGAAAATTATAAATTGTAGGGGTTTGGTTTCCAAACCCTATTAGTTACAGGATTTGAATTGTAGGATTTTGGTCTTTTTACCCTCTTTTTTACTGGATTTGTCGTGCCATACCCTACATAATTTATGAATTTAAAATTTAGGAAAAATCACCCGCAATACTATTGACAAAAATATCATTATATGCTATGGCGGCACTAGGAGGAAGACTACTAAAAGAACCAACGTAGGTAAATGTACTTGAACTTAAATCAATGCCTGATGTGATGTCGCGGAAAATGGCGATAAGTTCGTCGGGTTCGCTACCCGGTTTGATAAGGTAGAGGTTAGTATCATTACCAGTAATAGCGAGGCTATAAAGGCTACTTGCTCCTCGTAGTTGTATGGTATCTTGTTCTGGGTTAAATCCGAAGATCGTGGCGTAGTCGCTGCTACCGTCGCTGGTAAGATCATCGTCGTCGTAGTAAACATTATACTTATCGGCGAGGATAATTTTATCTTTGCCTAGACCTGAATATAAATAATCTTTTGTGCCTTTGCCAGGGTTTATTGTATTTGAGGAGTTTACACCATCTAAAATGTCGTTTCCTGTACCACCATAAAGAGTATCATTTCCATAACTACCATAAAGACTATCGTTTCCTGCACCACCATTTAAAAGATCGTTACCATCAAACTCATAGTAATAACCACCGGCTAAAATATCGTTTCCTTCACCACCAAAAAGACTATCATTACCAGTTGCACCAAAAAGACTATCATTACCTGATCCTGTAATAATACGATCGTTTCCTTCTCTTCCGTCTATTTGGCTATCACCGATCGTCCCACTTAAATCAATATTATCATTGCCACTACCTGAATACAGTATGACCGATTCGATCTCTTTAAAAGTATCACCAGTGGAGACAGTACCATTATTAATATCGGTGTAGTTTATCGTAATGGGACTGATAATCGAATAGTATTCAATATGAATGGTATCATTACCCAAGCCACCGATCACACTATCAATACCACCACTAGGGTAGAAAATATCATCGCCATCACCACCATCAAGGGTATCATTACCGTCAGGGCTATAGTAGTTATAAAGAGCACTACCATAAAGAGTATCGTTTCCCGATCCTAGAATAATATAATCATTTCCTGCTCTTCCAGAGACTTCACTATCACTGGTTGTTGCACTCAAATTAAGGATATCATTGCCATTACCTGAGTCTAAAACGATCGCTTCGATATTTTTAAAAGTAAGACCTGTGGAGCTAGTCCCATTGCTAGGATTAGTGTATGTTAGGGTAATGGGGTTTGTTATGTAATAAAACTCGTAGTCAATGTATAAAGTATCATCACCAGCGCCACCGTTTACGCTATCATTGCCGATACCTGGACTAAAATTATCATTCCCATCACCGCCATCAAGAGTATCGTTTCCTGAATTATAAACATCACCAATAAGAGTATCGTTTCCTGAACCTGTGATAATGTAATTGTTGCCTCCTCTTCCGTAGACTTGGCTATCACTGGTGGTTGCACTCAAATTGATCGTATCATTTTCATCTCCTAAACCTAAGATAACCGCTTCGATATTTCTAAAAGTAAGACCTGTGGAGCTAGTCCCATTATTAATATTGGTGTATGTTATAGAAATTGGATTGCCTGTATATTCGTAGTCAAGATTTAGAGTATCATTTCCTGCACCACCGTTTACCCGATCAACACCTTTACCTGGATATAAAATATCATTGCCATCACCGCCATCAATGGTATCGTTACCATATGAATAAACATCACCATAAATAGTATCGTTACCTGATCCTGTTATGATGCGATCGTTTCCCAAACCACCATCTATATAACTATCACTGGTGGTTGCACTTAAATTAATCCGATCATTACCTTCGCCTGAATATAATATAACAGCTTCGATATTTTGAAACGTATCGCCTGTGGAGACAGTACCACCATTATTAATATCGGTGTAAGTGATCGTGATGGAACTGGTTAAAATGCTATAGTCAAACTCGATCGTATCATCACCAGCGCCACCGTTGACACTATTAATACCATCACCAGGGTATAAACGATCATTCCCATCACCGCCATCAAGGGTGTCATTTCCATCATTGCTATAGTAATATTCACTACTACCATAAATAGTATCATTACCTGAGCCTGTGGTAATGCGATCGCTTCCTCCACCTCCAGATACTCTACTACCACTACTCGTGATACTCAAATTGATCGTATCATTGCCATTGCCAGATTCTAGGTTAACTGCTTCAATATTTTTAAAAGTATCACCTGTGGAGACGGTGCCATTATTAGTATCAATGTAAGTTATCGTGATAGGTAGGGTTTGGGTGATATAGTCAAGCTCAAGTGTATCATTCCCTGCACCACCGTTTACGCTGTTAATACCTCCACTGGGGTATAAAAGATCATTGCCATCACCACCATCAAGAGTATCATTCCCATAATTGCTATTAAAGTTATAAATATAGTCACCATAAAGGGTATCGTTACCTGATCCTGTGGTGATGTGATCGTTTCCCTCGCCTCCCGATATTGTGCTATTATTGCTTGTCCCACTTAAATTAATCGTATCATCGCCACTGCCTGAGTACAGTGTTACCGCTTCGATTTCTTGAACAGTAATATTGATCGAGTTACTATTATTACTAATAGAATTGATGCTAATGGGTCGGGTATCATAATAATAGCTCAGATACAGATAGTCATTCCCAGAGCCACCGATCACACTGTCATTTCCTTTACCTGAATTAATCGTATCATCGCCATCACCACCAAAAATAGTATCATTGCCATCACTGCTAAATAAAATATCGTTGCCTGAGCCTGATATGATGAGATTATTACCCCCGGCACCCAATATATAGTTACTTCGGCTTGTCGCACTCAAATTAATCGTATCATTGCCACTGCCTGAATACAGTTTAACCGCTTCGATTTCTTTAAAAGTCTCACCATTAGATACAGTACCATTGTTAATATCGGTGTAAGTAATGGCGATAGAATTTGTTTCTGTGCTATAATCGAAGTAGACCCTATCGATCCCTGCACCGCCAATCACGTGATCGATGCCTTCACCAGGATCTAAATAATCATTGCCATCACCGCCATCAAGGGTGTCGTTTCCTGCACCACCATATAAGCCACCTCTTAGACCATAATAACCAATATAATTTCTTCTATCATCTCCTGCGCCGCCCAACAGATAATCGTCACCATCTTCGCCATAAAGTACATCTTGATCTTCACCACCATCAAGGGTATCGTTTCCTGCACCGCCTAAAATAATGTCGTTACCAGCTAATCCATCAATTATATCATCGTTAATTGTTCCAATTAAAGCATCGTTTCCATTAGTCGGACTAGCTAAAATAACAATATCGAAAGCCAATGACTCGGATAAAGTGCGATCGGTTATATTCTGATTAGTATTAGCCATGATGATTTAATTTCCTCAATTTGTTTATGAGTTGGAGTGCTAAGATTAGAAATTTACAAAATTTAATAAAACTTATCTCAACTTAATTTTTACAGAATTTAAAAGTTAGTCAAAAACAATTTAAACCATTAATTTAAAGAAAAATCATCTATTTAACAATTAATCTATTGCTAGATTATCAAAAATATTTAATATCTGTCAAATCAAACATTACAAATTATTAAATAAATTTGTATCGAAATATTAAAATAATAGAAGATTTGTCGTTTTATATCATTTTTCAATCATTCATGCAAGAGATAGAGACGCGCCATGGCGCGTCTCTACTTGCGTTTCCAGTCTTTAATATACCATGTATTGCGTTCCCAGGGAGATAATTCAAACCCTTGTAAACTATTACTAATTGCAGCGACATCCGCACGATGCACCAAAGGAATTACAATAAAGTTATTGACGAGAAGATCATTCATTTTAATAAAAAGTTGTCTTCTTTTTTCTGGATCTAACTCTTGTGTCGATTGTTGCCAAAGTTTGTCGTATTCTGGATTACAATAGCGAGAATAGTTATCACCAGACCAATTATTCGATTTTTGGGGAATGGAAGAACAGGTAAGAGTTTTCATGTAATCTGATGGATCTGGGCTATTATTTCCAGTCGTAAACATTTGTAAATCTGCGTAGAAATGTTCGACTGTATCATTATTAGCAGGATCACTGGAGAAAAAGACACCAGCATCGACACTTTTTAACTCGACTCCAACACCAACTAATTGTAAACCTTGTTTGACAATTTCTTGCGTTTTTTGACGTAATGTGTTAACAGAAGTTTGAAAAACAACTTGCATTTCTACGCCATTTTTATCTCTAATTCCATTTCCATTTGTATCTTTCCATCCAGCATCATCTAAAAGTGTTTTGGCTTTTTCTATATTAAATTCATAACGAGTATTAGGTGAGTAAAATTGTTCTGGTTTGACTAAAAAATTAGCCGTTGCTTTTCCCGTAATACCATACAGTTGTTGAGCAATTGTATCTCGATCTATTGCTAAAGAAAAGGCTTGCCGTACTTTAATATCAGAGAAAAAAGGATGAGGATTTTTTAAGCTAGAACGTTCACCCTCTGTGGTAGTTTTATTGGGATCAGATAAATTAAATAAAACCCGTTCCATCAAAGCACCAAAACTCGAAATTAATTGACCTTTTCCTATTTTTTCTAATTCATTTAAAATAGAAGCTTCTACTTGTAAATTATAAGCGTAATCTGCTTCATTAGTTTGTAAAACAGAGCGTGCGGCTGAAATTGCATCACCACCACCTTTTAATTCAATCCGTTTAAAACCTAATTGATTTATATCTCTAAAATTAGGATTAGCTTCATAAGTAACGGTATCTCCTGGTTTAAACTCAATAACTCGATAGGGGCCAGTTCCAACAGGTAATAAATTAGTTGGTGCTTGTCTAGCTTTTTCGCCATTAAAATCTTGATAAAGATGATTGGGTAAAATTAAACCTTCACTACCAACAAAAATTAATGACCATGCAGGATTAACGGTTTTAAAATTAATTTTTATTGTCTCATTATTAATTGCTTCTACACTTTTAATAATTTCATAGGTTCCCGCATTCGTTGAACCCGTTTTCGGGTTACTAATAAACTGATAAGTAAAAACAACATCTTTTGCTGTAAAAGGCGTTCCATCTGACCATTTAATATTTTTTTTAAGCTGCCAAGTTACTGATTTTCCATCTTTAGCAATTCCACCATTTTCTAAAGTCGGAATTTCTGCGGCTAAAAATGGAATCAATTCTCCTTTTTCATTGTAACTTGCTAAAGGTTCTAGGGTAATTCTACCAGCTTCTGCATCTTTAAAACCTGTCGATAAATGAGGATTTAAAATAGTGGGTGCTTGCCAATATAATAACTTTAAAACTTCCGCGTTATTTGATGAAGTTGTAGAAGTTTGAGTATTATTACACGCACCGACAATAAAAGTTAAACCAATCGATAAAAGAAATAGAAATGACCAAAAATAATATCTAAATGCTTTAATTTTCATTAATCTTTTTTAAAAAATATTGTATTTTTATTAGTATAATCAATGATTCTATAGATTATAGCGTTTTTAAACAAATAATACCAAATCCTTATAAATCATATCGATTTGAGCTTTTGTAATTCGGCTATTTCTTTTTCTAGTGCTTTTTGTTGTAATTTAGACTGTTCTGTAATACTTTTTACTTCTAGCTGTTTTTTGTCTAGTTCAGCTAAATAAACTTTATATTGTTCGTCTACTGTTTCTAAAATTTCTTTGATTTTTCGCTCTTGCTCTTCTAATTTTAGATTAATTTTTTCGATTAAGTTATCAACTAATTTTTTAGAAAATAATTCATAATATTTAATCATTCTCTCTTTTATTTTTTCTGTTTCTTCTTCCAATCTAGTTATTTTATCTTGTTTATAAGCAAAAAAAGTAGCAATAATAATCGGTAAAAGTAAGAGAGGAATTAATTTATTTTTATCAATACTCTTAGGAAGAAAAGCACCCCCAATAATTACAACCATTCCTAATACTGAAATGATTTGACCTCTTAAATTTTTAAACAGATAGCCAATAATATTAGGTTGTTTATATTTCGTTTCTATTTCTTCGATTACTACGGAAGTATGTAAAATAGACTGAAAGTTAATAGATTGGGAAAACTCAAATAAAGATTTATTAAATTTTAGTGATGAAATACCGTTAAGTCTGTCATGAATTGTTTGATGTAAACCTTGTAAACCTCCCTTACCATAATGATAACAAATACCTTCCCATTGAGTAATAGACCATCGCTCTAACTCCTCTCTGCATAAGGAAATCGCAGCCAAAGCAACACTATTTTTTTGGGGATGATTGCTTAATTGTAATTTTAGTTCACAATATCCATCTGCATAAGTTGGTGTCGGTTCCAAGTTAGTCACAAATTGCTTAATTTGAGTAATCAAACTAACTCGATTAAATTCATCTAAAAGAGAAGCTTTTGATTGATTTAGTTCTGTTTTAACCCGTTTAAAAAATTTATCTCTTTCCGTATCTGCGTCTTTACAAGCTTTTTTAAGCCGTTCTTTTAGTTCATCTTTGCTCAATTCTTGAGTGTCGGATTCTGTTGAGCCAATTTCCTTAAAAAATGTCGCTTTTTTCTTTTCTAAAAGTTGTTCGATTTTGGTTAACTGAAACTGAAAACGAGCCGTTAGACGTTGAGTTAGTAGATCTTCGGGTTTACGTTTGACTAAAGTTTCTAAAGATTTAGTCATCTTGTCTAATGACTTTTGGAAATAAGATTCAATTTCCTTAACTTCAGTATTGACTAAAAAAGGTTGTAAGAGCAAAGCTACTATTTCCACAGAAATACCTAAATATTGCTCTTTAAACCATGTTTCTAACTCATTAGCCAAAACTTCTATTTTTTTTGCTACTGCGACATCGGCTGAGGAAATTTCTAAGATAATTATGATGTGAGTAATTTCTGCTTGGGTTGCTGCGGTGAGTAACCATCGCTCATCGTCACTTAAACTCTGTTCTCCTGCGAGTAATAAACAAAAAATATCACAATCACTTAAAGGACTGACTAACTCTTTTTTTAGAGTTACTTGGGAGGAATAATTAAAGGTAAATTGTGCGCTTTTAGGAGTCAGTTTTGCTTCACCGAGAGTAATACGATCGCCATCTTGCAAAATTTGGCATTCATTAAGCCGATTTCCGTTAAGATAAGTCCCATGACGACTCATGTCACAAAGAAGCCATTTAGGGGTATTTTCCTCTTGTATCGGTTCGATTTCAAGATGTCGCCCAGAAACTAAAGTGCGATCGTCTGGAATCAAAATCTTACACTGAGATGGATCTCGCCCGATAATTATTTTTTCATCAACAGAAAGTGTGTAAGAAGTCTGCTGTCTAAGACTATTGCCAAAATCTTCGTTTACAAGAGTAGCTTCTAGTTTAGTTAGATTGCCTATAAGCAGTCTATCAAACCCAGATTATTGGTAGGTGTATCCGCATCGCCACGCGCCAGCACTCCGAATTACGAGCCATAATAAGAGTAAAGCAATTAAACCCCCCTTTTCGGGAGATTTTAGCGATAATATGACTAATATAATGCAGAGAATCTCATTCATAAAAGTAGCCCATATGGGAATCCCGCGTAAACGAAAAAACCAGCCGACTTGGACTAATTGAATCACAAAAGCTAGACTACCGCCGACAATTGCTATAATCCATAGCAGTTGGACAGGAAATTCGATTATATTAGCAATGGTGAGACTCATCAGCGCACCAACCAAAGGACTAAAAATCAATTGAATTAATTGTAAGACTCGTTGTCCTAATAAATTTTTTGAGCCAAAAAGTTCAAATAATGACCAACTAATTAAGATAGCAACTAAAACTTGAGGATCGAAACGAGACAGCAAAGGAACTTTAAACCATAATTCATTCTGACTCATCCCAATCATCAAAAGAGGCAGAGCTATTCTAATTCCAGCAGCCGCAGCAGCCGATAATACTGCTAAAATTCCAGTGACAATGACCATAGAATGTGAAGAGGAAGGGATAAGGTGACAAAATATCGATCGCTATTTTGTTAGTTTACCCAGATTATTCGATTTACACGCCATCTTCTAAAAGAAGTTTTAAGGTTGTTTTAATTTCTGAAACTGAGGTTGTTGCGGTTCCAAATTGACGAATGACGAGACTTGCTGCTAAATTTCCCAGTACGGCGGCTTCCCAAAAAGTCCCCCCACAACACAAGGCGAGGGTTAAAGCGGCAACTACGGTATCACCTGCCCCTGTTACATCATAAACATCAGTCCGATTAAAGGCTGGAATATGCCAAGATTCTACATTATCTCCGACCATTTGAAATAAACTCATTCCTTGTTCGCCACGAGTGATTAACATTTGTTTAGCTTGGGTAAGTTTAAGTAAATCTTTTCCTGCTTGTTGTAGAGTGGTTTCGTCTTTAATGGAATATCCGACAGCTTGTTCAGCTTCTGGTAAATTAGGAGTAAAAAGAGTCGCACCGGCAAAACGGAATAAATCTTTTTGTGTATCGACGATGACTTGTGGGTGTTTTAATGCGGATTGAATCACAGTTTGAGTAAAAACGCCATCCCCATAATCAGAACAAACGACGGCATCTACTGTATTAATTTGCTGTTGGATATAGTCTGCCAATTTTGATTGTAGTTCAGTAGTGGGCAGATCATCGGATTTGCGATCGACTCTTACAATTTGTTGTGTCACCGACTGTCGCGCATGACCTGCAATTCGAGTTTTAGTAACTGTAGGGCGATCGTCGTCTATAATAATCCCATGTGTAATAATTCCCGCATCGGTAAAAATTTGTTTTAATGCGTTTCCTTGAGCATCTGAGCCAATCATCCCCGCAACTTTCACCTTAGCCCCTAATTTTGCCAAATTATAGACCGCATTTGCTCCACCACCCGGAATTTGACGCGTGAATTCATGGCGCAAAATTAATACAGGTGCTTCACGAGAAATGCGTTCGACTTGTCCAGTTAAAAACTCATCTAAGGTTAAGTCACCAATAACTAAAACATTAACGGTTTCAAACTGATTTAATAAATCAAATAGTCGATCCGCATTTGCTAGGAGTTCCAAGAAAAAAGCCGAATGTTTAACCATCATTATTGAATAAGCCCAATACTAGAAAAAGACGTTTTTTTAGGGTCTTTGTTGCCTTAATTATCGGGTTTAAGTGTTTCGGCTAAAGGTGGTTCTGGCTTTTTGCTTGTAGGTGGACTGGGCGGCTCAATATCGGGTTTTTTGCTCGTAGGTGGGCTTGGTGGTTCTACAGATGGTTGAGGTTGCGGAGGGGTTACAGGGAGTTGAATAACGGGTTGTTCTGGTTGATTTTCTGGAGGATTAGCGGGGGCTTGTGGGACGGTATTTTCGGGTTTAGGATTGCCAGAAGGTGTATTAATTAGATTATCTTCTGGGGGTTTAGCGGGAGTTTGTGGAATGATTTCGGGTTTTGGCGGGGCTGGAGGTGCTACACGAACGTTCTCTGGCGTGGGGTTAACAGGCGTTTGAGGAGGTGTTGCAGGGCTTGGGCTTTGATTTTGAGGTTGGGGAGATACTTGCGGTTTAGGAGCTTCTAAAACGGGAGTTTGTGGAGGATTAACACGGGTTTCTACGGGCGGATTTTGCTCGATGGGTTGTCGGTTAGCGGGACAAACGTTAGGGTCATATTTATAGCCGACCGCAACGCGATAAGATTTTATTTGACCGGAGGTATTTTGAAAGCTCATGCCTCTAACGGTTTGAAAGGCTTTTTGATTAAGTAATGGATACCCTGCGCTTTTGAGTAGATAGGGCGTTCCTGTGATGATTCCTTGAGGGTTTACGGATACTCCATAGACACTCGTTCCTTCTATTTTTCTCGAACAAGCTGCCCAAGGATAAGTTCCCGACACATAAAGGGCTTCGGGTTGAGCTTCTTTGACTTTGTTGAGCCAAGTAATATAATTTTTACGGGCTTCTTCATTAGTTGTATTACTTGAATCTGGCTGTACACTCGCTGAACCTTCTAAAACTTCATTGAGTAATCTGCGCCGACGTTCTGCAGCTAGAGCGATTTGATCTGGACTTGTTGCTATAGTAGTATTTTGGGGTAAGGTGGCTGTTTCCCTTTGAGACGATAATCCTTGTTCTTCTTGATTGCGTTCTTGTTGATTGCGAAGTTGTTCTTCAGTTGAAGCGTTAATCGGCGCTCGTCTTATGTTTTCGAGATCTAGTGTATCTCTAAAAGGATCAAATTGAGGTTTTGTAATTGTTCTAGGTTTGGCTACTTCTAAATTAGAATTATCTGGTGGTGGTGGTAAATAAGGGGGAGCAGGTGGAAAATTCGACTGATTTCGGGGTATTCTAATCGAAGGGACTGGCGGCGCATAGACCCCAATAGAAGGCGAAGCAAAAGAAGGAGAATAAGAACCTGAAGAAATGGGCGGTAGTGGGGGTAAGGATGGTAATGAAGGTAAGGAAGGTAATGAAGGGACGGAAGATAAAGGCGGATTGGCTGGATTAAGGGAAGATAAATCAGGAATAGCAGAACTATCAAAAGATTGATTATTCGGATTATTTGGAACGGCGGGCAGTTCTGGTGTAGGGGTAAGATTTGGTAAACGAGATTGTTCGATGGGATTCAAGTCAATTACGCCGACGGTACGCTGCTCGTCAGTAGGCTTTGTATTTGAGGAAATTTGCCATAAACTGGGTAAGATTCCGCCCAAAATCAATAGATGCAGTCCAATAGAGGTCAATATCGAAAAACTATCAGGATTTAAGATTTTTTTTGATATATTCTGTGGCTTAGACTCTAGAGAGAAGGAAGACATAGGCTTTAACGTAATCTGAACATTTACGGCGATAGAAATTGAGCAGGGTTTTAAGTTACTTCCTAATTGTAGAAGTTTAGTTGTTAAAAGTACGATGTTTCGTGACCTTTTCCTTTAAGTCTGTCTTGAAAAATTATTTTTATTTGGTAATATTTTTGTACTATAAAGGATAAAATTAAATGCCATAACTCATTACAATAATAAGGGATTTTTTTAAATTGCCCTAGACGTTTATCATAAAAAATATCCACCACACAGCAAACCCATGACAGCCACACGAATTATCGAAATCTTACGCAACAGTCAACCCGATGAAACCGTGACGATACAAGGTTGGGTGAGAACGACACGGGAACTTAAAGAATTTACTTTTATGGAAGTGAATGACGGGTCTTCTTTGGCTAGTCTACAAGTGATCCTAGAACCCAGTATCCCCAATTATGGCACTCTTGTTAAACAACTGGGTACAGGTGCATCGGTTCAAGTTTCTGGGGTTTTGGTTTCTTCTGTTGGAAAAGGGCAACGCATCGAATTAAAAGCATCAAATGTTACTCTATACGGAGAAGCAGACGCGCAAACTTATCCTTTACAAAAAAAACGTCATTCTTTTGAATTTTTGCGTAATATCGGTCATTTACGCTGTCGAACGAATACACTCGGCGCGGTGATGCGGGTTCGGAATGCTTGCGCTGCGGCAATTCACCAATTTTATCAAGAACGCGGTTTTATCTGGGTTCATACTCCGATTATTACCGCCAATGACTGTGAGGGAGCAGGCGAGTTATTTACGGTCACTAACTTTAATTTAAACAATATTCCCCGCAAAAAAGAAGATCAAACGATCGATTATTCTCAAGATTTTTTTGCCAAACACGCTTATTTAACCGTCAGTGGGCAACTAGAAGCGGAAGTAATGGCGATGGCTTTTCAAAATGTTTATACGTTTGGCCCAACTTTTCGCGCCGAAAACTCGAATACTTCTCGCCATTTGGCAGAGTTTTGGATGGTTGAACCTGAAATGGCATTTTGTGACTTAGAAGGGGATCAGAACCTCGCAGAAGCGTTCCTCAAGCACATTTTTAAGACGGTTCTGGAAAAGTGTCCCGAAGATATGGAATTTTTTAACGATCGCATCGATAATACAGTTTTAGCGACAGCCGAAAATATCATTAATAATGAGTTTGGACGCATTACTTATACAGAAGCGATCGCACTTCTGGAAAAATGCGGCAAGACTTTCGAGTATCCTGTAGAATGGGGCGTTGATCTACAATCGGAACACGAACGCTATTTAGCCGAAGAACATTTTAAAAAACCCCTCATTGTGACTAACTATCCAAAAACCATCAAAGCGTTTTATATGCGTCTCAATGATGATGATAAAACAGTCGCTGCAATGGACGTTTTAGCCCCGAAAATTGGCGAAATTATCGGCGGTTCACAACGGGAAGAACGCTTAGAAGTTTTAGAACGTCGTATCATCGAACAGGGAATGATACCCGATGATTTATGGTGGTATTTAGACTTACGGCGTTTTGGTACGGTTCCTCATGCGGGTTTCGGTTTAGGGTTTGAAAGAGTCGTACAGTTTATGACGGGAATGGGTAATATTCGAGATGTTATTCCTTTTCCTCGTACTCCCCAAAGTGCCGAATTTTAATGGTTTTAATTTCGATCTAATTCAATTTAATAAGAGTACGCTAGTATTAATTTAAACTCTTTTTTCTGTGATGCCATGTCTTTAACTCAAGATTTAGAAATCTCCGAAAGCATCTTAGATGAAGATGTAATTTTTCCACCTAGTGACTTATATAGTGATGAACCACCCTTGGAAACTAAACTACATCTACGGCAAATTATGCTACTGTTGCAATGCTTAGAATGGGTATGGCACGATCGCCAAGACTTCTATGCTTGTGGTAATCTTACTGTTTACTATAGTCCTCGTCAGCGCAAATCCGAGCAATTTCGCGGGCCAGATTTTTTCGTTGTTTTAGGAACCGAACGCAAACCCCGTAAAAGTTGGGTTGTTTGGGAAGAAGAGGGGAAATATCCTAATGTTATTGTTGAAATTCTCTCAGACAAAACAGCTAAAACAGATAGAGGATTAAAAAAAGAAATCTATCAAAATATCTTTCGTACACCCGACTATTTTTGGTTCGATCCCGAAAGTCTCGAATTTCAAGGGTTTCATCTATTAGATGGTCAATATCAGCCCTTACAACCCAATTCTTCTGGCTGGTTATGGAGTCAGCAACTAGAATTATATTTAGGAATTCAAGACGCAAAACTACGCCTATTTACAGCCCAAGGACAGTTAATTCCTACTCCAACTGAAGCCGCCTTACAAGCCCAATCTGAGTTAGAATCCCAAAGAGAGCGATCGCTTCGACTCGCTCAGAAACTACAAGAAATGGGAATTGATTTATCAGATTTTTAAATTCTTGCTTAAATAATCTATGTGGGAACATTAGCGACTAATTTCCATTGATGATCTTGCGCTAAAGTCTGTTGTAATCGCTCAAAAAGTTGACGACAATGATTATTATTTTGTAAAGGAAGTTCATCATTTTTGACGACTAAATTAACTTGAATTCCTTGATTTGTTGCGGTTGTGCTATCAATGAGAACTTCTACAGTGACTAATTTAGAAAATAAAACTTTACCCGGTGTTTCCCTCGCCATTATATAATCAATTGTGTGATAAATAATATCAAAGTTACAAAATTTTAAGACTTCACCCAAGGCGGGTTTTAATTCTTCAAGAGGAGCTTTAGCTAAGTAAGAGCAGATATATCGAGCCATAATTAAAAAGTTTGCTAATAATTCCAAACTATAATTTTATGATAACTAATGTTCCGATCAATTGGTCAGAATTAATTGGACAACCACAAGCAATCGAACTTTTACAACAAGCTATTCAACACGATCGCATTGCTCCAGCTTATTTATTTGTGGGTGCTAGTGGGATAGGACGTTCCATCGCTGCCTTATGTTTCTGTAACGCTTTATTAAGTTTCGGTTTATCAAAAGAAAAATCATCCTTAACTCAACAACGAAAAGCCGCTAGTAACCATCCTGACTTACTTTGGGTGCAACCAACTTATCAACATCAAGGACAACTTTTAACCGCAAAAGAAGCGGAAACCGCCGGTTTAAAACGCAAAGCCCCCCCGCAAATACGGATCGAACAAGTCAGAGAAATTACTTATTTCTTAAGTCGTCCTCCTTTAGAGTCATCGCGTTTAGTAATCATTATTGAAGATGCTCAAACGATGACAGAAGCAGCAGCCAACGCTTTACTAAAAACCCTAGAAGAACCGGGAAAAGCAACACTAATTTTGCTCACTCCAAGTACAGACGCAGTTTTACAGACTTTAGTTTCTCGTTGTCAGAGAATTCCTTTTTATCGGCTTTCATCAGACAATATGAAACAAATTTTAACAAGCAAAAAATATGAAGAAATATTAAATTATCCCGAATTATTAGCACTTGCAGCCGGTAGCCCAGGAGAAGCGATCGCATCTTATCATTATTTACAGTCTATTCCTATTGAGTTACGAGAACAATTAACCCATTTACCAACCTCACCCATTAAAGTTTTAGAACTCGCAAAAAAACTATCTCAAGAATTAGAAAATGAAACCCAATTATGGTTAGTAGACTATTTACAACAATGCTACTGGAACCAATCTCAAAATCAAACTATCCTAGAAACTTTAGAAAAAGCCCGTCAATGTTTATTAAGTTATGTGCAACCGCGCTTAGTTTGGGAATGCACATTATTGAATTTATGTCAAGGTTTTTGAATCGAAAATGGACGGTGATTCTGATCGATTTCGATAACTAAATCAACAAATTTAGGATCTCGAATGAGAGGTTTAATATAAAGTTCAGGGTGTAGCGATCTCCAAAAATAGTAAACAAATTCTTTAAGATCATGATCACTCATTCCCGTTTTTCCCGATGCGATCATTTTATGTTCTGCTTCAGTACGCCAAGTAATACTCCATCGATAATCTTGAGGAGATAATACAATCAAACTATCTAAATTTTTCCAAAGAGGTAAATAGTCCTTTAAACGACGGCGACTATCTCTTGCAAACTGGATATGTTTTAGAGTAATAACCTCGGCAATTTCAGGAGAAAGTGACTGATTAAAAATCTCTTTTTCAACGGGAGTAACTCCAACAAACCAACCTTCAAATAAAACAATATCCACATTATAAACAAATTCTGGAGAGGCGATTCTATCTCCTTCACCATGATGATAAGACTTATTAAAACGTGGAATAGGAATCAGTTCTTTAGGTGATGCTTCTTTTATGTGATTAAATGTTTTAAGAGCTAAATTAATATCATGTGTTCCGGGTGGCCCACGTCGAACCAAACGCGGATCTTTTGCTTTTAATTTTTGGCGTTCTGCATAAGTTTTATAAAAATCATCAATTGAAATACCAATAGCTTGGTAGCCCAAATAACTTAATAAAAGACAAACAATTTGACTTAGTGTTGTTTTTCCTGTGCCTTGTCCTCCCAAAATACCTTGTATAAAAGGTCTTTGTAAATTATTTTTATTTTGAGCTAATTGACAAGCTAAAGGTATCCACAAAATCCATAATGTTTCTAAAATTTCGTCTTCTGATTGAAAACCCAATTCTTGACAAATTGAAATAACTTGCTCACAAGAATAACTAAAAAGCTTGGCTCGTTGCCGTATTTCTCGTTCTCCATTAAATATAGTAATATTAAAAGCTTCGGCTCGTTTTGAAGTGAATTCTAGCCGCAGAAGTTGACGAATGTCTTCTGAAGTAAAACGCTGTTCATTACGCCAACGTTGTAAAATAATCAGAGATTGTTGCTCTAACATTTTTTCTTATGAACCCAGTTTAAAGGCTTCGAGAAATAGACTGTACACCACTCCAATTTTAAAGAACTGCAATAAATCGACCCATATAGTGCGTTGAATTCTACTAAAGAATCTACGAGTATAAAATAAACTGCTAATTATTTCAGAAAATAACACCAGTAAAGCCGCCCCCATCACATCTAAAATTGACCTTTGTCCAGCGATGGTCGAAACAGCAGCCCCAATAAAAAAGCCAAAAAACAAACTAATAATACTTAAAGAAATTCTTCTCCAAGGATTATTTGTAAATTCAGTGATCCTATTTCCAGCCGTATCAACAAGAGTACTAAGGCGTGTGCGCTGCATATATTAAACTGCCCATAAAAGCTAATAATATTTTATTTGGTCAGACGATTAAGAAGCCATAAAGAAATCGCAATCCCAATAAAATGTACGGTAAAAATTGCTGTATTAGCTTGAATATCAAAAATATTAGCAGAATTTAGAATACAACCACCTTGAACTACATTTGAGCCAGTTTGGGAAAATGATTTAATTAAAGCATCACCGACCGAAGATTGAGTACCAATAAGAGATAAAAACATTCCAACAAGGTTAATAATTAAACCTTGTTTAATTAATTGCTGTATTTCTACTCGTTTAGGACGTTCACTAGAATCTTTAATTTTTAATGATTTTCCCAGACTAAAATAACGCCACGCGAAATAAATACTCAGTAGTAAAACGAATAACCCACCGACAGCCCAAAAACTACCTACCCCACCTGTTCTGTTGCGGCTCGTCAGTACACTTGCACCAACGGGAACACAAGAAATAATCCCAAGGACAAATTCTGTCCAAAATTTACCAAGTCCCCAACGTCTTAGCGTGATCGATGCAGCTTGAACCGATGGAGGAATAGAAGGGGAAAGATCAGAATCTCTAGTCATAATAAATTACGGGATACAGTTAAAAAGCAGGTTCTCAATTAAATGACTCTAATGAACTTAGACATCAGCACACTCGACTACTAAAATTATTATGGCAAAACGACGGACTTTCTAGCGCAAAAACTAAACCTGTTCTAGTTGCCAAATCACCCACAAAATGATTATGATAAATTTATCAAAGTATTTTCAATGAACTGGATAGCAGTAGTCTAATTTACCTATTGACATTTCATAATTTTTATGCTTAGTTGTGTTAGGGATAAAAATATATGTAGTCATCAGGAAATTTTTAACTAAAAGCTCACAAAGTCATCGCTTTTCATAATTGTATGTTATCGAGGCAATCCATCGGAGTCGCCATAGATTCGGTCAGAAAAACCGACGCTCAAGATTTTGCAAACTTAATGCCTAGACCTGGTTGGCAAAGTGGTCGAGGTTTATTAAAAGGTGGCCATTTGTAGCGAGCGCCTTCTTAGAGATTCAGGGATAGTAAAAAAGAAAATAGATAAACTGTCACCTAAAGACGGTGAAGCGAGATTTTAGAATCTGGGCTTGTTAATTAAAGTTAGTCAGCGCGGGTTTAATCTCCTAATTTTCTAACTCAAGTCAATTTCACCCAAATAAACACACAATATCTTGAGTCAGTCTAAGCGAGAGCTTAACTGGTTTACCATCCCATCAAGTTTATTGCCAAAAAAGCCAATTATAAACCCTGGAAAAACTTTCCAGAATTATTACCATTTTTATGAGTACCAATGCTCTTTTAAGCCCGAATTATCTTTTACAGTTATACCAACAAGGACAAAGAAGCTTTCAAGAAGCCCAACTCTATCGAGCCAACTTTAAGAAAGTCACTCTAAACCGAATTAATTTTAGTCGTGCCGAGTTACAACAGAGTAACCTGAGTCAAGGAACTTTCATCAGTGCTAATTTTAGTAATGCTAATTTAAAACAAGCTAACTTAAGTAAAGCGATCTTGATTGAAGCAACCTTAACTCATACCAACTTAAATGAAGCAATCTTAGTCAAAGCGAATTTAAGCGGTGCAATTTTAAGTAACACCAATCTAAAAAAAGCTGATCTTAGCCATGCTTGTTTAGTCGGTGCAAGCTTAGTTTTTGCCCAA
This sequence comes from Aphanothece hegewaldii CCALA 016, assembly GCF_003007785.1. Classification (GTDB taxonomy): domain Bacteria; phylum Cyanobacteriota; class Cyanobacteriia; order Cyanobacteriales; family Microcystaceae; genus Chroococcus; species Chroococcus hegewaldii. The sequence goes on along the minus strand of NZ_PXOH01000004.1, from coordinate 151,687 downwards.
TTATCCAAAGCTATCCTCGAAAAAGCCGATTTAACAGGAGTTAGTTTAACCCATGCGGTACTAACTCAAGCTAACTTACAACAAGGGATTTTAAATCGTGCCATTCTTTCGAGCGCTAATCTTACAGGAGCAAATCTCAAAAAAGCAAGTCTGATCAAAGCTTATCTTTATCGAGCAAATTTACAAGAAACAAATCTTCAAGGGGCTGATCTTAGATATGCAGATTTACGTCAGGTGAATCTTAGAGGAGCTAATCTAAAAGGCGCGAACTTAGAGGGAGCAAACTTGGGGAATGCAGATTTAACCGCCGCCAATCTCAGTGAAACCAACTTAGAAGGCGCGGAATTGAGTAAAGCCAATCTGCAACGCGCTAATTTAACCTTAGCCAATTTGACTGGGTGTAACTTAGTTAATGCTAACTTATCTGAAGCGGACTTATCTGAAGCTAATTTGAGCCAAGCGGGATTATTACTGACTCATTTAACGGGAGCTAATTTAAAAAAGGCAAATCTCAATCAAGCTAACCTAATTGGTGCCATTTTAGCCGAAACTAATCTATTAACTGCTTCTCTAGAAGAAACCATTATGCCCAATGGTAGTCGGGGCTAAATTAATTGCCATTTGTCACAGAAAGTGCGATCAACAGATGACGACTTAAACACAGCTTAATAAATTCTTTACCTTAGCTATTGAGTTGCTAGGTAAATTATGCTATGATTAGAAGTCTTGTGAATAAAATAGCTGTGGAGTAAAAGAGAAAAAATGACCAAACTGGGAACCCATTTGATTGTCGATGCTTGGAACGCCCCTGCTGATCTTTTAAACGATGCAGACCGAATTCGTCAAGCGCTTTTGGAAGGGATTACCGCAGGTGAAGCAACGTTAATCGATTTGTGCGTCCACCAGTTCAGTCCTCACGGAGTGACCGCGACAGCAACATTATCGGAATCTCATATTGCAATTCATACTTGGCCAGAACTGGGCTACTTTGCTGCGGATATCTTTTTCTGTGGTCGTGGAAAACCCGAAGAAGCCATGAAAATTGTCGTTAAAGCGCTTAAAGCTGGAAATCACAGCATGACCGAATTAACAAGAGGATATCCCTCTAGTGTTGATGCTAACGGACATTTAGAGACTTTTTCCGCTAAAGCATTAAAAGAAGTCGCAGGAGTAGCATAAGTATTCTTGATCTTAGCGACAGAAATCGAAGAAAAATCGCTTATTATTGCCCCCAAACAGTGTGATTAGGATAATTATCATCTTTGTCCTAGCTTTAATTCCTTCTCTATTGGGTCTTGAAATAATTCGACAATATAAACGAAGATTTCAAGCGAGAATGAGACGAATTCGGACTGAACCTGTTTACCAAATAGCAATAGTAAGCGATTTTTTAGAAATTCCCCAAGAAAGTAGGTTTTTTATTGGTGAGATAAATTGTCGCTATAATGCGCGATCGCCTCATTTGCGCTGTGCAATTAATCCGAGTGGTCCTTGTGAAGGCTGTTTACATTACGAAGCGAGATAAAAATCCTGATTATCCAAAAGCAAAATCAGTAAATTTGCGCTTATAAGGTGCTTGAAAACCTAAAACAATGTCATGTTTAGGAACACCAGCAGCAACTAATTCATTAGCAATACCTATTTCAGTACCATCTCTTTGAATCCAAATTTTTTCATTTTTAAGATCAACATGAACTATACATCCGTAAACTCTTCGTTGTTCTTGCCATCCTAAATGAATAACTTGATAATGATGATTTTCTTTATCAAAAATTAATTGAACTTCTGTTCCATTATCTAAATCATTATAAGAATGCCGTTTGAGAATTTCTTGTATAATTTCCGAATAATTTACTCTTTCCATAAGACTATCTCTTCTTTCAAAGAATCAAAAATTAAAAGATTAATTTGATATTCTTGTATAGAATTTTGAATAAACTGACGAGAGAAAAAATCTTCATAAGTATCTTTAGTAATAGCTAAATAGAGAATTCGCTCAGGTGCAACTTTTTTTAAAGCTAACCGATAATTTAAAGTTTGGCCAAGTGCTAAATGAAAATCAGTCACTTCAGACGAACCGAGAAAAGACTTAATCTCTATAGCTATTTTTTGCCCGGCTTTTTGAGCAGCTAAAATTCTTTCGGCACCTATATCTATAAAAAACTCTATATCATCAACCTTAATATGAAATGGATCGTGAGTAATACTCCAACCATCTTTTTCTAATGCTAGACGTACAGCTTGATGAAAAATATCTTAGAGAGACACAGTAAAACAGAATTAAAAGGCTGATTTATAGACTAACCCGATATATGACATTATAATTTAAGTTAAGTGAACAGTAAAAATAATTACTGTCCACTACCCAAAAGTATTTAAAGCATATATTTACCTTGACTATCGGGACTATCAATTCGAGGAAGTCCCATACTATAGTTAGTGACTCGACTATCAAGGTTATAACTAATTTCGCCTTTTTGGAGCAAAGACCGGATAAAATGTTCTAAATCAGAACCAATCCGACGTAGATTATATTCGGTTAATTCTTCTCCGCTATAAGATTCGACTAATTCATCGAACTTACGATAAACTTTTTGTAAATCGACTTCATCCCAAATAAATTCGTTATCAGGATCAACATCAAGAGTAAGAACCTTATCACTCTCGACTAATTGATTGCCTTCAACTTCGGCAGTATAAATACGAATATGACGGGTAGTAGACTTTAACAGCATGGATAATTCTTGTTTTGGTCTAAGTTACTCTTCTAGATTTTGACACGCTTTGGTCAGAAAAGGATAATTCAAGTCTATCTATTGTGTTGGTTCATAAATTGCAATTATATTTTGTTCAGGATTATAAACCTCAACTCTTTTGCGTGCATGATCGCTAATAATCTGTAAGCTTTTTTCTAATTTAGCGATATGATTAAGTAAACTAACTTGAGTAGGAACGCTGGTTTGTGCTTTTGCTTGTACGGCGGTGTACCAAACCTGCTTAACGTAAGATTCAGTTAAATTGACTTTAATAATAGCTTGGCTAATTTGATAGTCACAGATTTTATGGGGAATTTTACAAGTTGTTTCTAAATCTTGACGTATATTTTGTAGTTGAACCGCCGAGGTTAAATTTGTTTCAGCTTGTTTAAGAGAAACAAGATAGGATGTAATCAAAGGTAGTGCTTGATTATATTGAGAACTATTAGCGGGAATTTGTTTAAGATTAGTAATAGCATTGCGCCACGCCGTAACCGCAGATGTCCATTGTTGTGATGCTGCCGATTTTTGCGCTAATTCGGCTTGTTGTAGGGATTTTGTGTATAAATTATTAGAATTTGCTTCTTTAGATTTGCGTTCTGTTGCATTAACCAATTGAGTATTATAAATTTTAAGCAAATTTTTCGCTTCTCTTGTCGCAACCGTACTCGACGGAATACTTTGTAAGCTAGAAATTGCAGTTTTCCAAGTAGCTTCGACTAACTTCCAATCATCAAGAGATTGGGCGTTTTTTTGACGAACAAGAGCAATTTGCGCCGTTTCTTGTGCCGATTTGAGGCGATCGCTTGCTTGCGTTTCGGCGTTCATTCGTTGTTCAATCAGGGTTAAATTTCCCTGATACTGTCTAAGTTTGAGTTGAGTATAAAAATAATAAGGACTCGATACGGATAATTTTTTTAAAAACGAGATAGCCTGTTTCCAATGGTTTTGAACGGTTTGCCATTGTGGGATAGAAAGGGGAGGATTAGCCAAAGATACGGCTTTTGTCGCATAATTTAAGGCTTGGGATAAATTTTCTAAATCTTGAGATTGTTGTTGATAAATCTTGATCAGTTGTGACGCTTGCTCATGATATCTCGACCAATAAGGAATATCTTGAAGTAAATTAAGAGATTCGTCTAACTGTTGTTTCGATTGTTGGATATCTGGCAACGAAGCCGATATACTGACAGAATTTACCGCATTTTGGGCATTTGTTTTAGCTTGAGTTAGATTAGCACAACTTGAACCCACAACACAGGGACGAGACAACCCATACAACCCACCTAAAAATAAAAATATTCCTAAACCTATCTTTAAACCTATCCCTAAAGATTTTTGAGATTTAAGCGAGAAAGTGGGAAGATGAGATGAGGCGACAGGTGCAAGTGATCCGCGATCGTTGACCTTTAAATACAACTCCATCGGATAAGATGAGATAGATTCCTCATTAGACAAAATTTGTTTAAGCTGAAAGAGTATATCCTTCGTAGGGAGAGTAACAAGCTCAGGTAAATGAACTAAGATAACAAAGGTTTTTTCCGAGAAAAAACAATTAACCTGTAATGAATCTATCTGGGGAAATTCCACCTGTAAACGTTGCTGTAAACGGCGTTCCAAGTCTTTGAAATCAAATGAATCACGGGTTGTGTCTAACATGAATCATACTCCTCACCTATCAGAACAAGTCATTATAATTACAGGTGCTTCGGCAGGTATTGGAACCGCTTTAGCACAAACATTAGCTACGCGCTTTCCTGGTGTGCGTCTTGCCCTGAGTGCTAGACGAAAAGATAAACTAGAAGAAATAGCCACTGAGTGTCGTACTGCAGGTGCCGATGTTTTAGTTATAACCACAGATATGACTAATGCTGAACAAGTTGCGGCTTTAAGTCGAGGAGTCTTAGAAAAATGGGGCAGAGTCGATGCTGTAGTCAATAACGCTGGTTATGGGCAAATGGGGCCGATCGAACTAACGTCTTTAACGGCAGCAAAAGAACAATTTAATGTTAATTTTTTTGCTCCTTTGATTCTAGCGCAAACCCTAATTCCGATTATGCGTAATCAAGGCGGGGGCAGAATCGTTAATATTAGCTCTCTAGGCGGGCGGATGGCGTTTCCTGCGGGGGGGTTATACAGTTCCTCTAAATTCGCTCTAGAAGCCTTTAGTGATGTGCTGAGGATGGAATTAAAAGGGTTTAATATCAAAGTAAGTGTCGTCGAACCAGGACCAGTCATTACAGAATTTTTTCAGGTAGCAGGTAACAAAATTCAACAAATGATTCCAGACTACGACAGATCGCGGACATTTGATGATTTAGCGTATAAAGATAGACCCGTGTCCTCTATTTATCGCCCCGCTTTTGAAAAATTAGCAGCGATCGATCAACAATTAAAATTAATCGGTTGGACACCCGAAAAAGTTGCAAAAGTGATTATCAAAGCTTTAAATGATCCGCGTCCCCGTCCTCGATATTATGCCGCTACAGGTGCTAGTATATTTGTTCCACTAATGACGAAAGTAATGCCGACCTGGGTAACTGATGCTTTTTGGAAACGTTTTTATGGGATAGATCAAGTCGAAAAAGAGTGGAAAATGTCTACAAATAAGGAATAAGTTAAGTATGGAATTATTGGAGTATCAAGCTAAAGAATTATTTAATCAAGTGGGCATTCCTATTTTACCCTCACAGGCGATCGCTAATCCAAGTCAACTCAAACGTCTACAAATTCCTTATCCAGTTGTCTTAAAATCTCAGGTTCGCGCTGGAGGAAGAGGAAAAGCAGGAGGAGTTAGATTTGCGGAAAATACAATTGATGCGATCGCGGCCGCTCATGCTATTTTTAGTTTACCTATTGGCGGCGAATTTCCTGAAGTTTTGTTAGCCGAAGCGCGATATAGTGCAAAAGAAGAATTTTTTTTGGCAGTGGTTTTAGATTATCAATTGCAAAAACCCGTTTTACTTGGTTCAATTAAAGGGGGCATAGATGTTGAAACCTTGCTGCAAAATACCCACAAAGTGATTATAGATGATCAGTTTTCACCCTTCCACGCCCGAAAACTAGCCGTTAAAATGGGTCTTCAAGGAACATTGTTACAATCCGTCAGTGTCATTTTAGAAAAAATGTATGATTTGTTTGTGACTAAAGATTTAAATGTTATAGAAATTAATCCTTTAGGAATTAGTGCAGATGGTCAAGTTATGGCTTTAGATGGCAAAATTACGATAAATGATCAAGCCCTGAGTCGTCATCCTGATGTATTAAAACTGATTGCAATAAAAGATAATTCATCAACACAAACGTCTGATTTAACTTGGCTTTTTCCTAAACCGAAATCGGGAAATATTGCCATAATTTGTAATAGTTTTGGTTTGGCTTTAAATACTTGGGATCTTTTGATTCAAGAACAGGGTAAACCTTCCTGTTGCCTAATTCTCAATGAAAATAATCTTCATTTTTCTTTTGAAGAACAATTAAAACTGGGTTTAAAGACAATCTTCAAAAATTCAGATATTAAAGTCATTTTAGTTAATATTTTAGGAAGTTCATTTATTGGACAAATTGTCACTCAAACGCTCGCTCATCAATTTTCGGGATTACACAAAGATGAACTACGAAACCCAGGAGAAGATCGAACACTTAGAGGAACTAAAATCGCCGCCTTAACTCAAGAAAGAACATCTAAATCTAATCCCTCTCAAACTAACCGAAATCCTCAGTTAGTTCTCTATTTAATGGACGAAAGTGATCGCACCATTTATCAAGAAAAATTGATGCTTTTGGGCATTCATTGGCAGGAGTCAAGCGATGAAGCCGTTAATCAAGCGATCGCCAATGCGAAAAAATAAAAGGAAAATCAACCAAATTTTATGAAATGGACACCAGAAAGTAAAATTCTTATTCAAGGAATAACCACCCCAATGGGTTCATCTTATGGGACTCGCATGAAAGCCTATGGGACAAATATTATGGCGGGTATTGGTGTAGGAAGTGGTGGACAATTGATCGATGAAATTCCCATTTTTGATTTAGTTGAAGATGCGATCGCACAAGTTGGAGACATTGAAACAACTTTGATTTTTGGTGATCCCTATCAAGTCATCGATGCAGCTTATGAAGCCATTACAGCCAATATTAAACAATTAGTGCTGATTTCTGGTGGTGTTCCCCCATTAGATATGGTGAAGCTACTCAAAAAAGCTCAAGAAACTAATACTTTTATACTAGGTTCAGGCAGTCAAGGTTTAATCGTTCCGGGTAAAGTATGGTTAGGAACAAGTGAACCATTTTGTTATACTCCAGGTCGAGTAGGATTAATTAGTCGTAGCGATCGTCTTACCGATGAAATTGCCTTCCGTTTATCCCAAGCAGGTTTAGGTCAATCGATTTCAGTTAGTTTAGGAACAGATAGTCTCATTGGGTCTACTTTTGAGCAATGGTTACAAATTTTAGAAGAAGATGAAGAAACGGATGTAATTGTATTAGTGGGACATCCATCGGGAAGTGCAGAAATTAGCGCAGCCGAGTATATTGCCTCAACCATCGAAAAACCCGTGATCGTCTATTTGGCAGGACTTCATACACCTATCGACAAAAAATTTGATGATGCAATGAGTATTATGGCCAATCAATTATCTTATATTGATGCTAAACCTAGCCCAGAACAACAAATCTTGAGCCGTTTTCAAGACGCTGAAGTACAAATTGCCGATCGAGTGTGTGAGATTCCAGAATGGGTTAAGCTGGTTTTGCCAAGTTAGTATAATTGATTCACTTTTTGGGTTTTGTCTTTCTACTGTTGGGTTTTGGCCTTTCTACCCAGTAAGGTCTCCCATCCTCTACAATTAATTGGTAGAGACGTGCCATGGCGCGTCTCTACATGGCACTTTGATCTAATAGGAGTTTACCAAAAATGTCAGAAGACAGATTAGAACGACTTGAAAAGATTGTTGAGTCATCTGCTAAATCGATTCAAGCTTTAAGTGATGCTGTAGCGGCTGATCGTCAAGCACGTTCCAAAGAAAAAGAAGAAAAAGCCAGAGAACAAGCACAACTTTATCAGTATTTAGGAAGAATAGCCGCCGCTCAATCTTCTTTTTATGAAGTACAAGCCGATTATTACCATCAATTAGCCGCTTTAGCCGAACGTCAGACAAAAATCGAAGAAAAACAAGCTCAGATGCGTGAGGAGATTTTGGCAATCCTTAACCGATTCACACCACCTTCTGATCTTAAACAAACATAGTCACATTTTCGCTTTGAACTTAATATAATTCTATTTGAGAATCATCTCCAATCATAAACCGAACTGCTTTTGGGTGATGGGGCGTTAAGCTAAGTTTAGCCCGTTGTCCAATGACACTATCAATAATGCGATCGTCAATACCTAAAATTTGAGCTTCTTTTAAAATCACACTATGCTCTACATCAGTTGATTGAAGCGTCACCCGATCAGCGACACTGGTATAAGGGCCGATAAAACAATTTTCAATATGACAATTTTCACCAATGACGACCGGTCCTCTAATCGTGCTATTAATAATTTTAGAACCTTTGCCGATCGCAACTCGTCCGATAATCTGACTTTTCTCGTCTTTTTCTCCATCAATTGTTTTAACTAAACAAGTATCTAAAATAATGCGATTTGCTTCGAGTAAATCGTCTTTTTTCCCTGTATCTAACCACCAACCAAGTAATTGTAAAGCTTCTACAGACTGCTTTTGATTAATTAATTCTTGAATTGCGTCAGTAATTTCTAACTCTCCTCTAGCGGAAGGTTGAATACAAGAAATTGCATGATGAATCGCACTCGAAAAGAAATAAATACCCACCAAAGCTAAATTAGACATTGGATTTTTTGGTTTTTCCACTAACTGTAAAACTCGACCATTTTCATCAACTTGGGCTACTCCAAAAGCGGACGGATTAGACACAGAACGTAATAAAATTAAAGCCTCAAGCTGTTGATTCTTGAATGAGTCTAAAAACGGGTTGAGATCGTCTTGAATGAGGTTATCGCCCAAATACATAACAAACGGAGAATCGCCTAAAAACGGTTGAGCAATTTTCACCGCATGGGCTAAACCGAGTGGCTGATCTTGGAGAATGTAAGTAATATTCGCTCCAAAGCGATCGCCAGTTCCTGTTTTAATTTGAATTTCTGTCCCAGTTTCTGGACTAATAATAATCCCGATATCCCTAATTCCTGCTGCCACTAGAGATTCTATTCCATACCACAAAATGGGTTTATTTGCAACAGGTACTAATTGTTTTGCACCTGTATAAGTGAGAGGACGTAAACGAGTACCTTTACCACCAGAGAGAATCAAAGCTTTCATGATGCTTACCTATAGAGTTGTTTCAGCATTTGTTTAAGAGAGTCTCGCCAATAGGGGGGATATGTTCCTAAAAGCGGCGTAATTTTTTGACCTGATAAAACAGAATATGCCGGGCGTTTTGCTGGTGTGGGATATTGATCAGTCGTAATGGGAAAAACTTCTTTAACACAAAGAGGAAAACCAATTTGTCTAGCTTCCGAGAAGATCGCCTCGGCAAAATCATACCAACTGACGACACCACTATTCGTAAAATGATAAATGCCTGGTGCTGTTTTTGAGGTTAATAATTTTGCGATCGCATCAGCAATATCTTTAGCCCAAGTCGGACTCCCAACCTGATCGACCACTACTTTTAATTGTTCCCTTTCTTTGCCCACTCGTAACATCGTTTTGACAAAATTACCTTTGCCGGATGTGCCATAAACCCAGGCAGTTCTTAAAATAATCGAATTTCCGCCTACTTCTTGAATAGCATTTTCTCCTAATAGTTTAGAACTTCCATAAGCTCCTAATGGATTAGTCGAGTCAGTTTCTAAATAAGGCGTGTTTTTCTGTCCATCAAATACATAATCCGTCGAAATATGCAAGAAAGTAGCACCCATTTTTTTAGCTTCAGTAGCCATAATTTGAGGTGCAATTCCATTGATGGCGTTAGCTAATTCGAGTTCAGATTCAGCTTTATCTACTGCGGTATAAGCAGCAGCATTGACGAGATAATCAGGTTTAGCCTCAATAATAATCTGACGTAGTTTCTCTCCATCAGATAAGTCTAATCGATCGCGTCCAACGCCAATCACTTCTCCTATTTGGGGTAAAATAAGTTGTAATTCTTGTCCGACTTGTCCCTGTGAACCAATTAATAAAATACGCGTCATATATAAACTTCAGCTTTTTCTAACGGTTGACCAATTTTATCTTTTTCTGATAGGATAGCTTCTCCTGTAATTGGCCAATCAATCCCAATAGTCGGGTCATTCCAGAGTAAAGTTCTGTCGTACTCTGGTGCATAATAATTCGTCGTTTTATACAAAAAGTCGGCATAATCGGATAAAACCAAAAAACCATGAGCAAAACCTGGTGGTATCCAAAATTGTCGTTTATTTTCCTCACTTAAGGTACAACAGACCCATTTACCAAAGGTCGCGGAACTTTCCCTAAGATCCACTGCAACATCAAAAACCTCACCCCTGACGACGCGTACTAATTTACCTTGGGGTTGTTGAATTTGATAATGTAAACCTCTGAGGACATTTTGACGAGAACGAGAGTGATTATCTTGTACAAATTCTACATCAAGTCCTGTTTTCTCTCTAAAAGTTTTGACGCTAAAACTTTCAAAAAAGAAACCTCGTTCATCACCGTATACTTGCGGTTCAATAATTAAAACGTCAGGAATATCAGTAGAAATAACCTTCATAAATAATTTTATGGCTCGATCCGATTTTGTATGGTAGTTTATCACAAAGCTACAACCATTCAATCTGTTTCGCTTTTTGGGGAAGTTTAGCCTCTTTTTGTCCAATACTTCTAGCTTGAAACCCAATTAAATCAATGGGTGTCCTGATCAGATCGATCCAATCAGCGCGACCTAAAAGTAATTTTATACTCTTTTTCGGGATATCTTGGACTATCCAACGACTCACACCTAAAACGATATCTTGAGTTGTACATTCTTGCATCAGCTTAACCCCATACAATTCATGTAAATAGCGGTTAGAACAACCATAGCGACGTAGTTGACTTTGAAAACTCTTGAGATGCGATCGATGTCGGTGTTGAATAATCGCTTTTGGGGTGTATTCTATTTTATAGTGAGTTTCTCGTTGAATTCGCCAACAAATATCCGCATCACCTCCAGTGGTTAAATAAGGACGAAAAATACCTACTTTTTTGAATATATCTCGAAGAATAGCGAGATTTGCCGTTTGTCCGTAGGGACAGAAAGGATGTTCGAGAAGAAACTTTTGGGCCATAATTTCTGCCCGTTCTGCATATTTTTCTAGTAAACTATTACCGGGTAAAGCGATTAATTCTCCTGCTACAATACCAATTGATGGATTAGTAAAAGGTTTAACTATTTCTTCGACCCAATTCGGATAAGGACGACAGTCCATATCAGTAAATACTAAAATTTCGCCTTTTGATGCTTTGATTCCTGCATTTCTGGCCGCATAAGAACTTTGTATCTGATTTTCCGTTAGATGATAGAATTTAAGTCCTTCATGGTTGGCTTTTTCGACCGCAATAGCTAAAATATCAGACGTGCGATCGCTTGAATTATTATCGACTAAAAAATACTCTGTCTTTTCTTTGGGGTAAGTTTGTTGGGTTAAACAGTCGAGTAAATCTGGTAAATCTTCCTCACCATTGTAGATCGGAACAATGACCGATACGGTAGGCCAGTAAGATACATCGTTTGGGTTTAGAGAATTCATCCCTTTTGTTGTTGGTTGAATCAATAACATCCTTACTACTATAATCAATCTGACCAAAAATCAAGTCTTTTGTCTCTAATTGGTCTACTTCAAATGAAACAAGGTTTTAGATCCATTCTATTTATTCTCCAAATTCTTTGGGTTTCTCCCCTACTCATTCCCTTTTGGTTAACCACTGAAAAAAAGCTGATTTTAGCCGATGTGTCTAAATGGGTAGAATATCTAGATCACAAAAAAACCGATGATTTAATTCAATTACTCACTTTACTTAAAGAAGCCAAAGAATATCGAAATTTATATTATTTTCGCTTGTTTCACGGGAATCTTGCGGGTCGAATAGCCATGTATATTTTAAAATTAATTTATCGAGAATTCCCCTATTTATTTTTAGATAAATCTTGTACGATCGGTCCTGGATTATTCATTCAGCATGGCTTTAGTACGATTATTATGGCAGATTTAGGGGAAAATTGCTGGATTAATCAACAAGTAACGATCGGATACAAAGATAAATCAGGTCGTCCGAAAATTGGCAATCAGGTTAGAATTACTGCGGGCGCAAAGGTTTTAGGTAATATTAAAATCGGTGATAATGTTACAGTTGGGGCTAATGCAGTGGTTGTAAAAGATGTTCCTGATAACTGTGTTGTCGTGGGAATTCCTGCTTATATTATTAAAAGAGATGGAGTTAAAGTAAAAGAAAAATTATAAACGTTGACGTAAAATATATTCAGCAATAGCAAGATCAACGGGTGTTGTTACCTTTAAATTCGTCTCTTCTCCAGGAACAATTTTTACAGGTAACTCGCATTTTTCAAACAAAGCAGCATCGTCGGTGACTTCCCAACCTAACTGATGACCTTTGTCATGGGATTGTTTTAATAACTTTACATCAAATCCTTGGGGAGTTTGAGCCGCCCATAATTGATTTCTATCGGGAGTATCAATAATAAAACCTTTTTCATCAACAATTTTAATCGTATCTTTGACGGGAATTGCCGCAATTAAACCCTGACAAGTTTTTAAAGCTTCGGCACAACGATCGAATAATTCTGGTGTCGCTAAACATCTTGCCCCATCGTGTATTAAAACGTGTTCTGCTGACGTTGGAAGGGCTTTTAAACCTTTATAAACTGATTCTTGACGTGTGGTGCCACCGAGGATCAATTCAACGGGTTTAGACAGGGACTGCGGAAGGCAGTCGCACGCCGTATCACAGGATTTCAAATCCTGTGAGCGGTGCGATAAATCGGCAATAATTGTTTTAAAATCGGCAAAATCTTCGCTTTGTCCGATGATGCCGATCCATTGTATTTCTTTTGATGTAGCGGCCGCTAATAATGTCCAATATAAAAGCGGTTGATCGAGAAGGGGGAGTAATAGTTTATTTCGATCGCTCCCCATTCGTGTTCCTTTTCCTGCTGCGGGAATCAGTAGATACATTGATTAAGATCCTTTCACTGTCTGGATCTTAGATTATCATACTCTTTTGTAAATCAATTAATCTTTGATTGCATTAAGTAGGACTTCAGCAAGGGTCATATCTTCCATTTCATCAATGGTGATCGTATCTACGATATCGAATTTCGCGCCTGCGGTTTCGAGTTGATCGTCTAATGCGCGTAAAAACTCGGTTGCTTTGCGATCTTTACCTACTTGGATCAAAGAAATGGCTAATTCATCATCTCGCTCGATCTGACGGGATGCTTCTATAATTTGTCGCATGACCGCTTTGCGATCGTCTGGTTCACCATCAGTTATAACTAAGATTGTTTCTCCGTTGGGTTTAGTCAGACCTGCTACTTTGCGTTGAAAATAGTTATCTAGAGCATCTTGTAAAACACTTGCTAGATCGGTTCGTCCCATCGGTTCATTTTCTTGATAGACTTGGGACACTTTATCTGATGTGACATTATCATAACGTCTGAACCGACCCGAAAAAAGATAAACCGTAATGCCATCAGGATCGATTTCTTCACACTTTCTGGCCAAAGCAAGAGTAGATTCTTGGGCGATCTCCCAACGGGTTTTTTCTCCAGGTTGATCGGATGTGGACATACTGCCACTTTTGTCAATGATCAGAGTATAATCTCGATCTTGTGCAATGGAACTTTCCGGCATGATAGACGTTAAACCTCTGTTGTTGTTATTGTCTGTCTATCTATAGGCTAATACGGACAACGGGAAACTATGGCAAAAATCCCGAATTTTCTTACAATTGTTTGAGTACACAGGTACGGGTTAGGATAGTTAAAGGACAATTGATAAGGATGGTTTCCTATTTATACTCCACCGCTTGCCCGTTTAATCGAACAACTACAAAAGTTACCTGGTGTTGGGCCAAAAACTGCACAACGATTAGCTCTACATATCCTAAAGCGATCGGATGCCGATGCACAAGCTTTAGCTAAATCGATTATCGATGCTAAAAAACAAGTTGGGTTCTGTAAGGTTTGTTTCCACCTGTCTGCGGAACCTGTGTGCGAAATTTGTCGTAATCAAAATCGTGAAAATAAAGTTATTTGTGTTGTTGCTGACTCTAGAGATGTGATTGCTCTGGAAAAAACCCGCGAATATAAGGGAAAATATCATGTATTGGGGGGTGTTATTTCGCCAATGGATGGTATCGGGCCAGAACAATTGAACGTACAATCTTTAGTACAGCGCGTCAACCAAGAAAAAACTCAAGAAGTTATTTTAGCCATTAGTCCGAGTGTCGAAGGTGAAACGACTACACTTTATGTTGGAGGGTTATTAAAACCGTTTACGAAAGTGACTCGTATTGCTTTTGGTTTACCGATGGGTGGCGATTTAGAATATGCTGATGAAGTCACTTTAGCACGTGCTTTAGAAGGAAGGCGAGAATTAGATTAATTGAGGATCAATGATTATGACTAACGAACAAATTTTGTTAGAAAAATGGCGAAAGAAATAAGGAATTTTCAAGGGTTTGGAGACCAAACCCCCACAGTTTTCAAGATTTATTAGATGAAAAGGATATTTGAAATTAATGCTATCTAAAAATACTTTATTTGCTCTATCTTTGTTCCCTTATATTGGTTTTTTGTGGTTTATGACAAATTCGGGGAAAACACCTCGTTTAGCATTAGTTGGTTTTTATGTTTTATTAATTTTTGTTGCTGTAACGATTCCTGCGGGCATTTATGCAAAAGTACATTATGGTAAGGATTTAGCAAATGTAGACTGGTTACATGGTAGTGCAGAATTATTTTTAACTCTTTCTAATATTTTGGTGGTTTTGGGGTTTAGACAAGGAATTATAGCTAAACAAAAAAGTTAGATTTTTCCAACAAAGCGGTTAGGACTAAATAGATGATTGGGATCAAATTTTTGTTTAAGTTTTTGCATCATGTCTAAGGCATTGCCATTATATCCCCAAGGATCGATCGTTTGCTTGATTGATTTTGGGGATTCTAAAATACTGAGGTATCCTTGATGATTTTGGCAAAGCGATCGCATTTTTTCAATCCCTTCTTTCCTAATTATTAATTTTCCTATCCCACTGCCAAGATTAACCATTCCTAACCCGAATGGCTCTAATTTCGTTAATAATTCAATGGATGAACTGGGCAAAATTCCAACTTTACAAACAATTTTTGCGTCAGCATTAGAAGTATTAAAACTTTTTTGGAGTTGTGACCAAATTGAAATTTCATCTAAATCCGCATAAATTGTACTTTTAAAATCTAACGGTTGCGCTATTTTCTTAACTTGTCTAATTTGTTCGGTAATACTTTCGGGTATACTCTGAAAACGAAGCATTAATCCCATTCCATCTTCACCTAAAGACTGTACCAAAGAAGATGATAAAATTTCGGCTGCGGTTGGGGTTATTCCAGACTGACGTAGGGTTTGGGCAAGAATAGAGATATCATCTGGTTTTCCAGTCATCAAGAGAGTTTGAGACGCTTCATGTATCGGATAGAGTCTAAAGGTTATTTGAGTAATAATACCTAATGTTCCGTATGAACCTGTAAATAATCGCATCATGTCGTAGCCAGCGACGTTTTTAACGACTCTTCCACCGCCTTTAGCGATTTTGCCATCAAATCGTATAAAAGATAGTCCTAAGACCATATCTCTAACCCCTCCGTAGCGTTGTCGCCAACTTCCTGTATCTCCTGTAGCCATGATTCCCCCTAATGTTGCCGTGTCGGGATAAGCTGGATCTAAGGGTAGAAATTGTGAGTGGGGTTGTAAGAGGGTTTGTAGTTGTTGAAGGGTTACACCTGCTTCGACGGTAACGGTTAAATCACCTACGGCATGATCGATAATACGATTGAGATGTTGGGTACTAATTACTAATTGTGGATTTTTGACTAATCCTCCCCAATTTAGTTTACTACCATTGCCACAGGGAAGAATCGACCATTGAAGTTTGTTAGCATACTCGACAACTTTGGCTAAAGCGTCTTGTGTTTGCGGATAAATTAAATAACTGGGGGGCGTATCCGATAAGGTTGCTTGTTCAACGATGTCTATCCAGCTATAATCGACTTTTTCCCAAGGTATAATTTCTGCATCAGTGTCAAGAAGTGAAGATAGTTGAATAGTCATGGGATTTTGTCGGATAGGTTCACTGTACTCTCAGCTTACTATTTTTTCTTAAACGTTTGGAGAATTTGCAATGACTCAACAACTGGATGAAAATCAACTCCTAGAACTCCTAGAACTTGCTAAGATTGCTGAACAAAAGATGAGAGAAAGTAGTAAGAACTTGACCACATTAGCCGAAAAATGGCAAGAAAAAAGCAAATATTCACCAGAAAAAACGCTAAAAAGGTCATAAAGCTACTTTTACTGTTCTAAACGACGTGCGATCGCATTTGTCCAGTTATCTTGCATTTGTGTCACACTGAGATCGATTAATGTTTGCTCTGATGATATTTTTAAGGTACTGTTTAACGTAACCTGACCGATTTTCTTCCAGTTTTGCCCTAGATTTTCCGTAAGGTAATTTTCCCACACTGACTGTAATTCGGGATTAACCGATACTATAATCCGACTTGCAGACTCACCAAAAAGTAAGGTATCTAAACGAGTCTTTAGATCTAATTCTACAGATGCGCCCAGATGACTACCGATACAACATTCGGCTAAAGTAACAGCAATTCCACCTTCAGCGCAATCATGGGCTGATTTAATCCATCCTTGACGAATGCCTTCACGACAGGCTTTTTGTACTAAACGTTCTATCTCAAAATCGACAATCGGGGGTTTTCCCGCAATCGTACTATGAATCGTATTAATATATTCTGAACCGCCCAAAGTCGGAATAACTGAAGAACCGAGTAGATAAATTAAATCTCCTTCATTTTGCCACGCTTGACCGCATACTTTAGTAATATCTGGAATTAATCCTACCATTCCGATCACTGGAGTCGGATAAATGGGTTGTGGGTTGCCATTAGAATCTACAGTTTCATTGTAGAGAGAAACATTACCACCAGTTACAGGTGTAGACATTTCTCGACACCCATCGGCAATACCCCGACAAGCTGATGCAAGTTGCCAGTATCCAACTGGGTTTTCTGGGCTACCGAAATTAAGATTATCAGTAACAGCTAAAGGTTCTGCCCCCACACAGCTTAGGTTTCTTGCGGCTTCGGCGACGGCGGCTTTTGCCCCTTCATAAGGATCTAAATAAACATAGCGTCCATTACAATCGGTTGTAGCAGCGACACCAATGGTAGCAGTACGGGGATCGGCATCAATAGGACGAACGCGAATTACTGCCGCATCTGCTCCACCTGGTAATATAACTGTATTATTTTGAACCTGATGATCGTACTGTCGATAAACCCAGCGTTTCGATGCGATCGTTGGTGTGTCTAATATTTGTAGTAAAATATCATTCCAAGTCTTAGAATCAATCCCCTGAACCGTACAAGCTGGTAAATTTTCTTCTGTCCACTTCCCCGCCTCTATAGCATATGTTGGGGATTCTGTCAATAGTTCTCGATGATAAATTGGAGTATTATCGGCTAAAGCGGTTGCTGGAATATTCGCGGCAATTTCGCCTTTAAATAAAATTCGGACGATCGGTTCTTCGATCACAGTTCCCGCGATCACCGCTTGCAGTCCCCAACGATGGAAAATCTCGATTAATTCCTGTTCTCTGCCTTTTTCGGCAACAAAAAGCATTCTTTCTTGAGATTCTGAAAGTAAGTATTCATAGGGGATCATGCCCGTTTCCCGTACTGGAATTTTATCTAGATCCAGTTCTATTCCGACACCCCCTTTAGCTGCCATTTCCGAGGTAGAACAAGTAATGCCCGCCGCCCCCATATCCTGCGCTGCTACCACTGCACCTGTTTTAAACGCTTCTAAACAGGCTTCAATTAAGGATTTTTCGAGGAATGGATCGCCAACTTGAACCGCTGGGCGATCATCCATAGATTGATCGGTTAATTCTGCACTGGCGAAGCTGGCACCACCCATGCCATCGCGTCCCGTCGTGGAACCGACATATAATACTGGGTTTCCGATGCCTTTTGCCCCAGATTTAACTATTTCGGTGGTTTCCATCAATCCTAACGCCATCGCATTCACTAAAGGATTTCCGCTATAAGCAGGATCGAAATAAACTTCACCTCCGACAGTTGGAACCCCAACACAATTACCATAGTGTGAAATACCTTCGACTACACCTGTAAATATTCGGCGATTTCTGGCATCATCTAGGTTTCCAAATCGCAAAGAATTTAGAATAGCAATAGGACGCGCCCCCATCGTAAAGATATCTCTTAAGATCCCTCCTACGCCCGTCGCTGCGCCTTGAAACGGTTCTACTGCCGACGGATGGTTATGAGATTCGATTTTAAAAGCGAGTCTGAGTCCGTTTCCTAAGTCCACTACACCGGCATTTTCTCCAGGTCCGACAAGAATGCGTTCACCTGTTATGGGAAACTGTTTTAGTAGAGGTCGAGAATTTTTATAACAGCAGTGTTCTGACCACATTACACCAAACATTCCGAGTTCTGCTTTGTTTGGATGACGACCTAAACGACTCACAATTTCTTCGTATTCTTCGGGTTTAATTCCTTCCGAGGCGATTTCTTGCGGGGAAAAAGGAGCAGACATAAAATAACTCTATTGTGGAGACACCGTAAATTATTGTATCTGATTCTCTACTAAAGCCGAGCTAAATAAATACTGCTGGTGAGACGTGAAAAAATTCTCCCAACGCTTTAGCTTGAGATTTACTTATTGATCGTTTTCCATGAACTATTTCTGAAACTACTCCTTTTGAGCCAATTTTCCCAACTAAATCAACTTGTTTTATTTTGTTTTCTTCCATTAGATGCAGTAAAACTTCATAAGGTGTTGCTTGCTCTGGTTTTTCTTGTTTTTCATCGTATTCTTTAATCAATGTACCTATAAGTTTGATTAATGCTATTTCTTCAGGATTTCGGTCTTTTTGCTTCATTAGCTCCAATAAAATACGACGAGCATCATCATACTCTTTCTCATTGTCGATAACTTTGGGTTGATACTTTACTAAAAGCTCACCATAAATCGCTTTATCAATTACAATCATTTTTCCTCTAGACTGAGTTAATGTGTAGTGAGTACAAAGGGGAATAATCCCCTAATAAAATATTTATTCAGTTGTTGGCTGTTTTTTAAAATTGATATTTGTCATAGTCGGCGTGAGTGAGAAAAGTCTCATAAACGATAAATTTTAGGGAATAATCAATTACAGTAATCAACCGATAGGAATTTCCTTTAATGTTAAACACGGTTTTTCCTTTTACAAAGTCTGCCGATGGGTAGGTTTTCCTTACTTGCGTTATGTTACTCCATTCTGCTGCCTCAACCACTTTAATCCAAGCTTCAATCGTTCTCTGTGTATCACCATATTTTGCTGCATCCTTTCTCAGTTGATACTTACCAATTAGCTCCATTAAGACCCCATTGGAGATGACTATCTCATGTTCTCATAATGAGAACTTTATGTCAACTCATTAACTTCACTCTTCTTTTCAGCATCAAGATAGATCAGCCACTTCAAGGCTTTAAGCTAGAATGATTATCTATGAAGCGATCGCATTTCTCCTTATTTCTAACATTTCTTTTACTGAACGGTTGTCGCTCAGAACAATTAACCATTCCTTCTGACACCAAATCTCTTGCAGCAAACCCGACACAAATTCAAACCCAAACTTTAAACCCCAATCGTATTAAAATCTCTTTAGAAAAACTGCCCCCACCTTTTGCCTCAGAAAGTGCGTCTAAATCTCCACAAATATTACCCATTCCAGCACAACCTAAATTAAATGTTCCTCAAGGATTTCAGGTTAATGTATTTGCGGAAAATCTAGATAATCCGCGATGGTTAGCGTTAACCCCAAACGGAGAAGTATTAGTGACCGAAACTCGTCAAAATCGGATACGTTTGCTCAAAGATACCGATAAAAACGGCGTAGCAGATAGTTACTCAACCTTTGCCACTGCCGAAAATGGCTTAGATTTACCGTTTGGTATGGCTTTTGTTAAAGATTCTTTCTTTTTGGGGAATCAAAATGGGGTGTTACGTTTTCCTTTCTCTAAAGGACAAGAAAACTTAAAGGGAAAAGGTCAAAAAGTTGCAGATTTACCAGGGGGAGGTTATCGTCAACATTGGACGCGAAATGTTATCGCTTCACCTGATGGACAGAAATTATATATTTCTATTGGTTCTCGTTCTAATGTCGATATCGAAGAATTGCCCCGCGCTTCGGTACAAGAAATGAACTTAAAAGATAATCGTCTAAGTACTTTTGCGTCTGGTTTGCGTAATCCTGTAGGTTTAGATTTTCATCCCGTGACAGGGGAATTATATACCAGCGTCAATGAAAGGGATGGCTTAGGAGATGATTTAGTTCCCGATTATTTAACCCGTATCCGTCGGGGCGAGTTTTATGGTTGGCCATTTGCTTATCTATTACCAAAATTCCTTGATCCTCGTCAAGTCGAAAATAACCGCAGTCGTAACCCACAATTAGCCGCTAAGACGAAAACGCCAGATGTCTTGTTCCAAGCTCATTCCGCCGCTTTAGGATTGCAATTTTATGACCAGAAAACCTTTCCAACAAAATATCATAATGGTGCATTTGTAGCGTTTCGCGGATCGTGGAATCGCGGTCAGGGAACGGGTTATAAGGTTGTTTTCGTGCCTTTTGGTCAAGATAATCGACCGTTAGGATATTATGAAGATTTCTTGACAGGATTTCTAATTGATGCTAAGGTTCCGAGTACTTGGGGTAGACCTGTAGGTTTATTGGTTTTGCCCGATGGTAGTCTATTAGTGACTGAAGAAATGAATGGACGGATTTATCGTATACAATACAAATAAAAATACACCTTGACACGTTTTTCTAAAATGTTGGTGTTTTTTCCTGACTTTTCCTTAACTTTTTCCAGACTTTTCCAGACTGCTGAAAGCGACTGTCTACGATATATTGTTTTCATCCCTGAAAAAAGGAGTGTGTATCGTGGCAAAGCTAACTAACGGAAATATTTCTTACTGGCGTATGTCATGCCGATTTTTACAGAATAGCTTTTTACACAATAGCACCGACAGCAATCAAGAAAAAAGCGAGATCGAAAAAATTTGGCTATCACGTTTATCTGAAGACTATCTCGAACAAAGTCAGCAAGAAAAAGATAGTATTATTCAATGGTTGTTAGGTGAAGAACAAGAAGTTTGGAATAGTTTAACCAGAGAACAACAAAAAATTAATCAGCAAAGTTTAAATAATCGCTATCAAATTTTAAAACTGCGTTATCTTAATGTCACAGCCACTCAAGCTTATCGTAACTTGATCAATCGTTTGGGTTCTGTGGTGGTTGAACAGCAAAATTTAAAAAACTGGATTACTGCTAATCGTAATGGACAACGCGCCCTCTTAGAAGTTGTGCAAGAAGTTATTCAAGAAATGTTAAAAAGCGATCGCTATCTTTTACAACAAATGTCTTGGATTGCACAATGTACTTGTAATGAAATGTTACGCGATCGTCTCCTTTTAGCGAGTGTTGAAGAATATTGTCTCAAATCTATACAAAATCAATCTTTATTCATCGATCGTTTATTTAACTATATTCATCGTAACCCGAATAATAAAAGTGTTTTGTTACTCCTTGAACCAATGAACTTAGATGATTACAATATCGCTATGGTAAAGACTAAAAATCAAAATTTAGAGCAATTTACTAAAGTGATGCTTGAGGTTAGATATCCCATATCAGCATAATAAATAATCTCAAATTATTCAAAATTGTAGGGGTTTGGTCTCCAAACCCAACTTAGGACTAGATTTAAAGACCAAAATCCTACATCAATTTAAACGACCTGAGCGCATAATACTAATAATTAATCCTAATCCTAAAAAACTCGCAACTGTAAACAAAATATCACTAATAATAACTAAATGAGTCGTTGAAGTTTTAGTGGAAATAATAGCGGCACCTATCGTTAATGAGCCAATTACGATACTAAAAGCTAAACGATTAACAGATTTTTCTAAAGTCCGACGTAGGGGATCTAAATCTTGTAATCTGACATTCCATTGTAAAGTATCTGAAGTTAAACGGTCTAAAAATACATCGATTTGTCGCGGAGATTTAAGGGAAATTGATTTTAAATCTAAAATAGTTCTCAGAGAAGATTGTAAAGGAGTAATTCCAATAAGTTGACGTTCAAATAAATCCGTCATTAATGGCTTAACTTCTTCTAAAAGATTAATTTTGGGATTAAATTTTCGTCCTGCACCTTCCAAATTAGCTAAACTTTTAGCATATAAACCTAAATTCCCTGGAAGTGTCAACTTATTATTTCTAGCAATTTGCAACATCTCATAAACAACCTCACTAAAATTAATTTGAGCTAAATTCAAATTGTAATATTTCCGTAGCATTCGCTCAAAATCCATTTCTAATTGAGGAGTACTAGCGGGTTGGGCTGAGTCTGATAATTTTACCGTCAATTGGCTACATCTTTGGGCATCTAAATCGACAATTGCTAAAAGCATTTCTGTCAAAATCTGTTGAGTTCGAGGATCTAAACGTCCAATCATGCCACAATCTAGAATAGCAACTCGTCCATCTTTTAAATAAAAAATATTACCAGGATGAGGATCAGCATGAAAGAAACCATCAATATAGTATTGCTGAAAAAATGCTCTTAATAAAAGACTCGTGATTTCTTGACGGCGTTCTTCAATGGTTTTTAGGGTTTTAGGTTCACTAAGATCAGCATCTAATAATTGTTCACCATACAACCATTCTAAAACCAAAATTTTTGAGCTACTAAGTTCCCAATACACTTTAGGAATGACCAATTGTTGAGGATCAAACCAGCGTGTTTTCGCTAAGTTTTTCCCTAATTCTTCGGTAAATAAGCCTTCTTGTCTAAAATCTAATTCGGCTTTAACTGCTTTCGTAAAATCGTCGGCTAAATTAACAATATTATAAGTCCGACCAAACTCTGTCATCGCTACAAGTTCAGCAATTCCTCTAATTAATGCGCTATCTTGAGCAACAATTTTATCAATGCCAGGACGCAAAACTTTAATCGCTACTTCTTCTCCATTCAATAATGTAGCACGATGAATCTGACCAATTGAACCCGCCGCAACAGGTTCAGGGTTAATCACTTGAAAAACGTCCTCAATAGGATAGTGTAATTCTTCTTTAATAACCGTTTCAATGGCAGCCCAAGAAACGGGCGGAACTTGAGCTTGTAGAGCGGATAATGCTTCAATATACTGGGGTGGCAATAAATCAGGTCGAGTGCTTAAAAGTTGTCCCAATTTCACATAAAATGGCCCCAGTTCTACTAAAATTTTGCGTAAAGCTTCTGGTGTCGGAATTTGAGGCTCATCGGCTGATCCTCCGGTGAGAAGTCCCCGCATATAGTCCCATCCATTGCGAAGAACAACATCAATAATTTCTTTTTGGCGAGTCGCGTAAGTAAGTGCAAACACAGGCTTAATAATTGAAGCGTATATTTAAGAAAAAGTTAATAAGAAATCATCTTATTAACCCTTTCCCTTTAATCATTATAGTAATTGTTCTAATTGAGGGTTGTCTTGCAGTAATTTCAGTACCTTTTTGATATCTTGGGTTCGCTCCTTATGAACGACTAAGGTCGCTTTGCCATTTCGGACAATTACGACATCCTCTAAACCTATGGTAACAATAACTTCATCGGGATCACCAGCATATAAAATCGAGCCTTGGGTGTCTAAACCAACATGAGTGGCTAACTCGACATTTTTTTGACCTTCTTTTTGTAAAAGTCGTTCTAAGGCGTTCCAGTCTCCTAAGTCATCCCAACCAAAGTCAGCCGGTAAGACATATGCTAACTGGGTTTGTTCCATCAAAGCATAGTCAATACTTTTTTTCTCCAATGTGGCATAAGCGGCGGTTCCTTGTTCTGCTAGAGGACGAATAATATTTGGGGCATATGTATACAGTTCATTCAAGACAACTTCTGCCCTAAAGATAAACATTCCGCTATTCCAACTAAAACGCCCCGTTTCTATAAAGGTTTTGGCGGTGTCTTGGTCTGGTTTTTCTGTAAAACGACTGACGCGGTAAACGGGCAAACCTTCGTATTCTCCCTCATTTTCTCCTTGTTCGATATAGCCATATCCAGTGGAGGGAAAATTAGGCTGAATTCCCAGAGTGACGATCGCCTTTTTGCTTTGTGCGACGGCTGTAGCGGCTTTGAGGGTATTCTGATACGCGGCTTGATCCCCTATCCAGTGATCGGCTGGAAAGAAGCCTACAACGGCATTTTCGCCATAGCGTTTGGCTACTTCTAGGGTTGCCCAAGTCACAGCCGGGGCGGTATCTCGTCCTTCGGGTTCAATGAGTAAGTTAGCTTCTGGTAAATTTGGTAGTTGTTCCCTAACGACATCGGCAACCAACGCAGATGTTATGACCCACAGATTTTCCCATCCTTGCGCTAATGGTAACAAGCGATCGGCGGTAGATTGTAGTAGACTGCTACCAGTTCCATCGAGAGATAAAAATTGTTTGGGTTTTTGACGACGACTCAACGGCCAAAAACGTTCACCTTTTCCACCGGCTAGTATGACGGGAATAAGCACTTTATTCATTGATTCCTCACAGAAAGCGATAGCCCTTATTTTCTGTCGATTTTTTTCAAAGGTCAATCTTGTCGATCGTTTGGGCAGGGATTTCGTTAAATCTTAAATAATCTTTAAGATAAAGATTGTTAAACACAACATTAAGGGTCACTAATATGTTAAATTAGATACAGAATTGAATTCCGTGACAGCACTGGAGGAGCCTGAGCCGCTTACTCCAGTTTTTTTAATTTTCAGAAAGTCCCTTGTGTTAGGTGTGCTACAAGGTGATGACACTTTCTTTAAGTATAATTAGCAATGATCTGTGTAAGAATAGCTATTAAATCTTTGTTCGAGGAAAAAGCTGATGAGTAACGTTACAAGATTTAACCGCAAAAATATAATTTTTACAACGGTTAGTTTATTAATGTCCTATTTTAGTCTTTTTTCTCAAACTCAAGCAGCGACTCTCTATTCTTTAACAACTTTGGACTCTAACTCATCAACTGAAGGTTTTGCCCAAATTAATCAAAATTTTCTCGCATCTAATTTAGTGTCCCTTGAATCTCTTGATACTCAATTGTTTTCTTTAAACACATCTTCTGAAGAAACTAATAAACTTTTGGCAATGACACTAGCTCTCAGTAAAGCTGATACGGTAACTCGTTCAGCATTATCTTTCTCTAAAGTCGTTAATAGCTTAAAACAATTAGAATTTACATTTAATAAAGAGCGAGAACTAGAAGTTAAAACTTTGCCTCAAGTCGGTTTTTCAGATGTTTATGAAGGAATTTACGAGTTTAAAAATTTATATGGTCGCCGCCCAGGTCCTGTAGAAAGATTGGTGGGTGATTATTTAGCTTTCGATCCAAGCGCAGTACCAGCCACTGAACTACCTAAAGCTTATTTTTATAGTAGCAATTCCGTCACAATTGGTATAGCTCAACCAGTTTTATTAAATCAACCTAATGAAGTTTCAGTTGATAATTATATTGCTCAAGGAACGGATCTAAATAATTTCCCCAGAGTGCAAGAAGGTTTAAAACTCAACCGAGTTAAACCCGAAGAACAAAAATTAGATTCAACGCTACAATTATGGCCAAGAAATCCTTTTGCTACAGAAGTTGGGGTTTATGGAGCCAACACGAACAGTAATTTACAACAACTTGAACAGTTTGGCAATCTAGCAGTTGCAGTTAATTTTAGGCTTATACCAAGAGATATTTTACTCAATCAATTAGATTTAGAAGTAGATTGGGTAAATGAGGGTGAATATTCCAATAATTTAAGAGAAAGTGTTGAACGAATTACAGAACAAAATCGACTCAGCCAAGAAAACTTTCAAAATCGAGTAGAATCAAAACAAAAAATCATTTCTCAAAGTCAGCAACAATATCAACGTGCTATTCAAAATAGAATGAGTCAAAATTTCCAAAATTCATCTTATGAAAAACAAAGAAATCAGCAAATACCAGGTTTATCTCGCTATCAAGCACCAAAAATCAATTTAAACCAAACTCCGAAAAATCTCCCCCTCGTTCCGAAAGCGCCTCCATATTCTAATTCCGTACCTAAAACAAATTACACTCAACCCATAGGAGGGAATAACAATTCACGTTAAGATAAACTGTCTATCCCCACAGACGTAAAATAAGCTAAAGATCACCAAATCCTTTTTTCTTCTTAACTTTTTTGGTCTTTTTCTGCGAAGGAGCAGAATAGCCTCTAAAGCCTGGTTGAGGAGCTTGTCCCCCAAACATTCCCCCACCGCCCATACCAGGCATCCCAGCCATGCTGGGCATCCGTCCTTGTCCCATTTGCTGCATCATCGATCGCATTCTGGTAAAATTAGCAATTAGTTTGGTTACTTCCGACTCATCATGTCCAGAACCTTTGGCAATACGACGACGACGACTCGGAGACTTCGCCAATAAATCAGGGTTAGACCGTTCTTCAGATGTCATCGAGCCAATCATCGCTTCAGTTCGTTTAAGTTCGGTTTCGCCTCGTTCAATATCCGCCCCACTTAATTTACCCATTCCCGGAATCAGTTTTAATATCCCGCCCAAAGATCCCATATTCTTGAGCAGTTTCATTTGTTTGAGAAAGTCATTAAAATCGAACTGAGCCTGAAGAATTTTATTTTGCATTTTCTCGACATCGGCTAAGTCGAGTTCTTCTTGTGCTTTCTCAACAAGGGTTAATACGTCTCCCATATTCAGAATGCGAGAAGCCATGCGATCGGGATAAAATGGCTGTAGGGCTTCGACTTTTTCCCCAACTCCCACAAATTTAATCGGTTGTCCCGAAATTTGACGCACCGAAAGAGCCGCCCCACCGCGTGTATCGCCGTCTAATTTGCTGAGAATTGCGCCAGTTATCCCGATTTGTTCATGAAAAGTACGGGTTAGGTTCGCCGCTTCTTGCCCAGTCATCGCATCAACGACTAATAATGTATCATCGGGCTTGACTTTTTGCTTAATTTGTGCTAATTCTGCCATCATGCTTTCGTCAATTTGGAGACGACCCGCAGTATCGATGATGACGGTATCAATATTTAATTCTTTGGCTTTTTCGACCCCTTTTTGGGCAATTTCGACCGGGTTGGCTTCGGTTCCCAGTTCAAAAACAGGTATATTAATCTGTTGTCCGAGGGTGATTAACTGATTAATTGCCGCCGGGCGATAGACATCAGTGGCAACCATCAAACAACTACGCTTTTCTTTGCGGAGGTAAAGAGCGAGTTTGGCTGTAGCGGTGGTTTTACCTGCCCCTTGTAATCCTGCCATTAAAATAACGGTGGGTGCTTTGTCAGCAAGGGCTAGAGGGACATTACTTTCCCCCATCACCTTAACTAATTCGTCGTAAACAATTTTAATAAACTGTTGGCCTGGATTGACACCCGAAATAACTTCAGCACCTAAAGCGGCTTTTTCAACTTCGCTAATAAAAGATTTAACAACTTGTAAATTTACATCAGCTTCTAAAAGTGCGCGGCGAACTTCTTTAAGGGCTTCAGTAATGTTCGATTGGGAAATTTTATCTTGACCGCGTATTTTTTTCCAGGCATCCTCTAAGCGTTCAGCAAGGGCATCAAACATAAAGCGTGTTTTAGATGTATGTTAGTCTAGATTAATATTCATAATGTTTATTCATCCTATCATAGTCGCCCTAAGTTACGGGGCTTATTTCAGGCTCTTAGAATAGAACCAATATTTAAACAGTGTATGGCTAAAGCTGAACGTCGTCCCTTTTTACTCGATTTTGAAAAACCACTTTGTGAGCTAGAATCTCGCATTGAACAAATCCGAAAACTGGCTGATGAGAATCGTGTTGATGTCTCAAAGGAAATCGATCAGTTAGAAGCAAGAGCCGAGCAACTCCGAAAAGAGATTTTTAGTAATCTAACACCGTCGCAACGTCTCCAACTCGCACGTCATCCGAAACGTCCTAGTACGCTAGATTATATTCAAGCAATTACAGAGGAATGGTTTGAACTACATGGCGATCGCAGAGGTGATGATGATCTCGCTCTCATTAGTGGTGTAGCCCGTTTGAATGGTCGTCCAGTGGTGATTATTGGTCATCAAAAAGGACGAGATACTAAAGATAATGTGGCGCGTAATTTTGGCATGGCATCCCCAGGAGGCTATCGGAAAGCGTTACGTTTGATGGATCACGCTAACCAATTTAGTATCCCGATTTTAACTTTTATTGATACACCAGGGGCATTACCCAATATCGAAGCGGAAAAACTCGGACAGGGGGAAGCGATCGCCTATAATTTACGTCAGATGTTTCGCTATGATGTGCCGATTATTTCGACCGTTATTGGTGAAGGCGGTTCAGGTGGTGCTTTAGGAATTGGTGTCGCGGATCGATTATTAATGTTAGAACACTCGGTTTACAGTGTGGCATCACCCGAAGCTTGTGCGGCTATTCTCTGGAAAGATGCCAAAAAATCGGATCAAGCTGCTGTAGCTCTAAAGATGACTTCTCGTGATTTAATGGAATTAGGGCTAATTGATCAAATTGTCACTGAACCATCAGGAGCCGCTCATAATAATCCGCTTCAAACTGCCGCTTTGCTTAAGCAAACTTTAATTGATAATTTAGAGGAGTTGACGGCAATGACTCCGCAACAACGCAAAGATTTAAGGTATCAAAAATTCCGTCAGATGGGTGTATTTTTGGAAGTCGCCGCTTAATTTTTGTTCTTTTTATCAACAAGGATAGGTAATTTATGGGTCTGATCAAATTTTTGCTTTTAGGAATCTATATCTATGGAGCTTGGAAATTTTGGACTGGTTATCGCTCGACTAATTTTAATACCAGTCTACCTAACCGCGCCGTATTAACTCTTTTATGGCCAGTTTTACTTGCCGTTAATCCTGCTTACCGTCAGAATTTTAGAAAAGCTCTTAAAAGCCGAAATTAATGTCAAAATAATTAACGTTTTGGCTCTTTTTTCTATTTGATGATGTTGGCAATTTGTGAATAGCCCTCAAATTGCCTCTCCATATTTAGAGCAATTGATAAATAGCTGAAAGTGTGTCTAAAAAAAATCTTCTACTTAAAAAAAAGCAGAAGAAAAAAAATATTTAAGTTAATTAACCAGCAATTTTCAAAATATCTTCGGCGTGAGTAGAAGTATTAACTTTTTCATCGACATAGCTAATTTTTCCTTCAGCATCAATGATATAAGTTACCCGTTTAGCATAACCGCCACCTGATACATCGTAAGCTGTGGTAATTTTGCCGTTTTTATCAACTAATAATTGAAATGGTAAACCATACTTTTCTTTAAAAGCTTTGTGAGAGGCTTCATCATCCATGCTAACCCCTAAAACCACCATTTCTTTATCTTGATACTGTTGATAGTTGTCTCTAAAGCTTTGGGCTTGTTTGGTACAACCTGGTGTATCATCTTTAGGATAAAAATACATAACGACCACTTTTCCTTTTAAATCAGATAAGGAAACGGTTTTCCCTTCATCATCAATGGTTGTAAAATTAGGTGCGACGGTTCCAACGGTTAAGGTCATAGCTTCTTATTTGTTGTGAAATTGAATAAAGGTTGCTCAAGATAGATCATAAACTTTAAAATAGTTCATAACAAGCAGAAAATCTGATAAAAACCGAATAATGATCACCACATCGACTCAAAAAGAACAATCTGTTAATTATTCTGACGCAACCCGAAAACGCGCTGAACGGGCTTTGTCTTGTTCTCCCTTCCTCCTTCCTCTATTTGCCGCGATGCGAAACGAAAGTATTCCCCTACCGATGATGACGGGACAATCTGGAGTAGACAAGGGTTATACCAAAACACCATTAGCCGAACTGTGGACAGAACGACATTTATTATGGTTAATTAAAGTAGGTTTATTACGGCGAGAAGTCGATGGACAGGGAATTACAGATAGTTTTCGTCTTACGCCACTCGGACGACAACTGGTAGCAAAATGGGAAAATCTAGGGGGAAATTTCCCTAAACCTTCTTTTTGGGATTCTATAATTAATAGTATAAATCGCTGGTTATCTTTATCTTTCTAATATAAATTTGGGAAATCTTAGAGAAGAACACTTTAAAAAATTGAAATATTAATGAAAGGAATAATGGTAGTGGGAACGACTTCTCACGCCGGTAAATCATTTTTGACAACTGCTATATGTCGTATTCTTTCCCGTCGCGGCTGGCAAGTTACCCCCTTCAAAGGGCAGAATATGGCTTTAAATGCCTATGTAACGCCATCTGGGGGAGAAATGGGCTATGCTCAAGCGGTTCAAGCATGGGCGGCAGGAATTACGCCGAGAGTGGAAATGAATCCTATTTTGCTGAAACCTCAAGGAAATATGACCTCTCAGGTGATTATTAAAGGAAAAGCTGAAGGAATTACTAACGCATCTGATTATTATGAAAAATACTTTGATTTAGGTTGGAAAGCTATCGCCACTTCGTTACACCGTTTAGGAATGGAGTTTGATTTGGTCGTTTGTGAGGGGGCAGGTAGTCCGGCTGAAATTAACCTCAAACACCGAGATTTGACCAATATGCGGGTTGCTAAGTATTTAAATGCCTCTACCCTCTTGGTGGTTGATATCGACAGAGGTGGGGCTTTTGCTCACGTTGTCGGAACTCTTGCTTTACTCGAACCTGACGAACGATCGTTGATTAAGGGGATTATAATTAATAAGTTTAGAGGACAGCGATCGCTTTTAGATTCTGGTATTTCTTGGCTAGAAAATTATACGGGTATTCCTGTTGTTGGGGTGATTCCTTGGACAGATATTATCCTACCAGCAGAAGATTCTTTATCTTTGCTCGAACATAATTCTAAAAAAACTCAAAGTGAAACTAAAATAAGTATCATCCGTCTGCCTCGTATTTCTAACTTTACAGATTTTGATCCTTTGGACGCAGAACCATCGGTGGCGATGAAATACGTTGATTTAAAAGATAATTTGGGTTATCCTGATGCGGTAATTTTGCCAGGGACTAAAACAACAATTGCCGACCTCAAGGCTTTACACGATAGCGGGATGGCGGCACAATTAAAAGAATATGCGGCAGCCGGTGGCGTGATTTTGGGTATTTGTGGTGGCTATCAAATTTTAGGTCAGAAGGTCTGTGATCCCCTGCAACTTGAAGGATCAGAAGCCGAATATCAGGGTTTAAATATACTACCTTTGTTCACGACCATTACAACCGAAAAGGTGACTCGTCAGCGTCAAGTAAATTCTACTTATCCTCAAAAAGGTTTACCCATAACGGGTTATGAGATTCATCAAGGAGTCAGCAAAATGCTCGATTTTCCCACAGAATCTTATTTATCTTTGTTTGATGATCCTAGTTTAGGATTAGTCAGTGAGTCTCTATCTATTTGGGGTTGTTATCTTCATGGTGTATTTGATAATAGTCCTTGGCGACGTATTTGGTTAAATCATTTGCGACACAGACGCGGGTTAGGTTCCTTACCCACAGGAATTGCTAATTATCGAGAACAACGAGAAATAATGCTTAATTCTGTAGCTGATTTAGTCGAACAATATGTTAATTTAAGTTCAGTTTTACCAAAGTCGTAAAATCCTAACTATTATGAGTGTACAGGTTCATTTTTTACCCGATGATATTACAATTGAGGCGCAATCTGGAGAACCTTTATTAGAGGTAGCTTCAAAAGCGGGTGTTTTTATTCCGACAGGATGTTTAATGGGTTCTTGTCATGCGTGTGAGGTTGAATTAGAGGATGGAACTCCTATCTGTTGTTGTATTAGTTCGGTTCCTAATGATACATCATCACTCACGATACATCTTTATTCTGACCCAGTTTGGTAACGGTTTTGTCGAGCTACTTCTAGATACAGTCGGTATTCAGTTCGTGCGATCGCTTGATATACTGTAGAAACGGATTCGGGTTCAACGGAAATACTGGTAATTCCCCATTCCACCAAAGATTCGATTAATTCAGGATATTGTACCGAAGCTTGACCACAAATTGAGCAAGGAATTCCTAATGTTTTTGCTTGTTGAATTAATTGTTTAAAAGCCATTCGCATTGCTGGATGATAGGCGTTATACTGTTGACTTAATTGGGTATCTTCTCGATCTATTCCAAGTAATAATTGAGTTAAATCATTACTACCAATAGCAAGTCCTTGAACCCCCGCTTTGACGTATTCTGGAAGTAAAAAAAGAACCGATGGAACTTCGGCCATTATCCAAACTTGAAATAAGGGAAACTGAGTTAATCCTGCTTGAATAATACGTTGCTGACAAAAACGAAATTCTTCTACACTTCGCACAAAAGGTAAAATTAATTTGATATTATAATAGCCTTGTTTTTGCAGTTGATGAATGGCTTGCAGTTCAAGGTCAAATAATACGGAATTTTGTAAATAACTATAGGTTCCTCGTTTTCCGATCATCGATTGCTCTAAACTATCAAAAGTACGGTAAAAGACGGGTTTTGGATGAAAGGCTTGGACAAATGGATAAATTAGCTCGAACAATTCTTTAATAAATTCTTTTTTTTCTGATAATTCTAATCCCCTTTCAATAGGATATTTTAATAATAATTCTGCTAAAATCCATTCAGAGCGAAGTAAGCCAATTCCATCAACAGATAATGAAATTGCTTTTTCTAGAGAACTGGGTTGACTAATATTAACCATTAACTGAGTGACCATTGGAAAATTAGTCGATTTAAGATTAGTTTTTGGGTTCTTAAAATGAGTCATGGTTAGGGAGTTATTGTCTTGATTGCGATAAATTTTTCCTGTATTTCCATCTAAAACAACCGTCTCACCCGATGTAAATAATTCAGTGGCTTTGGGTACGCCTATGACTGCGGGAATTCCTAACTCTCTAGCTAAAATCGCTCCATGACTCGTCA
Organism: Aphanothece hegewaldii CCALA 016; assembly: GCF_003007785.1. Classification (GTDB taxonomy): domain Bacteria; phylum Cyanobacteriota; class Cyanobacteriia; order Cyanobacteriales; family Microcystaceae; genus Chroococcus; species Chroococcus hegewaldii. The sequence goes on along the minus strand of NZ_PXOH01000004.1, from coordinate 118,662 downwards.
TTCCTCCTTGTTCAAGAATTAACCCCGATGCTTTTTTTAATAATGGTAGCCATGCTGAAGTAATGTCATGTGTAATAATAATTGATCCAGCAATATTTAATTTTGTAAGTTTTGTAAATTTGGGAATAATTTGAATCGGTGCAGTAACAATTCCTGATGAAGCTGCTAAACCTTGTATACTCGTAGAAATGGATTTAATTGTATTATTCGATAAAACAGAAGAAGATGAAGCCATCTCACCTTGCAACACGTAAAATTGAGCAGAAGGATTCATGATTAAACACCATTCTATTATAATAAGTGATGGTTCGTCTGATAACAAATTTTGAGTGAGCCGAAATAACTGTTCTACTAAAGTATTATCTAAACAGTAACTTTCTTGTTTTTTCAAATCTAATAATTTTAGATTTAAACAATTAGAGTCATTATCATCATATTTATTTTTTATTTGATAAGCACAAGATTTACTTCCTAATTGTTTATTTATAAGTTGCCCCGTCCGAGAATCAAGATCATAAATATCGGGTGAAACATCTCCTTTTAATAAACTATATCCTAGTCCCCAAGTAGCTTGAATTTGTATTTTTTGAGGCTGAATAAAAACTTGTCCTGTAGCTGTAACTTTTTCTAAAGGTTGAACTAAAATAGCTAAATTGACTTTTTCTAAAGGAATTCCTAAACGTTTCCAATAAAATAAACTTTTGGCGGTAAATAATTCTGACCATGCTTTTTTTAAAGCTAATTCGATAAATTCGGGTTGATTCCAACAAACTTGAGATGAGAGTAAACCAAATGAACGTTGTAAAGTAAAAGAGGGTAGGGAAAGAGAAGGACGAAAAATTAAAGCAGTAGAGTTTAACTGTGCTGCTGCATCTACAATAGAAGTTTTCCAGTCATCAGGTAATGGAGTTTGTAGAATAGCGTGACGACTATTTTGAGCAACAACTTGCAATGCTTTTGGGTTATAAATATCAAGATATAAGGAAGACTGAGGAAAATCGGCTAGTAATGATTTAAAGTCTTCTAAATTTTCTAAAAATGACCCAAATGTAGTTGTATTGACGACAAAGCCAGAAAAAATCGGATAGCCTTTGGAGATGAGACGACTAAGCAGAAACGCTTTTTCTCCTACTATAATCCGTTCTGATGCTTGAATTTGCTCTAGCCAATAAAGAATATCCAACTGTATAGTTAAGACAACATGGTCTAACAAGAAAAGTCAATAGGTAGGACAGCGATCATCTAAGTATTTTCTTTCTTTATTTTGCATGGTTTATTCATTGGAGCTAAGAAATCTTAAGACATTTCTTAGGGTTTTCGATAATAATTATGCTTTTTATCCAAAGAGAGTCTGTTACAATAACAAACTGATCTCTATGCTGGATTTGGGCTATGACGACACTCAATAAAGATATTGCTCAATTTTATGACTCCTCTAGTCAACTTTGGGAACAGGTTTGGGGAGAACATATGCACCACGGGTATTATGGTAGGGGAGGCAATCATAAATTAAATCGCCGTCAAGCTCAAATTAATCTCATTGAAGAGTTACTCAGCTTTTCTAACACTACATCTGCTAGTCATATTCTTGATGTCGGTTGTGGGATTGGAGGAAGTACCCTCTATCTAGCGGAAAAATTTAATGCCACTGCTAAGGGAATTACTCTATCTCCAGTACAAGCCGCTAGAGCCGCCCAAAGAGCTAATTTGGTGTTTTTGCAAGACCAAGTATCTTTTGAGGTGGCTGATGCTCTAAATATGCCTTTTCCAGACAATTCTTATGATCTGGTGTGGTCGTTAGAAAGTGGGGAACACATGGCCGATAAGACTCGGTTTTTACAAGAATGTTACCGCGTTTTAAAACCAGGCGGTACTTTAATCTTTGCTACTTGGTGTCATCGCCCGACTAACTCTTTAGCAGGGGAATTAACCCCAGATGAGAAACGACATTTAGAAGAAATTTATCGAGTGTATTATTTGCCTTATGTAATTTCTTTACCAGAGTATGAAGCGATCGCACACCATTGCGGTTTCAAAAATATAATTGCTGATGATTGGTCAACCGCCGTCGCTCCTTTTTGGGATATTGTTATTGAATCTGCTTTCGATCCTAAAGTGATTACTGGTTTACTTAATAGTGGTTGGACAACTATTCAAGGTGCTTTAGCATTAGGATTAATGAGTCGAGGCTATGAGCGGGGTTTAGTTCGCTTTGGCGTTTTGTCTGGGACTAAAAAAAATCTTAATTAATTTAAAAGCGACCACTGGTGCATTAACACATAAGTCAGTCGCTTTCAATGTATAATAAGAAGGATTATTGGTATGTAGGTAGAACAATGTTTTAAAATGTTCAACTTTAAAATGTTCAACTTTAAAATGTTCACTTTAAAATGTTCACTTTAAAATGTTTACAATAGAGGCAACGGATTTGTCAAAAAATCTTTTTAAAAAAATTTTTAACCGTAAGCCGTACCTCGTTACCGGTTTGCTTGTGTACTCTACTCTACTAAATGGTTCAAAAGTAAAGAGAGTTAAGAATTTACTTTTCTTGATGTAGTTTTGTTTTTTTAGAATCTTGTTGCTCAAGTCTTCAAAGATTCAAAAATTTAATCAGCTTATTTTTTGACGTAGCTAGAGCGATTTTTTCTAACTTCGTTGCCGAGAAAAGCTAAACCTAAGAAGATTAGAGGTACGGCTGTTTGGCTTTCTGGTACTGCTTTAGGAGCCGCCTCAAATCGATCACGATCAAAAGTAACTGCAGTATCAACACTTTGTACTGTAGAAGTGCTTACTGCTGCTGTTACTGCACCGCCAACACCATTACTAGCATCGTAGGTAATACCGAAAAAGCTGTCGTCACCATCGCTTCCCGATATGTTGATCGAACCAACGCCGTCTAAAGGAAGTCTTAGCAAACCGGGAGCTAGAGTATTAAAAATGACGGAGGTATCTCCAGAATAAGACCCCATCAAATTTGATAAGTTAATAACTTCATCAGGATCGTTTGGATTTATATCGCCATCAACCATACCTGAAAATGTTTCGCCATCAGCAAACATATAGGAAAAATTAAAAGAAGCTGCTTGAGCTACATCGGGTGTTAAAAATCCTAATCCCAATGCTAAAGATGCACCAGTAAGCGCAGCTTGTACATTTAGAGTTTTCATTGGTTTATCTCTCCTGTAGAGAAGTTTAAGGAATTTGCTTCTATATCTATGTCAAGGGTTTACTTACCGAGTAAGTTACGGGTTTTTTTGCAATCAGCCTAAAAATCCATGTCAACCATATCATGAAAAATTTAGAAAAGCAACAATTTTATTTTATTTTGTCAATAAATTTAGATTTACCTAAAAGACTATTGCATTTTTTGATTGAGCGCATATAATATCAGGGTGAGCATCTCAAATAATATATTTCTATGTTGTTGAGTTACTGCTCAGGTTCGTGATATTTACTTAATCTAACCAATTTTACATAACAGGGGAAACTAATGTCAGCAGTTATTGATAATGTTGAAATCGAAGAACAGTTAACGGACGGGTTCTTGGTTATTGGATCTGGTGATCTAGGTGATTCTACCGTCAGTCTTCCTGGTGCTACTAACGATGTGATTTATACTTCGACATTCTTTGCCAGTAATGATGATATCGACGCTGGCTTTCTGGATGATGTGGTCAATGCTGGTGCTGGGGATGATGTCATCAACGGTGGCAACGGTAACGATGCTCTAGTTGGTGGAACGGGCGAAGATACATTCGTTTTCGAGTTTTTCGACAATGCTCAAAGTGATTCTATCCTTGACTTTACCCTAGGTGAAGACAGCATTGTGATTGATGGTGAGACTGTTTCCGATTCATTTTTCATAGATAACGGAATTGGAGACGGCGAACTCTCAGTCGAAATCAGTGCCGATGGTGATGTGACTATCAACGGGTTTGAAGTTGATGATGATGATTTTGAACTTCTCTAATGAGTCAAAAGGCTTAAGCAACAAAGGTTATGACAATTTTTTTTGATTTATCTAAAAAAAAATACAGTCAGTTTATATGTCTTAAGTGGTTTTCGCACTCTGGTATATAAGCTTTGTTGCCCAAGCTTTATTGACAACATCTCACAAGGTTACAACAATTAATTATGCGGCAGCTAAACCGATGTTGCTTATTCCTGAAGTCTATCGTCAGTAGACTTTTAGGAATTTTTTATAGTTAAATGGTCTGAGAGTTAAAGCAAAATCACCTCCTATATATCAAGGTTTTGTGACAAAACTCAGCTAAAGATCAAGTTAATCAGCAAAAGGGGTCGAGGGAGAAAGTTCTCTTTTCCCCTTTTTTCCTAAACTTGAAGGCGTACTATCTGAAGGCGTATTATCTGAAGAAATTTTAGTTACTAGCCATTGCTTTAATGATATCACCACGAGTGACAATCCCGCTTACTGTTCCGTCTGTTTCATCCGTTACAATTAGACGGCCAATTTTTCGCTCAGTCATCAAATGGGCGGCTTCTCGCAGGGTTTGATCTGGTTTAATAGTAATAGGCCTATCGGTCATCACTTCGCCGACAGTTTGCCCTAAAACCTTATGAACCAGCTTTTCATGACGGTTAGGATTTTGTAAATAAATTACACTATCAAGAAACATAATGTAAGGTGGCGGATCAATTCCAGTTTCTTGCCACATTAAATCAGCTTCTGAGATTACACCGACTAATTGTCCTGAATCATTGACGACAGGCAACCCGCTAATGTTTTTTTCAGCGATAATTTGAATTGCCTCTTGTAGTGAGCTTTGAGGCGTTACCGTGATCGGATTAGGGGTCATGATTTCGGCAACCGTTTTGGTCATGGTTTACCTGAAAATAAGACTTTCATTTTTTTATTGTAGGGGATTGCGTCACCTAAACCAAGCAGCGATATAAATATATATGTTGGAGGGGGGAACAAAAAATGCGATCGCTTCGTTGACCTAAGAATCTAGATTTGACCGATTTGTGATAGCCTAAGATCAAATTTTTTTCTTTAACATAATATGTCTCAGACTTTTTCGACTCATTTAATATCTTCCAATTCCCGCTCACAACCAGAGTTATTTTTATCGATCGTCATTCCGATTTATAATGAAGTGGATAGTCTACCGCAATTAATTAATACGATCGCAACGACCCTACAAACTCATCAATATAAATATGAAATTATTTGTGTAGATGATGGTTCAACCGATGGCTCTGGTGAACTTTTAACGAATTTAGCACGATTTCGTCATGATCTAAAAGCAGTAATTTTACGGCGTAATTATGGACAAACTCCCGCTATGGCTGCTGGTTTTAAACACGTTCAAGGTCAAATTATTATTACTTTGGATGGTGATTTACAAAATGATCCACAAGATATACCTAAATTGATTAATAAACTTCAGGAAGGATATGATTTAGTTAGTGGTTGGCGCAAAAATCGCCAAGATGATCAAGTTAAACGTTTACTTCCTTCTAAAATTGCTAATTGGTTAATTGGCGAAGTCACTGGAGTTAAATTACATGACTATGGTTGTTCTCTAAAAGCTTATCGCGCTGAAGTTGTCGCCGATCTAAATCTTTATGGTGAATTACATCGTTTTCTTCCCGCATTAGCTTATATTGAAGGGGCAAAAATCGCCGAAATTCCCGTACAACATCATGCCCGCCGCTATGGTAAAAGTAAATATGGTTTAGATCGAACCTTTCGCGTTTTAATGGATTTATTTACCATATTTTTTATCAAAAAATTTCTCACGCGTCCGATGCACATTTTTGGCTTATTTGGACTAATCACTACTCTTTTAGGTATTGCATTAGGAGCATATTTAACCTTTTTAAAAGTTTTTTTAGGAGCCAGTATTGGTCATCGCCCTTTACTCATTTTAGCTGTACTTTTATTTATGACGGGGGTACAATTGTTTAGTTTTGGTTTATTGGCTGAACTAGGTATGCGAACCTATCACGAATCCCAAAAACGACCTATCTATCGAATTCGGGAAGTGGTGGGATCTCAAGAAATAGAAAGCCAAAATCAACCCGATTAATTTATAATAAATATTAGTAAAAAAATTAAAGTATTATAGTTCAAAGTGAGCGACTTAAACAAATGGGTAAAATTTGGGAATTAGATTTTTATTCACGTCCAATTTTAGATGACGAAAAAAAGAAATTATGGGAAGTCTTAATCTGTGAAACCCTTACCGAAATTGATCAAAAACCCGAAAGTTTGTTTAGATATTCGGAATTTTGTGCCAGTAAAACTGTTAATTCTCTGTGGTTACGAGAAGCTATAGAAAAAGCTGTTGCTCAAGCAGGAGAAACACCGAAAAAGATTCGTTTTTTCCGTCGCCAAATGAATAATATGATTCTAAAAGCCTGTGAAGATAGCAATATTATAGCAGCCCCTAGCCGTCGTACCTACACCTTGAATGCTTGGATTGACCAGAGAAATAAAACTTTTTATCCTTCTCAACCTGGCTATGATGAAAATGCGGCAAAGTCTTTATCTGTAAAATATCCTCCTCTAGCAGCGATCGCGCTACCCGATGCGGTTAGAGTAGATAAAGGGGATAAATGGGCGTTTGTCAATTTAGAAGCGTCAGCATTTGCCGATATGAAAGAGTGGGATATTGCTTTTGGTGAAGCGTTTCCTTTCTCGATGACAGAAATATCACCTGATACCAAAATTCCAGGATTAATTATTTTTTCATCTCGCGCTTTACCTCTAGCCGCCTGGATGTCAGGATTAGAATTAGGTTATCTTCAGTTTGAAGCGGGATCACGTCCAATTATGCGCTTAGAAACAGGATCTAGTGACAGTTGGATTTTAACAAATGTCAGTGATGCTAAAACTCTAGCAGAAGCAAAAGGGTTTGAAGCAAAAAAAGAGAATGCAGCAAAAGTACATTTTTTAGCGATTCAATCCTTACCTGAATCTGAATCTTTTGCAGGTTTTTGGTTATTAAAAGAAGAAGATTTTTAAAATAAAAGCAATTAATCGTTAAGATTAATATTTATTGTGGGTTAAGTCTGTGTTTTTAATTAACCTAATTTCACCACACAACATATTACAACCAATTTGGGCAATTATTGTTAATGATAATTGGCAACCAAGTATCGGTGATCCCTCTTTCATGGGTTGGGTTACAGTAGGTATCTATTTTATTACCGCTTTTCTTTGTTCTTGGTGTGCTTGGCGAACTTTTCAACTTTTATCTATATATCGATTTCATCATTATTATTGGCTATGGTTAGGATTTAGTATCTGTCTGATTATTTTGGGCATTAATAAGCAGTTGGATTTACAATCATGGTTCACAATTGTTGGCAAAAATCTCGCAATTTCCCAAGGTTGGTATCTACAGCGTCGTTATATTCAAGTGGCTTTTATTAGTGGTATTGCCTTCCTTTTTATAGCTTGCTTTTTTTATTTAAGTAAATTAGTTAAAAAAGATTGGAAAATTTTTCGTTTAACTTTTTTCGGTTTTCTTTTTCTAAGTAGTTTTATATTGATTCGTGCTTCCTCATTCCATCATATTGATCAACTGATTGGTTTACAGATTGTTGGATTTCGCTTGAATTGGTTTCTCGAAATTGGTGGATTACTTTGTATTAGTTTATCCTGTTTTAATTATCTATCTCATCTGCAACGTCTAAAAATTAAATCTCAGACAAAAATAGATAATGAATAATTCTTTAGAATGGTTAGCCCTAATTATTGGTAATTCTCGCTTACATTGGGCATGGTTTGAGCAATATCATCTCAAAAAAACTTGGCATACTCCCCATTTAACCAATGTTTTCACTTCTATTGAAAATTGTTTAGACTTACCTATTTATTTAGCTTCTGTTGTTCCCTCACAAACGACTTTTTTTCAAAATTATCCCCATTTCATTGAAATTAAATTAGAACAGATTCCTTTAAAAAAACTATATCCTACTTTGGGAATAGATCGAGCAATAACGGTATTAGGCGCAGGTGAAAGTTATGGATATCCTTGTTTAGTTATTGATGTTGGTACGGCTTTAACTTTTACTGGAATTGATGCCCAAAAAAACTTTATTGGTGGGGCAATTTTACCAGGATTTCGGCTACAATTTCAATCATTATCGAGTCAAACGGCTGCTTTACCGACTGTTGCTTTACCAGACAAATTACCTCATCTTTGGGAAAATACAACTCAAACAGCTATTGAAAGTGGAATAATTTATAACACTTTAGCAGGTGTTCACTATTTTATTAGCGACTGGCTCACGCAATTTCCTAATGCTAAAATATTAATCACTGGGGGTGATGGTTTAATCATATTTAATTATTTACTAAATTTATTTCCTTATTTAAACAAACACATTAAATTTGATGCTGAATTGGGATTTTGGGGAATGCGATCGCTAAGACAACTTTTATAAGCCAATTTTTTCTTTATGTCTGGCTTTAGCAGAAGATAATAACCACAATGAACCCGAAATTAAAGAAGGCGCAATGACAAAAATAGTTGCAATAATCACGGGATGTTCTCTCGCCCAAGGAGATGATAGCATAATAGCCAAAATGAGAGCGCAATACGCCAAACCTAATAGGGGAATTCCTAAAACTAATGCAGCAAATTTAGTATCTTTATTCATGATCTATCACTCAATAAGTAAGAGCGTTATTTCTTTTAGCTTACATTAATAAATTTAAATCCGAAAAAACTTGACTTTTTTGTCAAAGTATGGTAATTTTTTAATTGTATTAGACAAATAGTGTTTTTCATTGCCCAAGCAGCGACTCGATACCCTATTAGTAACGCTTAATCTTTGTTCTTCGCGTCAACAAGCACAAACCCTCATTCGCGCAGGAGAAGTCAAAGTTAATCAGCAAACGATCGATAAACCTGCAACCGAAATCGATCCCAATGCCAAAATAGAATTACTAGCAAAACCAAAGTTTGTTTCTCGTGGTGGCGAAAAATTAGCTAAAGCTTTAGAATTGTTTCAAATTTCGGTAAAAGATCGGATTTGTTTAGATGGTGGCATATCTACAGGTGGTTTTACAGACTGTCTTTTACAAGCAGGTGCAAAACAAGTTTACGGGGTAGATGTTGGATATGGTCAAGTTGCTTGGAGTTTGCGTCAAGATGAACGGGTTATTTTAAAAGAACGCACAAACTTTCGCTATGTAACCCCAGAAAGTTTATACGAAAGTAACACACCCGCAGATTTAGGGGTGATGGATTTATCCTTTATTTCCCTCACCTTAGTTTTACATCCTTTATGGGATTTGCTCATACACCCAAAAGAAGTAATTTTACTCGTGAAACCACAGTTTGAAGTCGGAAGAGAAAAAGTCGGTAAAAATGGCGTTGTGAGAAATTCTTTAGATCAAGCTGAAGCTATTTTAAATATATTACAAGTTGCTCAGAATTTGGGATGGTCATACGGTGGTTTAACGTGGTCGCCGATTACTGGGCCAGCCGGTAATATAGAATATTTATTATGGTTAAAGATTGCTGATCGATCGTTTTTTCCGACACTCAATAATATTCATGAGATGACCGATACTGCATTTAAACAACTAAATAGTTAACTTTCGGTGTTCTCGAAACTAACCCCCGTATAAAGCTCATTTAGCGGAATTGTAAAATTAACTGAATTGAGCGTGATAATAGCATTTTTATCTTCATATTCAGTCAATAACCATTGATTTTCGCTTGTTTTCGTATATTGCATGACATGATATTGTTTTTGGTCAATTAAAAGATATTCCTTCAATTCTGGAATTGAGCGATAATACATAAATTTCTCACCTTGATCATAATTTTGGGTAGAAGGCGACAAAACCTCAGCAATTAATATAGGATTCATAACAGTAGTCGTTCCTTTTTCTGCATAAATAGGTTCTCCTTGAATAATCATGACATCAGGATAGGTATACTGACGATAACGCGGTATCCATAAACGAACATCACCGATATAAACGCGATAGTTTTTGCTTCTGAGGGCAAACTTGAGATGAGCATACAAGTTTCCGGCGATTTCGTTATGATTCGTGGTTCCACCTGTCATAGCTACAATTTCTCCATCTCTATATTCATTTTTGTATTCTGCTTTCTCTTCGAGTACTAAGTATTCTTCTGGGGTGTAATAGCGGGTTTGAGTTTGCATAGCTGTTTTATGATGTTGGCGATGATAATCTAATGTTAGCTTTGGCGTTAGTATAATCTGAAGAATAAGTTGCTCATTTTACCTTACTTTTTATGATTTTTTTACAAAATTTTATGAATACTCTCAACAACTTGCTCAATAAAGTTAACTGCATCATCAACTAAAATTTCATCAATATTCCAACGGCTACCGATATTAAAAGTAGGGTCTATATCGGCTTCATGAGCAATTTTATTTCTACGATCAACTATAGCACTAAGTTGCTGTTTAACATCTTTCGTCGGCTTTCCAAGTTGAGTAGCCACTTCATCCCATAATTTTTTATCTGAAATCAACCTAATTGCTTCAGCTATTTTCTCTGGTTGCTGAAAACTTTGATAACTAAGGCGTTCTCTAATTTCATCTTCTAACCAAGAAACATTATTAAGTCGATTAAGAATACTATTCGATATAACTGGGAGCAAAGCTGAGATAATATAGGGTTGTTGTAAAAATGAATAACCTTGATTTTGTATAATTTCATTTTCTAGCCAAGAAGCAATATCAAGTGCTATTAATCTTTCTTGCCGTGCGCCACCCAATGAAACTTGAAAACGAGAAAATGCTGATGAAGAAGTGTTAGCAGAAGATGGGGGTTCTGGGCGTTGACCTCGATGAATTTCCAACATTCCTAACGTTACAATCTCATGCACATAATAGTCTAAAGCACTTACAGCTAGAACTAAAGCTGCTCTCAAAATATCGGATAAATCCAGTGCAGGAGTAGCTTGAGCTTTAATAGAGTTATGAAGAGAAATAAGGTCACGAACACGACCAATACTAATACGAAATTGATCAAGTGCTGACTGCATATTGAGGAGCGGTTAACCCGATTACTTTATCGGCTAAATCTAAAAATGTTTCTCGAAATTGTTTTTGCTGATATTGAAAATTTGCTAGTACATTTCCCTGCCATTTAGAATCACTTAATTGATCTTGTGTCAGAGCATAAATAGGAGTTCTATACTCTTGTGATAAAGCTATTAAACTATTAAAATTAGGTATTTTTGTCAGAGTAAAGCTGTCACTAATATTTTGTTGACTATAAAGTAGATCAGGCAGCATCATATTATGTTGACGAAGGGTTGGAACTAGCTTATAAGAAACACTTCCTTCTATTCTTTGTATCCAAGTTTGGAAAGCGGCTGTTGGTTTGCTTTTGTTAGTTCGATAATTTTGAACAATAGTACCTAAAAAACGCAGCGTAATATCAGGGAATGGATAGGCGGCTTCTTTCAAAATTGGTAGTGAACTTGCTGCTTTTGCCCATGCGTACCATTTGGGTAAGACTTTAGTTAGAGAGTCAATCGCCATTACCGAAAAAAAATCAGGCATTGTCGGAACGATAAAAAAATCGCTCGTCATTAGTAAATTCTGATTAATTGCCCCTAAACTAGGACTCATATCAATTAAAATGTAATCTGCATTAAATTTTTTTGCCGTTTTGTCCAGCAAATCCGTAATAGCACCAGGTAAATTCCTAAGAGCTTGAATTGAACCACTAAGTTCTTGTGCAATCCCAAGCGTTACTTCATATTCCGCAAAGCCAACATGACCAGGCAGTAAATATAATCCTTTTATACCTTCAATCTCAATACAGTCTACAGCATCGATCGCTTTTGGTTGCGATTCAAAGGCGGGTGCTAAACCTGTTTTAATATTTGAGTGTGTTTTATAAACCTCTTCTAATCTTGCTTCGTCGTCTTCTGTATCTTCTCCCAATGCCATACCAGTCAGATTACATTGTGGATCAGTATCTACTAAAATTACTTTTTTCCCTTTAGAGGCAAGCATCCAACCAAGGTTAAATGTAGTGGTTGTTTTACTGACACCACCTTTATGATTAAATAGAGCGATTTTTTGAACCATTTAATTTACTATCTTTTTCGGTTTTTTACATCAATATTGGCTAGTTAGCAGAAAAAATTATCTCTATTATAACCTAAAAAAACTATTATTTAAAGTTTTTAATATCTATTTTTAGGTAATTTTTACTTCTCTTAAAAAAAAGTTATTAAGGGTTTGGATACCAAACTGCACCGCTCACGGAATTTAAAATTCCGTGATACGGCGTGCAGTCGACGGGGCTTACAGGGTACCGAACAAGTTCGGCACACAGCCCCTTGCCTTCCGCGACCCCTACACAAGTTGAATTACATCGCAGACAAAGATTGTTGTAAACGTAACTTATCCCAACCTTTTTGATGGAGTAATACCCAAGATTGCATCAAATCTGGCCCGTGTGATTCTCCCATTAAACCAGCGCGGAGAGACTTCATAACAACGCCTTTTTTAACACCTTGAGATTTCGTAACTTGATTAACAATTTCTTTGGCAGTTTCTTCGGTTAATTCTGCTTCAATTTTGCTTAAAATCTCTTGCAAAATTTCTTTAACTCCAGTAGTTTTAAGTTGATTTAGTGCATCTTCGGTAAAATTTAGTGTTTCACCAAATAGCAAACGACTTTCTTTTACTGCATCCGTCAAACGGGTTAAACTGGGGCCAATTAGTGTAGCAAGCTTTAACAACCAAGTGCGATCGCCTAAGTCTTGATATCCTGCTTCTTGCAAATAAGGAATGATCAAATCGACTAATTTTTCTGGTGGTAAATGATGCAAATATTGACTATTAACCCAGTCTAATTTATCCCAATCAAACTTTGCACCCGCTTTATTAACTCGTTCTAAAGTAAAGACTTTAGCTGCTTCTTCTAGTGTAAAGATTTCTTGCGTTGAGTCGGGGGCTGTCCAACCAAGCAACGTCATATAATTTGCCATTGCTTCGGGTAAAAATCCCATTTTTTTGAAATCATCGATCGAAGTTACACCATCTCTTTTAGACAGTTTTCGCCCTTCTTGATTCAAAATTAGGGGAGTATGGGCAAATTCTGGGACAGATGCGCCATAAGCTTCATACAATAAAATCTGTTTAGCAGTATTAGCGATATGATCTTCACCTCGAATAACTTGGGTGATCTTCATATCAATATCATCGACAACGACGGCTAGGTTATATAATGGTTGTCCGAACGCTTCATCTTGGCTATCTGCGGCACGTGCAACCACCATATCACCACCTAGATCACTCCCTTTCCACGATACTTTGCCTCTTATCGCGTCATTCCAGACAATTTCACGATCGTCATCAATCATAAAACGAATCACAGGTATACGACTTTCAGAGATAAACGCTTCCTCTTGTTCTGTGCTTAAATTGCGATGACGGTTATCGTAGCGGGGTGCTTCACCTCTTGCTTTTTGGGCTTCCCGCATTTGTTCGAGTTCATCGGGGGTACAATAGCAACGATAGGCTAAACCTTTATCTAGCAGGGTTTGGATATATTGACGGTAAAGATCTAAGCGTTGAGTTTGATAAAAAGGGCCTTCATCCCAGTTTATACCAAGCCATTGTAAACCCGATTTAATATTATCGGTATATTCGGGGCGCGATCGCTCTATATCAGTATCTTCAATTCTTAGTATAAATGTACCACTGTGATGATGAGCAAACAACCAATTAAAAATTGCTGTTCTAGCGGTTCCGATGTGTAGGTTTCCCGTTGGACTAGGTGCAATACGAACTCTAACGCTCACGATATCCTCTTATGTATTTGTGCAGTCTTATATTCTAGTCTAGTGCTTGTCCTGCTGGTTTCCGTTGATCATTTACGCCATAAATTAAGTCTTTTTCAGGATCGATTAAAATTGATTCAGCAGCACCCCAGTTATAAAAAGGATTAATTTTATATCCCATTTCTGATAATTTTTGGATCGTTGTATCGTTTAACCCATTTGGTTCATTTAAGACAGCATTGGGTAAACCCTGATAATGAATTCGAGATGAATTAACCGCCTGTTCCAAATTCATTTGATGATCGACTAAATTAGTAATAACCTGTAAAATTGTCGTGGGAATTGTTGAACCACCAGGACTACCCGTAACTAAAAAAAGTTGACCATTTTTCGTAAGGATTGTCGGTGACATCGAACTAAGGGGCTGTTTTTGCGGTTCAATTAGATTAGGATTTCCTTGTATTAAGCTAAATTGATTTGCTTCACCCGGTTTACTGGTAAAATCATCCATTTCATTATTTAATAAAAATCCTGTATCACTTGCTATTACAGCAGCACCAAAATTAGAATTAATGGTATAAGTTACAGCGACAGCATTTCCATCTTTATCTACTACAGAATAATGAGTTGTGTTTGTTCCTTCTGGTTGTAGAATGGGTTGATAGAGTTCTTCAGGATTTCTCGCTTTATTGGGTAATATTTTTGTTCTAATTTGTTCAGCATATTCTTTCGACAAAAGTATATCTAAAGGTATATTGACAAACTTTGGATCACCTAAATAAATATTGCGATAGGCATAAGCATACAACATCGCTGATAACATTAAATGTAAGTTTTGGGGAGTATGAAAGCCTAATTTTTTTAGATTATATCCCTCTAATATATTGAGCATTTGACAGAGTGTGGTTCCTCCTCCTGGGGGTGGTGACGAAATCACCTTATAACCTCGATAATTACAGCGTAAAGGTTCTTGTTCTGTAATTGAATATTGCTGAAAATCTTTTAGACTCAAAATTCCCTGATTTTCTTGACTTGCTTGTACAACTTTTTGAGCTATTTCTCCATTATAAAAAACATCTGAACCATTTTGAGAAATGAGTTTAAGAGTTTTAGCTAAGTCTTTTTGAATTAAGCGATCGCCTACTTGATAAGTTGTTTTACCGTTTTTAAGAAAGATAGCAGCTACATTAGATTGTGTAAACTTTTTCTCGTTTAATTTTAAAATGCGTATATCACCTTCAGTTAGAATAAATCCTTTTTCTGCTAACTGTATCGATGGTGAAATCACTTGCTCTCTCGATAAAGTTCCATATTGATTTAAAGCATAGTCTAACCCTTTTACTGTACCTGGAACACCTACTGCTAAATATCCTTTTCTACTTCTGTCAGTAATAACTTTTCCTTGTTTATCCAAGTACATATTAGGAGTAGCTGCGAGAGGTGCTTTTTCACGAAAATTGATAAAAATTTCTTTACCATTTGCTAAACGAATTAGCATAAATCCACCACCTCCTAAGTTACCACAACAAGGATCAGTGACAGCAAGTGCATAACCAATAGCAACCGCAGCATCGATCGCATTACCACCTTGATTCAGTATTTGTATTCCTACTTTTGTCGCTTCATGTTGTGTCGTTACAACCATTCTATTTTTAGTAGAAACGGTCATTTTAGAAGCAGGATTATTCGTTGTTTGAGCAGAAGTGGAATTAGTAGTAATTAACCAGCTTAAAAATTTGTAGGGATAAATGAGAGGATGATATAAACTTTTTGCAATAATGATATCGAGAAAAGTTACAAATATTAAAAAACTTGTAATTATGGTTATATATTTTGATAACTTAAAAATTTTCATGACAATCTTTTCCCGTAACTCATCTGCTAAAGAACTTCTATATAATTAATTTGATTATGAAATAATAAAGCTAACACTACAGAAATTACTGCCAAATTGTGCTTAAATTTAATAGAAATCCAGGTAACACCTCATCACAATTGACTTCTGTAGGAGAGCGCAAAATTTCCACCTCTTGATTTAATCGATAAATCTCGACTTGCTGCACTTGAGGATTAATCAGTAAACCCAAGCGAACCCCATTCGCACGATACTCTAACATTTTTTCTTGCAGATCAGATAGGGAGTCAGTACGAGAACGTAACTCAATAACAAAATCTGGTGCAATGGGGGGGAATTTTTGCTGTTGAGAGGGGGTTAGTGCATTCCAGCGTGAGAGTTCTACCCAAGAAACATCAGGCGATCGCTGTCCACCGAGAGGGAGTCGAAAAACCGTAGAAGAGCTAAAAACTTTCCCTAGTTGAGTTCTGCGGTTCCAGATGGTTAGATCTGTTCCTAACTCTAACTCATAATTTCCACTTTCTCCACCCACTGGGGACATAACGATTAATACTCCTTTTGCAGTTAGTTCTAAAGGTTGCTCTGGATTAGCAATACATAGCTGATAGAATTGTTCGTCAGTAAGATGGATACTGCTGAAATCAAGTCGAATTGGTTCTATGATTGAAGATTCTGCTAAAGTCATAAAATCCTCAGATATTTTTGCTAAGTATGATTAAAATTTATTTTTAAATTACTGCCAAATTGTGCTTAAATTTAATAGAAATCCAGGTAACACCTCATCACAATTGACTTCTGTAGGAGAGCGCAAAATTTCCACCTCTTGATTTAATCGATAAATCTCGACTTGCTGCACTTGAGGATTAATCAGTAAACCCAAGCGAACCCCATTCGCACGATACTCTAACATTTTTTCTTGTAAATCAGATAAGGAGTCAGTACGAGAACGCAACTCAATGACAAAATCTGGTGCAATAGGAGGGAATTTTTGTTGTTGTTGTGGGGTTAGTGCATTCCAGCGTGAGAGTTCGATCCAAGCAACATCAGGCGATCGCTGTCCACCTAATGGAAGTCGAAAAACCGTAGATGAGCTAAAAACTTCACCTAACTTAGTTTGACTGTTCCAATTATAAACTTGACTACCTAAGTTTATCTCACGCTCTCCACTTTCTCCACCCACTGGGGACATAACGATTAATACTCCTTTTGCAGTTAGTTCTAAAGGTTGCTCTGGATTAGCAATACATAGCTGATAGAATTGTTCGTCAGTAAGATGGATACTGCTGAAATCAAGTCGAATTGGTTCTATGATTGAAGATTCTGATACAGTCATAAAATCCTCATATATTTTTGCTAACTATGATTAAGATTTATTTTTAAATTACTGCCAAATTGTGCTTAATTCTAACAGAAAACCAAGTAACACCTCATCACAATCGACTTGTCTAGGTGATTGTAATATTTCCACTTCTTAATTAATTCGGTAAATCTCGACTTGTTGCGCTTGTGGATTAATCAGTAAACCTAAACGTACTCCATTCGCTCGATACTCTAACATTTTTTCTTGTAAATCAGATAAGGAGTCAGTACGAGAACGCAACTCAATAACAAAATCTGGTGCAATAGGAGGGAATTTTTGTTGTTGTTGTGGGGTTAGTGCATTCCAGCGTGAGAGTTCGATCCAAGCAACATCAGGCGATCGCTGTCCACCGAGAGGGAGTCGAAAAACCGTCGAGGAACTAAAAACTTCACCTAACTTAGTTTTACTGTTCCAATTATATAACTGTGCGATTAAACTTGCTTCAGACCTTCCACTTTTTCCACCAACAGGGGACATAACGATTAAGACTCCTTGTGCAGTTAGTTCTAAAGGTTGTTCTGGATTAGCAATACATAGCTGATAGAATTGTTCATCAGTAAGATGGATACTGCTAAAATCAAGTCGAATTGGTTCTATGATTGAAGATTCTGCTAAAGTCATAAAATCCTCAGATATTTTTGCTAACTATGATTAAAATTTATTTTTAAATTACTGCCAAATTGTGCTTAAATTTAATAGAAATCCAGGTAACACCTCATCACAATTGACTTCTGTAGGAGAGCGCAAAATTTCCACCTCTTGATTTAATCGATAAATCTCGACTTGCTGCACTTGAGGATTAATCAGTAAACCCAAGCGAACCCCATTCGCACGATACTCTAACATTTTTTCTTGCAGATCAGATAGGGAGTCAGTACGAGAACGTAACTCAATAACAAAATCTGGTGCAATGGGGGGGAATTTTTGCTGTTGAGAGGGGGTTAGTGCATTCCAGCGTGAGAGTTCTACCCAAGAAACATCAGGCGATCGCTGTCCACCGAGAGGGAGTCGAAAAACCGTAGATGAGCTAAAAACTTTCCCTAACTTAGTTTGACTGTTCCAATTATAAACTTGACTACCTAAGTTTATCTCACGCTCTCCACTTTCTCCACCAACAGGGGACATAATAATTAATACTCCTTTTGCAGTTAGTTCTAAAGGTTGTTCTGGATTAGCAATACATAGCTGATAGAATTGTTCATCAGTAAGATGTATAGTGCTGAAATCAAGTCGAATTGGTTCTATGATTGAAGATTCTGCTAAAGTCATAAAATCCGCTCCAAAATATCTAGCTAACATACTCATGATAGGTTTTTTTAGCGATGATTATAATATTTATTTTTTAGGATTGCCGTTTTTATCTAAATATCCTCTCTCAATTAAAAATACTTTTAAAGCTGTAGGAAAATCTGGATGTTTTCCAACAATATTTTCACCTTTATAAATATCTAATCCCCAGTCTGACGAACGATCATAATTAGATAACATAAATTTCCAACCTGATTCATATTCACCTAAAAGAATTTTTTGAGCGACATAACCCGATAAGACTCCATTACGTTCATAATCTTCTTTCTTAGCGGTTAAATAAGCTTGATACATATCTTGTAATCGTTCTATTAAAAGCTTTGGATGATTGCGAGTGACATCGATAAATTTACCATCATCAAACTGATAAATAAGTGTAGGTGGATAAGAACCCGCATAAGAACTAAATTGATAAAGAAAAGAATTATCTGAGGTAATAAATTCAATTTTCTTGTCATTATTCAAGTCTTCAAAAACGCCACCTTCACCATCTATAAAACCTGTATCGATTTTATTAAACTTATTGTTCTGCCAAGTATAAATATAATAACTTGTACAACAATGCGCCCCACCGCTAAAGGTTCTAATAATGACTTCATCTGTTCCATTATTATCTAAATCTTGTAAATCTATTCCGACAGGTGCAAACATATTGTATGCTTTATCATTAACATATAAAACATCTTTATAATAAATTTTATAAGACAAATTTTCTATCGAATCACCATTAGTATCTTGTGCTAAATTATTCGGTTGATAACTTACTCTAACTTTGATGAATCCTGATTTAATTTCTTTATCTTTGAGTGGTTTATCACCGTCAATTTCTAAACTTGCTTTGGCAAAAACTGGAAGAATAATTAATAAAGGAGAAAAAGCGAATAATATTTGAATAATATTTTTGATTTTCATAGTTATTTATAAAACATCTAAAATTAACCAATTTTTTGCTAATTGAATAGCTTCATCTGCTGTGGTTATTTTTCCTTCAATTTGGGCGATTTGAAGTTCGGTTAAAAGTTTTCCGATTTTTGGACTGGGAGGAATTTTTAAACACTGAATTAAATCATTTCCTTTAACTAATGGTTTAGGATGTGCAACGGGATCTAATGGATCGAGATAACGATTCATTAAAAAGATAATCCAATCTAAATCAACTTTATGTAAGAGAGCAAAAAGAGCTAAATAAGGAAAAATATTTCCTGTTGATTGAAATAAAAAATATTGTTGTCTAAGACTTTTATCAATGCTGACATCTTTCAACTGAGAAAATGTTCTTAAAATGGTTGTAATTGTCCGAATATCATTACGAGAATACTTGATTTTATTTAATTCTAGTTCTGCTTCTTCAGGAATAGGACAAACCAAACAGGTTAGTTTAACAGTGAGAATTATTTCTGATGTAAACTGAAAAGAATAAGCCAGTTTTTGTGATAAAATTTGAGCAGTAGATTCAAGATGAGAAATCTTGTCTAAGCTTAATTGGGTGATATTTTTGAGCCAATATTCTAAGACATGATCTTCCCAAGCAATAGCTAACCAATAATTACCCAGTGCATTTCGTAATAAATAATTTAATTCCGATTGAAATCTTTCGGCAGCAACTTTACCAACAAGTGGGGCTAAACGACAAATTGTCGATCGCGTCTCATAATCTATCTTAAAATTGAGTTGGGCTGCTTGACGATATGCCCGCAACAATCGTAATGGATCATCTTCTAAATTAGCGGATGATACCATTTTAATAATACCCCGTTTTAAGTCTTCTAATCCGTTTAAAGGATCGATCAATGTTTGAGTATGAAGATTATAAGCGATCGCATTAATTGTAAAATCTCGTCGTTGTAAGTCTTTTTCTAAAGTATTTCCTTCTTGTTGAGCAAAATCTACTGTTCCTTGGGGAAAAACCACTCTAGCAATTTGTCTTTCTTGATCTAATACTACAAAACCAGCATTGTAGTGATTGGCAATTTTTTTCGCTGTACAAAGAGCAAATTCTGGAATGACAAAATCTAAATCAATATACTCTTTTTTACGACAAAGTAGCGCATCTCGTACAGCCCCACCGACTAAATAAGTATCAGAAGATAACCAGTCTAAACTAAACGGTAATTCAGAAAATCTCAGAGTATCTATTTTTTCGTATCGAACCATTTATGTTACAAAAATAAAAGTAAAGATCAACCCATAACCTCGCCGTTTGAGTTAGATTAACAGAAAAGTAGAAGAGTAGTAGGACTATGTGTATTTGTGTAAACTGCTATTTCGTAGATCGCTGCACCACCTATCACGCTGTTGAAATTCAACATCAACAACCCCATTTAACTGAAAATCCCGACTTTGAGGCAACAGAACCGACGATTAATGTTAACATTCGTCCCAAAGAAGATTATATCGAGATGGAATGGGATGTCGTCGGTTGCAATAGTTTTTTGTGCGAAACAGGTAAATGGGCTAAACTTCGCCCTGGTGAAGCTGTACCGACTTAGGATTGACCATCTATCTCATAGTGTATAAACTATTGTAATCAATTCTAATGCAGCCTCATGACCGGATCAGAACTCCATCAACTTTTGCTTAATAAGTGGGGATATTCCTACGATATTCAAGTTAGACGCATCAAGGGAAGGATCTTTGTTCAAGTCATGTGGAAATACTTAGAACAGGTTTCCTTTCCTTTGTCTCAACAGGAATACATCGAACATCTTAACGCAATTACTAATTATCTCAATGCTTGGGGAGGCGTTGAACAGGTAACATCATTTATTGCTAAAACCCGCGAACGTCCCCGACTCGGTAAAGCAGTTAGCATTCCCTTAGATTTGGGTGATCGAGCTTCGGAATGGATCTTAGATGATGGTTAATGTCCCGTCAGTTTAACCATCCCTATACCCCCAAAATATAGCCCTAGAACCGCTCCTGCTAAAAGAGATTGAGTTAAAGGATCAGTCGAAGGAGTTAAAACAGCGCCTAAAACCACTGAACCCAGTACGACGAAACGCCAACCCGATAACATTTGTTGTGACGAAACAATGTTTAAAAAGCCTAAAATTAGCTGAATAATCGGAATTTGGAAGGCTAACCCCGTACTAAACAGAAGCAACAAGACAAATTCAAAATAGCGATCGATTGACCATGCTTGTTCAACTACATCCGCACCATAACTAATAAAGAATTGTAACGCAGCCGGAATCAACGCAATATAAGCAAAAGCCAAACCAGCAAAAAATAGTACACTTGAACCGAAAAAAACTGGAGCAAGTAAACGACGTTCCCGACGAGTTAACCCTGGTAAAACAAATTGAGCAATCTGATAAAGAATGTAAGGACTCGCTACAAGTATGCCACTATAGCCAGCAACTTTAATCGAGACAAAAAAGAACTCACCAGGAGCTAACTGTAAAAATTTAACGCCATTTGCCGGAATTTGAAGCAACTGCACCAACGGTTTAACGAAGATAAAACAGCCAATCATCCCTACACCTACAGCAAGGAGACAATAGAAAATACGCAGGCGTAATTCTTCGAGGTGATCAAACAATGACATTTCGACCTCATCTGGAAGCTCATCAAGATAAGTGTCGTCGTTTAATTTAGGAGGGGTTTTAACTTCTGTCTCTGCCATAGGATCAAGCAATAAAATAAGCTTTTACCTAATTCTATCGGTTCCACTGATGTTATAGGTTCACGATTTCTTGATGGCATCTACGATGAGTTGATGTCTTTTTTCTGAAGAATCTTTGACTGAAAGAACTGTGACATCATTACGGGTAGCCAGTTCCGCGACAATATCAAAGCAAAGATCGGCCTTTTTCTTTTTCTATTTTGATCCAAGTTTGAATCTGGTCGAATGGAATGTCTTTAACACTACTCATAATATATTTCCTTTACGACGTGTTTTTAAGACCAATAAACCGACACCAACCACAATAAACATTAAAGAACTCGAAGACTCTGGAACCGCAGGATTATTAATGCTTAAAGTATTAATACCGATCGCTCTATCGCTCACAGAACTACTAATCTCAATTCGTTTAATTTCTGCGTTAGTGCTGCTGACTCCCAAAAAGATCGCAGAATTATCGAGGGCAAGGGATGAGATACCGAAGAGTGAAAAGGTTCCCAGTAAGCTGTTATTGACATCATAAGCCGAGATAAACCCAGTAAAGTTAAAAACGTCATCTACAGCGATCTGTGTCCCTGCGGCTCTTACAGGTTGAGCAAAACTGATACTTAATGCCCCTGGATTTCCGGGGGAAGGAAAAACCATCGGGGTTAACCCAGTTAGCAAAATAAAGTCACCATTGGCGAAATTTGTCGGAATACCAATAGGAGGGTTAGCGGTTTGAAAAACAAAAGGGGGAGTAATACCACTTGCAGGAAGTGGAATATCAACCTCTAACCCCAAACCTTGAGCAGAATTAGCTGTAAAAGAATTGCTCAAAAAGTCGGCAGGATTTGGATTAAACGGATTGAATACTTTACCTAAACTCGACCAATCAATTGAATCATTGCCATTGAGAGCTTGTCGATCGGTGATAAAATTAAGAGCCTGAGCCGATGAAGCAAGGGTAAGCCACAAAGGAATTATTAAAGCAGAGTAAGGTAAACGAATTTTCAGCATTTTATCTCAAGAATCTAAAATAATCATGTTTATTGTATGGCCTAGGCAGATTTTACATGATCATTTAGTAATCTTTTGTTATAACTATCGATAGTTTTGTTCTATCCAGATTCTCATCTGTTCTTCCGATATGTGATTAACAGATTGTTTCGTTTTTGGATTGTAAGCACTCCACCAAATATTACCTTGATGATCGACCATACGCCAAACTTGTAACTCTAAGGATGTATTAAAATAACGATTTATATTTTGCCAAATATTTTGTAAACTTAACCAAAATGTAGATTGAGTTTTTGGAGATAAAAGAAACAATAGTTCTGATTCTTGATAGTTTAGGGATTCGCTGTTGCATTTCATAATGAATCTCGTTTTTCAAATTGTTCTATACCCTCATCTTATGAATGGTTCATTATATAAACAATTCATGGATTGGATGATAATCTATCAATCCCACTGATAGATGCTTCTCTAGTTCTTCTCTTTTTCTTACAATAATGTCCCTAACCAGGCACCTTAGAAATGTGATGGCTAAAACGATGAATCATGAGCGTTCCAACCACTTAAAACTATCCCAACTACAAATCTTAATTGCGGTCACAGATTATGGTAGTTTTAGCGAAGCCGCTTTACAACTTCAGATGTCCCAATCTGCTATTAGTTATGCGATCGCTACACTAGAAGAAGATTTAGGGGTAGTTTTGTTCACCAGAGGACGTTATGGAGCTAATCTTACGCCAGTTGGTCAACAAATTGTCGAACGAGCGCGACAAATTTGTTATCTCATGGAAGATATTATTAAACAAGCTGATTTAGCCAAAGGATTAAAAGGGGGACAAGTCCGGATCTCTTCGTTTCGCAGTGCAGCAACTCACATTTTGCCAGAAGTAATCGCCGAATTTTGCCAACTTTATCCAGCGATCGCTGTTAGTATTGCTGAATATGATGATTGTATTCATGTCGAGAGTGATTTACGAGAAGGACGAGCCGATTTAGGGATTATTTATTATTATTTACCGACTCATAAAGATCTCGAAATTATCGAATTGATGCGAGATGAATTTGTCGTCTTAATTCCGCCCGATTTCCAACTCAAAGGACAGAATTTAACTTGGGAAGAATTAACCAAATATCCTTTAATTATGGCTCCTGATGGTGATACTTGTGATGCGATGGTTTATGCTCATAGTGCCAAATTTGGGGTGACTTTGAATGCGATTTATCATGTTCGTTCTGATGCGACAATTGTTAGTATGGTTGCTAAAGGTTTAGGTGCTGCTATTACTCCTCGTCTTGCGGCTGTACCCATACCAAAAGAAGTACAAATTTATAGTTTACCTGTACCTTTTTTTAGAATGATTGGTATTGCGATCCTTAAAGATGCACTATTAACCCCTGCTACTTTTGCCTTTTTGGATCTTTTAAAAGAACAATTTAATCATCTCTAGATAAACGTTGTCGGTGTTTAGCTAGGGTTAAATGAAGTAAATGTAAAACTTCTGTTGCTGTTTCAATGATTTGAGGTGGACTAAAACCTGCTTGAGTGACTTCACGAAAAAATGATTTAGCGACAATTTTAGCGAGTTTAGTAGGATGGGGATCAGCTTCTTGTGTTTCTTGTATTTCTCTGGCTACGGCTAAAGTGACAAATTTTGATTTTAAAATATTTTGTAAATAAGCGATATGAAGGGTTTGACTAGCAATTTTCGCAAAAAGACTCAATAAATCTAGATCCGTCTCTTCAAAATACTTTTTCTCTTCTGGATGCTCAACAATAATGGCTCCCATCATCTGATTATTTTGAAAAAGAGGAACAGCGAGCAAACTGGTTGACTTAAATCTAGCCACTTTCGGCCGTGGAAAAGGAAGAAATTTACTATTTTTAATAATTAAAGATTGTCCAGTTTCACTCAGATAAGTAGCGATCGCTTGTTCTAGCGGAGTAACTTGGGAAGTCACCGAATGAGGAAAATTAGCACAGTAACTCACCCCTAGACAACCAGAATGAGATTCAGTAAACAGCAAAATCGAACAGCGTTGCGCCTTTAGACATATAATAGCCTGAGCCGCAATCTCGCCGAGATCTGAAGAGCAGCGCGCTTGTAAACTCTCCTCACTCACTAGAGTGAGAGTGTCTTTCTTTGATTGAGTCAGTGCCTTGAGTGCCGTATTGTTGTTGCTATTCATTGCTTCTTTCTGTTGAGATCGGATAAAGGCTAGAGAAAACTTTATAAAAGAGATACAGTAAAGATGCGGATATTTCCTTGTTTGAGACTGTTATTTATCTGAAACTTTGGGGAACTCTATAATTGTAGCCTTTGGTCTAGTGGCAGTCCAAAAATGAGTAATGCACAAGATATCCGTCATGTCTTAGTCGTTGAAGACCAAAAATCAAAACGGATTGTTTCCCTCAAAGAAAGTACCTATTCAATTGGTCGAGATCCAACAAGTTCGATTATCTTATATGATCGTCAGGTTTCTCGCCATCATGCAACCTTATTACGAGTGACCGACTATCAAAATCATCAAGAGTATTATCGAATCATTGATGGTAGTTTACAAGGTAAAAAAAGTACAAATGGATTAACCGTTAATGGTAAGTATTGTTTTTCTCAAGAATTAAAAACAGGAGATGCTATTCGCTTTGGAAGTAAAGTTAAAGCCAGTTATCATTTAATTACCGATCTTGCTGAATTAGACAACCTCAAAGCATCTTTTAAAGATGAAGAAATACCTGAAATTACACAAATTCAAATTCCCGCGAATCTACCTTACAATGCGACTTTAGACTTTGAAGGAAATTCCTTGGTTTTTAAAGGGGTGGATGATGAAGCGACACAAACAGCTATCTTATCACCCATTCCCACAGTGGAAGGTAGTCCTTTTCCCATGTTTGAACTAAATTTCGCTGGTGAATTAATTTCTCTTAATGCTGCCGCTAAATACAAGTTTCCTGATTTAAAAAATGATAGCGCAAATCATCCTATTTTAGATGGATTAGTTCAAGAATCAACAACTAAAGAAGGAACTTCATATGTTCGAGAAATTCAAGTTGGTGATGATACTTTTGAACAGCATATCCATTATTTGCCAGATAGTAAGGTGGTGAGAAGTTATTTGTTTGAAATAACAAAATACAAGCGATTAGAAATTCAATTAAATCAGGATACTTCTTATTATCGTTTTTTAGTTGAACAAACCTCCGAAGGAATTTTACTCATCCAAAGTGACAGTAAAATAATTTTAGATGCTAATCCATCTTATTGTCGATTAACAGGATATGAATTAGATGAATTAAAACAACTTAATCTGTATCAAATTGTTGCCATAGAGCGAGAAATAATTGATGATGAATTAGCTCAAGTCGAAGCAAGTAAATCCTATCATGTCGAAGAATCATTACATCGGTGTCGAGATGGTTCACTGATTAGTGTAGAAGCGCGGATTAGTCGTGGAATCTTTAAGAAAAAAGATGTATTCTGCTTGGCGATTAGAGATATTAGTGAACGAAAACGTTCAGAAGAAAGAATGCAATATCAAGCTTTTCATGATGCCCTGACTAATTTACCTAATCGTGTTTTATTTAATAAACAACTAGCGATCGCTTTAGCTGAAGCACAAAGAAATCAAACACTTTTAGCAGTAATGTTTTTAGATCTTGACTCTTTTAAGCATATTAATAATACCTTGGGTCATAAGATTGGGGATGAAATATTGCAAAGCTTTTCTCGACGCTTAACCGCTTGTGTTCGTACGGGTGATACCGTTGCACGTTGGGAAAGTGATGAATTTACGGTGCTTTTACCAAGAATTAAAAATACAGAAGATACCGTTAAACTTTCTCATCGTATTTTTGATGCCCTTAAACAACCTTTTGTCATCGAAAAATATAAACTTCAGCTAAAAACAAGTATTGGAATTGCGATTTATCCACAAGATGGCGATGATCAAGAAACGCTGCTTAAAAACGCTGATGCAGCTTTGAGTCGTACTAAAAAACAAGGGCGCAATCATTTTCAATTTTATACACCAATGATGTCAGAAGAAGCCTCGGTTTTACTCAAAATTGAAACTCTACTTCATCAAGCATTAGATCGTCAAGAATTTTCATTAGTCTATCAACCTCAGATTAATATGAAAACGGGCGAAATAACAGGAATGGAAGCATTATTAAGATGGAATCATCCTGAACTAGGCGCGATCGCTCCGAGTAAATTTCTTCCTTTAGCCGAAAAAACCGATCTAATGCTACATATTGGTAAATGGGTTTTAACAACAGCTTGTCGGCAGAATTTAGCATGGCAAAAAGATGGTTTACCTCCGATATCAATAGGTGTTAATTTGTCAGGAAGAGAATTTCAACAACCTAATTTAGCCGAAACCGTTGCAAGAGTGCTTGATCAAATTGGTTTAGATCCCCAATGGTTAGAATTAGAATTTACTGAAAAAACCTTGCGACAACACTTAAATTCTGCACCGCAAATATTTCAAGATTTACAAAATTTGGGTGTACGCCTTTGTTTAGATGATTTCTGTACGGGTCCTTCAGCGATCGGTTATTTAAAACAATTCTCTTTAAGAACCGTCAAAATTAATCAAACTTTTATTAGAGATTTACGCGGCAATACACAAGACTTAGCTATAATTTCGGCTATTACTGCTTTAGGACGCGGTTTTAATACGAGAATTATAGCTGAAGCGGTAGAAACGCAACAACAAATTGAGCTTTTACAGAGTCAGAACTGTTACGAAGCTCAAGGTTATTGGTTTTCACGTCCTTTAAACACTGATAATGCAACTCAGTTTTTAATCAATGGTTATGCTGTAGTTATTTAGCTTTTAGAATGAGGATAAATGAATGTTAGTTTAATCAAAGTATCGGGAACTTTAAAATTGAGGGCTGTTTTTTGTCCAAAACCACAATGAATAATTTACCACCTTTTCGACATATTTTAGTCATTGAAGACCAAAAAGCACGAAGAATCGTCACCTTAGAAGATGCCACGTATTCTATAGGTCGAGAATCTACTAATGCAATTGTGATTTATGAATCTGTGGTGTCGCGTCGTCATGCTACTTTTCTACGGATCAAAAAATCACCCAATGGAAATGAGTATTATTACCGAATTATTGATGGTGATTTAGAAGGAAATAAAAGCACTAACGGATTAATTATTAATGGCATCAATCGTGAAGCTCATGATTTGAGGCACGGTGATGTCGTATTATTTGGCGGTCGAGCCAAAACAAGTTACTATATTGTACCTAGTTCTGTAGAAATTGCTTTATTTAATCCTATTGATTCGACGGCATTAGAAGAAATTATTGAACAAAGTCAATCAACTAATAATAGTAAATCCACCTTAGTTTCAGAACAAGAAAATACAAATCAATTAGAAAACAAAGATTTAATCCGTTTAGCTTCATTTCCTGAATTAAGCCCAAATGCCATTATAGAAATTAATTATAACGGAAAAATTACTTATACTAATTCAGTGGCAAATATGTTATTTAATGATTTACAAAAAGAATTATTAGATCATCCAATTTTAAAAGGATTAATTGAAGAATTTAAAAATACTGAAGGAAATCTTTTATTAAGAGAAGTTCAAGTTGGTGAGAAAATTTTTGAACAGTATGTACATTATTTGAGTGATTATGAATTGATCCGAAGTTATATTTTTGATATTACCGAACGTAAACAAACGGAACAAAAACTAAAATATCAAGCTTTTCATGATTTATTAACAGGTTTACCAAATCGAGCTTGGTTTAGTAAACAGTTACTAATTTCCCTAGAACAAGCAAAACGAAATAAAAATGTGATTGCCGTCATCTTTATTGATTTAGATGGCTTTAAAAATATTAATGATTCTTTGGGTCATTCCTTTGGCGATCAAGTGTTACAACACTTTGCTAAACGATTAGTAAATTGTCTTCGAGGTGGTGATACTGTTGCGCGTTGGGGTGGTGATGAATTTACTATTTTATTACCTCAAATGCGTGCTGAAGAAGATACAATTAAGTTAGCTCAACGAATTTTAGATAGTCTTAAACAACCTTTTATTATAAAAGAACATCAATTTTATCTGAAAACGAGTATAGGTATTGCTGTTTATCCCAAAGATGGAGAAGATGCGGAAACTCTCTTAAAAAATGCTGATGCTGCTTTATATCGTGCTAAAGAAAAAGGCAGAAATCGCTATCAATTTTATAGTTCTACAATAACTTCAAAAGCATTTTTATTAATAAAGTTAGAAAATTGGCTTCATCAAGCGATTAAAAAAAATGAATTTACTTTGCATTATCAACCGCAAGTCAACATATTAACTGGCGAAATAACAGGAGTAGAAGCATTATTAAGATGGTATCATTCCGAGATGGGTCAAGTTCCGCCAACTCAATTAATTACTTTAGCAGAACAAACTGATTTAATTATTCCAGTTAGTCAATGGGTTCTAAGAACCGCTTGTTTACAACATGTAGCTTGGCTAAAAGCGGGGTTGAAAGATTTTCCAATAACTGTTAATTTATCTCCCCGTCAATTTCAGCAACCTAATCTAGTTTCAATGATTAAAAAAACTTTAGAAGAAACTGGTTTAGATCCTCATTATTTAGAAATAGAAATTACTGAGACTAGCATTATACATGACGAAAAATTTGCCGCGCAAGCTTTTCATGAATTACGTTCTCTTGGAGTTTCTATCTCTTTAGACGACTTTGGGACGGGATATTCTTCTTTAAGTTATTTACAAAAATTTCCCTTTCACACTTTAAAAATTGATCAAACCTTTGTACAAGCTTTACAAAATCTACCTCAAGATACGGCGATTCTTTCAGCTATGATTATGCTAGGTCGTAGTTTTAATCTTAGAGTCGTTGCAGAAGGTGTGGAAACGCTACAACAACTAGAAATTCTTGAAAAACTTAATTGTAAAGAAGTACAAGGGTTTTTGTTTAGTCGTCCTCTTAAAACTGAGGATGCAACACAACTTCTTTTACAGCATTGTATTAGACGTGAAACCACTAATATTGCGTCTGAGTTAACTTATAAGTTAGACAAACAAAATTAGATAAAATCATAAAAAAGAGAAACGGTTGACTTAAATTAACGTTTTATACAGTACATTTGTATGTATTTAAAAGCGATTAAACAATGGTGATTAACATACCAGTTTTAAATTGTGGCTTACTGTGATATTGTTTTTGATCTGAGCATTAGATCAATTTTGTTGAGTAGTGATAGAAAGTTGAGTTAGTAAGCAAGCGATCGCTCAAAATTTACTAGCTCCTTTAACGTCTTCTTTCGAGCGACGAGCAAAAGTCACCGTTTCAAATGAATCTGTTTTGACATTTTCTTTGATGGTCTTACTCGATGTTTGTCCTAATGTCAGTGATTTAAATCACACTTTTAAGTAATAAATATCACTGCTCAATTTGACAAAATAACTGATGATTAAGTAGAGAGTTTCCTCAGCCTAAATTTGCTATTAATTCAAACCTTGGAGGTAGTTACATGATTTATTCTCCATTAAGTCAACATATATTTATCATCGAAGATCCTAAAGGTAGACGAACCATTTCTTTAGAAGAAGTTAAATACACTATTGGCAGACATTCAGATAATCAAATAGTTGTCTATTCAACGCAAGCATCTCGATATCATGCGACTTTAGTTAGAAAAACTAATAGCCAAACTCAAGATTATTCCTATTGGATTTTAGACGGTAATTTAGAAGGTTGTAAAAGTCAAAATGGCATTTATGTTAATGGAGAAAAATGCTTAGTACATGAATTAAAAAATGGTGATTTAATTAATTTTGGTTGTGATATTAATGCAAGTTATCATCAATTTAGCAATTTTTTCGATTCTCTGATGAACTTAGATGGATCGCCAGATGTTGAAATCACTGATCCCGATTTAGAAAATTATCCTATTGTTCCTAATCAATCCGACAGAACATTAGACGTTATTACTTATAATTCTTATGATAATAATAGTACCGAAGAAGTAACAATACTGCAAAACAACTATTTAGATCCAGTTACACAACTACCCAAGTTAAAACTCTTTAATGAACATTTATCATTAGCTCTCAACAATGCTAGACAATCTCGTAAAATTTTAGCAATATTTTTACTAGAAATTGAAAACTTAGCCAAAATTTATGAAAAATTTGATCAAGCAACTAGCAAACTACTTTTAAATGAATTTTCCAAAAAAATCAAACATTGTTTACGCTCAGGCGATATAGTTGGTCGAATTCAGGAAGATAAATTTGTTATTTTAATTTCTCAAATTAATGTTTTAGAAGATATACAAACGATTAGTCAAAGATTATTAAATAATCTTAAATCTTCAATAAATATTAATGAACAGCTTTTATTTCTAAGAAGTAATTTAGGAATTTCCACTTATCCAACTGATGGAGTTACTGGACAAAAGTTAATTGAAAAAGCCGAGAATAATTTAGAAATTAATAAACAAAAAGGCTATTCTAACCCGAACGAGCCAAAAGCAAAACCTTCACAAAATTTGCAGTTTTATCAAATTGAAAAGCTCTTGCATGAAGCGATAGAAAACGAAGAATTTTCTTTATATTATCAACCACAAGTTAATATAAAAACAGGGGAAGTTGAAGCATTAGAAGCTCTTTTACGTTGGGAACATCCAAAATATGGTCTACTTACTCCAGGAAGATTTTTACCTGTTGCTGAAAAAACTGAGCTTATAATACCTATTACTCAATGGGTTCTCAAAACAGCTTGTCAGCAGAATGTAGACTGGATTAAATTAGGATTGAGTTATTTACCAATTTCTGTTAATATTTCGCCGCGCTTATTTCAAAGTCCTTATTTGACTAAAATGTTAGAACAAATTTTATCAAAAACAGGTTTAGACGGTAGTTTGTTAGAGTTAGAAATTACGGAAAATAGCATGATTGATAACATCAGAGAATCATTACAAACGTTACAAACGATTCAAGACATGAATGTTCAAATTGCTGTTGATGACTTTGGGCTAGGTTATGCTTCTTTAAGCTATTTGAGTCAATTGCCGATGAGAAAATTAAAAATTGCTCAAACCTTAATTCATAATCTCAAAACACATCCCCACCAAACTGCTTTAGTCTCCGCTATTATTGCTTCAGGGCATATTTTTGGTTGGCAAGTCGTTGCTGAAGGAGTAGAAACACAACAACAGTTAGAAATTTTACAGTCTTTAAAATGTGAGAAAATGCAGGGTTATCGTTTTAGTCAACCTTTAATGGCTACAGAAGTCAGTAAATTTCTCTCCTTGCATCGCACATTAGTAAACAATTAATTTAGGTACAAAAAAACTATGTTTGTTTTTTGATGCTCTAAATAAAGTGATAAGCGTGAAATATTAAAATAATACAATGCTTTTCTAGTTCTTTAGTGATTAGAGGATATGTTTGTAGTTGAGTTATTAAATGCTCAATTATTTTCTCTTGTCAAATGGATTCTCTGGCCAAAAAAACTTAAAAAGCGAATTAAACGTCATTATTTTGCTCTGTATTGACTAAAGAGTCTAGACAAGATGTCAAATTCAATTTAAGTACTTTGATATTTGTCGATCTCTTAAAAAATGTTTACACTTTACATCACTCTCACTATTAGCTTATTATTTGGAGCATTGTTGCTTCATTTACTCCCTAAATTCAGTAAAATCGGTCAAGAATGGTCAGACAAACTTTGTTATGCACCAGGAATTGATTTAACTCTGAGCTATTTTATGTTGCTACCTCTTTTGATTGGTTTTTGGGTTCAAAAAAGTAGCGGTTTAGCAATTGGATTAGTTTCAGAAATTAGTGCATTATGGATATGGATTATCATTCATGAGTGGATTCATCGAGAACAGTGGCAAGACTCAAAAATCCATCGTACTAATAGTAAAATTTTTGGAGGATGGCGAAATCATCTTGCAGTTTGGATTACAGCTTTAGCCATTCCCGTTTTTTGGATTGTCCGATTTGCCGAACTTATTGTATATCCTCCTCTGACTCAATTAATTAAACTGCCAAAATACGAAGCTAAAGACTGGGTTAATGTTTCTCGCCATAAATTTGTCGGCTTAATCGGTTATGATTTGATTTGGTGTTTGTACTGCGATTGGATGACTGGCGTGTGGTCACTGGGAACTGAAATGTTAAGAAATGTTGAATCCTTTTGGTGTCCAATACGCTTTTATTCAGATAAAAAGTGCGCGAATTGTAAAATCGATTTTCCTGATATTGAAAAAGGTTGGGTATCGTGTGATAGTACGATGCAAGATGTAGAAAAATTGCTAAAAGAAAAATATTCAAACCAAAAAGAAAGTTCTTGGTTTAATCATCCAAGTCGTTTAGAAAATCTAAAAAATGATTAATTTTTATGACTAGATGGCATGGAGATTTAAACTTAGTTTACAGCTACCAAACGGATACAACGTTATTAACACATCGTTATACAAAAGCACCACTCAAAATTCAACGTTCTTTTTATCCTGAAGGAAAAGAAATTTGTCATAGTGTTTTATTGCATACGGCGGGTGGTGTCGTTGGTGGCGATGAACTAACGCAAACAATTCATCTACAACCCCATGCAAAAACCCTAATTACAACGGCGGCGGCGGCTAAGATTTATCGAAGTAACGGACAAATAGCGACGCAAAAAATTAGCCTTCAGCTTGAGGAAAATGCCTGTTTAGAATGGCTCCCCCAAGAAACCATCATTTTTGACGGCGCAGTGTATCAACAGGACATCAGGGTCGATTTAGGGCAAAATGCAACGTTTTTAGCTTGGGATATCACCCGTTTAGGGCGGAGTGCTAGGGGAGAACGTTTTCGAGAGGGAAAATGGCGATCGCATACGGAAGTCTGGCAACAAGGCTACCCCCTTTGGATCGATCGACAAGGTTTAGAAAACAGTGAAGAAATGCTAGATAGCCCCCAAGGTTTAAACGGATACCCTGTCATCGGTAGTTTAATTTGTCTCGGTCAACCGATTTCAGATACCATAATTGATCAAATTCGGTTACTCTTGAGCGAAGCTAATGATCAAGGTGAAATAGGCATTACCCAAACATTAAAACAGGGTTTACTGTGTCGTTATCGGGGATTTTCGACGATCAAAGCGCGTTATTGGTTATCCTTAGTTTGGCACTATTTACGAGAAATTTTATTCTTAAGATCGCCGATCATTCCTAGAGTCTGGGGCTCTCTGCATCTAATGGCTTGAAACGACTCCAACTATGACTTTATAGTATCTAAAACGGATGAACTAATACACCATGCAATTAACACCCCAAGAAAAAGACAAATTACTCATTTTTACGGCTGCCTTACTTGCAGAAAGACGCAAAGCTAGAGGGATTAAACTTAATTATCCTGAAGCAGTTGCCTATATTTCGGCCGCAATTTTAGAAGGTGCAAGAGAAGGAAAAACCGTCGCCCAGTTGATGAGTGATGGTACACATTTATTAACACGAGATGAAGTGATGGAAGGGATACCCGAAATGTTGCCCGAAGTACAAGTCGAAGCAACTTTCCCTGATGGCACAAAATTAGTAACCATACACAACCCCATTCAATAAGGAAAAAAAATATGATCCCAGGAGAAATTATTGCAGCATCTGGAGAAATTGAAATTAATGCTGGAAAAGAAACACATCGGATTTTAGTAGCTAATACTGGCGATCGTCCGATTCAAATTGGATCGCATTTTCATTTTTATGAAGTTAACGAAGCTTTACAATTTGAGCGTGAAGCAACAAAAGGGATGCGTCTTAATATCCCTGCGGGAACGGCGGTTCGTTTTGAACCTGGAGACGAGAAAGAAGTTGAATTAGTTGCCCTCGCGGGAAGTCGAGAAATTTATGGATTTAATGCTTTAGTTGAAGGTGCATTAGATGGGAAAAAAGGAACTCACAAGAAAAAGTAAAATATAAATTAATTTTTTTATTCCAAGAATTTGAATATGTCTGAGAACATCCAGATTAATCAATTTCGCCAACAACTGAATCGTAGTCTCAGTAAGCTTTCTCAAGAAAGACGCAAGCTTAAGATGTACTACAATACTCTTTTTTTTATGGCTTTAATTACTGGCACAATTGCCACTTTTTTAGCGGCTTTAGCGGCAGGAAGTCAAGGTAAAATTATGTTAGGAAGTGGTTCACAAGGTTGGCAGCTAACTTGTGCAATTATTGCGCTAATGTCATTGATTTCCACCTTAGCGAATAGCTTTCAACAAAATATTTGGATTAAAGATAAATTTTGGAAAATAGAAGATAGCTATGGTATTCTTAAATCTTTAATAACAGAAATTGATTTAGATCCCAGTGCGTATTCATCTATCCGCCGAGACTATCAACGTCTTATACAAAGACATCCTGATTTGTTAAGCTAATTTAAGCTTTAATGACTTTCTGGTGAAGATTCTTTAACAACTTCCTTTTTGGCGATAAAATTGGTTTTAGAAGTTGTTTGATCCCAAATAATTTCACCGACTAAAGTTTCATCTGTAACACTTGCTTGAATTTTTAAATTACTCTTTTGAGCAAATGAACAATCCGATAAAGCAGATGGTGTTCCTGTCAAACTAATTTGATTGTCTTTCATGCGTCCATCTAAAGTAATATTAGCTAAGTGGGCAAACAAAAATACACCAGACTGATCGATTTTTAGGGGTAAAGATTGAGTTTTGAGACAAGCTGGTAAGCTATCAGACTGAATTTGATAAGTACCAGAAATAGCAAGTGGAGCTTTTAGATAATTTTCCCCATAGGTACTAACAACTTTAAACAAGATGAGAACCGAACTAATCGCAATTGCATAAAAGCTTAAATGATTACGATCTAAGTGTATTTTCTTCATAAGTAAGGAGAGATTGCAAATGATTATTAACTGGAGAATAACGACGAGCAATGAGTAACGAGGATTGACATTCTTGAGCTAATCGATCAGTATATAAACCTAAAGTTTGACGTTCTATTCCCCAAGTTCGACTCGTTCCAGCAATAGTTAAATCAACGTTTTGAGACGCTTCAATTACGACTTGCATTGGTTCGGCTGATTCTAAATTAGTAATCTGTAATCTTGTTTTTACTTCGCTAGGTAAAAGCTCAAACATTTTTCTAAATTCATAACTACTCTCGACTTCACTAGAGGAACTTGGAAAAAATCGAAGAATTTCTAAATGTTTTTTTGAATCATTTACAAGCATTCTTAAAGCAAGAGATAATCCTAAATCATCGTGTACATTTTCCGCATAAGCAACTAATAATGATTTTAAGTTATTTGGTTTTTTATTCACAAAAACAGCAACATCAACAGGAGAAGTATTAAGAATTTTTCCAACTCTTCCTCCTAAACGATTATCACTAAAAGCGGGACGATGCCAACCGACTAAGATTAAATCCGTTTTTTCAATAAGAGCAATATTAGCTGTTTCTTGGGGAACATTATTAGAAACTCTAATAATAGGCTGGACAATTTTTCTTAATTCTGGCGGCTCTAAAGATTGAATTAAAGTATCAAGTTTTTCTTGTTTTTCTTTAATTAATTGATCTGCTGCTTCTGGTGTACTTTGATAAAGATAATCTTCGTCTAATTCGACTAAACTAAGAGGATGAACTATAGAGTTATTCATTCCTCCAATAGCAACAGCAACATTTAATAAAGCTTTTTGGCTTTTTGGGTTAGCAACTGGAACTAAAATAGAGTAAGCTGGCTGAATATTATATAAATTTTCTTCGACTGTTTCTCCTTCAATAATATCTTTTCTAATTAATGTTTTGGGATAGATTTTTTCAAGTAAAGGTGAGGTCATGAAAGTCGTCACTAATGCCATAATAACCAGCATTGTAAATAAAAGAGGTGAAATTACATTAAAACTTAAGCCAATATTTAAAACAATTAACTCAGTTAAACCTCTAGTATTCATCATCCATCCTAAAGCAGAAGCTTCTCGTTTAGGAATCTGACAAACTCTTGCAGATATATAAGTTCCGACATATTTGCCAATAATAGCAACAGCTATCACTAAACCACAAAGTAGCCAAGTTTGAGGATTATTCAGTAAGCCAATTTCAGTACGCAAACCACTATAAGCAAAGAAAACAGGTAGCAGAAAAATTAAAACAAAATCTTCGGTTTTTTCGGCGATTTCTTTAACTAAATCAGGATGTTTGGGTAAAGCTGCACCGAGTAAAAATGCACCAAAAATTAAATGAATCCCAATAAATTCTGTAATGAGGGCAGAAACTACAACCCCCATGTAAATACCAGCTAAAACAAATTGATTGAGTTTTCCTGCGCGTTGATAGTGAAATGCTAATTTATTGAGTAGCCAACGCACCGCCGTTAACATAAAAACAATATAAATAATTGATTCGATAATAGTCGGAATTGCACCGCTCATGCTATTGGTTCGAGTAACAGCGATCGATATTGCTAATAAACACCATGCGGTAACATCATCAACGGCGGCACAAGTTAAAGCAAGGGTTCCTAATCGTGTTTTTTGTAGGTTATTTTCAGTAATAATACGGGCTAAAACTGGGAAAGCCGTAATCGACATTGCCGAGCCTAAAAACAGTGCAAAAGCCGTGAAATTTACCGTATTATTTGAAAGTAGAGGATAAAGAATTAAAGCCAGTATACTACCTAGAGAAAAAGGAACTAAAATACTTACATGAGAAATCAAAATCGCTGTATTCAATTGACCTTTTAAATAGCTTGGATTTAATTCTAATCCAATCAAAAACATAAAAAATATTAAACCAATTTGGGATAATACATTGAGAAATGGTAAAGTGTCTACGGGAAATAAAGTTGTGGCAATCTCTGGTGATATTAATCCTAATAATGAGGGACCTAACATAATCCCTGCAATAATTTCGCCGATCACTAAAGGCTGTTTTATACTGCGACAAACTAACCCCATTAATCGGGATAAACCGATTACAATTACCACTTGAATTAGCACTAAAACAACAGTTTGCATAAAATTTTAATTATTTTATAAGAATTTATTTAGGCGAACTTACTTTTACTGCTACAAGTATAAGAGTAGTTGTCAATTATTGATCAATAAATTAAATTTATTAATTAAGCGTAGGGGTTAGGAAACCCAACCCTCATTAATTCCGCAATTTTTTGGTAATTTTAAACACAAAAATTACATAACTTATTTCCTCCCTAAAAGTTTATCTCTCAAATTTTTAATCCGATCTCTATATTTAGCCGCTTCTTCAAATTCTTGATTTTTCGCAGCATCTTTCATTTTTACTTCGAGTTGCTCAATTAATTCGGGAATTTTTTCTAAAGGTAATTCACCAACTTTCTCAGAAATTTCTTCGAGTTGTTGAGCATTCAAACGACGAGAAATATCTAAAAATTCTAAAATAGAATTGCTTTCTAATTTTTTCTGAATTGGCTGAGGAGTGAGATGATGTTTATCATTATATTCCATCTGAATTGTGCGTCGTCTTTCGGTTTCTTGCATTGCTTTAAGCATACTATCTGTAAGATTATCAGCATATAAAATCGCTTGACCTTTTATATGTCGTGCCGCCCGACCAATTGTTTGAATTAAAGAGCGTTCTGCCCGTAAAAAACCTTCTTTATCAGCATCCATAATCGCTACTAAAGAAACTTCGGGTAAATCTAAACCTTCCCTTAATAAGTTAACACCAATTAAAACATCAAATTCACCTTTTCTCAACGATTGTAAAATTTCAATTCTTTGGATAGATTGAATTTCGGAATGCAAATATTGTACTTTAACGCCTCTTTCCTGAAAATATTCCGCTAAATCTTCTGCCATACGTTTAGTTAGAGTTGTAATTAAAACCCGTTCATTAAGCTGAACTCGTTCTCGAATTTCTCCTAATAAATCATCAACTTGTCCTTCAGTGGGACGCACAAAAATTTCTGGATCTAAAACACCAGTTGGACGAATAATTTGTTCAATAACTCTATCTTCTGATTGTTCGATTTCCCATTGTCCAGGAGTAGCAGAAACAAAAATACATTGACTTACTTTTTGCCAAACTTCTTCAGCTTTTAGAGGACGGTTATCCGCCGCACTGGGCAACCGAAAACCATGATCAATCAAAACTTTTTTGCGAGCTTGATCGCCATTATACATTCCTCTAATTTGAGGTACACTTACATGAGATTCATCAACAATAAGTAGCCAATCTTTGGGAAAATAATCAACAAGACATTCTGGAGGTTCTCCTGCTTTTCGTCCCGCTAAATGACGCGAATAATTTTCAACCCCATTACAATATCCCACCTCTTTTAATAATTCCAAATCATAGCGGGTGCGTTGCGAAAGACGTTGAGCTTCTAATAATTTTCCTTCTTTTTCAAACTTTTCTAATTGCTCTTTTAACTCTTCGGCAATATCATCACACGCTTGCTCTAGCTGTTCTTCTGGGGTAACAAAGTGACGCGCTGGATAGATATTAATGTGGTCTAAACTTTGTAAAATTTCTCCTGTAATTGGATCAATATAACGAATTGAATCAATTTCATCGCCGAAAAAATCTGCACGAATGATCCGATCTTCATAAGCGGGAACAATTTCTAAAACATCTCCCTTAACTCGAAAATTCCCACGCTTTAACTCTACATCATTGCGGGTATATTGAACCGTTGCTAAATCTCGTAATAATTGACGCTGATCGACTTCTTTCCCAATAGCTAAAGGTATAGCCGCTTTTAAATATTCTGCGGGCATTCCTAACCCATAAATACAACTAATCGAAGCGACTACAATAACGTCTTTTCGCTCGAACAAAGAACGGGTAGCCGAGTGACGTAACATATCGATTTCTTCGTTAATAGAGGCGGTTTTTTCGATATAAGTATCGCTGACGGGGATATAAGCCTCTGGTTGATAATAATCGTAATAACTGATAAAATATTCGACCGCATTATTAGGAAAAAATTGACGTAATTCATTACACAATTGTGCGGCTAATGTTTTATTATGAGCCAGAACTAGCGTCGGTTTACCAATTTTTTCAATAACAGCAGCCACGGAAAATGTTTTACCCGTTCCAGTAGCACCTAAAAGCGTCTGAAAACGATGTCCTTGTTGGAGAGATTGGGTTAATTTTGCGATCGCACCTGGTTGATCCCCAGTCGGTTGAAACGGTGCTTGTAGTCGAAATAAACTCATAATTATTGCCGATATTACAAACGCTTATAAAGAATTGGGAAAGAAGGGTGTATCTTTATAGTAGGCAGGATTATAAAAAAAACATTAAACAACCCTGACTAAAAAAAAATATTCTGACTAATCGTAGGATGAGCGAAGGAGAAATCGCAATGACTGTAGAAAAACTAGAATCTAATGGTAATTCTAGCCCAGCCGAAGAGGAAAAAGCGACGACTACAAAGGCGAAAACGGCAACCAAAACCAGTAAACCCAAAGAGGAAGTTGTAGCTTTATCCGTAAAAAATCAAGTAGACGATGAAAAAGGGTTAAAATTAGCTCATGGTTCCGCAGCTTTACCAGGTAACCGTCCAGTAGAAGCTAGTCACCTTCATGTCGTGAGTACCTACACCTCTGTTGGTGGAATGCGTCCAATTACAGCGAGTGGCATGGAAGTTAGCGGAACTTTAGCCATCTCTGGAAATCGACCGATTGCAGCCAGCCATTTACAGGTTAGCGAAACTTACACCGTAATGGGCAATCGTCCTGTTGCATCCAATGAAATTGATGATCCAACCGCTTTAATGGGGTTTTTAGACTAATTTTGCTTTTTGAAAAACAAAATATTTTTGGTTAGTCCCCGTCAATAGCGGGGATTTTATTATATTTAGCTTCATTAATAATGAAATAATCATGACCCGATTTTTTCAGTACTATTATACCATAATATTGAGTTAGCAAACATTATTAAAATATTCGCCGCGTTTGTCTCAAGAAATTGGTGAAATTATGGAATTATGCTGTTGTGCTGTTAGTTTTGTTTTAAATGCGGCTTAAAATTCTAGTTCGGCAAATAGTTCGGCTACAGCCATTTGAAAGCCTGGAATAATATCCTCTCCATCCAACATATCTTGATTAGTTAAAAACCGATCGGGTTTAGGAGAATGATAAATTAGTACATATTCTTCTTCTGGATTAATCACCCAAACTAATTTTGTATCATTATCAAAATATTCAATAATTTTATTATGAATTTCTTCGACAGTATTACTAGGTGAAAGCACTTCTACTGCTAAATCGGGTGAACCTTGCCAAAATCCTCGCGGTAATTTTTTCAGTCCTTGTAATCGTTCTTTAGCAATAAATGATACATCTGGAGAGCGTTTATTCCCCGTTTTTAAAGTAAAAGCAGTACTAGAATCAAGTACTACACCTAATTTATGAGAACGGACAAAACTATATAAGATTGTACTTAGAATTACAGCAATATAACCGTGTTCTGCACCAGAATTACTCATAACTAATTCTCCATTTACTATTTCATATTGATTCCCATCATCTGGTAAAGCCATAAATGCTTCATCCGTCCATTGTTGATGAATAGTTTCTTCTGAATTAGGCACAGTTACTATTTTTTCAGTTGAAATGGTCATAAAACCCCCTTATAAAAATTTTCCTAAATCAAAATCACTGTCAGATATTTGCTCTTTTAATCTCTCAGTATTTAGCATTAATAATAATCGTTCTGTATAATCAACTGAACCTTTTAACTCTTCTTGCAGTTGTTCTAAACCACCATTGGCATATTCTTCAAAAATTTCCACTCTTTGCGCTTCCGCGATCGCATCATACACAGAGAGAATACTGAGATCTTGGGTTGCAGCAACCGCTAAGAGCTTTACTAAACTATCATAACCGCGTGAAATAAAAATTTCTAGATTAATTGGCGCAGGTTCTTTCGCTACCATTCCTAAAGCAACTCGTTTTTTAGCATTCATTCCTAACGCAGCCGCAAAAGCGATCGCATCTGCATAAGTTTGAAAAGGCCCATAATTTCCATTAAAATCAACTAAGGATTGAACGAACTCGGCTTTATCTTTCGCAATTCTAACCCGATGAATAGACATGAACAAGCTTTTATTTTTTTAACAAAAATAAGATACCTTATATTATCTTTACATCATAAATCAGTATTTATAAAATGTTTAAAAACTTTTCTTATAGATTACATATTAATTCCTCGACAATATTCGGATAAAGTTTGATAACATTGATCAAAAGCTTTTTGCGCTATTTTTACAGTTTCTGATGAGACTTGAAAATCAATTTTTCTGGCTTCTCTTACAATTTGCCCTGTAGTAATATTTTCTCTAGAATCTCCAAAATGATTTTTTCCTGTAGTTCTTAAAACTTGATAATTTTCGGTAAAACCCTCTTGAGTCTTTAAAAAATCCTGAAGTTCTTTAAAAAATAAACTTGTATTATTTAATACTTGCTCATAAGTAATCATCAAGCTTCGCTTTTTACTGTTAATTCGTCTAGCATATTGTTCTAAAGTAGCTAATCGATGAGTGTAATAGCCAAGCGCTTCATCTTCTGACCAGTGAGGTTTAAGATCAATTATGCTGACTAAAGTTCTTTTTGGTTCTCGAATTAAAAAAATTGAGTGAATCTGCTCAGACTCTAAAAAGCTTTGATCTAAAAATTTATTGTTATGTAAAACTTTATCATGAATATATTGATGATTCATTTTTAATTTTTTTAAATCTTGTAATTGACGAAAATCTTGGCCTTGCCAATATAATTTCATCAATAATTTTTTAAAATCTTCTGCTGAGGCATAATTAATATGAGTTTCACCAAATCCTATAATTTCTGGATTATTAACTAGCAAATGAGTTAATAAAGATGAGCCAGAACGCATATGGCTTAAAATAAAAAGAACTTTATAAGAAGTGGGTTTTAATAAAATTGTATAAGGTGTGCGGGGAGTATTAATTCTAAATTTGTAGTATTGATAAATAAAATTATTTTTTAAATGAGCAATTGATTGACGAAATTTTTGAGCAGTGAAGTTCATTAAACCTCTTGTTGTCTTTTTATTTTGTTACACATCTACTTTATTCGCAAAGCTCAATTTTGGCAAGAATCTAGTATATTGCTTGTAAAATCCAAAAAAAAGCTAGAAAAAGCCATATAAATAGAGACGCTTTGACACGTCTCTTTGTTTAAAATCTAAATGTATTTCTACAGCAAATACACCAAAATAAATAAAATCACCCAAACCACATCAACAAAGTGCCAATATAACTCAGCCGCTTCTACACCAAAATGAGATTGACTTGAATAATGTCCGCTTTTTCGAGAACGCCAGAGAACGGCTAGAATGAGTAATAATCCTAGCGTTACGTGCAAACCGTGAAAGCCAGTCAAAACATAAAAGAAACTGGCAAAAATATTCGTTTTTAAGCCAAATTCTAAATGTAGATATTCATAAGCTTGACCTATTAAAAAGATTGCCCCCATCAATGCCGTTAAGCCAAACCATAGTTTTAAACCCGCTTCATCATTCTTTTTAATCGCGCTTTGTCCTTGGTGCATCACAAAACTACTGGCAATAAGAATAATACTGTTGATGGCAGGTAATAACAATTCACGTTCGGGAGTGCCTTCGGGCGGCCAAACTTGTGAGGTTGAACGATAAATTAAATAGGCAGTAAAAAGACCTAAAAAGATGGCACTTTCTGCGATTAAAAAAGTAACCATACCAAACATCCGTAGGTCTTGATGTGCGCCATGATGACCGTTGACCGATTCTTCTTTGTGATAATCTAACGCAAGTTTTGTCTCATCGATCGCTGAACTCTGCATAACTTCTTTTTCCTAAATTTTCTAATAACGGAGGGTGGGCATGACCCACCGTTTCTACTTAACTATTTAACTATTTAGATTCTGCGCCGACTTCCGCGAGAAGATCAGAGATTGATTCTTCTTCATATTCTTCTGTATCAACTCCATAATCATAGGGTTTAGCCCAGAGAATAGGTTCTTCTTCAAAGTTTTCAATAATTGGAGGTGACGAGGTTTGCCATTCTAAGGTTAACGCACGCCAAGGATTACGACCTGCTTTTACGCCTTTAAAAACACTCCAGATTAGATTAATTGCAAAGGGAAAGGCCGCTAAACCCATCATATAGGCACCAGCCGTACTAAGCTGATTGAGACCTTGGAATTGGGGATCATAAAGAGCAATTCGTCGGTTCATTCCCATTAATCCGAGTTCGTGCATCGGCATAAAAGTTAGATTTAGCCCGACAAAGGTTAAAGCAAAATGGATTTTACCGAGGGTTTCATTGAGCATACGACCGGTCATCTTGGGATACCAATGATAAATACCCGCAAATAGACCTAGAACTGAGCCGCCAAACAGCACATAGTGAAAG
The DNA here is from genome assembly GCF_003007785.1 of Aphanothece hegewaldii CCALA 016. GTDB lineage: Bacteria > Cyanobacteriota > Cyanobacteriia > Cyanobacteriales > Microcystaceae > Chroococcus > Chroococcus hegewaldii. Next base: position 74,360 of record NZ_PXOH01000004.1, on the reverse strand, counting down.
TGACCGACGACAAAATAAGTGTCATGGACATGAATATCAAAGGGAACCGATGCGACCATGATTCCTGTAATCCCACCAATGAGGAAGGAAGATAGAAAACCGATCGCAAATAGCATCGAACTATTGAGGCTGAGTTTACCACCCCAAATCGTCGCACACCAACTAAATACTTTAACGCCCGTTGGTACAGCAATTAACATCGTAGCCGCCATAAAGAACATCCGTAACCAACCTGGAGTCCCACTGGTAAACATATGATGCGCCCAGACAATTAGGCCGAGAAAACAGATGGCTAGACTGGAATAGGCGATCGCACGATAACCAAAAATCGGTTTACGAGCATGAACGGGTAATACTTCGGAGATAATGCCAAAAAACGGCAAAATCATAATATAAACAGCCGGATGGGAATAAAACCAGAATAAATGCTGATAAACGACGGGATCTCCGCCACCTGCTGGATTAAAAAAGTTAGTCCCCGCCAATAAATCAAAAGAGAGGAGAATTAACGCGGCGGCTAAAACAGGGGTTGATAAAAGGATCAAAGTAGACGTAGCCAACATCGCCCAACAAAACAGGGGCATACTGTGGATATCCATATCTGGTATCCGCATTTTGAGGATCGTCGTCAAAAAGTTAATGGCTCCTAAAATGGATGACGTTCCTCCCCCCAACAGACTTAAGATCCAGATTTCCTGACCCCATTTTCCCGTTAATAGACTCAAAGGAGGATAGGAAGTCCAACCCGCTTGGGGTGCGCCCACTGCAAAACTGAGCAGCAGCAAAACGCCACCGATGGGAAACATCCAAAAAGCCACCGCATTGAGTCGAGGAAACGCCATATCTTCCGCCCCAATCATTAGAGGAATCAGATAATTAGCAAAACCTGCGCCCGCCGGAACAATCCACAAAAAGATCATGACTGTGCCGTGCATCGTCATAAACTGATTATATAGATCGGGACTAACGAAATCAGGATTAGGCGTAGCGAGTTCGGTGCGAATTACTTCGGCAAATGAGCCGCCAAAGGCCGCAAAGATGAACGAAACAACAAGATATTGAATACCGATCACCTTGTGATCAGTATTGAAGGTAAAATAATCGATCAACTTCCGTTCTTTGTGGTGGGAAGTTGACGGCGTTGTCGTGACTTCGGCTGTCGTCATAAAAATTAGGAGATTTAGAGTTCGTGATTATGTTCGGAATGAAGTTGAGCGAGAACATCTGAGGATAAGCCCATTTCTTCAGCGTAGGGGGCTAGATATTCTCCGTCATTAAGCTTGGTGGGATTAACGGCGACTTTTTCGGGTGCATTAGCTTGTACCCATTTACTATAGTCTTCCCCAGTTTCGACATAAAATGTTGATTTCATACCACCGTGATACGCTCCACAAAGTTCGGCGCATATGATGGGATAAGTTCCAATGAGATTGGGGGTAAAACCGAGAGTTGTTTCTCGACCTGGAATTGCATCTTGTTTCAGGCGGAGTTGAGGAACCCAAAAAGCATGAATCACATCACCTGCTGCAATTTTGAGTTGAACTGGACGATTAACTGGCACATGAAGTTCACCCGAAACAATTCCCGTTTCAGGATAGGTAAATATCCATGCGTATTGAATGCCATTTACATTAATAATAAGGGGTGAGCCTTCGCCTTTGTCATCCATCGATGGGCCGATCCCTAATGCCATCATATGGTTATGACCCGCCATCGCTACCTGATTTGTGGTCGTATTACGCGACGCAGCAGGATCAAGCCCGCCTAGATTGTTATAAATTTCAAAACTATAAACGGCGAGTATAAAAACAATGACGGTGGGAATGGCTGTCCAGAAAATTTCTAAAGGCACATTTCCTTCAATGGCTGGCCCATCAGTTTGATCGCCCTTGCGTCGGCGAAAGCGAATCACACAAAAGATTAAAACGCCTTCGATGAGCAAAAACAGCCCAGTACTGATGGTCATCATCAAGTTGAAAATAGCGTCTACCTCTTGTGCGTCTTTTGAAGCAGCAACAGGTAGCAATCCGTGATTTTGACCATACCAAAGGCTGACGAGAGTCAAAACAATACCGATAACTAGAGTAAGGATACTCGATGGAATATTCACGGTCTTTTTATCAATTTAATTTAGTCCTATATATCAAGGTAAAACAATCTTCTCGGAATGATTGAAGTCGAAAGAACATTCTAAGGATATTTTTAGATTTTCTTTGGGATCGATTGCTAGTACTGGAACTTTAAAAAAATGTTACTGTTAAATTCTATTAAGAATCTTTAGGGAAATCTGAAGAATATATAAAGGGTTGTCGCAATCATCAAAAAAGTCATTCAGATTGATAAATAGAGGGAAAAAAACCTCTGATCAATGAGAGGAAGACACAGTGAGTCATGACTCACAAAAAATAACAGGATAAAATTCTATGACCGAATCGGTTCTTCAGCATCAGAAAACGCTGACACGCAACTCTTCACCTAATGCGATCGTCTGGATTCGCCGTTTGGTGTGGAAGATAGCGATCGCAACTCTGTTACTCATGGCTGTGGGAAGTGCAACACGGGTCATGAATGCAGGTTTAGCTTGTCCTGACTGGCCGTTGTGTTATGGACAACTGGTACCAAGTCAGCAAATGAATCTACAAGTTTTTTTAGAATGGTTCCATCGTTTAGATGCAGCATTAATTGGACTAAGTACGATCGCTTTAGTCGGACTATCGGTATGGTTTAGATCCGTCTTACCCCGATGGCTCCTTCCTGCATCATTATTATCACTCTTCTTAATCGTTTTTCAAGGTGTTCTCGGCGGTTTAACCGTTACACAACTGCTGAGATTTGACATCGTTACTGCCCATTTAGGAACAGCCCTTCTTTTCTTTGCTACTCTGATTATCATTGCAATTTATCTCACGCCCTATCAAGGAACAGGTGTAGCAGGAAAACTACGCTGGTTTGGTCTAACAGCAGCCATTTTAATCTATTTACAAAGTTTACTCGGTGGACTGGTTGGCTCGCGTTGGGCAGTTCATCAGTGTTTAGCCGACACTCAACTTTGTACAATAATGAATAGTCACTTGTTAGGAGTCATTCCCGCTACCCTAAGTACTCTGACAGTCGTATATCTAGCTTGGCGTACTCCTAGTTTACATCCTACTTTGCGAAATCTAGCTTACAGCGCGGGTGGTTTAGTATTTTTACAGATTCTTTTGGGTGTCGCAACGCTACGATTACGCTTACAAGTCGAACCTCTGACCGTCGCTCATCATACTGTAGGTGCAACCTTATTCGGTATTCTCGTCGCCTTTACAGCCTATACCATACGCGATCGTCTGCTTCCTTCTAACCCAAAAATGGTGTGAATAAATGACAGTTACAAATGCAACGCGTCTTCATAACAACTTTTTACAAGTTATTAAAAGTTATTATCAACTCACTAAACCGCGAATCATTCCCCTACTCCTCATTACGACAGCCGCCGCCATGTGGATCGCATCTCAAGGTAGGATTGATTCATTTTTGCTTTGTCTGACGCTTCTAGGTGGCACTTTAGCCGCCGCCTCAGCCCAAACTCTAAATTGTATCTACGATCAAGATATCGACTATACCATGCTCAGAACGCGGGCGCGTCCCATTCCATCCGGACGAGTTCAGCCCCGTCATGCTCTAATTTTTGCGATTATTCTGGCTTCTTTATCCTTTACACTATTTAGTCTTTTTGTCAATCTTTTGAGTGCTTTTTTGGCTCTCTCTGGCATTGTTTTTTATATGCTCATCTACACCCATTGGCTAAAGCGTCATAGTTCCCAGAATATCGTGATTGGTGGGGCAGCAGGAGCGATCCCAACCCTAGTCGGATGGGCAGCCGTCACGGGGGATCTCAGTTGGACGGCTTGGGCTTTATTTGCACTGGTTTTTCTCTGGACTCCGCCTCATTTTTGGGCATTGGCTTTAATGATCAAAGATGATTATGCTCAGGTTAATATCCCGATGATGCCTGTGGTAGAAGGAGAAGAATCAACCAGTCAACAAATTTGGTGGTATACGCTAATTGTGGTGCCCTTTTCCTTAGTTTTAGTTTATCCTTTGGGATCATTGGGGATTATTTATATGGCGATCGCTCTATATTTAGGCATCACTTTCTTAGTTAAAGCATGGTCTGTTAAACAACAACCTTTTGATAAAGATAAAGCGCGATCGTTGTTTAAATATTCCATTCTTTACATGATGTTACTCTGTACAGGAATGGTCATCGATACTTTACCAATTTCTCGTCATTTAACTGCTCTAGTTAGCTCACAGTGGACACATTTAGTTAGTTTGATTTTTTAGATGAAATAAAACATACAACGACTTTAGGGTGGGCATTGCCTACCTTTTTTTACATCAATTCATCAAGTGATTTCCTGATACTATAGGAATGACCCATCTAGACGCTTCATTTATGCACAAAATTCCCGTCACTGTTATTACTGGATTCTTAGGCGCAGGCAAAACAACCCTAATACGTCATTTACTGCAAAATAATCAAGGAAAACGGATCGCAGTATTAGTGAATGAATTCGGAGAAGTGGGAATTGATGGCGAACTCTTAAAAGATTGTCAGATTTGTGAAGATGAAGAAAACCCGACGAGCAATATTGTCGAACTGACTAACGGCTGTCTCTGTTGCACCGTACAAGAAGAATTTTACCCGACGATGCAGCAATTGTTACAAAGACGTGAAAATATTGATTGTATGCTCATCGAAACCTCTGGATTAGCTTTACCTAAACCTTTAATCCAAGCGTTTCGTTGGCCTGAGATCCGAAATGGTGCTACTGTTGATGGCGTAGTGACTGTGGTTGATTGTGAAGCATTAGCTGATGGTCGTTTAGTCGGTGATTTAGATGCACTTTTGGCTCAAAGACAAGCTGATCCCAACTTGGAACATGAAACCCCACTTGAAGAATTATTTGAAGATCAGTTAGCTTGTGCAGATTTAGTTTTATTAACCAAATCCGATTTAGTCGATGCTGCAAATTTAACTAAAGTTAAAGATTGGTTACAAACCGAGTTACGCTCAGGTGTTAAAGTGCTTCCTTGTCATCAAGGTAAAATGAGTACAGATGTTTTATTAGAATTTAATGCAAGCGTCGAAGATGATTTAGTTAATCGTCCGAGTCATCATGATCTAGAAGAAGAACATGATCACGATGATGAAATTAATTCTGTACAAATTGTTACAAATAAATCCTTTGAGCCACAACAATTAATTCAAACCTTGCAGACTCTTTTACAGCAAAATGAAATTTATCGGGTAAAAGGATTTGTTAATGTAGTGAATAAACCGATGCGAATGGTTATACAAGGTGTCGGAACTCGCTTTGATACTTTTTATGACCGTCCTTGGCTGACTGACGAACCTCGTCAAACTAAGTTAGTATTGATCGGACGATCGCTATCCCAAAAATACATACAAACCGCTATTTGTCAAGATTTTTAAGCCCATTACCACAGACGATATGACAGATGAAACAAACATTCTTTCAAACTTCCTAGATCCTCCTAGCATCCCCATTGCACCACCAGGATTTAAATCGGGATTTGTCGGCATTATTGGTCGCCCTAATGTGGGAAAATCAACTTTAATGAATCAGTTAGTCGGGCAAAAAATTGCGATTACTTCTCCCGTTGCACAAACCACCCGTAACCGTCTCAGAGGAATTCTAACCACCGAAAAAGCCCAGATTATTTTTGTTGATACCCCAGGCATTCATAAACCCCATCATGAACTCGGCAAAGTAATCGTTAAAAATGCTCAAACTGCGATCGATTCAGTCGATTTAGTGCTATTTGTTGTAGATGGTTCAGTATCGGCGGGTGGTGGCGATCGCTTTATTATCGACTTATTAGAAAAGGCAGAAAGTCCAATTATTTTAGGACTCAATAAATGTGATCAACAGCCATCAGATCCAGAAGCCATCAATCAATCCTATTTAACCTTAGCAAAACCCTTTAACTGGCCGATCCTGAAATTTTCGGCACTCGATGGCACAGGAATCGAAGCTTTACAAACCGCTTTAATCGAACACTTAGACACGGGTCCCTATTATTATCCACCCGATCTCGTTACCGATCAACCCGAACGATTTATCATGGGGGAACTGATTCGAGAACAAATCCTCCTACAAACTCGCCAAGAAGTCCCTCACTCAGTCGCTGTAGTCATTGAAAGGGTAGAAGAAACGCCGACACTTACTAAAGTTTTTGCCGCCATCAACGTCGAACGAGATTCCCAAAAAGGGATTATCATCGGGAAAAAAGGAGCTATGCTTAAAGCGATCGGCACTAGCGCTCGAACCGCGATTCAAAAATTAATTGCGGGTGAAGTCTATCTTCAGCTATTTGTCAAAGTTGAACCAAAATGGCGACAGTCACGGATGCTCTTGTCAGAATTCGGCTATCGTCTTGAAGACTAAAAAAATCTATGATAAAAATAGCAGTTCTATAAAAGAAATTGGGTACTCTTGATCTTGAAGTCGTATTCAACGTCATTTAATCTTAAACTGCGATTAACGCACACTAGGCAGGAAAAAGTTATGATGAGCCAAGAGCCTGATAATTTCTTTAACGAAGATCTTGCAGATTTTTTCAACTTTACGGAAAATGAAGCCAGTAAATCCTCTACTGACGACGTTTTAGACGACTTAGCAAGTCTGTTCGAGCAGGATTTTACATCTTTAGAAAATAGTGTGCAAGCTCATCAAGAACCACATTCAGACCAAGAAAAATTTTCAGCAAAGCAAGAGCAAATTCAAATTCAAGAACTATTTGGCAGTGATTTGACATGGGAAGAGGACACGGTAAAACCTCCTTTAAAAACACCAAATCAGCAATCTAATTTAAATTTAGAAGACTTATTTAATTTACAAGACACAAAAACAAACGTTTTTATACCCCCATCAACACAAACCTTAAATGATGATGATTGGAATGAATTAGAACAACTGCTCTCAAGTGAGCCATCACCTCAAACACAAGCTGAACTTTCACCACCGGCACCATCTTTTTACTTAGCTTTAGAAGACTTAGATTATTTAATTAATCAACCCGCTTCATTACTGGCTCAAGAACTCGATCAATCTTCTATTTTTATGGGTTTAGAAGCCTTAATTGGACAAACAGTAATATTACCCGAAACTGAACCAACACTCGTTTTAGAGGAAATAGATGACGAATTTAAAGACCTAGAAAAACTACTAGAAGCTACTAATCAAAACCTTATTACACCAAGCAATAGTAGTAATGCTGGCGAACAATGGTTACAACCAAGATCAAGAATTCCCAAAGTCAAATCTTTTGAACAAACCATGCGAGTTCCCATCAAGCAACTCGATAATCTGAGTAATTTGATTGGGGAATTAGTTGTCAAACGGAATCGTTTAGAAGAAGATCAAGAACGCCTGAGAAACTTTTTAGATAATCTTCTTAACCAAGTTCAAAGTCTTAGTGATATCGGCGGTAGAATGCAAGATCTCTATGAGCGAACCCTTCTAGAAGGTGCATTACTAGCTAGTCGTCATCGTTCTCGTCAATTAGCTGTATCTGGTAAACTGACAACCTCTAGCCCTTCAGATCATACAGATCCTTTACATAATCAAGGTCTAGATGCTCTCGAAATGGATCGCTTTACAGGTTTTCATCTACTCTCTCAAGATATTATTGAACTGATTGTCCGAGTTCGGGAAGCTTCATCGGATATTCAATTCGTGGTAGATGAATCGGAACAAGTAACCCGTAGTTTACGTCAAGCAACGACTCAGTTACAAGAGAGCATGACCAAATCAAGAATGGTGCCTTTTGCTCAAATTGCTGATCGTTTACCTCGTGCGATTCGAGATATTTCTCTTAAAATCAATAAACAAGCTAAACTTCAGGTGGACGGGCGAGATGTTTTAATTGATAAGATGATTCTCGAACATCTTAACAGCCCGATGGTGCATTTAGCAAATAATGCGATCGCTCATGGGATTGAATCGCCAGAAGAACGCATAAAGGCAGGTAAACCGCCTATTGGCACGATTACGGTACGAAGTTTCTTACAAGGCAATCAGACGGTGATTGTGGTAACTGATGATGGTGCGGGAATTGATGCCGAAAACGTTAAAGCTAAAGCGATCGAAAAAGGTTTAATTACTCCAGAAGAAGCTAGAATTTATACATCACAAGATGTATATGAATTGCTCTTTCATCCAGGTTTTAGCACGAAAGATAAAGCGGATGATTTTGCGGGTCGAGGTGTGGGTCTTGATGTTGTCCGCACCAGTTTAACCGAAGTTCGCGGAACCGTCAGCATTGATTCTGTTCTTGGAAAAGGAACGACTTTTACAATTCGTCTACCTCTGACGCTCACCATTTGTAAGGCTTTATATTGCTTGAGTAATCATGCTCGCATCGCCTTTTCTATGGATGGTGTGGAAGATATGAAAGATTTTAACGCCCATGATATTCGCCTCAATGACGATGGTCAAAAATGTATTGTTTGGTCGGGAAATCTTTTACCAATTCAGCCATTAGCCGATTTACTCTCCTATAATCGTCAAATTAGTCGTAGTAGTGTTTATGGCGGGAAACCCGAAGATGATCATCTAGCGATCGTTATTCTGCGAGGTGGTACATCATTACTAGCTGTTCAAGTCGATCAAGTGTTAGGTGAGCAGGAAATTGTTATTAAGCAAATTGAAGGTCCCGTCCCCAAACCCCCAGGAATTGCAGGGGCTACGGTTTTAGGTGATGGTTCAGTCATGCCCATTGGTGATGTTTTAGAATTAATTGAAATTGCCCAAGGTAGACTCAGAACCGATCTCGGTAATCCTTGGCGTAAGGTAAATCTGCCTCCTGTTGTCGAGATGGTACCCAAACAGGAATCAACGGTACTCATTGTTGATGATTCGATTACGGTTAGAGAATTACTATCTTTGAGCTTTAGTAAAGCTGGTTATCGGGTAGAACAAGCTAGAGATGGTCAAGAAGCATGGGAAAAACTGCGATCGGGTTTGCCTTGTGATATCGTTTTCTGTGATATTGAAATGCCTAGAATGAACGGTTTAGAGTTATTGTCCAATCTTCTAAAAGATGAACAACTGGCACAAATTCCGATCGCTATGTTGACCTCTCGTGGGGCGGAACGTCATCGCCAAGTTGCAGCTAAATTGGGGGCGAGTGGTTATTTTACTAAGCCATACACCGAAAAAGATTTACTCGATGCCGCACAGCGTATGATTAATGGTGAAGTGCTGTTGACTAATAGCATAAAAGCGAATAAAAGTCAATATATTCGTTCCGCTTCGACCGCATCGGATGGAATAGCCAAAAAAAATCGAGAGCCAAAAACGGGTAATTTGGTATTAATTATTGATGATTCGGTGGTTGTCCGCGAAATGCTCACCATGACGTTTACTAAAGGCGGCTATCAAATCGAACAAGCCAAAGATGGTCAAGAAGCATGGGAAAAATTGCAATCGGGTTTAGCCTGTGATTTAATCTTGTGTGACATCGAAATGCCGAGAATGAATGGCTTAGAGTTATTATCTCGACTTCAAGAAGATGAAAATCTGATTTCTGTGCCAGTAGCGATGATTACATCTCGTGGCGCACAAAAAATGCAGAATCGAGCCGCAGAATTAGGGGCAAAGGGCTACTTTGTCAAGCCCTATATTGAGGAAGTGTTGCTAGATGCCGCAAAACGTTTGATTGCAGGGGAGATTTTACTCGAAAAAAATGATAGTTGAAACAATTTTCGCTTCAAAACCTTCTGTGTTATGAGTGTATATTAAAAATAGTCTTATAAGATTGCAATTTATCCTTATGCCGAAAAATAGCACAAGGACAAGCCTGTACTTTTTGGTTTCCTTGATTCTTCTGATTGGACTAGAGCTATTCTCTGACCATATGGCGAAAGCTTCAGAGATATTGCTCAAAGTCGGCATTGTTCAACGTTTTGGCGAAAGTAACAATAGTGAATTGACCCTTAAAAGTACATCGGGGCATTTCCTCTCACTAAACTTTAAAGATGAACAGGGGAAACCGAAAAAATTACAAGTCAGTCAGGTAAAATTAGAAGTTTTGCCTCGACCTTTACCTAAACTTGCTGTCGAAGAACGATTAGTTTTAAGCGATCATGCTACATTTGAAACAGCCGAAAACAGTGCCAAACAGTGGCGAAAACAAGGCATTCAAGTCGAAATTACTCAACCTGGACGATGGCAAGTTTGGGCGAAACGAGATGTTTATCCAACGCCTTTACTCAAACGTTGGTTACTCGAAAGTTTAAAGCAAAAAGGATATACAAAAGCCTTTTTAGATTCTAGTGTTGTCTCGACTCATCCTCAAGTTTCTTTTATTATTAATGGGGTTCGCTACTATCCTAATCAATTAGAAATTAGTAGTAGTCAAAATCTAGTTAATGTCATTCAAGACAAACAATCACCGCGTCTTTATTCAGGTAGTTTAATTGTTCAACCTAACGCTTATTCGACTTACACTTTAGTCAATAATGTTCCCTTAGAAACTTATTTGCGGGGTGTGGTTCCCCATGAAATTGGACCGAATGCACCCTTAAATTCGGCTAAAGCACAAACTATTATTGCTCGGACTTATGCCCTGAGAAATTTACGCCGTTTTCAAGCGGATAATTATGAACTTTGCGCGGATACCCATTGTCAAGTTTACTATGGATTGACGGGAACTAATCCGATCGCTGATCAAGCCATTACATCAACAAAAGGACAAGTTTTAACCTATCAAAATGAATTAGTTGATGCGCTTTATTCTTCAACAACAGGCGGTGTAACGGCTTTTTTTAGTGATGTTTGGGATGGGGAAGAACGCCCTTATTTACAAGCTTTGGTTGACTCACCTCGTCAAGTTTGGAATCTTTCACAACAATCTTTAGCCAATGAAGATAAATTTCGTCAATTTATTAATTTAAAAGATGGGTTTAATGAAACAGGACGAACCGTATTTCGCTGGAAAAAAGAAAGCACTATTGAAGACTTAAATAAAGATTTAAAAAAATATTTAGCTCGACGCAAAGACCCTTTAGCAAACTTTAAAACGATTCTAGGAATGGAGGTAACAAAACGTTCCCCATCAGGGCGAATTCTTACAATGACGATTCAAACCGATAAAGGTATCCTAGAACTTTATAAAAATGAGGTACGAAGTGCTTTTACGCCACCCCGTAGTACATTATTTTATATTGACCCGATTTATGATGAGAAAAAGAAATTAATAGCTTATTCTTTTGTGGGTGGTGGTTTAGGTCATGGCGTTGGTTTAAGCCAATATGGTTCTTATAATTTAGCTCAACTCGGTTGGACAGCAGAGAAGATTTTATCTTTTTATTATCCAGGTACAAAGATTTTACCTCTTAGTCCTTCTATTGTTTATTGGAAAGACAAAAATTGATATGTATAATTAACATATTTTGTATCATTTGTCAAGACGCTTCACTCCGAAATGTCTCTACTGATTGATATAACAGGTTTTGCTCAGGGTATAGATACCTTACCCCTACTAATGTTTTAGATCATTTAGCACCCGAATTGTATTGAATTTTGATTACAAGTTATTTAGAATACGATTACGATTTAACCTTGTGTTAACTTTTCATTAAAAATAACTTAATCAAAAAGGGGGTGTAGAGATGTTTTTTAGCCCTGATGATTGGCCAAGCATCATTTTTCGCTTAGTGCTGGCTGTTTTAGTTGGTAGTGCTATTGGGTTAAACCGTCAGCGTAGTGGTCGTCCAGCAGGATTAAGAACCTTTATGGTAGTTAGTTTGGGGGCGGCCTTATTTGTCATGATTCCCTTACAAGCTGAAAGCGATGTTGGATACGCTTCATCGAATGCACTCAGTCGTACTATTCAAGGAGTAGCTTCAGGCGTTGGATTTTTAGGAGCAGGAATTATATTACAACAGTCCCATCGAGACTTAAATAAGATTGAAGTGAAAGGATTAACTTCAGCAGCAGCGATTTGGTTAGCGGCAGGACTGGGAGCGGCGGCAGGTTGCGGATTATGGCGTATGGTATTAGTGGGGCTGCTTCTAGCTTTAATGACTCTCAGTGGCGTAAAAAAATTGAAGAAGAAAAAACTTTCTCGGCTGGTTCATCGGTCAGATAGCTCGAAAATTAAGGATCAAGAAATAAAATAATTTAAGTTTTGCCTGTCTTTTAAAATATTAGAGAAAAAAAGGCTAAGAATATTGATTGGCTTGATAATCACCTCTACAATTTGTGGATAAATAAAAATAGTTGAGTCGGTTTCATGTTTACCGTAAATCCTATCAAATTTGGGACAGATGGCTGGCGAGGTGTGATTGCAGCCGATTTCACTTTTGAGCGAGTCGCCCTTGTTGCTCCCCTTGCGGCTCAGATATTAGCTGATAATTATGGCTCTTTTTCTGATCGCTGTATCATAGTTGGTTACGATCGCCGTTTTATGGCCGAAGATTTCGCCCTAATTGCAGCACAAGCCATACAAGAGGCGGGTTTTGATGTTTTGCTCTCTGAGTCTTATGCTCCTACACCTGCGTTTAGTTGGGCGGCTAAAGCTGAAAATGCTCTTGGTGCGATCGTTCTTACAGCAAGTCATAATCCCGCGAAATATTTGGGTTTAAAGGTTAAAGGCTATTTTGGCGGTTCGGTTTCTCCAGAGATTACCCAACAGATTGAAGAAAGACTATCTCAACCTATACCCAAAGCAACACAACCCGGAACTCTATCTTATTTTGAACCTTGGTCGAGCTACTGTGAAGGACTCAAGAAAAAAGTCAATATCGATCTAATCCGTCAAGCTATTACATCGGGTAAACTTACCGTGTATGCTGATGTAATGCACGGAGCCGCCGCAAGTGGTTTAGAACGTCTTCTAGATTGTCCGATTCAAGAAATTAATAGTAACCGTGATCCCTTATTTGGTGGTGGCGCACCCGAACCTTTACCCCGTAACCTAACTAAGATTATGGAGATGATTGCTACAGCAGCGAGTCAGGGTGAAGAATCTTTACGGGTTGGTTTGGTGTTTGATGGAGATAGCGATCGCATTGCGGCTATTGATGGACAAGGTAACTTTCTCAGTTCTCAAATCCTGATTCCCATTCTAATTGAACATCTCGCAACTCATAAAGGGATGACGGGAGAAGTCGTTAAAACCGTCAGTGGCTCAGATTTAATTCCTCGCGTTGCTCAAAGCTACAATTTAGAGCTTTTTGAAACGCCCATTGGTTATAAATATATTGCCGATCGAATGTTAACAACTCCTGTTTTAATTGGTGGCGAGGAATCTGGAGGAGTTGGCTACGGTACACATATTCCTGAGCGAGATGCTTTATTATCCGCTTTATATGTCCTAGAAGCCGTCGTCGAATCAGGAAAAGATTTATCTACGCTTTATACCCAACAACAAGAAAAAGCCGGTTTTAACTCAGCTTACGATCGTATTGATTTACCTTTAGCTAGTATGGATGTTCGCTCTAGATTACTTGAATCTTTGCTCAATGAACCCCTTAAAGAAATTGCAGGGTTAAAAGTCATTGATTGTTTAACTGTTGATGGTTATAAATTTAGATTAGCCGATCAAAGTTGGTTACTGATCCGTTTTAGTGGAACTGAACCCGTTTTGCGCTTGTACTGCGAAGCACCCACCCTAGAACAAGTTCATAAAACTTTAGATTGGGCGAAAGAATGGGCTAATTCGGTTTAAATTTAGCCAGATTTTTTGACTCCCATAACCCTTTTAAAAAGGGTTAAAATTCCAATAGCAAAAAGTGAGCCTAATATAGTAGGGGGTTCGGGAACACCATCAGAGGGTACATCTGGAGTATCATTATCCACTAAGGATGCTACCCATTTACCCCCTAATGGTTCCTTGGAAGTCAGAACTGTGAAACTTTGTTGACCCATAATTAAAGCGGGACTAGAACCGAATTTATGATCCCCCATAATCCATTGATTAATGATATTAGGATCACCATAGGTGTTGTAAGAAATAGAAAAAGTTTGTTTATTTTCTGAGTCCCAAATTCCTAAACTCGGTAAACCCCATGACATATTTTTTACAGTTGCTTCAAAACTTTTAATATAAAACCATTTTTTGACTATACCGATTTGTATGTCGTTATGTTCACCATTAATCGCTTCGATGGGGGCTTCATCATCGTAGCTAAATGAACCTTTACCTATTTGTTCTTTTGATGAATTAATAAAACTTAAATTCATATTTACTATCGCCGCTTGTGCTAGATTAGGCGTACTAACATACCATCCTATAGCAGTTCCAACAGCAAAAATTAAAACTTTTGCATTTCTCATTCATCCTACCCATTTCAGTTTTAAAATTGAGCTAAACTGTTTTTTAGCAGTTTTTTTAATAGTTTTTAATCATATTTTAATTGCTCGATGTATATTTTAATGTACAACTTAATTAAAATTTGTTGAACTTCATGTATGACTTTTTAATTTGGTAATTAGAAAAAAATTAGGGAATTTACTTTCATGAAATTAATTGTTGCTACTAGCAATCCTGGAAAAATCAAGGAACTGCAAGACTATCTTAATGAGGACAAATGGGAACTAGCATTAATGCCAAAAGACATCGAAATTGAGGAGACAGGACAAACTTTTACTGAAAATGCTTGTATAAAAGCGTCTGGTGTGGCGCAAAGACTCGGAGAATGGACGATCGCTGATGATTCGGGTTTGTCGGTTGATGCTCTTGATGGCGCACCGGGCCTGTATTCGGCACGCTACGGAAATACGGATCAAGATCGCATTACACGATTATTACGCGAATTAGGCGATCATTCTCATCGTCAAGCTCAGTTTATTTGTGCTATTGCGATCGCTCGTCCTGATGGAACAATCTATATCACAACTGAAGGAATTTGTCAAGGAAAAATACTGTATCAACCGATGGGTACAGGTGGTTTTGGTTACGATCCGATTTTTTATGTTCCTCAACTCGATCAAACTTTTGCTCAAATGCTACCTGAAGTTAAACGAAAAATTAGCCATCGCGGACAAGCTTTTAAAAAATTATTACCTGAATTGGCAAAAATCTTGAATATTTAATCTATTTATCGCAAAATTTTAGCTTTGTCCACAACAACGATCAATACCAAGACTATCCAAAATAAGCTCACTCACTGCATTAGCGATCGCAAACTCACTATAAAAACTTTCTCGAAAGTCAAACGCTTGCATTTCTGTAACAATAGCAATGACTAAAGAACCGAGATCGTTTTCTCCTTCCATGCGTTGTCGGGTGTAAATTTGAGTCGCCCTTTCTGCTATCGTTTCATTTATAGGCTCAGGAATAAATTCTTGATCTAACCAATGATGTAACGCCAGACGTAACCACATCCCCTCTTGTTGGGGATCTCTCATCGGAGGTAAGGTTATGGGGGGAATGGGTTCAACGGTCATGACAAGATTTGAGTTGATGAGTGATCAAGAAAAAAGGGTGATCAAGGTGGATATTGCATCTATTATACAAGGCTATGCTCATGGTTATTTTCTCATGGCAGACGATCGCAGTCAATTGGGATGGTATACCAGTCGTAAACGAGCTTTAATACCACTTGATCAACGATTTCATTATCCTAAGTCTTTACGTCGTATTTTAAATCAAGATCGTTTTACAGTCGCTATTGATCGTAATTTTAGAGGTGTTTGTGAAGGATGCGCTAACCGCGATACAACATGGATATCGTCCGATTTGATGAATGTTTATCTAAAATTAAATCATGCTGGTTGGGCCCATAGTTTTGAAACGTGGCAAGATGGACAATTAGCAGGAGGTATTTTAGGAATAGTAATTCGTGGTGCATTTATTGGCGAATCGATGTTTTATCATGTTCCTGATGCTTCTAAGGTGGCGATGGTTAAATTAGTTGAGCATCTAAGACAACGCAATTTTATCTTATTTGATGCCCAGTTACAAAATCCTCATTTAGCTCGTTTTGGTGCTTATCTTGTTAATGATAAAGAATATAATAATCTTTTACAAAAAGCTTTGGCTCGTCATTGTGTTTTTAATTGAGTGAAATTACAATGTTTAGAGAAAAGTTTTTAAGTAATCTTTATACTCAACTTTTAACGGTTCTCATTTTTCTCGCAATTGCCTCAAGTTTTATTTCTAATAGTCTTGGCAAAGTCATTTTAAGTTTTATTCTTGTTGTTTTTATCTATATTATTATACATTCATTAGTTTCTCACAAAAAAATCTACCAATTTGCTTATTTAAGTCTTGCTGTTCTAACCCTTAGTTCTCAAATTTTAATTGAAACTCAACCTGAATTTTTAGGAAGACCTTTTTTAATCATTATTGTTGGTATCATCAATTTAAGTTTTTTAGGATTAGCCATTTATATTATTGGTAAAAAAATTTCCCAAACTGAGCGAGTGACTGATGATATTTTAAAAGGTGGAATATGTATTTATTTTTTATTAGGTATTTGGTTCGGTTTTTGGTATGACATGATTTATTATTTAGATAAAACATCTTTTTATATAATTTCTTTCAATGAACAGCCTGTTTATTTTCAACCCATTTATTATAGTTTTGTGACTCTAACAACCCTAGGCTACGGAGATATTGTACCAGTTAGTAGAATCGCTAAAAACTCAGCAGTATTAGAAGCAACGCTCGGCGTATTATATGTAGCAATTTCTGTTTCTCGCTTAGTCAGTTTATTTATTAGCGATGAAATAAATCGGAGAAATTAGTCATCAAACGTTGACTAAATGAATAAATTTGGGCTGAGGTTGCTAATATGTATACATTCTTAAAGGAATTGAATCCTAAAGATTTTCTCATTAGCCCGTATAATTTTCCTATGAGTTTAATTTTATTCATCATTGCTCTTTTTGTCGCAGCAACTTTGTTTGGTTGGTTTCTTAGTGTTCTTAGAAGTGCGTTGAGTATCGCTTTTACGATCGCTATCGCTTTATTACTGCTAAAATTTTTGTTTGGTATAGAACCTAGCGAAGTCTTACGCCCGATTACTCGTTTTGTCCAAAGTTTAGGCAAAGAATTAAAGTTAAGTCAATATACCTCTGGAATTGATTTTGCTCAACTTTGGTACGATGCGTCTCAATTTATTCAGACGACTTGGCAACAATTGGTTAACGGTTAATTGTTATTTATGTTATGGTGTAGGGGTTTGGTTGCCAAACCCTGAACATAGATACATATTAAACACTAATAATACCTGACCATTGCACCTTTTTTTCTTGAGTACGACGAAAGGAGAAAAAATAATCGGGTTGTTGATAGGTACAATAAGGAGCGATCGCAATTTGTTCTTCTTGTAGCCCTAACTGTAATAATTGTATTAAATTCACCAGACGTACATCAATGCGGACTCGATCGGGATGAGCATCAGACAACACAGGAGAATTAGGCATATTTTCTAAAATCGTTAAGATTTTGTCGGGATTATCCGTAACTAGACTCTCTCCAATACAAATAGCTACCGTTTTCGTCACCTGATAAACTGTACCGTTAATTGCTGGACCCATTGCCACCCGTAAATCTTCTAAACGACTTCCCATCGCTAAAAAACGAGAAATAGCTTCAGGTGCGATTCTTTGGGCTGTTCCGCGCCAACCTGCATGAATTGCCGAAACGCGTCCCGTCTTCACATCACCCATCAGTAAAGGCGTACAATCGGCACTAGCGACCCAAATTGCTTGTAGGGTTTGCTCTGTAATTATCCCATCTGCATTCGGGAAATTATCTTCTAATGATTCCCTTTGCATTCCCGTCTTAATTTCCTTTGGAGTTAAAACACAATTACCGTGAACCTGTTTAACTCGGTAAACTTCCGCTTCAGAGGTGAGGATTGAGGTTAATTCTTCTGGCGATCGAGGGTAAAATGATCGTGTAAAAAAGCCGTGTGACCATTGAGAAAGTAAATTACAAGTTAAATAGGGTAAATCTTGCCACGTTTGCCATTTCCAAGCGGTATTTACAGAAGAACGAGTATCACTGACGAATGCAATCACAATATCAACCTCAATGAGATATTTCTTAATACGATTTCTTTACAAAACATCATAACGATGAGTTTAAACCAACAACAACTAGAAAACTTACTTAAATCATCTCTTGCTGTCTATTGTTATGACATCATTCCGTCTACGAATCAAACAGCTTGGGAATTACTAGAAAAAGGCGAAAAAACACCCTTTGTCGTGATTGCGAGTCAACAAACCGCAGGAAGAGGGCAATGGGGGCGAAAATGGGAATCATCCGAGGGCGGATTATATTTATCTTTTGCTATATCTCTTAATCTTATTGCTACCGATGCACCTCATTTAACTTTATGTAGTGGTGTCGGAATTGTTCAGAATCTAGAAAACTATGATATTCCCGTTCAGTTAAAGTGGCCAAATGATTTAGTTTTACACAAACGTAAGCTAGGGGGAATATATACCGAAACTAAAGTGTATCAAAATAGGATTACTGAGGCTGTGATTGGAGTCGGAATTAATTGGACGAATTCTGTCCCCGAAATCGGTATTAATTTACATTCTTTAAATAATTGTTCGATTGTATCTCTAGAACAATTAGCCGCGATAGCGATCGATGGGTTATTATCTGGTTATGATTTTTACTTATCACGAGGAATTGAGCAATTAATTCTTGCTTATATTGCAAAACTACAAAATTATGGTCAAACCATTACCATTGATGGTTGTAAAGGAATTATTGTCGGTGTGAATCAACAAGGTGCTTTGAAAGTTTTTTTAAAATCTCCTGGAGCATCTACGGAAATCTGCTTACCAATAGGTACAATAAGTCTTGGGTATGATTTATAAATATCTCTTAAAGCATAGAGTCTAACAATAAAATTATATTAAAACTTACGTTGTGAAAAGTGAGGCCGCAAAATGTATCAGAAAATTTTATCCCCTAATCTATGGTTTAGTGTATTCGGTAGTTTAGGCTTAATTGGAAGTAGCTTAATTCTCCCCACGACACAAACATTAGCCACGACGAGTAATGTACTGGTTATTCCAGACAATAGCGCACCGCCTGTAAGTTCCCCAGTCGAACCCGTTAAACCCGTAAATCAACCTATAGCGCCAACCCCAAAAATTCAACCCAAACTCGCTGCACCTAAAATATTTAAGAGAGAAGAGGTTCAAACATCGACTCAGTTAGTGACACCCGAAAGTCATCAAACAACAAGAGCAACCCTCGCTCCTCAAAATATAGAAACTGGAAAAAATCAATATATTGACACAACCAATTATTCTAAACCTTCTTATACTCCACCCAATCAAGTTGTTATTACAGAACGTCAAAAAGGTTGTCAGACGATTTCTCGTAATGGACAATTAGTAGGTGGTCAATGCGCGGTAACAGCAAAAGCTAGACCAACAAGAGTTGTTCGTAACATTCAACCGCCGTCTAATTTAGTTGCCACGAGTTCTGTAAGATCCTACCGAAACGTTCAACCGATACGTTCTAACGCTCGTCGTTTCCAGTCTAACACTGAGGTTAGAGTGGCTGCACCGCGAATTAATGGTGTTTCTCTGGCGATGTCTCCTGTTCCACCAAAGGTCATTTCTACTAATACTAATACGATCAATACAGTAGCGTTAAATATGGGTGCGGGTTCTCTAAAAATTGGACTAGAACCGATACCACAGTATCAACGTGCAACTCGTATGAGTCCTACTGTGACCAATATTAATCAAAATAAACGCACTGATTTACTCTTTCCTATTCCTATTCCTTCCGCTATAACATCGGCGTTTGGTTGGCGTGTTCATCCCGTCAGTGGCAATACAGCGATGCACTCTGGAACCGATTTAGGTGCGCCGATGGGAACGCCAGTACTAGCAGCTTATCCAGGTGAAGTGGCTGTCGCTGACTGGGCGGGGGGTTATGGTTTAATGGTTATTCTTCGTCATCTTGAGGGTACGCAAGAATCGCGTTACGCTCACCTTTCGGAAATTTATGTTAAACCTGGTGATCGTGTTGAACAAGGCGCGGTTATTGGTCGTGTGGGTAGTACAGGTTTATCTACTGGACCCCATTTACACTTTGAATGGCGACATCTTACTGAACAAGGTTGGGTCGCTGTCGATGCGGGTTTACATTTAGAATACGCTCTCGATAATCTTGTACAATCGATGCAGTTAGCCCAAGCAACGGTACAACCCCAAAACAATCAACCGCAATAATTTTATAATAGGATTTGTCATAATGATTGGTAGAGACGCGCTCAGGTGCGTCTTTATCTTTAATGATGGAATGTATATTTACACTTGTACATTTTTTAATTATTTATGTAAAAGATGGAAGTAGAGACGCGCCATGGCGCGTCTTTACAGAATGATAATTAATTCAATTTAAAAACCCAAAATGGAAATTGATTTACAAGTAGAACGAGGAAAAGAACGGTTAGACCGTTGGTTATCAGAACAATTACCCGATGTTTCTCGTTCTTATATACAAAAGTTAATTGAGCAAGGAAATCTTACACTAAATGGTCAAATTTGTAGCGATAAAAAAACAAAAGTTAATCAAGGCGATCGCATTTATCTTAACTTTCCTCCCAGTGAACCTTTAGCCGTAGAAGCACAAGAAATAGACTTAGATATTTTATATGAAGATGATTCTTTAATTATTATTAATAAACCTGCTGGTTTAGTCGTGCATCCCGCGCCTGGACACGAATCTGGTACATTAGTTAATGCTTTATTATTTCATTGTTCTGATTTAGCGGGGATTGGCGGAATACAAAGACCAGGTATTGTTCATCGACTCGATAAAGATACAACAGGGGTTTTAGTCGTAGCAAAAACCGATTTTGCTCAAGCTAATTTACAAGCACAACTCAAAGCGAAAACAGCAAGACGAGAATATATTGCAATTGTTCATGGTGTGCCAAAAACTGAAATAGGTATCATTAATTTTCCCATTGGTCGTCATCCTGTAGATAGAAAAAAAATGGCAATTGTTCCCATCGAAAAAGGTGGTAGAGAAGCTGTTACTCATTGGCAAATTTTAGAACGAATTGGCAACTATACATTAATGAAATTTCGCTTAGAAACAGGAAGAACCCATCAAATTCGCGTACATACCAGTCATCTTGGTTATCCCATTTTAGGAGATCCGATTTATTCTTCAGATCGTTCCATTGGTATAAATTTACCCGGACAAATGCTCCATGCTCATCGATTAATATTAGAACATCCTGTCACTAAAGAAATAATTGAAGCCGTCGCCCCCCTCCCACCTATTTTCACCAAAGTTTTAGCCGCCTTACGTCGCAAGATTTAAAAGATAAATAATAAAGAAGTAACTTAATTCTCTTTTTTTTTAAGGGAACTTATGATAATTTGTGTCTATCTTAAGCGTTAACTGATTTTCGGTTAAATTGGGTGTAGGTGTAAGGAGTAAATATATGGTGTTGAGTCAAGAACCAACTACCAACGTTGTCAAAAAGAGTCGATATAATTATCAACTCTCGGAAATTATTCGCCAACGAGCATGGGTAGAAATCGATCAAGGAGCATTATCACATAATGTCAGACAGCTTAGGGCGTTTTTGTCTCCCTCTACTGAACTGATGGCGGTTGTAAAAGCTGATGCTTATGGACATGGGGCGATTACAGTGGCTCAAACTGTGCTACGATCAGGAGCAACTCGACTAGCGATCGCAACATTGGGCGAAGGGATCGAACTCCGAGAAGCAGGTATCATCGCCCCTATCGTTGTCTTAGGTGCAGTCAATAACCCCGAAGAAATAGCCGCCCTTTGTCACTGGAATTTAGAACCTACTATCTGTACGCCCCAACAAGCGATTACATTTTCTAAAACTTTAGCCGAACTCGAACAAACTTTATTAGTGCATCTCAAGCTCGATACGGGAATGTCGCGCTTAGGCACATTATGGCATCAAGCAACCGAATTTGTAACATTAGTTCATAAACTGCCTTATCTCAAAATAGTGAGTATTTATTCTCATTTAGCAACAGCCGATGATCCCGATCCAACGGTGATGAAGATGCAGCAAAAACGCTTTGAGGATGCTATTCATCAGATTAAAGCGATGGGTATTGATCCCCCTTGCTTGCATTTAGCTAATTCAGCCGCCGTATTAAGCGATCGCTCTTTACACTATGATTTAGTAAGAGTCGGACTCGCCATGTATGGACTTTATCCCGCACCACATTTAGAATCTACCATTAATTTAAAACCCGTTTTACAAGTTAAAGCGAAAATTACTCAAGTCAAAACCCTTGCAGCAGGTACAGGAGTTAGCTACGGATATCAATACATCAGTAAGCAAGATATTAAAATAGCTGTGGTGAGTATTGGTTATGCAGATGGTATACCACGTAATCTATCGAACCGCTTAAAAGTTCTGCTTCGAGGTCAATTCGTGCAGCAAATTGGAGCGATTACAATGGATCAAATGATGCTCGATGTCAGCAATTTACCCGATGTAGAAGTCGGCGAAATTGTCACATTAATTGGCTTTGATGGCAAAAATTCCATTAGTGCGGATGATTGGGCAAACGCATTAGGGACAATTTCTTGGGAGATTTTGTGTAGCTTTAAACATCGTTTACCCAGAATAGGGAAGCGTTTAGATTAATAAACCGATCAGCACTAAAAATGTTTGGCGAGATATCATCTTTGTATGTAAAGATATATAAAGATAGATCCCTCGTCTGACATATTTTAAATCATTTCTAAGAATGAAAATCTCTTTTTTGAGTGAGCCAATTTTGCGTCGTAAGCAAAAAACATTAGACCTACAAGATTTACGAGGCTCTTGGCAAATTAACTGGAAAATACGCAATATAACGCTATTTTCTGCGATTTATACGCGCATCGATCAAGTTTTTGTGATTTGGGGACTCATTTCAGTTATTGTCTTCTCAGTCGCCCAACTTTTACCGTTTAGTTGGAGAGATCAAGCGATCGCTTGGTCAATTTTAACTCTAGTGGGTGTGCTCAGTATGATTACATTAACAACATTTTGGGCGCAGGTTGAGCGTTTGATGTGGCTAGTTTATTTTTGGGTAGCCCTAATGCTTGTAGGAATGTTCGTCACTGACTTAGGAATTTATCTGAATTGGGGTATAGTTTTACTAAATTTGTGTCCGATTTGGCTTGGTTTAAGTGCGATCGGTTATCTTGGTACAGGATGGGGAATTCAGTCTCGTACTTTTATTATATTAGGCATTATTCATCTATTGAGTATTGGCTATGTACAGTATGTAACCTTGCCATTTCTGGCAACAGGCGTGATTATGGGCGGTAGTTTATTGCTGCTTGCTCAAGTACAATGGGATATGCGTCCTCCAATTGATTACTCGCTTCTCACTCAAGAAGAAAAAGCTTTTAACCACAATCAACATTTACTACGTCAACAATTCTAAACTCAAATTTTAAGATCATTTTTCGATAATCACACCTCACATTATGATTATGTAGATAGGACAAGCTTCGGCTGAACGTGACAGAGTTCAACCAGAAGCAAAATTAACTCCTGAGTTAATTCCTCGATTTCAAAAACGGATGATTACAACCAAACAGACTTAAGCTTTTTTCCGTTTTGTTCGGGTAGCAGTTGTCTTTTTAGCTGTAGTTGTTTTTTTCGCGGTTGTTGCTTTGGTGGTTGTTTTGGTAGTAGTTGTGCTTTTTGCGGATAAAGCATCTAAAGCTTTATCGAGGTTGATGGTTTCTACTGTTTCTCCTTCTGGCATTTTGGCGTTAGTTTTGCCATGTTTAATATAAGCACCATATGGACCACTATAGATGTTGACGGGTTCGGAGTCCTCTGGATGTAAACCCAATTCTTTTAGCGGTTCTTTTGTACTGTTTTTTCCGCGTCCTCGTGTAGATTTGGGTTCGGCTAATAATTGTAATGCTCGTTCTAAGGTAATAGTTAGAACATCATCACCCGCTTTAATCGATCGATATTCTTTGCCTACTTTACCTTGATCGTGAACCACATAGGGACCGAAACGACCTAAACTGGCTTGAATTTTACCGTCTGTTGCGGGATGTTTCCCTAAAGTACGAGGAAGAGAGAGTAACCCAATAGCTGTATCTAATGTTAAATCTTCGGGTTTCATCCCTTTGGGTAAAGATGCTCGTTTTGGTTTTTTGTTCTCTTCGGTGACTTCTCCAAGTTGAACATAGGGGCCATATGTTCCTATAAGAACATAAATTGGTTCTCCAGTTTCGGGATGAATGCCTAATTGTTCGGGGCCTTCGGTTTTTTGTTTTAGTAAGACTTCGACTTGTTCGGGGTTTAAGTCGGCGGGGGTTAAGTTATCAGGAATGGATGCTTTAATGGTGTCTTCCCCTTGTTGAACTTCGATATAAGGTCCAAATCTACCAATTTTAACGATCGCATTCAAGTTTTCTAGATTAATTGCCTTAGCTGTACTAGGATCAATTTGGCTTTCTCTTACTTTAACCTGATTTTCTAGCCCTGTTTCCCCTAAATAAAAGGTTTCTAGATAGGGTAGCCATTTCGCATCACCTGTCGCAATTTCATCGAGGGTTTGTTCCATTTTAGAGGTAAAACTGGTATCTACTAGATCTGGGAAATGTTCTTCTAATAAGCTAACGACAGCAAACGCGGTAAAAGTGGGAATTAAGATTTTATTCCGCATCTGGACATAACCGCGATCAATAATCGTGCTAATAATACTCGCATAAGTACTCGGACGACCTATACCTTCGCTTTCTAGGGTTTTGACGATAGATGCTTCACTATAACGGGCGGGGGGTTGGGTTTCGTGTTCGATGGCATCGAGTTTTTTACATTTAGGCGTGTCACCTATTTTAAGATCGGGTAGAATAACTTCACGATTATCTAATGCAGCATCAGGATCATCTAAACCTTCCACATAAGCGCGGAAAAAGCCAGGAAAATCGATCTTTTGTCCTGAAGAACGGAAACCCGCATCTTCTACCTGTATATTTACCACAACTTGAGTCAGACGAGCTTCGGCCATCTGAGACGCGACGGTACGTTTCCAAATGAGGTCATATAAGGCGAATTCATTGCCTGATAAACCCGTTTCTTTGGGTAAACGAAATTCATTTCCCGAAGGGCGGATCGCTTCGTGTGCTTCCTGTGCGCCTTTTGCTTTCGTCGTATACTGACGCGGTTTGGGACTGAGATACTCTTTTCCGTACATTTGTTCTACACAAGATCTCGCGGCGGCGATCGCTTGATCTGATAAATGTACAGAGTCGGTTCGCATATAAGTAATATAGCCCTGTTCATACAAACTCTGAGCCACCCGCATCGTATCTCGCGCCGAGAGTCCTATTTTGCGGTTCGATTCTTGCTGTAGAGTGGATGTAGTAAAAGGTGGGGCGGGTTTTCGAGTAACGGGTTTTTCTTCAACTTGGGTAATTTTCCAAGTTTTATTTTTAATCCGTTCTTTTAAAGCGATCGCCTCGGCTTCATTGAGTAAAACGACATTACGCCCTTTAATCACTTGGCCGGTAGTCGGCTCAAAATCGCTCCCTGTGGCTACTTTTTTGCCTCCTAGAGTCACTAAACGAGATTCAAACTCATTTTTTTCCTTTTCTAAAACGGCTTTGAGATCCCAGTATTTAGCCTCTTTAAAAGCGCGTCTTTCTCGTTCTCGTTGGACAATTAAACGAACAGCCACCGACTGAACTCGTCCTGCGGAGAGACCCCAAGAGATTTTTTTCCAAAGTAGGGGTGAGAGGGTGTATCCGACCAAGCGATCGAGAATACGGCGGGTTTCTTGGGCGTGTACCAGATTTTCATCGATATTACGGCAATTTTTTAAGGATGCTTGAATCGCCTCACGGGTGATCTCGTGGAAAACCATACGCTTGATGGGAACTTTAGGGTTTAGCAGTTGCAGTAAATGCCAACTAATACTTTCCCCTTCGCGGTCTTCGTCTGTCGCTAGAATTACCTCATCAGCTTGCTTGAGGGCTTCTTTCAGTTCTTTGACAATTTTTTGCTTGGACTTGGGAATAACATAAAGGGGATCAAAATCATCATTGACATTGACCCCTAGATTAGCCCAAGGTTTATCTTTGTAGGCGGGGGGAACTTCTTCGGCGGATGCGGGAAGATCCCTGACGTGTCCCATCGATGCCTGTACTCGGTAATCTGAGGGCAAATAATTGCTAATGGTACGCGCTTTGGTTGGAGATTCGACAATTACCAGCTTGGACATGGGCTGCTATTTATTAAAGACCTGCTATAACTCTATTACTACTATAGATACCCGCATAAAGGGAAGAGAAACAAACCAATGTACAATCTTTTGTAAAGGTTTT
The DNA here is from genome assembly GCF_003007785.1 of Aphanothece hegewaldii CCALA 016. Taxonomy (GTDB): domain Bacteria; phylum Cyanobacteriota; class Cyanobacteriia; order Cyanobacteriales; family Microcystaceae; genus Chroococcus; species Chroococcus hegewaldii. The sequence goes on along the minus strand of NZ_PXOH01000004.1, from coordinate 48,005 downwards.
TTAAGATTAGGAGGTCTAAAATCGCCTCACAATTTTTTGATTGTAGTCCAGTGAATCGAAATTGGCATAGAAGAAGGCAAAATTGTTTACAGTCGATGGGTTAGGATCAGCGAGAATATCCAAAGCCCCCAGACTGGACGGACTTCTTTAAATACTTAGTAAATTTTTGCGAGCCTTATGGATTTTTCTACTGTTGTTGCGTCTCAGTTAAATGCAGGAACAATTGTACCAGAAGTAATTGTGACAATTACCTTGGTGATTATCTTGGTTGGGGATCTCATTGCGGGGCGTAGTGCATCGCGTTGGCTGCCTTATGCGGCGATCGCTGGTTTACTCGCTTCTGTTGTTTCCCTTTATTTTTGTTGGGATAGTCCGAATCCTATCTCGTTTCTCGGTGCGTTTAATGGCGATAATTTAAGCGTTGTCTTTCGTGGGATTATTGCCCTATCAACCACGGTAACGATTTTAATGTCGGTACGCTATGTCGAACAGTCGGGAACCTCTCTAGCGGAGTTTATCGCCATCATGCTAACGGCTACTTTAGGAGGGATGTTCCTTTCTGGGGCTAATGAGTTAGTGATGATTTTCGTTTCTTTGGAAATGTTGAGTATTTCGTCTTATCTGATGACGGGATACATGAAACGCGATCCTCGTTCTAATGAAGCGGCTTTAAAATATCTGCTCATTGGGGCTTCGAGTTCGGCGATTTTCCTTTATGGTGTTTCTCTTCTTTACGGTTTATCGGGTGGCGAAACAACCTTGAATGGCATTGCCTCACAAATCACTGATATTAGTACAGGTGAATCATTAGGATTAGCCATTTCTCTCGTTTTCGTCATTGCGGGAATTGCCTTTAAAATTTCTGCGGTTCCCTTCCATCAGTGGACACCGGACGTTTACGAAGGTTCTCCAACTCCTGTAGTCGCCTTTCTTTCTGTTGGTTCAAAAGCCGCAGGTTTTGCGTTAGCGATACGTTTATTGGTAACAGCCTTTGCCCTAGAAACGAAAGAATGGCAATTTATTTTTACGGCTTTAGCTATTCTCAGTATGGTACTGGGTAATGTTGTTGCTTTAGCTCAAACCAGCATGAAACGGATGTTAGCTTATTCTTCCATTGGACAAGCAGGATTTGTCATGATTGGTTTAATTGCGGGAACAGATGCAGGATATTCTAGTATGATTTTTTATCTGCTAATTTACCTGTTTATGAACTTGGGCGCGTTCATTTGCGTGATTCTTTTTGCCCTACGCACTGGAACCGATCAAATTGGGGAATATGCAGGATTGTACCAAAAAGATCCATTTCTCACACTGTGTTTAAGTATTTGTCTTCTCTCCCTTGGTGGTATTCCTCCCCTCGCTGGATTTTTCGGTAAAATCTATATTTTCTGGGCAGGTTGGCAAGCAGGTTTATATTGGCTAGTTTTAATCGGATTAATCACCAGTGTTATTTCGATTTACTACTATATTCGTGTTGTCAAAATGATGGTTGTTAAAGAACCTCAAGAGATGTCAGAATCGATTAAAAATTATCCTAAAATTAACTGGACATTATCGGGAATGCGTCCGATACAAGTTGGATTAGTGATTACTTTAGTCGCTACATCTTTAGCTGGAATTCTTTCTAATCCCCTATTTACTCTAGCAACAGATTCGGTTACCAGTACACCCATGTTACAATCTGCTGCTGTAGCAACTCGTTTATCACAAAAATAGAGTAAATTTCTGACATTTGTGATTAATATAAGAGGCGTTTTATCTAAACGTCTCTTTTGTTTTTATTAATTTTAATTTAAAATAATATTGTAGGGTTTTAGTATCCAAACCCAATTATTCAAATTAATTAAATAATTTTTCAGGTGAAAAAATTAAAATTTATTGATTTATTTGCAGGAATTGGCGGCTTTAGATTAGCTTTTGAACAAGCGGGCTATGAATGTATTTATTCTTGTGAGATTAATGAAGCTTGTCAGAAAGTATATTTTGAAAACTTTGGCGAAATACCCGAAAATGATATTACTAAAATCGATGTAAATAAACTTCCTTCATTTGATGTTTTAACCGCAGGATTTCCCTGTCAACCTTTTAGTATATCAGGTAAACGACAAGGATTTCAGGATACTAGAGGAACCTTATTTTATCATATTTGCGAAATTATAGAAGCGAAACAACCTAATGTTATTGTTTTAGAAAATGTTAAACATTTAATTCATCATGAACATGGAAAAACATTAGATACCATCTTATATTCGTTAGAAGATTTAGGATATTTAGTAGACTATAAATTATTGAATGCTAAAGATTTTGGTATTCCGCAAAACCGAGAACGAATTATTATTATAGGTAGTAAACATAAAAAGTTTAATTTTAATCTTATTCAAAAAAATATTGATACACCAATCTTAAAAGATTTTTTAGATAAAACTGGAAACTTTGAATATTTACAGTATTGTGAATATACAATGATTGAAAATCCAAAACAGCAAGATTCAGGCTTAATTTTCGTTGGCTATCGTAATAAGAATATCTGGAAAAAAGGAATAAGACCAAATACAGAACATTTATCGAGAGTCCATCATCAACCTAATAGAATTTATTCAGTTGAGGGAGTACATCCAACAATACCATCACAAGAAACATCAGGACGCTTTTTTATATATTTACCCGAAGAAAACGCAGTCCGAAAACTAACAATTAAAGAATGTTATCGTTTAATGGGATTTCCTGATGATTTCAAAATACATCCTAATTTATCACAAGCGTATCAACAGATTGGGAATTCTGTCTGCATTCCTAAAATCCTAGAAATAGCCATTCAAATTAAATTACAGATGGAATGAAATACTATCAACAATAACAGAACAATAATAAATGTTACTCTTATTTTAACTAGCCTTTATCCAAAACGACCGCCCACTGTATCCAAATTTCGGCTATCATCATCAACTCTTCACTAGACATCGACATCGCTGCTTGTTCTGCTTTTTGCGGACAAACACCCACTTTAATCAATTCATTATAGTAAGATTGTTGCAAATTTGTGAATTCAATACTCTGTTTCATTGGTGATTATCTCCCATTTTTTAAATTTATTTTTTAACTAAAGTAAGAGAAAACTGTATAAGATCAGCTTTACTATATATTAAAAATGTTTATTATTTAATATATATCTATTTTTGGATAAAGCAAAACTTTGATTTATTACATCATTACAATTCCCTTCAACTCCAGAAAACAACTTTGCTTTAACAAAAATTAAAAATACGGCAAAACCTTACATCATCAAAGTTTCAAGCAATAAAAATCAAGTTAAAGATGTTGAGTCAATGATTTTTCTTTACAATTTCTTGATAATTCCCTTGCTTTGCGTACCATCATGACTGACAGCATTCCCTCTCTAGACATCATTCTTAACCGTTGTCAAACGAGTTCTGTGGGTAAACTCTTACCGAATGCTTTATACGTCCATACTTGCGCTTTAGCTTCTCTTGACCCCATTTTACAAGATTATGAACGTCGATCGAGAGTTACTCAAACCACTCAACAAGCGACTCTTGTAAAATTTAGTCTTGATAAACCGAAAATTTCTTATCTTTTTTACGCTAATTTTGATCAAGATCCCCATCCAATTTTATTGTTTAGTCTTGTGGTCGATGTAAAAACCTTAGAATACAGTGAACGTCACTATCAAGCATCCGATAACCCTCCATTACTGCATCGTAAAGAAACCTTCATCACACCCGACTATCCTTTGTACTCAGAATTTGACCATTTAACCCGTCTAGAAGTTAAATTAGGTCTTCTAGAACAGTCTCGCATGATTGGAACCCGCAAAGAATGGGAACAACGTCTTAAACAGTTTAATATTGCGTTTGTTGGTCATTATTTAGTTTGTCCCATCGGTGATTCATCTGAGCGATCGATTACAATTGATCGTCATAAAGCTGCTATTGTCCGAAAAAGTTTATCTCGTCCTGTTCGTCTAGCATTAGAGTCAGGGTTATTTATTCCAGAAGTTACGACTTTTTTTGACTATGGTTGTGGTTTTGGGGGAGATATTGAACAAATATCCCAACAAGGTTATCAGAGTTTAGGTTGGGACCCTTATTATTGTCCTAATAGTAGTTGTATTCCCGCAGATATTGTTAATTTGGGTTATGTTATTAATGTTATTGAAGATCAACAAGAACGTCGAGAAGCTTTGATTAAAGCATGGGAATTAACCCAAAAAGTTCTGATTGTTTCTGCACAGGTTTTAATTAATGATAGTAATCATGGAATAGTTGTCTATGGTGATGGAATTATTACTCGTCGTAATACGTTTCAAAAATATTATGAACAGGAAGAATTAAAAGTTTATATTGATCAGGTTTTAAATGTTGATTCCATTCCCATCGCTTTAGGAATTTATTTTGTATTTCGAGATGCGACTCAAGCGGAAACATTTAAACTCTCTCGCTTCCGTTCTCGTGCAACGACTCCCAGAGTTAATTTATTACTAAAACGTTTTGATGATTATGAAAAGTTATTAACTCCTTTAATGAATTTTTTTACGGAAAGAGGACGTTTACCCGTTTTAGGAGAATTAGAAAATGAGTTAGAAATAAAAGCAGAATTTGGCGGTTTTAAACGAGCTTTTCAAGTAATATTACAAGTCACTCATCCTGAAGATTGGGAAGCAATTACAGAAAAACGTCGTCAAGATTTATTATTAAATTTTGCCCTGAGTAAATTTAGTGGTCGTCCTCAACCTAAAAGTTTAAACTTAACACTACGAGAAGATATTAAAGCTTTATTTGGTGGATATCAACAATTGTGTATGATGGCGGATTTGATGCTATCAAGTCTACGAGATTTAGAAAAAATTGAAGCGTTGTGTAAAACGATTTCCGTCGGTAAAAAGTTAAAAAATTCTCTAATCATTCATCTAAGCGCTGTGGAAACACTTCCAACATTACTCAGATTATATGAAGGTTGCGCGAGTCGAACATTTGGACGTTTAAACGAAGCGAATGTGATTAAATTATCATTTCATCAAGCGAAAATTTCTTATCTTTATTATCCAGATTTTGAGCTTAACCCTCATCCAACTTTACAAAACAGTATGGAAATTGATTTAAGGAGTTTACAAGTGCGCTATCGTGATTATTACGATGATGAAAATCCACCGATTTTACATGAAAAAGATCGCTTAGTTACTCCAGATTATCCAAATTATGAAAAGTTTGTCAAATTAACTCAACAAGAAAGAGAATGGGGACTGTTAGATAATTTTAAAGCAATAAGTCATTTAAAAGGATGGATAAATTGTCTAGACTCTCACTGCGCGATTCTGAAAAATTATAAACTTTATTGGCGAAAAGATGCTGATCCGTATAAAGTTAGGGTATTACGATCGCAAATCTCCCAACGTAAAAGGAAATTGACTAAAGATAACCATGTTCAGCAAGAAAACCTAGACTAACTTCTTCGGAATGGGGTTGATGACTTGCAGACTTCCCAAGTAATCTTTCTACATATTTACCTAAAATATCTCCTTCTAGATTAACCCAATCTCCGGTCTTAAGATAAGATAAATTAGTCTGGTCATAAGTATGGGGAATAACAGATACTTTAAACCAAGATCCGCTTTTATCACAATCGGAAACTGTTAAACTAATACCATTTACTGCGATACTTCCTTTTGATACAATATAGCGAGCAATAAATTGTTCCCACTCTTGTGTTAAAGTTGGTGGTGCAGTAAAAATCATTTCCCAAGATGTTTCGGTCGGAAAAGACTCAACTAAGGAACCAACTCCATCGATATGTCCTGTAACAAAATGTCCCCCTATTTTACTCCCCACTCGTAAAGATGTTTCTAAATTAACCCATTCTGCTGCTGCTAGACGTTTACCTAAAGTTGTTCGTGATAAAGTTTCGGGTGACGCAGTAGCGATAAACCCATCGAGTAAAATTTCTTCTACGGTTAAACAAACCCCATCGACAGCAACACTATCACCGATCGCTAAATCCGATAGAATAATAGAATGTGTGTCCTCAAAAACCGATAAAATAAACCGATCTTGCTCAAAAGGTTTGAGTTTTCCTGTTCCTTGAATTAATCCTGTAAACACGATCTTTTTTGAGAAAATAAACAGAGTAGCTTTAGGGAAACAAAATGATATTTTTTTGAAGTTTGAGGATATTCTTGTAATCCTAGGGCATACTGTGAGTGTAGCGCATCTGTGAACTGATCCTTACAGAATAACTCTGTGATTGCTAGGATAGTCTTGAATGTTAGCCGCTATTGTCTCCTTGTTCCTTTTATTTTCTTGGTGCTGATCCAACACAGAGAGGCTGTATGATCGAAATGAAAGTTGCTGGAATTGCTTTAGATGCGATGACTCGCAGTCCTATTGTTTTACTTAAAGATGGAACCGATCGCCGTGCTTTACCGATCTATATTGGACAAGATCAAGCTAAGGCTATTATGGGAGCATTAGAGCAACAAAAGCCACCTCGTCCTCTAACTCATGATTTGATGGTGAATTTCTTTACGGCGTGGGGAATAACCCTCGAAAAGATTATTATTCACTCTCTACAAGATAATACATTCTACGCGGTGCTATGTTTGTCTCAAGGCGAACTAAAAAAAGAACTTGACTGTCGTCCAAGTGATGCGATCGCTATTGCTTTACGAACAAATGCAGCGATATGGGTGATGGAAGAAGTTATCGCTGATGCTTCTATACCAGTTGATCGAGATGCAGATGAAGAAGAACGAAAAGCGTTTCGTGACTTTGTTTCTAATCTTAGTCCAGAAGAACTGATTAAAAAAGCCAAGTTTAACCCAGAAAATGGTTAAAATGCGATATCGACGCTTTGGTAAAACCAATTTAGAGTTATCGGTTTTTTCTCTGGGAACGATGCGCTGTTTGGAGTCTGTGTCTACCTTTGCAGAAACTTTAGAACAAGCGATCGCACTCGGAATTAATCATATTGAAACAGCAAAAGGATATGGTAAAAGTGAAGACTATTTAGGAAGTAGCTTAAAAAATTTATCGATTCCACGAGAAAAATTTTATCTCACAACGAAACTTTCTCCAACTTCTGACACTCAACAGATGACTCGTTGGATCGATGAATCTTTATCTCGTCTAAAATTAGATTATATAGACTGTATAGCGTTACATGGTGTTAATACTTGGGATCATCTAGCTTGGATCACTTCTGATGATGGCTGCATGAAAGCGTTACAGCAAGCAAAACAAGCGGGAAAAATTAACCATATTGGGTTCTCCACTCACGGATCTTTAGATTTAATTCTCGCTACCCTAGAAACTAACTTATTTGAATTTATTAACCTTCATTATTATTATTTTTTTCAACGTCACGCCAGCGCAGTTCAGTTAGCATATGAAAAGGATATGGGGATTTTTATTATCTCTCCTTCGGATAAAGGAGGTCGTCTTTATACTCCCCCCCCAACACTAAAAAATTTATGTGAGCCGTTAACGCCGCTAGAATTAAATTATCGGTTTTTATTGAGCGATCGTCGTATTACCACCCTCAGCATCGGTCCCACTACCCCAAAAGAACTCCTAGAACCCCTACAAGTCTCCAATAATGTCTCCCCCCTCACAGAGTCCGAAAAGACCATCTTAGAACGCTTAGAAAACCATCTACAGACGATTTTAGGAAAGGAGCAATGTCGTCAATGTTATCAATGTTTGCCTTGTCCCGAAAGTATTAATATTCCTGAAATTTTACGATTACGAAATCTCGCTGTAGGTTATGAAATGACAGATTTTGCCCAATATCGCTATAGAATGTTTGAAAATGCGGGTCATTGGTTTGCGGGGAATAAAGGAAATCGTTGTACAGAATGTGGAGATTGTTTACCCCGTTGTCCCGAAAACTTGGATATACCAACATTATTATCGGATACTCATCAACGTCTTAATGGTTCATCCCGTCGTCGTCTATGGGAGTAGAGACGGGATATAACGTGTCTCTACATCCTGTTAGTTTTTAATTCTATTATTGACCAACTGCACTACGCATGAAGTTGATCCGTTCTTGAAAATCTACCTGTTTGATTTTATCGGTAAACTCTTGGGTTTCGCTAGGTAATTTATAATCATCAGGAACTTGAATCACCGTTCCTTCTTCCATGCCACGTGCTATTAATAACCAACTTTCCATTCTAGCACTGCTATCAAAAGCCTGATAAGCACGACCGATTTCATTATCCGCCCCTTCCAGCATATCCCGTTGAGCCTGTAATTGTTCTTCAGGGGATAAAACTTTAATTTGATCATAAAGCGTATTACCCATATTTTCTACGGAAATCGGGGGCGCGGGATTAAGGTCATCTTTAATATCTAAATAACCATACCAGAGTAAAGCAAGTTTTGTATCGGTATCATAACTATTAAAGAGATCTAAGGCTTGTTGAGTTGTAGGATTAGCGGTGTAAGTCATGAGATTGTCCTTTATGTTCAACTGTTTTTTACGTGACAAAGAAGTTTTTTTTTCTTCTCTTACACAACTTAACAACTGCTTTTTGAGAAACAACCTGATAAAAGATAGATCTCGATTTTACATAATATGACCGATGCTATCTCAGTTTGATCATACGAAAGATGTTAGGGTTTGATGACCAAACCCCAATTAGAATTAATCTTGTCGATAAGCAATTACCGCATAAAACGGATCAGCGCCAGAGACTCCCAACATTTGTAGAAAATTGGGAACCATTGAAGTACGGTTAATTACTTCGGGTTCGCTAAAACCTGAAACCATCTTAAAATAGTTTTTCACCAATTGTACACGACTGTTATCTGTGCCATCGCGCCAAGCGGCGATCGCTTTTTGATAAAACATTCGATTAGAAAAGCTAATAATCACGATTCCACCTGGAGTAAGGATACGGTGAATCTCGGCAAAAATCGCTTCAGGATACTGAATATACTGTACAGAAACCGCATTCAAAACAGCATCAAAACTTTGATCAGGATAAGGTAACTGGGGATTTTTGTTAAGATTTTGGACAATATAGTGATTTAAACGGGGATTTTTCGCCAATTCTTCTTCATTTAATCCATGTCCTTCAACATGGGCAAATTCTACATCATCAGGAAGATGAGAAACCCAACTACTCATCATATCCAAAATACGGCTATCGGGTTTGAGTCTTTCTCGATAAAGATTCGTCAATTGGTCGATAAAACCTTGATCAACATGGGTGACAAACCGAGGATCAGAATAAAATAGATCGTCTGTGGTATCGTCTAACTTAGTTCGTTGCTCTGGACGCAATATCATAACAAAAAGTTGTATAAAAGGATTCCTTTTTACAATTATTAACAATTTATTTTAGAAATAGGGAGTCAAAAGTCTGAATTTGTAGACTAAAGGAAGTTCGGCGGACTTGGCTAAATTTTGTACAATATTCACCAATAGTTGCTCATTGACGGGTAACAACTCTTTAAAAACGAGCTTATCGATATGAAAAATCTTAGAGTTTATTTAATTGCTTCTTTAGTTGTAGTTGTACTGCTGGTAGGAACGGGTTTTCTACTAACGAGTGGTAAAGCGATCGGACAACCTCTCTTTGGGAAAAGTTATTCTGAAGGGGAACTCAAAAATTATGTGTCTTCCGTCCTCAGACAACAACTCAATGGGGTTAGCTGTCAACCTGTTGATACAGACGCAAATGGCTATGTTTCCTGTGACTATACTACTGTAGCTGAACCCAATGTAACGCGTTCGATCGAGTGTTCAGCGTGGGGATTACAGGGCTTTTTGAACCGAGGTTGTAAAGCCCGATCTATTCTACCAGTCCGCTAATTATCCTCTTCTGAAAATTGCTCGATATCCTCATCTAACGCCATTCCCTCACTATATGGACGCTGTTGCGGAATGGCGGCAATAATGGCATCGATCACCTTCCCAACTGGGATGATCTCTAGTCCAGTATCATCGGGGTAAATCTGTCCTTTGGGGACGATCGCTCGTTTAAATCCGAGTTTGGCTGCTTCTTTGAGACGGAGTTCCATTTGAGAAACCAGACGAACTTGTCCCCCTAACCCGACTTCCCCAATTAAAACAGTACGCGAATCAACGATACGATCCCGAAAACTAGCCACAACAGCGATCGCCACACCAAGATCGGCGGCAGGTTCTTCCACTCCTAACCCTCCGGCGGAAGCTACATAAACATCGAGTTTAGAAAGAGGAATACCGACTCGTTTTTCAAGTACCGCGAGAATTTGTTGTAAGCGGTTATAATCAACGCCAGTGGTGGAACGACGAGGCGATGAATAACTGGTGGGACTGACTAAAGCTTGTAATTCTACAACAATGGGGCGTGTTCCTTCACAAGCAACAATGGTAGCGGTTCCAGGTGAGTGATCATCCCGACTTCCTAAAAATAGTTCCGAGGGGTTAGTAACTTCGACTAAACCATGATCGACCATTTCAAAAATACCGATCTCATGAGTCGCCCCAAAACGGTTTTTCACGGAACGTAAGAGACGATGAGAAGCATATCGATCGCCTTCAAAGTATAAAACCGTATCCACGAGGTGTTCAAGGACTCGCGGTCCTGCGATCGCGCCTTCTTTGGTGACATGACCGACAATAAATAAAGTAATATTTTCTCGTTTGGCTACTTGCATTAGGGCTGAGGTACATTCTCTGACTTGAGAAACAGATCCAGGGGCTGAGGTTAATGCAGCAAAATAAAGGGTTTGAATACTATCAATGACGGCGACTTGAGGTTTAAGGGATTCAAGTTCTCGTAAAATTTCTTCTAGATCGGTTTCGGGTAAAACATAGAGATGATGATCAATATTTTGAGTTTCTGAAGTTGCTTTCTTTTTACCATTGCCATTAGTTTCTTCTTCAACGACACCGACTCCGAGACGTTGGGCGCGTAATTTGATTTGTTGGCCAGATTCTTCGGCTGAGACATACAGAATTCTCGGTAAACGTTGGGCGAGTTGGTGGGCAACTTGTAGTAGTAGGGTAGATTTACCGATCCCCGGATCTCCTCCGATCAAAACCAGTGAACCAGGAACAATTCCACTGCCTAAGACTCGATCTAATTCACCGTACCCCGAATTAAACCGCATTTGTTCGAGTTGGGTAATTTGGGAAAAACGCTGAGAAATGCGCGGTTGTGCTGGTCCTGGTGCTTTTTCATTAGTACGATTGTTCGACTGCCATCCACCACGATTAGCCAGTGGATTATTATTAGCAGAAGCCAACATTTGTTCTTCGAGTGTGCCATAAGTGCCACAATTGGGGCATTTGCCAAACCATTGGGGAGATTCCGCAGCACAAGCCGTACAAATATAAATCGTGCGAGATTTGGCCATATTTTTAAGAAAAGTTGAAAAAATTTAATAATCGTACCGTTATTTGTCACACTTTATTAATGAAGGTAAAGTTTTTACCATCACAGATCAAGTCTCAAAAAGCTGATTACAAGTTAAATAAAAACATAAGATTCGGCTATATGATAACGATAAAAGGATATTCTAGAAAGGTAAACTCTCATAACTTAACTTTAAAAATAGCAACTGTAATTTATTAAGGAGTGTTGAGTAACTTGGAAGCTCACAAAGAAAAAATCCTCGTAGTAGATGACGAAGCAAGCATCCGACGCATCTTAGAAACCCGTCTCTCAATGATTGGCTATGATGTTGTAACGGCGGCTGATGGTGAGGAGGCATTAGATACCTTCCGCGATACCAATCCCGATTTAGTGGTTCTCGATGTCATGATGCCCAAGCTAGATGGTTACGGGGTTTGTCAAGAACTTCGCAAGGAATCAGATATCCCCATTATTATGTTAACGGCTTTGGGAGATGTTGCGGATCGGATTACTGGCTTAGAATTGGGTGCCGATGATTATGTGGTTAAACCCTTTTCGCCAAAAGAACTCGAAGCGCGAATACGATCGGTTTTGCGACGAGTCGAGAAAAATGGTGCCCCAGGTATTCCCAGTTCTGGGGTAATTACGGTTGGCTCGATTAAAATAGATACCAATAAAAGACAAGTTTATAAAGGAGACGAACGCATCAGACTTACAGGAATGGAATTTAGTCTCTTAGAACTTTTAGTTAGTAGATCGGGTGAACCGTTTTCTAGATCGGAGATTTTACAGGAAGTTTGGGGTTATACTCCAGAACGTCATGTGGATACTAGAGTAGTTGATGTTCATATTTCTAGACTTAGAGCTAAATTAGAAGACGATCCCAGTAATCCAGAATTGATTATTACGGCTCGTGGAACAGGTTATCTTTTTCAGCGTATCTTAGAACCAGGGGAAGAGAAAGATTAGTTTCATGGCTTCATCTGATCCCAATCGCATTATAAGATTATTACCCCTGTTTGCTGGAGGTTTGGGAGGCTTACTATTACTGATCAATCGTTTCAGTACAGAACAGTTATTGCCTTCTCAAGCCCGTTCCGATGTGTTGGGGGTGATTTTAAGTGGTGTTTTGATTTTGATCGGTTTATTGTGGCAACAAATTCAGCCCCGTTTACCTGATGCGGTTGTTTTAAGTGGTGAATCGGGAATGGAGTTATTAGAAGATTTGCCCGAAACGATTCAAACTGAACTTGCTTGGGCATCTCATATTTTATTGACGAATACGGTTACTAAAACTTTGGTGGTTTACTATCAAGGAAAAGTTTTACTCAGACGCGGCATTTTAGGCACTAAAAAAGAGGTTCAACTAGGGAAGATTGTCCAAAGAGTCCTAGACACCCAAAAACCTGTTTATTTAGTCAATTTAAAACTATATCCCGGAAACATTGAATTTGATTATTTGCCCAATAACACACAAGGCGTAATTTGTCAACCTATTGGAAAAGATGGCGTATTAATTTTGGGTGCGAATGCTCCGCGTAGTTATACAAAACAGGATGAAAACTGGATCGAAGCGATCGCCGATAAGTTAGCGGTAACACTGCGATCGGCTTTTTCTTGATTTAAGATTAAAAGTAATTAGCCCGATTAAAGGATTTTAAGTTTAGCGCGTCGTTGACCAAATATAAGATTAATATTAAGTTAAGTCATCAAGCCGAACCTCAAAACGATTAGTAAACATGAACCTGGAGTTTGAACATCAAATCACAGATTTACAGTCTCACCACCTAAAGCGTCACTGGCAACAAGTGACACCCTGTGAGCCTAGTTTCTACTATTTTGCTTACGGTTCTTGTATGTGTCCAGTGGATTTAAAACGAACTGTAGGTGAGAATGTCTATTCCTATGTTGTCGGGAAAGCGATTCTAAAAGGTTATCGGTTAGGGTTTTTTCGCCGTTCCTTGCGTCGTAACTGTGGCGCATTAGATATAGTACCTGATGCCACGAGGAGCGTTGAGGGCGTATTATATCATTTACCGTGCCGATTTAGCGATCGCCTAGACACTCGTGAAGAAGTGCCTCATAATGGCTATCGTCAGGAGTTTATCGAGGTTGCTTGTCATCATCAAATTTATACAAATGTCCGAACTTATGTTGTAGTGGAAAAACTTAAAGAAGAATTAGCCCCCAATGATTGGTATTTTAATGTAGTGATGCGAGGGGCGGTAACTTGTGGATTATCAGAAGAATATTGCTGGCAATTATTCAATCATATGTATCGTCTGCAAGAACAACAGTTGAGTGTAGACAAGCTATCTGTTTAAGTGATAGTTTGTAATTATTATCCATACTTTGTATATGTCTCCTAAACTTCCACCGACTAACGTTCTTGCTCTTGATGCGGGAATTAATGCAACAACGGAAAAATGGTTTGAGTATCCCATTAAAGTTTATCCTCATCATACTGATTATGCTGGGGTGGTGTGGCATGGTACATATTTAACTTGGATGGAAGCTGCAAGAGTCGAATATTTACAGACAATTGGGATTAATTTTGCGGATTTAGTAAACTTAGGTTGTGATTTACCAGTGGTTGATCTATCGATTCGTTATCATCGTGCGTTACGCTTAGGAGAAGAAGCGATTCTCAAAGCTCGTATGGATGAGATTACAGGTGTTCGACTTAACTGGGACTATAAAATACAATCACCAGATGAGCAACAATTGTATGTTACAGCTAGAGTGACCCTAGTGGCCATTGATCGAGAAAAAGGGAAAATATTACGACAACTACCGCCATCGGTTAAAAATATTTTAGTTAAATTAGTGCGCTCATAAAATTAAGTTCACATAAAGTCATTTCAGTTGATTGACGATATCGTTGTTGAATGGTATTGGTTGTTAATAAATCTAAATTTTCAGATATTAATGTTTCTTGCTTTAAAGTGCTTATTTTAAGGGTTTCAGAGAGGTTAATTTCTTTGATGTAAGTTGAGGTAGTCTGGCTTAAAGTTGATTGGGTAGAGGTTTGATTAGACAGATTATTATTACCAGAGGTTGATGTGAGAATCTGACGAATTTGGCTATCAGTTAAGCTATTATCAGCACTGAGTAATAAAGCGACGACACCAGAAATTTGAGAAGCTGCCATCGAAGTACCACTTAAAGAACCATATTGTTTATTAGGTAAAGTCGAATAAATATCGGTTCCTGGTGCAGTCAGATAAGCCATATTTGCATTATTTCCCGCACGATTTGACCAAGATGCAAAGTTTTTATATTTATCGATACTTCCTACGGCTAATCCCCAATTTTGAGCATAAGCTGCAGGATATTGTGGGGTAGATGCTCCAGAATTTCCAGCCGCCATCACAACGACTGCATTGTGATTACTTGCATATTGTATCGCGTTTTGCAGTTCGCTACTCCCTGCAAACCCTCCTAAGCTAATATTAATCACTCTTGCACCATTATCAACAGCATAGCGAATCCCATTAGCGATCGATGTCCAATTACCATTTCCTTGATTATCTAGAACTTTCACTGGCATAATTTGAGAATTGTAAGCAACCCCTGTCACGCCTATTTGATTTTTTACACCTGCAATTGTTCCCGCAATATGTGTACCATGACCATGAATATCTAATGTATTGTTGGTTTGATTAATAAAGTTCCAACCATAGTCATCATCAATATAACCGTTTCCATCATCATCAATCCCATTATTGACAATTTCGTTTTTATTAGACCAAATATTTTTCTTTAAATCAGGATGAAATCGAGCTACACCTGTATCTAGTACTGCAACAATAATATTTTTACCCGTATATCCTTTTGCCCACACTTCGGGAACATTCATTAAGTCGCTATCCCATTCTTTACCTCCTAAGTTCGGTACATCAGAAACATTGTTCCCTAAAACTTTTGCTAATGCTGCTGATGCGTTGACTAAACCGTATCCAGTCGAACTACTATAAACACTATTTGGATTTGTAATGGTAATCGTTTGATAGGATATATTATTAGTCTCATCGCTTTCTATAATGCAATTATCAGCATCACTAACGGCGAATAAGTAATATGTACCTGAATTTAGATTATTGCTGAGTTGAAGCGACATCGATCTATTTCTCGTGCTTAATGCTTCAATATCTGTTACAAATTCTGAGTTGATATAAATATCAGATTGATCTAGGGTGGTGTTATTAGAAATATAAAATTTAGTAGAGTTTGTCCCTGCTTGACGATTTCCCGCGTTTTTTACTGTATAACTAAAGTTGAGTGTATTATCGCTCACATCCGTTGTCTGGAGAGAAAAACTACTGATTAATAAATCAGGTTTAGGCGCGTGAGTTAATTCTAAGGTTTGATAAAATAGGTTGTTATTTTCATTGCTTTCTGTGACTGATGCAAGACTGTCAGCTTGTGCAAGTAAATAGTATGTTCCAATTTCAAGAGAATCATTGAGGTAGATGTTTGCGGTTTCTACTTTAGTTACTCCTGCTTCTATTGTATTAACGGAGTCGGCAGCTAGATAAAGATCCGAACTGTCTAAGGTTAAATTGGAAGAAAGATAAAATTTGCTGATGCTTGCATCGGCGTTATTATTGCCTATGTTTTGTATACTATAGCTGAAGTTAAGTGAAGATGCGATCGCTAATTGTGCAGGAATAGATAAAGATTTAATTACTAAGTCAGGTTGGGGAGTAGAGGTAACTTGTAGAATTTGAGTAGTGATATTGTTGGTTTCGTTAGCTTCAGATACATAATTATAGCCATCTGCCAGTGCTAATAAGTTGTATGTGCCAGCACTAATATTATTATTCAAATAAATTGAAGCTGATTCAGTCCGACTTATTTTGGCATCTAAAGACGTAACCGAGTCCATACCCAAATAAGAATCAGTATTATCTAAAAGTGTATCTTGAGATAGATAAAATCTTGTGACGCTGGTGCTTGCTGCGGCATTTCCTTTGTTATTTATATTGTATGAGAAATTTAGATATTGCCCCAAGCTTGCGGATGTTACTCCCGATATACTTTCTATTACTAAATCTGGCAATAACCCGCTAATTGAACTTGTTTGAGGCACTCCGATTAAAGAATCATAATGATCATTTGGTTGAGATTCAACTTTAGCTACATCAGTAAATCTATCTAAATCGAGTGTTGTTAAAGGCTCTGAGTTTAACGCTAGTTCTCTGTGGAATAACGGATCTATTAAAGAATTTCCTCTATCTAAAGGTATAAAATTACCCAAAATCTGGGATGTATTTTCCATTATCTCAGTAAACATAACTACTACCCTCAACAATCCAACCTTCTATATATGTTATAACCCTAAAAAGCGATAAGACCACAGTATTTTAACGAGTAAACTTTTATGAAAAATGCTTTAAATACAAAGTTTTTTATAAAGATTTTAAAAAGATTTAAATTTTAATATTTAAAAATAGAAAAAAATATTTGTGTAACCCATATAAGGTAAGGTTTTAAAAAATACATGAGTTTTTGACTTAGAGACAATTATTGATTTGAGAAAAAACAGTAAATTTACTTAGAAGTGACGAGGATCACAAATGAAGACTGTTTACAATCACCAAAAAGGTCTAAAAAAAATATTACTTTTTTTAAATCTTGCTACAAATTGTAACGAGAGAAGATAGCTTCTCTACTATTTCTGATTTTTTTGATTTATTTTGCAGATAATAACCATACGGCTATCAATAATGGAGCCGATCGCGGACTTGTCTTATAACTATTAACACTCTACTTTTAGTATCATCACTGAGCTAAAAAGCTTTTATTTTCTGAGTCTGTTCATCCTTTAATTTTCAAATTATTGAAAAAATAGTTATAAATACTTGTTAGAGGCTATTGCAATTAATTTAACTTTTCTTGCTGTGAGTGAAGGTTTATGATTCACGAACCATATGCAGAGACAGTTTAAGAGTTGATGCGTAATTTGATGAGCGCTCTGAAGCAGTAGGGCGAGTTAACAAAAATGTTGTTACCCTAAAAAAGAAATGACACAATCTCTATAGAGCGATAGCAAATATGTTCTGCTTAAAATCACCTAGAGAAACTGCTAAAAATACCAAATCAAAAATTTGGGCTCTGTCTTTAGTGCTGTGGCTGGGGTGGCTTAGTCCGGTTTTTGCAGCTACACCCGCCGATCCTAAAGTATTGCATTTGCTCAATCGTCTAAGCTTTGGAGCGCGTCCAGAAGAAGTAAATCGCGTAGAAAAGATAGGCGTTGATCGCTATATTCAAGAGCAGCTATCACCTAATAAACTTTCTGAGCCGCGAAAGCTGACCGATCAGCTTGCTAAACTCGAAACACTACAGTTAACCCCAGATCAATTAGCGCAGCAATATAACCTCGGTCGGAACCAAGGCAGACAAAAACCAAGCCCAGAAGCTATGAAAGTAGCACGCCAGAAAACACAACAGATTTTACAGCAAGCGCAACAAGCACGCTTGTTACGAGCGATCAACAGTCCGCGTCAGTTACAAGAAGTGATGGTGGATTTTTGGTACAACCATTTTAATGTGTATTCAGGTAAGAGAATCGTGCGAGTATGGGTGGGATCTTACGAAGAACAGGCAATTCGACCTTATGTTTTAGGAAACTTTCGAGATTTGGTAACAGCAACGGCTCGTCATCCAGCTATGTTGTTTTATCTAGATAATTGGCGGAATACGGCTCCAGAGAGTCCAGGTGCAAAGGGACAGTTTAATGGCTTAAATGAAAACTATGCTCGTGAATTGATGGAACTACATACGTTGGGTGTCAATGGCGGTTATACTCAACAAGATGTGACAACGCTGGCGAAAATACTGACGGGATGGGGATTTAGGCGAATTGAGCCACAGGGACCAAACAATTACAATTACACTTTTTATTTTGATGGCAAACGTCATGATTTTAGTGATAAGACCTTCTTTGGTCAAGTGATCAAAGGTACTGGAGAAGCTGAAGGAAAACAAGCGATCGATATTTTGGTTCGCAGCCCTGCAACAGCACGACACATCAGTTACAAACTAGCACAGTATTTTGTCGCTGATGAACCGTCCTCCGCGTTAGTGAACCGTTTAAGTCAAAAGTTTTTGGCAACCGATGGCGACATTAGAGCCGTGTTAGAGACGCTCTTTGATAGTCCAGAGTTTTGGGATACTCAAACCTACAATTCTAAGTTTAAAACGCCTTACCAGTTCTTGATTTCTTCGGTACGCGCAACTGGCGCCCAAGTCAGCAATACTCGTCCGATCGCTGGTATGTTGGAACAATTAGGAATGCCTCTGTATGGCTGTCTCACACCAGATGGATACAAAAATACTCAACAAGCTTGGTTAAGCCCTGATGCAATGACTCGCCGTATTAGCCTGGCGACAGCGATCGCAAATGGAAGTATTCCGCTTACTCAAGATACTAAACCAGCCATTCAATCCTACAAACCTGTGGATGCAAATCAATTAATGATTACTTTAGGTAATCGTTTCTCGCCTACAACACAACAGGCAATTACGAAAAGTCCTGAGCAACTTCGAGCCGCGCTGATTTTAGGAAGTCCTGAATTTATGTTTAGATAGTACACCCATTGAAGGAAAAAATTAATATGGACAGACGACGATTTTTAATTAGGGCTGGTTACTTTTCGGCTTCGGCGATCGCTACATTAAGTACCCATTATTGGCTAACTCCTGCCACTGCGAGTAGCAATAATCCTAAACGACTGATTGTAATTTTTTTGCGAGGAGCAGTTGACGGGTTAAACGTTGTTGTTCCCTATCAAGAAGCCGCCTATTACGAAGCTCGCCGCTCGATCGCTATCCCCCAACCAGATCAAGAAAATGGAGCGCTCAACTTAGATGGTCAATTTGGCTTACACCCTGCTTTAGCACCGTTGTTACCACTTTGGCAACAAAAAAGTTTAGCATTTGTTCACGCTTGCGGTTCTACTAATGAAACTCGCTCTCACTTTGATGCTCAAGACTATATGGAAAGTGGTACACCAGGCGTTAAACGGACTTCCGATGGCTGGATGAATCGTCTTTTAGAAAACTTATCTGGACATACGCCCATTCAAGGGGTTAGTGTTGGCTCCACCATACCACGCATTTTCTCTGGCAAAATGTCGGTTGCTACCATTGCATCAGGTAAAAATGCTACTAGAACTTTGTTGTTAGATCGACCTCAGATTGGCGCTGCTTTTGATCGCCTTTACAGCAACAATGATACATTAAGTCGTGTTTACCAAGAGGGCAGAGCCGCACGACAAGCACTTCAGCAAGATTTAGACAACGAGATGAAAATGGCTAATAATGGTGCACCTTTGCCCAACGGATTCGTTAGCGATGCTCAACGAGTCGCTAATGTTATGGTTAAAGATCCCAGAGTACAGCTAGTGTTTATGGCGCTTGGGGGATGGGATACTCATGTCAATCAAGGCAGTACTCAAGGACAGTTAGCACGTAATCTTCAAGCACTTGGACAAGGATTGGCTACCCTACAAAAGTCTCTTGGTGCAGTCTATCAAAATACGACAATTCTCGTCATGTCAGAATTTGGGCGCACTGTCCAAGAAAATGGTAACGGTGGCACGGATCATGGACATGGTAATGTTATGTGGGTTTTGGGCGGTACAACTAAGGGCGGCAAAGTCTACGGGCAATGGACGGGTTTAGACAATAGTCAGTTATATCAAGGGCGAGATTTGCCTGTAACAACCGATTTTCGAGATGTTGTGACGACTGTTCTAGAACGACACTTAGGTCTAGAAGATAGTAAACTTGCTCAAGTTTTTCCAAATTACTCGCCTAAACAGCGAATCAACTTAATTTAGGAACTACGATTGATGTAGAGTTAGGGGTTTTTTTAGGAGCGGAAAAAAGAGGGTTTGGAGACCAAACCCCTACGATTAAATCTAATTTTACTTAGCACATATTGGTTATTTTGTCAAGATAAACTACTTTTTCTTAATGTCTTTGGCCATCTTGCGGAACATATCCATATTGCTATCAACAGAAGGATTTTTCTTGACAGTTGGAGACTGGGGCGAACTCGTTTGAGAATTAACACTTTTATTTGTGTCTTTTTTCTTGATCGATTTACCCAAACTTTTAGCATCATCATCACTTAAATAAAATGATTCTGTGTTCTGAGACTGGTCATCGTCTGGGGTAGGTTCGTCTACATATTTTGTTTTGCTTCCGAATAAACCAAAAAAACCGGCCATGTGTGCTTGCTCTCCAGCTAACGATATAAAATATAAGATGATCTCATATTACATTTTATCAAAATTTATATATAAAATGGTATAGTTATGCTAGAAGATTGCAGGCGCGTGACTGAGTAAATCTAAGTCTAAGGTACAAATATACTGTAATGGTTGTTCAATCAACCCTTTACCTCGTAAAAAGCCAGTATTTGCCCCAGGACACAAATAAGATAAGGAATCATTTGAAAAACGATCGCTAATTTTCTTTACATTTCTTAATTGTCTAGGCCAATGAAAAGTTTTAGCGGTTCTCAGTGGCATTGGTTCACCTTGTTGATTTGGCATCAGATGTCGTCCTGAAAATAAAACACCCTGATGTCTTTTCCAGTATAAACAAGCTGAACCTGGAGAATGGCCTGATGTCCAGAAACCATAACAATCGGGAGATAAAATAATTTCTTGGCGAAAAGGAGTAACGGGTATTTCGGGTAAAAGATAAGCTTCTTGTTCTTGTACTAAAATCTCGCAATTTAGAGCAGATTGTAAGGCTTTAACTGATTTTCCATGATTACCACGATGAGTGAAAAACCACCAACGGACTCCTATTTCTTGTAAAAAACGTTGATTGACTTCAAGGAATGCAGGAGCATCCAGCAAGATGTTACCGCCATTTTCTACAATAAGATAAGAAGTCCCGCCGAGTGTCTCTCGGTTTGGGGGAAAAGCGAATAATCCGTCTAAAAGTTGTCGTGGCTTTTTTTCTAGCCTAGACGTTGAGACAGAAATTTCGGACAATGGAGAAGGGGAATCATTTGAAAGATGCTGATCTAAATTAGATGACATAAGGGGTAATTAAATCAAAGTCAGAAATTATAGGGGAGAGTGAAGAATTTATGCTTAAAGGTAGCAATATTGTTAAACATTTTTTTATTTAAAAACATTTTGATGGAAATTAGGCTTTAGTTATGGAAATTTGGTTACTCCTAGCCGTATTAGGAATCTTCACATACATTATTCTGAAGCGTAGTGTCGCCAACATGACTAAAACACCCCTTGGGTTGATTTGGTTAGTGATGATGGCACCAGCGATTATTTGGAGTGTCTGGTGGCTTGTCTATGGCGAGGATAAACCTATTCCGCCACTTCTGTTAATTGGGCCATTTGTCTTATGTCCTCTCTTGTATTGGTGGTTAATTCAAGTCGGACGACCCCAAAACGAGAAAAGTCAACAAGTTCCACTACAAGCGACTCTATCTGACAATAACATTAATTTGAATCCTGAAGCGAATCCATTATCTGAATCTGATTCTAATATTCGTCCCATTACAGCCACAGAAGAAAAGGTTTTACGAGATTGTTTTCCTTGGGGTGTTTATTATCTACAACATATTGATTATCGTCCTCAAGCGATTCTCTGTCGGGGAAAATTACGCGCTGTTCCTGAAGATGCTTACAATACAGTTAAGGGAAATGTTGAAAAAGAATTTGGCGATCGCTTTTTAGTTCTCTTTCAAGAAAGTTTACAAGGTCAACCCTTTTTCGCCCTAGTCTCTAATCCTTGGGCAAAAAACGAAAATCAAGATTTAGAGAAAGAAAAGTTAACACGTCCGTTCTTAGCGTTAGGTTTACTCCTAATTACTCTATTTACCACCACAGTCATCGGAAGCGAATTAAGTGGCGTAACGGCTGAACAATTACAGGCTAATTCTAGCTTACTTATACGAGGTCTTCCCTACAGTCTTGGTATTATTACAGTTTTAGGGATACACGAACTGAGTCATTATCTCACTACGGTTCGTTACAATATTCGCGCTACTTTACCTTATTTTATTCCGATTCCTTTTTTCTTAGGGACTTTTGGGGCTTTTATTAGTCTGCGTTCTCCAGTTCCTCATCGTAAAGCCCTCTTTGATGTGGCGATTTCTGGTCCTTGGGGTGGTGTTCTTGTAACGATTCCGCTACTATTTTGGGGATTAACTTTATCTGATACGGTTCCTATTGATCCAAAAGTTTCCAGTCTACTGAATTTTGAATCATTAAATCCGCGATTTTCCTTCCTTTTAGCCCTTATTGCCAAATTTGCGATGGGAAGTAGCTTAGAATCTGGTCTGGCGATACATTTACACCCGCTTGCTGTGGCTGGCTATGTTGGATTAATTGTAACTGCTTTAAACCTTATGCCTGTCGGTCAACTCGATGGCGGTAATATGATTCATGCAATGTTTGGGCAAAAAACCGCGCTGATGGTTGGCCAGTTGACTCGTATTCTAATGCTTGTTTTGGCTGTTATTCAACCCGATTTCTTGCTTTGGGCAATTCTTTTATTATTGATGCCAGTGAATGCTCAACCCGCCTTGAATGACGTTACAGAACTCGATAATAAACGGGATTTTATCGGTTTGGTGTCTCTTGCTTTATTATTGTTTATTTTACTGCCTCTGCCTGGGGTAATCGCTGGATTATTAAATATTTAACCTTGTGCCAGACGCGCCATAGATCGTCTCTACAGTTAGCTACTCAAAATCGTTATGAGTATGATATAGTTGTAACAGAACTTAAAAATTATACTTCTGCTCGATCAACAAGGAGAGTTGCAGCAATGAGTGAAGGATGCTTACGAGTGGGTCAGCTTGCCCCTGATTTTACCGCAACAGCAGTAGTCGATCAGGAATTCAAAACCACAAAATTAACTGACTATCGTGGCAAATATGTCGTTTTATTCTTTTATCCCCTAGATTTTACCTTTGTCTGCCCCACAGAGATTATTGCATTTAGCGATCGCTATGAAGAGTTTACCAAACTAAATACAGAAGTTTTAGGGGTTTCTGTAGATAGTGAATTTTCTCATCTTGCTTGGATACAAACCGATCGTAAGAATGGTGGGATCGGTGATATCACTTATCCTCTAGTATCAGATCTCAAAAAAGAAATTAGTACCGCTTATAATGTCTTAGATCCAGATGCGGGTGTTGCTTTACGCGGACTCTTTATCATCGACAAAGAAGGAGTTATCCAACACGCTACCATCAATAACTTATCCTTTGGTCGTAGTGTAGATGAAACTCTACGGACACTTAAAGCATTGCAATACGTCCAATCTCACCCCGATGAAGTTTGTCCGGCGGGTTGGCAAGAAGGTGACAAAACCATGACACCTGACCCAGTGAAGTCGAAAGTTTATTTCGCTTCGGTATAGGATGTTACAGATAAGGTGGGCAAATTATGTTCCACCTTATTTTTTACAAATATCGGCTGAGAACTTCTATAGTTTCTTGCGCGGTTTTTGACCAACTAAATTGTTTAGCACGTTGTAAACCGAAAGTTTGGAGTTGCGATCGAACTTTTTCATCTGTAGCAATTTGATTCATCGCGTCCGTAATTTCCGTAGTCTGATAAGGATTAATGAGTAACGCTGCATTCCCAGAAACTTCGCTTAAAGAGGAAAGATTTGACGTAATAACGGGTGTACCGCAGGCCATCGCTTCAAGTACAGGGAGTCCGAACCCTTCCCACAAAGACGGGAAAACCAGCGCCAACGCATTATTTAGTAACTTGGGTAACGCATCGTAAGACACATAATCTAAAAACTTGACTTGTTCAGTGATGCCTAATTCGCTAACTTGTTGTTTTAAAATCGGTGTATAACGTGGATCAGATTTACCCGCGATCCAAAGTTGATAAGTTTGATAGTTAGGTAAATTCGCAAAAGCAGTAATTAAACGATACAGATTTTTGTGAGGATCAGGACGACCAATATACAAGAAATAGGGAATAGAATGATCAGAATTAGGATAGGGATAAAAATGATTCTGATCATAAGCGAGTAGTGTCGGTGTCATTTTAGAGGCCGAAATTCCAAAATAGTTTTTTAGATCATCTGCTGTCGCTTGAGAATTACATAAAATGTGTTCTGCTTGTGCTAAAAGACGAGGAAAAGAGAATTTAAAATACAAAGTTAATAAAGACTTGCGCTGAGGAAAACGCAAAGGAATTAGATCATGTACCGTGATAATATAACGACAAGCTGTATAAATTGGTGCTTCGGGAATTGGTGAAAAGAGTAAAGATGCTTGAGTGGTTTGATAGATTTTAGCGAGTTGAAACTGAGTCCAAAGTAAACGCTTGATATTTCCTTTTGTTCCTTGCGCTGGAGTCATATCAGAAGGTACAGGATAGCAATTAAAATCAGGTACAGATTGAGATATTAATAAAGTCGGATCAAGAGACTTTAGATAAGGATAAAGATTATTTGCATAAGTCGCTAAACCTGTAGGTTGAGAGAAAAGATAGGATAAATTAATTAAAAAAGGATGTTCTGTCATAATTTATAAAATAGATTTATAAGCATTTAACGTTTGTTTTGCCGTTTTTTCCCAAGAAAATAACTTTACCCTTTCTTTTCCTTTTGTAATTAGACTTTGACGAAGTTGGGAACTAGAGATAACTTCTAAGATAGCCTCAGCAATTTGAATGAGATTTTCAGGATCGATTTTTATAGCTGCATCACCCGCTATTTCTGGTAAAGAAGATGTATTTGAGGTAATTACAGGTGTACCTAAAGTCATCGCTTCTAAGACAGGTAAACCAAAACCCTCGTAGATAGAAGGATATACGAAAACATCTGCTTGAGAATAGAAATAAGCAACTTCATCATCTGATAAATAGTCCAAATGGTGAATATCTTTTTGGTAGAATGAATTTTCAATTGCAGCAAAAATAGATGTATATTCCCATCCTTTTTGTCCAATGAGTACTAATTTGTGTTCTATTTTATGAGTTTGTTTAAGATAATTAAAAGCAACGATTAAGTTAGTAACATTTTTTCTAGGTTCTATTGTACTAACAAAAAGAATGTAAGGTTTTAGATGTTCTATGGAACGAGAAATCTGAGGAACTTTAGTATAACGACTTGCTAAGGGTGTAACATATATTTTTTCTTCTTTTACTCCAAGATATTGAATAATATCTAGTTTGGTACTCTGGGAAACAGTGAGAACTAAATCTGTCCATTTTAAGCATTGTTTGACTCGCTGAGTATATGTTTTTACTCGTGAATTTACAAAATTAGGATATTTAATAAAAGTTAGATCATGAATAGTCATTACTTTTAAAGCATGACGACAAGGATATACGACATGATCTGTACCATGTATTAAATTAGGTGAATCAAGATATTGATCAAAATATGAACAAATAAAACTAGAATGATTTGCTATTAGGTGAGATAGACTCACAGGAATAGGTAAACAGTAAAGATTTGAGTATTTTTGTAAGGGTTGAAATGGGTATAAATTTACCTTTAACCAATTTTTGATAGAAGGTTGATAGACAATTTGTAATTCAAAGTTATTTTGAGTCTGAATTTTTGATAATTCCTCAATTAAATGATAAATGTATAAACCAATACCACTAGGTTTATCTCTTAATGCTGTTGCATCAATTAATATTTTTAACATATTGATTTTTTTTAAGATACATCCAAATACCTTGTAGTTTACTTAGAGAAAATTTTGGATTAAAAGGCAAAATTATAATAGAAGTAATAATCATCCGAATTAATCTAGTTAATAAAATCAGTGAATTAGTTTGTTTTTCGAGAATTAATAAATAACTATAAATATTATGGATTAATTGAAGATAACCGTAGCGGAGAGTAATAGATGAGGGTTCGTGAATTACTTTAATCTGATTAGTAATTACGACTAAATGACCTTGATTTGCATAGCGATCGCAAAAATCGACATCTTCATAATAAAGAAAATAATCTGGATCAAAATAAGGCATTTCTGTAAACTTTTTTAAGTTAATTATTAAACTACATCCAGTCACCCAATCAACCTTTAAATATGAATTATTGTTATAAACTAAAGATTCTTTTTCTGAAATAATAGTACCATCTTTTTTCGTAAAACTTCCCCAACCAAACCATAAATTACCATCAGGTTCGTAAACTTCTGTACCAAGTATTGATATTTCTGGATATTGAATCAAAAATTCTTCAGCTTTTTTGATTGAATTTAATGGTAAATATGTATCGGGATTAAGTAACCAAACAATACTATTTGGTTCATTATGATAAATCATATTTAATCCTAAATTACAAGCTTTCCCAAAACCCAAATTTAGGGTAGATTGTAAAATAATAATTTTCTGACTGGCAAGTTTTTCGAGTTCTCTATCTTCGGGCGAATTATTAACAATAATGATTTGTTTGGGTAGATTTTCGTTAGCTAAAATTGAATCAACTAAACGAGAAACTAAACCACTAGAATTATAATTGACAATTAAAATATATAAAGATTGATTTACTAAATCCATAATTATAACTTTTGCAAAGGACAAATTGTATAGTTAGCGACATTATTAGATAATTTATGACAATTTTGTGATGCTAATAGTTGATACTTTTGTTGACTTTGCATCTCTTCAGGATTGATTTTATCAGGGCTAATATCTAAAACATAAAGTTGATTTTCAGGAGTATTTTTAATAATTTTTTCTGCCTTTTTTTGCATTAGTGTACCTTTTTCTAATCCTGAATTTCCCGAAATTCTAACAAATCGTGTAGATGGGGGAAAATAGGGAACGACAAAAGCACTTGCTTCACTTCCTTCCCACATCACAATCACTTTATTTTCATACTTTTTTAAAGCTTTAGTTTCAATACCAAAATAGCTTGATTTCCAAGGAATTCGCCACCAATCTAAAGGTTTAGCAGTTGTAATCATAGTTGTAAATAGGATAGCTGATAAAAATAATAATACTTTTCTAGACGGACAAATATAGCCAAGAATTAGAATTACTAAAACTGGTGTTAGTAGTTCCAACACAAGTAAGTAACGGTAAATTGAAAACATTTTTAGCCAAATTAAATAAGAAATTACATAAAAAGGAACAAGCAGGAAAAGAACCGACGGATTGATAATATTATATGAAGTTCGATTAATTTTTTGAATAAATTTAATCAATAAAAATATTATAAATGCAATTATAAAAATATAAGCAATTGCTAAACGAGAATCTTGGAATTCTAACTCAGCGACTAAAGTTTGTTTTTTTGTAAAATAAAAAGGATAAAAAAGAGTTTGCCAAATATCACGAGGCAAGAATCTAGCATCTTTTAAATTAAATTCTGTAGAAATATAAGGAGACTTAAATATTTTATTAAAAAACGGAAAAAGTGGACTTGAAAAATTTATCCACATCAGAATCATCCAATAACCAGCAGTGATGAGAAAACCAGCAAACATAGAACTCATCAAAGAGCATAAATTTAATAACTTTTCTGTCTTATCATTGCGAATAAAATTAATAGATATAATTAAAGCAATTCCATATAGTGCAACCGTTAATTTTAATCCTACTCCTAACCCCATAATCAAACCAGCTATCATTAGATTTTTTAGGGTTATTTTGCCAAAATTAGCTAAATGATAAACTATGATTAACAAAGAAGTTAAAACAAATAAACTGCTTGTACTATCACCTATTACTGTGCCAATTTCTGAATAAAAAGCCGCACCCCATATACCAGTTAAGGCAGCAAAACAACTCAATAAATGCCGAGTTAGGTTTTTGACATTAAGCATGGAATGATAAACAATTTGATGAATCAGCAAAAGATTAAGACCATGTAAACCACCCCAGAAAAATCCAAAAATAATCGGAGGAATTTTTAAATAATAGATAGAAATAAAGAATGGAACATCCATCAAAGGATTAAAGAAAGTTTGAATTTGTGCAGGTAGAATATCATATTTAAAGCGTCCTGTGAGTAACATATAGGGGTTATAAAAATGATAGTTGCGTAAGTCCCAAGATACATCTTGTCCAAGATGAACAGAAATCAAACCCACAAGAACAAAGTAACCAATTCCCCACAAGAGAAAAGGGGAAATATTTTTAATTCTAGGAAATTGCATAAAAGTAAAAGTTAGGTTATTTAGGCTTATATCACGTTTTGACCCCAATCGCTAGGATTGGAACATTTTCTCAATTAGATGAGTCTGGTCGAGTCAATAAGTTTCATTCCGATTGATTCTGCGACAAAGCTTAAGTATACTATTTTGTTGAGATTTGTTAAACGCATTAAAAACCTCATGAAAGCGCGAGTCAACCAAAATATTAGTAAAGCTTATCTAAAAATATTATTGGCAATTGCTCTGGTAGCTGCGATCGGTTTTTCAGTAGTCCCTCATTATGGGATTACTTGGGATGAACCAATGGAACTAGACATGGTGCAATGGAATCTTGACTTTATCAAAAAAGGTAAGCCCATTTCTGAACATGGACGCTATCATGGATTTATTTTTAATTATTTTTCCGATGTTGTATATCAAGCGCAAGATGATATTAAACAAAAACTTGCTACGGAGAATATTACTAAAGAAAAACAACAAACTAATTGGCAAAAATGGTTAACCTCAATTAGACAAAAAACTGCAATAAAACATATTGTTACCTTTGCTTTTTCTCTTTTGGCTTATTTTTCTGTAGCTGGAATTGTTTCTATTTTAGCAGATATTAATTCTGCTTGGTTCGGTGTAATTATTCTCGCTTTATTTCCTAGATTTTGGGGTCATAGTTTTTTTAATCCGAAAGATCTTCCTTTTGCTACTCTTTTTATTGCGGCTACTTGTGCTGGCACATTTGTACTTAATACCTATTTTAAAACAGAAGAAAAAGAAGCTATAAGACTTGGTTTTAATAAAGTTACGATCTATTCGTTGCTCTATGGGTGTTTAATTGGATTAACTACAGGTGTAAGAATTGGAGGATTTTTCTTATTATTCTTTTTACCTATTGCTCATATTTTAGCGCAGTCCGATTTTAAAAGTATTTATAAAACTCTTATTCGCTACAGTAAGTTATATTTAGTTATTTACTTAACATGGGCAATTACAACCATCACCATTTATCCTGCATCTTGGCATAACCCGATTATTTGGTTTTGGAAAGCCGTTAATTCACTTTCAAAATTTAGTGTTTGGAATAATTATGTACTGTTTAATGGACAACAAATATTAGGCAGAGAATTACCTTGGTATTATTTACCTCGTTGGATATCTATTACGGTTCCAGTTTTGTTTCAAATTAGTGCTTTAGTAGGTCTTATTTGGATTATATCAAAATATAGACAGTTTACTAAAACACAACGTGCTTGTGCTATTTTAGTTATTTTGCAAATATTTTTTCTGCCGTTTTTAGCGATTATTAGACAGTCAACAATGTATGATGAAATGAGGCATTTTATATTTATTTTGCCAGGAATTGCGGTTTTAGCGAGTACAACAATTATTTGGGTTTATCAAAAAATAATGAATCGATATATCCGAATATTTATGGCCACATTATTAAGTTTATATTGTGTTGCTATTTTATATGATATGATTTCACTTCATCCTTATGAATTCATCTATTTTAATCGTAACTATGGCGGTTTAAAAGCAGCATATCATCAACAAGAAACCGAATATTGGGGACTGAGTTTTAAAGAAGCGATGGAATGGTTAAATCAAAATGCTGAACCTAATTCTACTATTTTAATCGCTGGACCTTGGATAGCTGCTGAAATTTACGCTGATCCTTCTCGGAATTTTACGATAATGAATAGAGATGAATTTCCTTGGGGAAAAGTTCCCAACCCAGATTATTATATGGCACTTCCTCGCTATGATTATCAAAGTTCAAGTTTTTTCCCAGAATGTCCAATTATTTATTCAGTAACTAGACAAGATACACCATTAACAACGATTAGAAATTGTCTTAAATAAATCAATGAAAATTATTTATAGTATTAAAAATATTGGAAAAACTTATATTAGAATTTTTTGGGCTACTTTATTAGTTGCCATCATTGGTTTATCGGGAATATCTCAATATGGGATCACTTGGGATGAACAAATGAATATCGATATGGTGAAATGGAATCTTGAATATCTTAGAGATGGTGATCCTTTATCTGAACATTTTAGACATCATGGATTTATTTTTAATTATACTTCTAATTTAATTTATGAAATACAATATAGTATTAAAAAATCTTTGTTACCGAGTTCAGCACTCAGTAAACAAAACTTTAGAACTACTGCTGAAAGAAACTTTTATATTCTTAAAGAAAAAACAAGAGTTAAACACGTTGTTACATTTTTACTATCTTTATTATCTTATATTTCTGTAGCGGGTCTTGTTTATATTTTAACTCGTTCTAATTTAGCTTGGTTAGGTGTTTTTATCCTTGCTTTATTTCCTCGTTTTTGGGGACATAGTTTCTTTAATCCGAAAGATATTCCTTTTGCCACATTATTTACTTTAGGAACTTTTTTAGGGGCGCGTTTACTAAATTACTATTTTCAAAAAGAAACCCAAACTTATAAAATTGGTCTCAATAAAATTACTGTTTATTCTTTACTCTATGGAATAGCAATAGGGTTAGCAACAGGAGTTCGTGTCGCTGGCTTTTTTTTATTATTCTTTTTGATAATTTCTCATCTTTTAGTAAAAGCTAATTTAAAAGATATTTATTTAACTTTTATTAGATTTAGTAAATTTTACTTAGTTATTTTTCTAGCTTGGGCAATTACTACTATATCTGTTTATCCTGCTTCTTGGGCAAAACCTGTTCAATGGTTTTATGAAGCGGTTTTCTCTCTTTCTAAATATAGTGTTTGGGATAATACAGCTTTGTTTAATGGGCAACAAATACCAGGACGATCGCTACCGTGGTATTATCTTCCTAGTTATCTTTTAATGACTGTACCTGTCTTATTCCAAATTAGTTTTGTAGTTGGACTAATTTGGATAATCTTCAAATATAATAAATTAACCCCAACTCAAAAAGCTTGTGCTATTCTTGTCATCTTACAAATTTTTACCTTACCTTTAATCGCAATTATTAAACAGTCAACAATGTATGATGAAATTAGACATTTTTTGTTTATTATCCCAGGAATAGCAGTTTTAGCAACAACAGCTTTAATTTGGATTTATCAAAGCATTGCTAATAAATATATTAAACTCTTTTTGGCTACCTTCCTAACACTATATATAATTTCTATTGGATTAGATATGGCAGCACTTCACCCTTACGAGTATACTTATTTTAATCGTGCATATGGGGGTTTAAAAGCAGCCCATCGACAACAAGAAACAGATTATTGGGGATTGAGTCTAAAAGAGGGGATGGAATGGCTTAATAAAAATGCTCAACCTAATTCTACTATTTTAGTGGCTGGTCCTATTTTTGCAGCACAAGCATTCACCGATCGTTCTCAAAATTTTACGATTATCCATCGTGATTATTTTGCCTGGGGAAAGGATCCCGATCCTGATTATTATTTAGCAATTTCACGCTATGATTATTTTGATTTTTTCCCACAATGTCCCGTAGTTTACTCAGTACTTAGACAAGACACTCCTTTAGGAATTGTCAAACATTGTAATAAAAAATAATACAATAATATGCTAAATCCAGTGACTTCTAAAATTAAAACTATTTCACTTAAAAACTATAAAATTGCCGTTTTAGTTCCCTGTCGAAATGAAAGTTTAACGATTCAAAAAGTAGTAACCGACTTTCAAAAATATCTACCTGAAGCCACAATTTATGTTTATAACAATCGTTCTACCGATGATACTGTAGAACAAGCTTTAGCCGCAGGTGCTGTTGTTCGACACGAAATACAACCAGGTAAAGGTAATGTCGTTCGGCGGATGTTTGCTGATATTAATGCTGATATTTATATCCTAATTGATGGAGATGATACCTATGAAGTTGCAGCAGTCAGACGGTTAATTGAACGTTTATTAATTGAAAGATTAGATATGGTAGTAGGAACCCGTCGCCCTGCCTTAGATACTCCTAATGTATATCGTCCTG
Organism: Aphanothece hegewaldii CCALA 016; assembly: GCF_003007785.1. Lineage (GTDB taxonomy): Bacteria > Cyanobacteriota > Cyanobacteriia > Cyanobacteriales > Microcystaceae > Chroococcus > Chroococcus hegewaldii. The sequence goes on along the minus strand of NZ_PXOH01000004.1, from coordinate 15,541 downwards.
GACACAAAGCGGGAAATCTTTTTCTCACTGGTTTTGTTAAGTTTTTATTTGGAGCTAAATTTAATGATATGCTGTCGGGTTATCGGATTTTTTCTCGACGCTATGTTAAATCTTTTCCTGCTCTTTCTCATGGTTTTGAGATTGAAACCGAATTTACTATCCACGCTTTAGAATTAAGAATGCCCTTTGCGGAGGAACCGACTTTATATGGTGAACGTCCACCTGGATCGCAAAGTAAATTAAGAACTTTTACCGATGGTTGGCGAGTCTTAGGAACAGCGTTACTTTTATTTAAAGAAATTCGCCCTTTTATGTTCTTTGGAATACTATTTCTGTTTCTAGCTATAATTTCGATCGCTTTAGTTGTTCCAATCCTAATCACTTATTTTAATACAGGTTTAGTCCCCAGATTTCCCACAGCTATTTTAGCCGCATCTACGATGTTACTTGCTTTTTTAAGTATGACTTGTGGCTTAATTTTAGATTCAGTCGCTAGAGGAAGACGAGAGGTAAAACGGATGGCTTATTTATCCTATCCGTTACCTGAGATTTATTGAAACGGAGTACATTTACCACCTAAACCATTGACGATCGCACAGGTATTATTTTCGATCATACCGACATAAGTTCCTGTTGGGCTACCTTTTTCCCCTAAACTATCTGCGTATAATTCTTGATCCGCAATTTTGACATTAGCTTCTCTTGCGACATTTTCGATGACTTTATTATTTGCCGTAATTTCCGCGAAAAGTGTTGGTACTTTGGTTTGTTTAATGGTTCCTACTAATTCTTTGACTCGTGATGCAGTGGGAGTCTCTTCAGTACTCATCCCCTGTAACGCTTCTGATCCCGTTAAACCATAGGCATTGATATAATATCCCAATGCGTCATGAGTAGTAATCAGTGTACGTTGTTGTTCGGGAATGGTTGCTATTTGCGCTTTCACCCAGTTATCTAGGTTTTGTAGCTTTTCGGTATATGCTTTGGCATTTTGATCATACACCTGCGCTTGGGAAGGGTTAAGGGTAGCGAGTTGCGATCGTACAATTTCTGTCATCGCTATAACATTTTTTACATCATGCCATACATGGGGATCGGGTTCTGATTCACCTTCTTTGTGTTCTTCCTTGGTTTGCTCTTGTTCGTGCGCGTGTTCATGTACTGCCATAATGGGTTTAGGTACCGCTTGTTCACTGACAGCAATTTTAGGTGTAGGTGTATTCGCTGCTTGAACCAGTTCGATGATTTGCGGTTCAAACTGATAGCCACCATAGAGAACCAGTTGCGCTTCACTAATTGCTTTACTATCGGATGGTGTCGGTTGATAGGTGTGGGGATCTTGTGCTGGTGGGATCAGACATTTTAAGTTTACAGTATCTTGGGCGATCGTCTCCGTGAGATTACACAGAACACTGTATGAGGCAATGACAGAAGGTTTCTGAACATTCTCCGAGTTACTAGCGGTTTGGTTTGGTGTACTACAACTATTTAAGCCTAAAGTTAGAGCTAAAAAGGTGATGGGAATGGTTTTCATTTTCATATAATGGTGATTGAAGATAATTGAGACATTTTTTATAATGATAATCATTTTCATTTTAAAATAAAAGATGAATTCACAATAATTTAAGGTGATTATGCTAGAAGTCAATGACCTAACTGTGAGTTATCGGAATAGTTGGGCGGTTCAAGATGTTTCGTTTTGTTTACAACCAGGCCAAATGACGGGTCTTTTGGGGCCAAATGGGGCGGGCAAAAGTACCGTTGTTAAAGCAGTTTTGGGCTTAATTCCAAAGGCAAGCGGTATTGTGCGATATGCGTCACGTCCTTTAAAACGACAGCTTAAAAAAGTCTCCTATGTGCCGCAGAGAAGCCAAATCGATTGGGATTATCCAGTTACCGTAGAAAATGTGGTGATGATGGGTCGTATTCCCGCGACTGGATGGTTTAGAAAACCCGATCGCAACTCTTATAATATTGTTAGAGATGCCTTAGAACGAGTTGGAATGTGGAATTATCGTCAACGGCAAATCGGCGAATTATCTGGAGGGCAACAGCAACGAGTTTTTATTGCACGTGCCTTAGCCCAACAAGCAAATTTATTATTTTTTGATGAACCTTTAGCAGGGGTGGATAGTCAGACAGAAACGATTATTTTTGATGTTTTTCAAGAATTAAAATCCGAACAAAAAACCTTATTAGTGATTACCCATGATTTAGGGGAAAGTTTAGAGCATTACGATCAGTTACTTTTGCTCAATAAAAGCTTAATTGCCGTTGGTGCAAAAAAAGATGTAATGACTCAGGAGAACTTAAAAAAAGCCTATGGACATCACTTAAATCATCTTTTTATATAAGAAATTAAATGTTATTAGATGGATTGTTCGCACCCTTAGAATTTGAATTTATGAGAAATGCCCTAGCTATTGCTTTTTTGATGGGAATTTTAGGGGCAGTAGTGGGAAGTTATTTAATTGTGCAACAGATGGGGATGATTGGTGACGTAATTTCTCATGCCGTTTTACCAGGAGTATCGATTGCTTTTTTCTTAGATTTAAATTTATCAATTGGGGCTTTTATTTCGGGTATTCTCAGTGCCTTAGTCATGGCAGCTATCCGAATACAATCACGCATTAAAGTCGATACAGCAATGGCTCTAACTTTACCAACTTTTTTAGGCATTGGGGTCATTTTAATTAGTGTGCTAAAAACCAATCGTGTTGATCTCAGTCATATTCTTTTTGGCGATATTCTAGGCGTTCGCCAAGCGGATGTTTTACAGATTTTAATTATTACTTTAATTATTTTAGTTTTAAATCAATTATTTTATAAAGAACTACAATTCTATACTTTCGATCCGCTAGGGGCTAAAGCTTGTGGTTTACCTGTAAATCTCATGTATTTTGGCTTAGTTTGCGCCATAACTTTAACCATTGTCGCTAGTATGCAAACCGTCGGAGCTTTATTAGTAATGTCCTTATTAGTTGGGCCAGCAATTACGGCATATCTGTTAGTTAAAGAATTATATCAAATGATGATTTTAGGGTCAGTTTTTGGTATATTTTCTGGTATCAGTGGAATGTATCTCAGCTACTATCTAGATATTCCTTCTGGCCCTGCAATTGTTATCGTTGTTTTTATTTCGTTTGTCTTAGCGTTATTATTTAGTCCCACTCAGGGAATTTTAACAGCCAAAAAAAATAACCTCAGAAAAGCATTATGACTACTACACTCACTCAACTTAACGGAACAGTTAAACAATATTCTTGGACTTGGCAAAATCAAAAGTATTCAGTCACTTATGAAACTTTAGGACAAGGTTTACCCGTTTTATTACTACCTGCATTTAGTACCGTTTCAACTCGTCAGGAAATGGCGGGAATTGCTCAAATTTTAGCCAAAAACTATCAAGTTAATATTCTAGACTGGCTTGGTTTCGGAGATTCAGAACATCCACCACTAAATTATAAACCAGAACTTTATCATCAGTTATTACCAGATTTTGTAACTGATACTTTTACTACTCCGATAATTATTATTGCGGCGGGTCATGCGAGTGGTTATGCCTTAAAATTAGCTCAAAATAACTCTAACCTTGTTTCTAAAATAATATTAATTGCTCCGACTTGGTGCGGCCCATTGAAAGTAATGGGACTACCTGATACTGTGAGAAATGGTATTAGAGAAACAGTAAGATTACCTCTTATTGGACAATTATTATATTATCTCAATACAACGCCTTCCTTTTTGCGTTTAATGTATCGTCGTCACGTTTATACAGATGATAGTAAACTTACACCAGAATTTATTGCCAGTAAGAAAAAAATTACGCAGAAAACAGGTTCAAGATATGCACCCGCAGCTTTTGTGACAGGTACTTTAGATCCCATACAAAATCGTCAGCAATTTTTAGAATTAATTCAATCTTTATCGATACCTGTATTCATTATTATTGCAGAAAACGCGCCACCTCGTTCTAAAGCAGAAATGGAAGCGATCGCAGAATTAAATAAAGTTCAATCCGTATATTTACGAGGAACTTTAGGAATACATGAAGAATCTTCTGAAGCAGTTACACAGGAAATACAAAAGTTTATGAGTTAGTTGATTATTTCTATTTAATTGGAGTCAAAAGTTATTTCCGAATTTTTTTTATTAAAGTTAAAAAATTAATTCTGTTATAATGCACCACCGTGAAATTCATTCTCTGGCGGTTATAATATTCTAACAATTACTCAAATAATTATTTAACTTCCGTAGATTAACACAGAGAGTAAGAAACTTTACAAAATTTATACCCCCTATTCTCCAGTAATCTCAACCTCGCATAACTCACAAGGAAGAATCGGATTATCGGCATCAATGACTAAATATAGCCGATTTTTTGATTTTTTAGACAGACAAACCCCTTCTACATTTAAAGTAATAGCATTAACTTGTAAATCTGATGGATTAATTAAGACTAAAAAATTAGCATCATCTTGTACGATCGCTAAAAAATCACCAAACCAAGTTAAACTAGAACCAGCCCTAACATGAGCAGAACGATCAATACTTAGATCAGCCCCTTGACTATAAAATAGGGGTGTAGTGTTTAAAACAGTGGCTTGTAACGCAGAATCTCGTACTGCACTTATTAACGCAACCATAACAAAGTTTTTTAGCAAATTTTATTAATTAACATGATAGGCAGTAATCGCAATTGCTTCATCAGGACTATAAATAACTTCTACTCGTTTAAAAGTTGGATGACTCCACCAAGCTTTAATACGTTTACCTTGAGCGGGTGCAGTGCCTATTTTAATATAGCCTGCTTCAATTAAAAGTTTCTCAAATTCGGAAGCAGGTAATGTTGTAGCTGAAATTTGAAGAATACCCTCAAGTTGATGTTTATCAAGGGTCATAATTACCCTGATAAGTGCTAAAAATTCGATAGTTTGGTAATACCATAGCAATTCCAGCCTGACTATGTATTGTACCTGGGTAGTTATCTTCTGGGAGACTACCACCCAAACGAATTTTAATTGTACCTAACCAAATATAAAGACCTGGAACTAGAGCATCCATACTATAAGCAATAGCTCTCAATTGAAAATCAGAATCATTGGGTTTAGATAAAGTAGCTTTTTGCGATCGATGCTTGTTTTCTGGAATTTGCATAGAATCTATCTAAAAACGAGCCTTAGTGTACCATCTTAACATCTACGACTAATGAAATTAAAATCTAGGTTTTGGGTACTTTAGGAAAAGCGATCGCTATTTTCATAGTATATGTATTCTAACGACCTTAAACAACAAGCCTTATCTTTTCTTCGTTCTGCGCTTAATCATCCTACAGCAGACTTTCGTTCTGGACAATGGGAAGCTATTAATGAACTGATACAGTATCGTTCGCGTTTATTAGTGATACAACGAACAGGATGGGGAAAAAGCTTAGTTTATTTTCTAGCAACTCGTTTACTGCGTGACCAAAATTTTGGCCCAACTATTCTAATATCCCCTCTTTTAGCCTTAATGCGAAACCAAATTGCCGCAGCAAAACGCATTAATGTCAAAGCTGCAACGATTAATTCTAGCAATACAGAAGACTGGGAAACCGTCAAAAATCAACTACTTTCAGGACAAATAGATATTCTGCTGATTTCTCCTGAAAGACTCGCTAATGATGAATTTCGGGATAAAGTTTTATTACCTATTTCGTCTCGTGTTGGTTTATTTGTCGTAGATGAAGCGCATTGTATTTCCGACTGGGGACATGATTTTAGACCTGATTATCGCCGTATTGTTCGTATTTTACAAGCACTTCCCTCAAATATTCCCGTTTTAGCCACCACTGCAACCGCAAATAATCGAGTTATTAGAGATATTCAAACACAACTAGGCACAAATCTGCGTATCTTAAAAGGGACACTGACGCGAAAAAGTTTACAATTACAAAATATCAATATTCCGAGTTCTGCGGGTCGTTTAGCGTGGTTAGCCGAAATATTACCACTTTTAGAAGGCAGTGGCATTATCTATACTCTAACGGTTAGAGATGCCGAAATAGTAGCTAATTGGTTAAAAACGCAAAATATTATAGCAAAATCCTATTATAGTGAAATCAAAGAACGAGAAACTTTAGAAGACCAACTATTAAAAAATGAAATTAAAGTTCTTGTCGCAACAACCGCGTTAGGAATGGGTTTCGATAAACCAGATTTAGGTTTTGTCATCCATTATCAGCGTCCTGGTTCTGTGGTACATTATTATCAACAAGTGGGACGCGCTGGAAGAGCAGTAGAACAAGCGTACGGAATCCTACTGAGTGGAGAAGAAGACGAAGAAATCACCAATTATTTTATAGAAACAGCATTCCCACTCCTTATACATACCCAACAAGTCTTAAATAGTCTTAATCAAGCAGATGGTTTATCAGTTCCTCAGTTAGAACAACAACTCAATCTAGCAAAAGGAAAAATTGAGAAAGTTCTAAAGCTATTATCCTTAGAATCACCTGCACCTGTCGTTAAAATAAACACAAAATGGTACGCGACACCCATTATCTATCAACCAGATACCCAAAAAATCGAACAACTCAAACAAATTCGCTATTCTGAACAACAACAGATGCGAAACTATATGAGTAGTCAGCAATGTTTGATGAAATTTTTAGCCGAAACTTTAAATGATACAAATCCTCAACCTTGTGGTAAATGTGCAGTATGTTTAGGTTATCCTATTGTAGCTGCCACTTATTCACCAGAACGAGAAAAACAAGCGATTCAATTTCTCCGTCGTAGTGACCTAAAAATTGAACCTCGCAAACAATGGCCACCACAAGCTTTTTCAGTTTATCGATTTTCTGGCAAAATTCCAACTACTTTACAAGCAGAAGAAGGACGCGCACTTTGTTTATGGGGTGATGCAGGTTGGGGACAATTAGTTAAACAAGGTAAATATCGAGATAATCAGTTTAATGATGATTTAGTTCAGGGAATGATTTCAATGATACAGCGTCTTCACCCTCAACCCTTACCAACTTGGGTAACTTGTGTTCCTTCTTTAAACCGTCCCGAACTTGTCCCGAACTTTGCTCAAAGATTAGCGCATCAATTAAATATACCTTTTATTCCTGTTGTTGGAAAAGTAAAACAAAATCAACCTCAGAAGAGGATGAACAATAGCTATCAGCAAGCGCATAATTTAGATGGAGTATTTGCGATCGATACAAGTAAAATAATGGCAGGGTCAGTATTTTTAGTTGATGATTTCGTTGACTCTCGTTGGACGTTTACCGTTATTGCTGCATTGTTGCGTAACTCAGGAAGTGTAAGAGTGTTTCCTTTAGCTTTAGCATTAAATTCATTATCTAGCAATCTATAATGATACATCTCGACACCCAAGCCATTTTATTACTTTGTGCCAGCTTTGGTCAAAACCGCAAAAGTGAAACCCCACCATTGACCCTTAGTGAGTATAACATTCTGGCGAGTTGGTTGCTAGAACATAATATGACTCCCGCAGATTTACTCGATTCTACTTTTAAACAACGACTTCCGAAAATTACAATAGATAAACTAAATTCCGATCGCTTAATTTCTCTACTCGAACGAGGTGTTATGCTAAGTCTAGCGGTCGAAAAGTGGACAAACCAAGGTTTATGGATAATTGGAAGGGGAGAAAACATCTATCCAAAACGTCTCAAGCAAAAACTTAAACATCTTGCACCATCGATTTTATATGGCATAGGCAACCAAAATCTATTATCTTTGGGAGGATTAGCGGTCGTCGGTTCACGTGATGTAGACGAAGCAGGACTAAACTATACTCAGCAAGTTGTCGAAACCTGTGCAAAAGAAGATATACAGGTAATCTCAGGAGGTGCGCGAGGAGTCGATCAAACCGCAATGTTAAGCGCGTTAGAATATGGAGGAACTACAGTGGGAATTCTGGCCGATAGTCTTCTCAAAACATCCGTTAACAGCAAATATCGCCCATATATCCGAGAAAATAAGCTTACTTTAATTTCTACCTACGACCCTGATGCGGGTTTTAGTATTGGCAATGCGATGGGCCGAAATAAATATATCTACTCCATATCACATTATGCACTAATTGTCAATAGTTCTGAAGAAAAAGGGGGAACTTGGGCAGGTGCGATCGAAGCATTAGCTAAAATAAAAGATGTTCCTGTTTTTGTCAGAATGCAAGGAACAATATCACAAGGAAATCAACAATTACTCAAACGTGGTGCAAAAACGTTTCCTGAACTCCCATTCCAGAAACCATTAACAGAACTTTTAGCTACAGATGAGCCTACCCCTACTGTAGTACAAGAAGCATCCCCATCAGTCCCCGAAGTTCAAACCAATGATATCTATCAAACCCTTTTACCCCTGATTCTTAAGCATTTAGCTCAACCCAAAGACGCTAAATCATTATCTGAGACTTTTAATGTTCGATTAGTACAGATGCAAGACTGGTTAAATCGCGCAGTAGAAGAAGGAAAAATCAAGAAGAATAAGAAACCTGTCACTTATGAAATTAATCAAAATGATTCTTTGCTGTCACTTTTAGATCCTAACCATTTTCGGTAAGCTACTACTAATTTATCCGAAGGTAGTGGATATTCATCAACCCAATTTAGAGACGGAACTAAAGGGGATTGAGTCTCGACAATTTTTATATCCTGTGCTACTAATTTATCCTGAAACGCTTTAATTTCTGTTTCTGGAATATCATAACCATAATTCATCGCTAGACCCATCCATGCGATACACTCAACATCAGAAAGAGGAGTCAAAGCAAGAAACATAAAAAATTCACCTGCTGCGGTTATTTTAGTAAAAGATGCAATCAAAGGACGATGAACCTGATAATAATACTTGACAAAACTTTCTTTCCCTAAACCATCAGGGTCAGGCTGTAAAATTTCAATGGCAGATGTTTCTATACCTTTGGAGTTAATTGTAACAGTATAGGGTTTAATGACGGGATAAGATCGATCGCCTAATAACCCTTCATGAACATACGGAAAATGCGACACATCTAAAAAGTTTTCCATAGCCCGATATGCTGAAGCTTTGTAATAATATGGGCCACAGAGAATGTTACGATACTGCTCATCTTGAAATTGTGGGAAAATAGGAAGATCTTGACTCGATGATGCTAAAGTCGTCCAAATCAGCCCGTAGTGTTGTTGTATCGGTAGTCGATGAATGTGCAGCTTTTGAGAGGGAATTAGATCAGGATGCGCGGGAATTAAACTACAATGTCCTGTTTTGTCGTAAATCAATCCATGATAGGGACAAACTAGACAATCTTCTGAAATCCAACCTAGAGACAGTTTAGCACCACGATGCGGACAACGATCGATTCCCACAACTACACCATCATGCGATCGCCACAAGAATAAATCCTGATTTAATAACCGAATTGATCGTAAATTTGTTGTTTGATTAGATGTTAATGCGATCGGATACCATTGTGTCATCTTCGTTTAGAAGCTAGAGTTTTTTAGACTTTTAAGCAACACCGTATTCAGTATAGGGTCGTTTGTAGGGAGGCTGTAACCCTAGTACGATATCATCTTTAGGAATTCCCATATTAACTAAGTCTTCGGCAGGATTTTGGTCTGTTAAATTCTGTTGAAGCCAGATTTTCCCATTTTTGATATCAAAGTGTATAATACAGCGATAAATGCGCTCAAACTGTTGCCAACCAACATTTAGCCATTGATAATGATCTCGCTGTGTATCAAAGATAAGTTGTACTTCTACATCATCAGTTGAAATATCATCTTTAGCATAATGAGTCAGTAGAGTTTGAATGCACTCTCGAAAATAGGCTATTTTATCCATTGGACAATTACCTCATTTACTGGATCATAGACAATTAATAGCACTTGATATCGTCTGATTGCGGACTGGGTAAACTCAAGCTGAAAAAATGTTCGATAAGCATCTAACGGTACTGCCATATATAGTATACGGTCTGGTTCATTTGCTTCTAGAGCCAATCGATAACTCAGAAATTGACCTAACGCCGCATAAAAATCAGTAATAGCCGAAGGATTTAAAAAACTCTTAATTTCTACAGCAATCTTTTCACCTTCTTTTTCTGCTGCAACTAATCTTTCTGCACCTAAATCAATTTGAAAGTTAACATTACCATACTTAAATTTTAGAGGATCATTTGTAATTACCCACTGTTCTTTCTGTAAAGCAAGCTTGACCACTTCGTGAAAGATATCTTTAGCAGACATGGTTATATTCGTCTGTAAATTAAGCTAATTGAGCAAAAAGCGGAATTAAGTCACTAATTCAGTTATTATTTTATCCCCTTGGGGAGATAATATTCTAAAATCGAACATGAGCGCGCATTTCTTATGGGTTAAAAAGCGATCGATTCCTACAACTACACTATCATGCGATCACCACAAGAATAAATCCTGATTTAACAACCGAATTGATTGTAAATTTGTTGTTTGATCGGATGATAATGCGATCGGATACCATTGAGACATCTTCGTTTTTCAAAGCGTTTTTGTACAATAGACCTTAAATATATTTATTTATGTAACACAAGCTAGAGAATATTAATTGACAAAAGTTTGTTTATGAAAACTACATCACATATTATCCACAGCGATCCAGATATACTAGGCGGAACTCCTGTCTTTGTTGGAACTCGTGTACCGATTAAAACGATGCTTGATTATCTCGAAGCGGGTGACTCTCTTGATGTTTTTCTTGATCATTTTAAAGAGTGTAAAGCGTGAACAAGCGCACGCAACCCTAGAATTAGCCAAAGAAATGCTGATTGCATATGCGAATCCTGCTTGATGAATGTGTTCTTACTTTTTATAGTTTCTTTATCCTATAGGGGGGGATAGTATCTTAAAATAGTATAGTGACTGTATAAGAGGTTAGAGCAGTGGTAGCGATCGCAGAACATACCCACCATCACGAATCAGAACAGAATCCCGCATTAGAACGAGTTGCAGTTCTACTCATGGGATACGGAGAAGTCGAAAGTTACGAAGATTTTGCGAATTACAACGAACAAGCTTTAAATCTACTAACCGCTAAATTTGCACCTGTACCCCATTGGATATATCCTCCACTCGCAAAATTACTCGCTATGTTTGATTTGCATGAGTGGCAACACCAGCATCATGATTTTATTTCCCCTCATAATCATATTTTTGAACACCAACGCGAAGGTATAGAAAAAAATCTTCAAGCTAAATGGGGCGAACGGGTTAAAGTTTTTAAAGCGTTTAACTTCTGTGCGCCGTTTTTACCGTCTCAAGTTTTAGCAGAAATTAAAGCCCAAGGATTTGAAAAGATTCTGATTTATCCTTTATTAGTTGTAGATTCAATTTTTACCAGTGGAATTGCAATAGAACAAGTTAATAAAGCTTTAGCCCAAATGAATGAAGATGCGGAGCATTGGGTTAAAGGAATGCGTTATATTCCCTCATTCTATAATCAACCCGACTATATTCATTTAATGGCGCGTTTGGTTGAGGAAAAAATTAATCAAGATTTAGCTCAAGCTTATCTTCCCTCGCAAATTGGTATTATTTTGATGAATCATGGTTGTCCTCATGAAGCTAAAGGTTTTACATCTGGAATTGATGAAAGTCAAAAGCTTTATGAATTGGTTCGAGAAGAGTTAATTGAGCGATATCCTTTGATTTCCGTGGGTTGGTTGAATCATCAAACTCCTTTGATTAAATGGACACAACCTAATGCAGATTTAGCAGCCAGAAATTTAATCGAATTAGGGGCAAAAGCGCTTATTTTTATGCCCATTGGTTTTGCTACAGAAAATCATGAAACTTTACTAGATGTAGAGCATATTATCGAACATCTACGCCGTAAGCATTCGGATGTTAATTATATTCAAATGCCTTGTGTTAATGATAATCCCGAATTTTGTCACATGGTAGCTCATTGGGCAGATGAACAGATTGAAGCTTTATTAAATCAAGAAGCTTTAGCCATTAATCCAAGTTCAGTTTCTGTGCAAGAACATCATCATCATTCACACGAACATCATCACCACCACCACCATTAGATAATCGTAGGGGTCGCGAAAGGCGACTGCACGCCGTTTCGCTGACTTTAAAAGTCAGCGAGCGGTGCAGTTTGGTTAACCAAACCTCTTTCTTATTTTTTAATAAATAAAATTATTCAGTCATTTTTTGCTCTGATTCTGTTGGGGATTCAGTTGTACTTTTCTCGTTTTTTAAAGACCGAGCTTGCGGATGAATACCTTCTTCGGACAATAAATGAACCATCAGATCTTTTAAGCGCATTCGTTCAATATAAGGCCAACCGCCAGATTCTTCGATATCTCGTAATAAATTGTAGACATCCTTGCGGGTGTTCGGTAAAGAAGGCTCGAACATTTGTTCTCTAATTTCTCGATGAAGATGTTCAATCGTTCTTAAGAGAAGCAACAAACCTTCACAGTTACCTTCCTGTTGTTGGGCTAGATCTAGAATTACGGTTGTAATCATTTGTAGTTTTTCAGTGAATTTTTGGCTGTGCCACTCTGGAGCGTCTTTCATGTTTAGCTGTTGGTGCTTGTGCGCGTGTGCTGTATCGTTTTCTGCCTTTGATCAGAAAACATTAGAAAACAGTCATTTCAATCATAAAAGAAAAGAGTAGTTAAATCTGTCAGGTATTTGTATAGAGGGGTATCTAAATTTGATACAGTAGATCCCGATGAACCCGTAACAACTTGTCCAAAATGCTGAACTGGACAAGACGGTTACATAGGAGAACGATAATACGAGGTTGACATGAGGTATCGTGCATTAATTGTAGCTTTTTTAGCCTTATGTTTTGGGATTCTAACTGCTTGCAGCGATGCTCCCACGACATTAAACAGAGATCAATTGACTTATGATGAGATTTTAAATACTGGACTTGCTAATAAATGTCCCCAAATCTCTGAGTATACCCGTAGTTCGATTCCGATTGAGCGGGGTGAAACCTATCTCATTTCGGATTTGTGTTTAGAACCCCAAGAATTTTTTGTTAAAGAAGAACCCGTTAATAAACGTCAAGTCGCAGCATTTGTTCCTGGAAAACTGTTGACTCGTTCTACCACTAGCTTAGAGCAGATCAGAGCCGAACTTAATGTATCGACTGATGGAATGCTTACATTTAAAGAACTAGATGGTATTGACTTCCAACCCATCACCGTTTTATTACCTGGTGGCGAAGAAGTTCCCTTCTTTTATACAATTAAATCTTTTACTGGTCAAACCGAACCTGGTTTTAGCTCAATCAATAGCTCAGTTGATTTTGAAGGAACCTTTAAAGTACCTTCTTATCGCGGTGCAGGTTTCTTAGATCCTAAAGGTCGCGGTGTTGTCACAGGTTATGATAGTGCTGTTGCGCTTCCTGCGGGTGGCGATGATACTGATTATAACCGTGCCAATGTGAAGAAAACAGACATGGGTAAAGGAACGATGTCTCTTCAAATCACTAAAGTTGATTCTACCACTGGTGAAATCGCTGGTGTATTTGAAAGTGAGCAACCTTCTGATACTGATTTAGGTGCCAGAGATGCCAGAGAAGTTAAAGTACGCGGTATTTTTTATGGCCGAGTAGAGCCGAGAGTTTAATTTTTGCTTTACTGATATGGATAATAAGGGACAATTTACCTTTAACGGGGATTGTTCCTTATTGTTTTATATTTAGATTAAATTTTTGATAGGTAGTAATGCGAATTTTTATTAGTACTGGGGAAGTTTCAGGGGATTTACAAGGATCATTGCTCGTTGCTGCATTAATGCGTCAAGCGCGCTTTTTAGGGATTGATTTAGAGATTTTGGCACTGGGTGGCGATCGCATGGCTGAAGCTGGCGCAACCCTCTTAGGGAATACGACTCGACTCAGTTCACTAGGATTAATCGAAGCATTACCCTTTGTGATCCCGACTTGGCAAATCCAACAACAATCTAGAAGGTATTTACGTGAAAATCCGCCAGATTTACTTATTTTGATTGATTATGCGGGGCCTAATATCTCCATTGGTCAATATGTTCGTCGTCACTTACCCCATGTTCCTATTATTTATTATATTGCGCCTCAAGCTTGGGTCTGGTCACCCAATGATCGCAATACGCAACAGTTAATTAATGTTACAGATCGTTTGTTGGCGATTTTTCCTGAAGAAGCCAGATTTTTTCAGAAAAAAGGCATTTTGACGACTTGGGTAGGACATCCGTTACTTGATCGCATGGTTGATGCCCCCACTCGTGAAGCATCTCGTTTAAAATTAGGCATTGAACCCGAAGAAGTGGCGATCGCACTTTTACCCGCGTCGCGTCAGCAAGAGTTAAAATATCTTCTACCGGTGATGTGTGAAGCAGCACAACAAATCTATGCAAAAATACCGCAAGCACATTTTTATATACCCGTTTCTCTAGCTGCTTTTCGTTCTGTCATAGAAGCTACTGTACAAAGTTATAATTTACCAGTCACGATTCTTTCTGGACAAACTTTAGAAGTCATTGCAGCCTCAGATTTAGCCATTACCAAGTCTGGAACCGTGAATCTAGAAATCGCCCTTTTAAATGTGCCTCAAGTGGTGATTTATCGACTCAGCAAGTCAACAATGTGGTTAGCGCGAACCTTTTTTAACTTTTCCATTTCCTTTATGTCTCCCGTTAATTTAGTCGTCATGAAGGAAATTGTGCCAGAATTGCTACAGGAAAAAGCGAAGAGTGAAAATATTGTTCAAGAATCATTAGAATTATTACTCAATCCAAAACGCCGTCAACAAGTTTTTACCGACTATCAAGAAATGCGTGAGAAGTTAGGGAATGTAGGAGTATGCGATCGGGCCGCTCAAGAAATCTTAGAGTTTGCCATTACAACAAATGTATAAATTTGTCAAGTCTATCCATCCCTTTTTCGATGGTGGTTAGATCAGTTGCATAGGATAAACGGATACAATCATCGGCACCAAAAGCTATACCAGGAACAGCCGCGACTTTTTGCTGTTCTAATAATTTTTGACAAAAATCGATGGATTTTAGACCTGTTTGGCTAATATCTAGAAATAAATAAAACGCGCCATTGGGGGTTAAAAAACTCAAATTGGGAATGGCTTTCGCTCTTTCTACAATATATTGGCGGCGTTCGGTGAAAGCTTGTAACATTTCCTCTAGACAGTCTTGGGGACCTTGTAGGGCTGCGATCGCTCCATATTGAGCAAAAGTACACACATTTGAGGTACTATGACTCTGAACGGTTGTCATCGCTTTAATAACGGGTTCTGTCGCTGCAATATAACCAACGCGCCATCCCGTCATCGCATAGCTTTTTGCAAAACCACTACTTACAATGGTTCGCTCAAAAATTTCTGTATCGAATGTACCAATACTGCGATGAATAGCCCCATCATAGAGTATTTTTTGATAAATTTCGTCAGAAACTACCCAGATATCTTCTTCGACAATAATCCCTCTTTTGTTAGATAAGGAAGTAAAATAGAAAAAACAACTGATGGAGAGAAGGAGTTAGAAATGGTAACT
>NZ_PXOH01000041.1 GCF_003007785.1 Aphanothece hegewaldii CCALA 016 | reverse complement strand
AGCTTTACAATTTGTTTTTTTTAACAAGAGAAGCGCGCTCCTCGAATGAAAAATCGACACTCGATCTTACGGTCGCCTTCAAAAAGTTCTTATGTACCATAAAGCAGCGGGCAAGTTTTCTACAACCAAAAATCTTTATAATGCGCTCGGCGTAAGGCTTGGCTTTTTGTGAAAGTTAGAACACGCTCCTGGCAATGTCGATGACCGACAGCCAGTTCCCAAACTTCTACAATCTCTATTCGGTAAAGTGTTTGCTCTCCCTTGGCTACGTCTCTCAAGTTTTAACAGAGAAATTACTCCACGATTTTAGAATTGAGTTTTTTGTCAAGCCGAAAAAGAACATGAAAAATCGCTTGATGCGTCTTCATTTCGGAGCTTTTATCGCGTAAACGCTCAATTGTCGAGACGATTACCCTTCCAACTCAAAAATATCTCTCAAATTGGACATTCTCGCCACTGGAGTCCCGTCAATTTCTGCGTCATCCTCCTATGTGGTTTAATTGCTTATTGCCATCAGCCCAAGAAACCTTCTCTCCAGATAGAGTGGGCTTTACCAACCTTTACTTAACCCGAACTGAGGTTAATTACTTATAAAAAAAAGCGAAATCAACCCTTAAGTTTTGAGAAAAAGCAGTTTAATCGTCAGTTAGCTAGAGAAAGGATTGTTATTGAAAATATTCACCGTAGTCTGAAAATATTCAGAATTCTATCATCAAGGTATAGGAATCGAAGACGAAGATTTGGATTGAGATTTAATCTGATTGCTGGTATTTATAATTATGAACTCTCTTGCCACTCAAAAAACGCGACTGCATAATATTTTTGCAGGAGGACTATGTGAAACGGCACTGGTATTGTGAATTTTTTGACTGTAGTTTGTGCGACTTGTTTAAAATAGTGAATTTAAACGGTAACAGTTAACGACAGATTAAATCTCGTTTATTACGAGTTAATTTTCTGTTGCTCCTGCATTTCTGAACAGTTGAATAATTTCATCATTTACTGTCTGTTTGGCCAGGGAAAGCACAGTATCACCCTTGTTAAGTAGTAATGCAAAATAAGTTATATACTTAAGCTCAGAAAAAAGTTAAGCTGAAAGCTAACCCAAGAGCTTTCATCAGCAATGAAATTTATTACCGATCTAAAGCCAGAAACGATAAAAATGGTAGAGAGGCTCTACAAACAAAGTAAGCATCATAAAGTTAGACAAAGAGCGCATTGTATTCTCTTAAGCTTTCAAGGGTTTAGCTTTGCTCAATTAATGAAAATTTTTGATGTTAGTCGGAAGACAATGTATAACTGGCTCAAAGCCTGGTCAGAAAAGAAATTAGTGGGTTTATACGACGAGGCAGGTAGAGGAAGAAAACAAATCTTCAATCCTCAACAAAAAGAAGAAATCTGTTCTTGAGCTAAAGAATCGCCAAAAAACTTAAAAAAACTCCTAGATAAAATTCAGAAAGAATGGGTAATTAAAGTCAGTAAAAATACCATTAAACGAGTTTTAAAATAACTTTTAATGAGTTGGAGAAGACTGAAAAAAGGGGTAGCGGGTGAACCAGAGCCAGAAGAGTATCAACAAAAAAAAACAAGAACTAGAACGATTAAAAAAGCTAGATTCTTTAGGAAAAATTGACTTAAGGTATTTTGATGAAACAGGATGAAAGTTTGGTTCCTTACGTTCCCTATGCCTGGCAGGAAAAAGGGTCAACGCTCACCTTGAAAAGTCGTCAAGGTCAACGGTTAAACTTGTTAGGGTTAATGAATAAAAGAAATGAATTATATCCTTATATTTTTGAAGGGAAAATTACCAGTCAAGTTGTCATTGCGAACCCTAGATAAGTTTAGTGAGACTTTGACTCAAAAAACAGTTATCGTTATGGACAATGCTTCCATTCATCGCAGCGCTGCTCTCGTTGATAAATGTGCTTCTTGGCAGGAAAAGAATTTAGATGTTTTTTGGCTTCCTACTTATTCTCCTCATCTTAACTTGATTGAAATTCGAGGAGCGATTCATAAAGTATCAATGGTTAGATGTGAATGCTTATCAAGATTGGACAAGTTTGGTTAATGCTGTCGAGCAAATCTTGAAAGACTTTGGCACTAAATATGTAATTAATTTTGCTTAAGTACTTATCTGTTACGTTGACATCAGCACCAGCTTCAATGAGCAGACGGGGTTCTGTTCCCCCATAAAAAGTTGTGTAAACAGCAATAGGTATGTACTGATGAAGTTTAGCATAGTTAACCATCGCATCCCATTGTGTTCTTTACCTTGATTTCCTCTTTTTGCTCTGTCTAAAGCAGCACTTACTGATATTTTCATATCACCAATCACATAGGCTGGGGATTGATTGTCAGTGTCTCTGGGTTTGTCTTGTTTAAATACGAAATCAAGTCTATGAATATTTTGTTTCCATGTTGCTTTTTCTACTTTATTTAAAAAGTTACAGTTGAAACCATTATCTACTGGCTTCCCTGAAGTTTGTATTTGTACCTCAAGCCACAAATTGTTGGGATAAACATCTTTTAATAAGCCGCAGACCGATCTTCTTAGTAGATATTCACTGCATCCCAGAGCCTTGCAGAATCGGTCTTTTGCGGAGTGCTTTTAGCATCGCCTACATTTATACTCACCCCCTCATGTTTTTAATCAGACCATAGGACGGCTCAAACAGACATTTCACCGTACCAGTGCTGCCGTGTCTGGCTTTGCTGACAATCAGTTCTAGTACCTCTCGTTCTGGTGTATCAGGGTTATAGTATTCATCTCGATAAGCCATGATGATGTTATCAGCAACCATCTCAAGGATTCCCGATTGACTTAAATCAGCCATCGTCGGGCGTTTATTATTCCTCGTTTCTACAGCCCTTGAAATTTGAGAAAGAGCGAGAATCGGTACATTGAGATCTCCCGCCATCTTATAAAGTTCACGGGCGACATCCCCTAACTCATAGCTTCGATTGCCTTCTCTAGTATCACCTGCCATCATTTGAAGGTAATCTACTACAACCAAGCCTAGTTTTTTCCCTTCACTAATCAAACGACGGCATTCTGAAGCCATCCCGCTAACCGTAATCCCTCGGTCATCGTTGAAGTAAAGCGGTAACTCAGTTGCTACTCTCAAAACCTTAATAATCGTATCCATCTCAGCTTGAGATAACTTTTGCCGATTCGCCCGATGTTGTCGTATGCGATCGCTCATCAAGGGAAGTGAATTAAGATGACGATAAGCTGGATGAACACTCAGCAAACTCCACAGACGATATTCTAGTTGTTTAGCCGTCATCTCCAGTGAGAAAAACAAAACAGGTAATTCATGCTTGACGATCATCTGTAAAGTGAGGAACATCGCACAGAAAGATTTACCCATAGATGGTCGTCCTGCAAGTATTGTCAGCGTCCCTGGTTCAAATCCTGCAATCAGTTCATCGAGATCATAGATTCCAGTGGGATAAATGGGAAAATCATTCTCTAGCTCGTTGTAAGCTGCGATCGCTACTTCAAGATTAGGCTGTGTTTTTGATGAACGTTTTCGATTTGATACTTGAAATAATTGCTGTTCTGATTGGTAAAGAACCGCATTAAGCTCAGTTGTGGTATCGTGGGCTAAATCATAAATTTGCATCCCTGTTCGACTCAGTTCACGCCGCAGGTATTTTTCCATCACTAAAGCCGCATAGCGATCAATGTTCACGGCTGAAACAGTACGATCTACTAATTGAGCTAGTCGTCCTAATCCACCAATCCAGTTTAGTTCACCAAAATCAGCTAAATAAGCCGAAACTGTCATCAAATCAGTGGGTTGCCCAATTCGATGAAGGGCAAGTGCTGCTCGATAAATCTTGCGGTGAGCTTCAACATAAAACGCATCGGGGGGAAGTTCATTGACAATGCGATCTAAGGCTTTTGGATCAAGAAGGATACCACCTAAAATTGCTTCTTCAGCTTCGATGTTTTGTGGAGGTAAACGGTCAGACATCAGGGTTTTCCTCCGATTTTGAGTCATTTTTCTCTAAAAATTCGTTTTCTGCCAATTTTTCTTGTTGTTGCTCTGATTCATTTAACGAAGTGTAGTAAGCTAAGGCTTCTTGTCGTTGTAGTTCGATTTCTTCACGTAAACTAAGGCGTTTCGGCGTTTTTGATCCGTTTGAATTTTTGAGGCATGGTGAGTCTTCATTTTGAACTTTACTCAAGAGAGAAGGCTGATACATTTTGTAATACACCTCCCAACGATTTTGACCTGCTGCATTTTTACTAGCCAACCATGCTTCAAGATCCTTAATCGGTTCACGGAAGTTTTTGACTTCTTGTTTTACAAAATAAAAAAATCTCTCTCGCTCGTCTTCTGAGAGAGTCTTTTTAAAGTCTAAATAAGTCTGAATAGTCTGAGGCGAGGCTAAAACCTCTGTATTTTCAATACTTTCAGCGATTTCTGGCGGCTTATTTAAACTCTCAGAAAGATTATTTAAACTTTTTTGGGGCTTATTTAAACTCTCAGAAGGATTATTTAAACTTTCCTGGGGCTTATTTAGTCCGACTGCTTGCAGTGTCTTTATTTTAGCCGTTGACGTTGTTGTAGTTTTTTTATTTTTCAGTCGTTCAGATTCTTCTCTTGCTTTAGCAGCCGATAAATTATGGCCTTGCCAAGCGGTAATCCGATACTCGTATAGACCCAACTTTTTCAATTTCCTCATATCTTTTTCAACTGTTTCGGGGCTGGCCCCAATTTTGGTAGCGATTTCTTGAGGAGAGGGAATAGTATGGTAAATTTTTTCCCCATCGTTAGCTTGATCGGCAAAGGAATCAACCATCATCAAATAAAGCCACAGTCTGAGTTGAGAGCCAGTTAACCTGTTCAAAATCGCTGTGGCGGCATCTTTGTTAGAAATCATGAAATAGCCTTGTAACTCTTTACCGTCAAAGCCTACGGAATATCTGATGTTTCGTTTAGCCATCGCTACACCTCCTGAGCCATAGTAAACGAACGATTTTGCCAACTGTTATTCAAAAGATGTTTATTGTTGTTTATAGAAATTAGAGGTAGGTTAAGTGCAGTGGACTGAATGCTTTGTAGTCCATTAATCAGTTGAGTGTTTAAAGCGATCATAAATGTTGTAATCTCCTTAATTGCTTGTGAGTGTAGAGACAGGAGATTTTTTTGGAAAATTTACGCTACAACAATACTCAGTTAACCGCCATAATGGAAGTGTTAGAATTTGTTGGTTGATTTTTCAGCAGTGCGTTGTATGCAGTTGCAGTATTTACGGTTGTGATATGTCCACTAAGTAAAACATTTACCAAGTGATATATTTACTGCTCGTTGTCTGTAGCGTAAATTGTCCTCAAGAAAAATCTCCAATTTTCTTCTTTAGCCTTGACGAATAAGGGTTTAAGGGAACGAGCGATTGCCAAGATCGTCGTTTTATGCTGCGTGCGCGCTTAGGAAAATTTTGACAAAAAATCTTGCTATCACTGCAATAATGCGTTACGATAGGGGCTATCGCTACTATTACAGCTAGCGTAAATAGTCTGTCAAAAGACTTCCAAACATAAACGATAAAAAAGTTAGTTTACATATCTCACCTCCTTTCTGACCTCCTTTTCTTTTTTTGGTTGGATTAAGCGTGAGAAGCCCCTAGGGAAACGTCGTCTGTCTGACTGCCAATCATCGAGACGGCGTTATGGCTTTTTAAGAGAACTTGCAGAGTTAGTCGCCGCATCGCTCACAATAAGGTTGGGTTGTCATCTAGTGTACCCTAAAAAGCGATAGAGGGAAATAGAGAAAAGGGGACAAATGATACTTTTTGAGTAACAAGATTATGAAGTCTGAGTTTTGTTGAGCTTCCCTTTTAATTGCTTGAGGTAAGATTGCAATACACTTTTGCCTTGAGAATTGGCCAAAGAAAGTTGCTCAGAATAGAAAGCAATTAAGAATTTAATTTTGGGGGATGATGAAGTAGATTTGAGCATTGTTTGAACTTATTATAAAAAGATTAATAGAGCATCAAAGGATGGTCATATGTTCAACTTGACTAGGTCGTATATATTTAGCCAAAAAATTTATAACCCACTTTTTTTCGTTTTTAACACCCGTCGGTTAATTTCGTTCAATGAACCGAACGGCGAATATTTTTAATAATTACTTTTTTGAGTCAAAAGAACGATTAAGCGATCAACCCACTTCTAAGTGCAATACAAATTAAATGAGCCTTGTCTTTAGCATTCACTTTATCTCGTAAAAGATTAACATACTTTTTAATAGTATTTCGTGAAAGATTTAATTTGTCGGCAATTTCTTCGTAGTTGTAGCCATAGGTTAAAAGTGCAAGGATCTTGAGTTCTTGTTGAGTAAATTTAATTTTTTTAATAAGGTTATGATAGAGGGGAACGCCTTTAATAGGAAATCGCAGACGCGCTTGTAATTGTTGTTGTAGGAGTTCCTGCAGTTGTTGTCTAAAAGAGATTCCACTACTGATGCAGTAATCTCCGTAAGGAGAATCTTGATCGAGTGTAATTGAACATATGCGAGGATAACGTTGTTTAAGTTGGTAGAGAAATCGATCCTGTTGAGGGTGTTGAACCAACAGAAAATCAGGACGAACGTGTTCAAGCAATAGAAAAGTTTGTTCGGGTTCGTTCAACGGATGGAGAAATCGAAGAGAATCAATAGTTTCTAAAATTCGTTTGAGTCCTTCAATAAAACAAAGATTGTTAGAGACAATTAAAATATCCCATTGAACGACAGAAGAAGTAATAGTATCCAGCATCGATAAAAAAGGAAAAATTAGGCAGGATGAGGGCTTAATCCAAATCCTTTAGACTTAGATAGGCTATTCTTTTTCTGAGAAGGTTGACTGATCACATCTAACTGTTCAGGTTGAAAAATTTTAGAAAGACCATTTTGCAATTTAACAATCCATCCAGAAGGAGATTTTCTCTTAATTTTCCCAATTAAATTAGTATTTTGTACTTTAACCGTCATTCCAGGAATAAAAGAGGGTAAGAGTGAAGATGATGATAAATCCTCCTTATTTGGCACTTCATCGTCATTAAATTGCTCTAGTGTTGACTGTTTTTCTAAAGTGTCAACACTTTCTGTTGTTTCTGATTGCTCTAAAATCTCAATTTGAGGCTCGGTTGTAAGCTTTGGAGTTGATTGTACTTCAAGAAATTGAAGTCGTAAGAAGAGAGCTTCTTTTTCTGATTTAAGAGTTGCATTTTCTCGGGTTAATTGTTCTGTAGCGAGATCTAAATCTTTTTGAGTAAACTGTTTTTTCGGTTTAGGAAGGAGTTTTGCAATGTCGTATCCGAGAATGTCTGAGGCTTGTACAATATGATCGGTGAGAACTTCTACTGTCGCCAATGTTTGCGCTTGTTCTTTTAGGCTTTTGATTTGCTCAGAATCTTTAAGTTTGAGTTTTTTAACTGTAAATTCCCAGTCATTGTTGGAGGCAACTTCCCCAAGAATTAAATAACGTTTTGGTTTAATGTGAAATAATTGAGCGATTTTACTAATGTCTGTTGAGGTAAGTGCGCCTTGCTTTTGAATAAACTCGTTGAGTTGAGAAAGACAGTTTTTTAGCCCGTCGAGAGGAACTTTTAACAAGGCAACAGCCGCCGCCGCCGATAGATATTTGGGAAATTGAATAGCAAGAATACTGCTTTGTAGACAATCATCCAAGTTTTCCCACTGTTTAAGCAATTTTAGACAAAGATCGATAAAAGATTTCCCTTCTTTTTCCCTAATCTCTTTAAAATCATCGGGGGTTAGATTTTCTTGTTGCTGTCGATAGTCTTGACCACACAAAAGATAGTAGGAAAGAGAGCGTGCAGAGCCAGGAAAAGAAGTGTAATCTGCACTTTGAGGGGATAAAGTGTGTGTTATCATATCGTTACAATTTTTTTGTTGATAGAGCAAGGCGATTGCTGCGCTCTAATTTTTATTTTCACTCTTAAGTGATAACAAAAAAAAGCATAAGAGTCAAGAAAGCTTACATTGCGTAAAGATTGATTTTTATATATTTATCTAATTTCTGAATAAGAGCCTTCAATGTCTTGATGTACAAAGTTTTCATCGCTCTCTAATTCTTCTTGAGAGCCTTCGGTTTGATAACTGTACTGCCAAACGGCTTGTCCTTTCACATCGTTGGCTTGGATAATGGAGGGTAAGGCCATGTGTATGGGTTTGCCATCTGAGCTTTTTAGGCGTAAGAATCGTTGCGTCACTATTTTCCCCGATTTTAAGGTTTTAGGAGGGCGAGTTTCTAAAGCAGCGTTTGGGGAAGGTTCAGTGAGTTCCATGTACTGGTTAAGCTGGTTTTCTAGATCCTGAATGATAATGGGTTTGGTTAGGAAGTTACGAACGCCATACCAACTGAGTTCTCGCCACAGTGTCTCAGTGAATTGATATCCGATCGCCCAAAAACCTCTCCATAAACCCAGCCGATCAATTCCTAAAAAGTGAATTTTTTCTAGGAAATCTAAATATGAATGTTTCTGATTAACCTTGACTCGATTGTAGGTTTTCGGAAGGGTGAAAATAATAAAATCGATTGGCGGCAACCCTCTTTGACTGGCTACTGGATCGGCGTTATGAGCTTTAAGGGTATTAAAGCCTTCTTTGAAATCCTTTTTATGAATAAAAATAAATTGATACTTAACTGCTTCTTTTTTGTCTTGAAAATATTCATTAATCTCATCTGAATAGACTCTAGGATTAAAATAACTAACAATTTGACCGGCTGTTTTGATTTCAGGATCGATATACAAAATATGAATATTCTTCATGCTAACGAGCAAAAACAAAGGAAGCGTTCAATAACTGCTTGTTCCCCTTATAATACCCAGTTTTATGATTAAATATTTAAGAATCCTACAGATTTAAGCAGCATTTTTCTAAAAATTTAGTAGATTTTAAATGTCTAAGTTTCCCGATCAAAAAATTGAAGAATGGTTGTTTTTAAGCAAAAAAAGGATAACAGTAGGAGAATTTTGCCGTTGTTGGGTTCCGCTTATTTATGAAATTAGTCCCGAAGATAGACGGTATTCTGCCGCTTGTCTGGATCTATTAGAGCGAATTACGCAAAGGAAAGCAAAAACAATTTATGCTTGGATGGCAGGCACGATCTCTACACCAAGAGACATTGAGAATCTATTGGGGTTGTGCGATTATCTTTTTAAAATCCAACAGAGTCTAGATTTGAGTTAGCTGTTGGAAATCAGAGAATTCTAAATTTTTAGCTAAAGTGTCATATTTGATATTACTTTTGTATTTAGTTGCTTTACTCTGGCAGCCGCCAACGCTCAAAGCGCAGTCATTAGATGAAAAGGGGTCAATCTTCAAAAAAATTGAGGTACAAGCAACGACCGTTCTTTCTCAAGAGGAGATTGAGGAGATCGCATCTCCTTATCTCAATAAATCTGTTACCCTCAGTGAGTTACTCTTGCTCCAGCAACAGCTAACGCAAGCTTATGTTGCCAAAGGGTATTTCACCTCTTTTGTCATTTTTGAATATCAAGACAGTAATGGAACGGTAATCTTTAAAGCGATCGAGGGTAGTGGAAAACTAGACATAGAAGCGACTGGATTACGGGATCGCTATGTTGAGCGTCAATTGGATCGTTTTGTTAGCACACCCCTTAATCTCGACCGTTTGCAAGAAGGACTGACCCTGTTGCGTACCAATCCTCTTATTAAAGACCTCAATGCTACTGTTAACCCAGAAGACAATATCAAGGAAAAAGTGATCGGAGTGAACGCGATCGCTAATCCCGCCTGGGAAATCGGTGTGGAAGGTTCTAATGATGAAAATCCGATTGTTGGCGCGTGGGGGGTTCGAGGCTTTATTGATAACAATAATGTGGCGGGGGGCGGAGAACAATTCCGAACCGAGTATAAAGTAACGGAAGGATTGAATCGCTGGTTAGTTGGTGTAACGATGCCAATAAATTTAACCAACAGCAAAGTTGAACTGACTTATCAGCAATCAGACTCTCGGATTATTGATGGTTTTTTTGAAGACTTTGACATTCGCAATCATAATTCGGTGGTTTCAGTGAGCTTTTCACAACCAATCTGGCAAAAAATTAATGAGACGTTAGATTTTAGCGTTGCTGTAGACCACCGAGAAAGCCAGAGTTTTATTCTAAAAGACGAGTTATTTACCGATATTCGCCTTCTGGCCATCCGCCTTAACCAGACTTATATCAATCGTTCTCCGAATACCTTAATCATAGGACTGTCACAATTTAGCATCGGTAGATCTAATCAAAATATCGATTCCACCTTCTTCCATTGGCAAGGACAAGCTCAAGTTCTATGGAATTTTGGAATCGGAGAATTGTACTCACGTCTGGCTTTGCAACTATCACCTCATACTTTACCCAATATCGAGCAATGTGCAATTGGTGGTCGCAACGGCAATGAATTTGTCTTCGGCAATATGGTTAGAGGCTATACCACCAATATCAGAACGGGTGATAATTGTCTGGCCCTTACGCTAGAAGTTCGATTTCCCGTTTATCGCTCTCAATTGCTTCAACTCTCGATTTTTCCATTTGTCGATGTAGGGACAGTTTGGAATAATAGTGGCGGTTCTTTAAGTCCTCAAACCTTAATCGGAACAGGAATAGGCGGTCGCTTAAGTGTTGGAGAATATCTGTTTGTTCAAACCAACTATGGATTTCCTTTAACTGATTCAGAAAATCCATTTGAGGAACAATTTAAACAAGCCTTTTCAGTTTTAATACAAGGGAGGATCAGATTTTAGGGCTGTAACTTGCCGTCTTGCTCTAAAACTTGTTGACAATTTAAAAACCGTACTGAACCATTTGCCAGTTTTTCACTTTTAACGACTTGTCCGAGAGGAATTAAATCAGCAAAGGTGTAACTATGACCTGGCAGGTTAAAAGATCGTTGGGTTAGCCCTTGACCCGATTGAGTTAGACGCTGGGCATAATCATAACAAGTTTTTAGAGCAATCTCTTCGAGGGAAATTTGAATTGGTAACTTGATATCAGACAGATTTAAAAGATAGGGAGTTGTATTGATATTAACAACCCCATCGATTCCCAGTTGAGAACTAGCGGTAATTTGACTATTTAAAGATGAAAGGAAAACTGGAGTATTTAGCGTTATATTTCCGCCGTCTCCAGCAAGTGCATCAGCTTGAATTTTACTGCTATTAAATATTCCAGCTAAGTGAGTGTCAATCCCAATATTACCGCCATTTCCGTATCCCTTCGCCGTAGTTGAAATAGAAGAGTTATTTAATAGAGACAGATTTTCAGTGGTGAGGGCGAGATTTCCACCATTTCCCGATTCGGTTGTGCCAGTAATTCTTCCATGCTGTAGTGCGATCGTGGTTGCATTAATTTCTAAGTTTCCTGCGTTACCCGTTCCATCATTTTTTACAGTAATATTTCCACCTTCAGCAAGACTCAAAAAAAGTGTATTAACTAAGATGTTGCCTCCATTGCCCGTTAACGCTTCAAGGCCAGGGAGTCGAAAAATATTGCGGGCTGTGTCATCCGTATTATTAGCCCCTGAGACAATACCACTGGTAATAACAGAATTTGGTATGGTTCCTCTAACTGTGATCGAGTCTTGGGCATTAATAGTAATCCTTCCCGCTTCTCCAAAAGCATAGGTTGATGAATCAATTGCAGCCCCATTTAAAAGCGTCAACTTTGCAGTATTAATGGTGATATTGCCAGCTTTTCCCGTATTTCCTGTACTTGAAGCGATGCCACTGGGAAATAAGAGGGTGGGTTCAAACCCAGATAGTAGAACCGACTGTGTAGCATCAATCGTAATATTGCCACTGTCTCCAGAGCCGATGGTTGCAGTTAAGAGTCCTCCCCCTTCTTTAGCGATTAATTGTGAGGTTTGGATGTTAATATCGCCTGAATTTCCATTAAAAATAGTAACGGTTGTAATATTACTGGTTGCTCCTGTTTGTGCAGCAAAAGGAGATGAACCGATAATCTCAATCGCTTTGGCAATATTGAGAGTAATATCCCCAGCATCAAAACGATTAAAAGAGACGGATTGAACCACTCCTCCTTGCTCTAAAGTTAGGGCTGGTGAATCAATCACAATTTGATGAGAGGTCCCTTCAAAAACCACACCATTCAAAGTAATTGGAGGAGCCGACTGGGTTCTAATTCCTCCTTGAATAGATGCTTGTTGCGAGGCACCTTGAATTCTGACTGATTCGGAGGCTTTAAGTGTAATGACCCCCGATTGTAGAGGAATAATATTTTGGTTAAAAATAATAGAACCTCGGTCGATATTAATTTTTCTTCCTAATATTTGAATATTGCCGATCCCTAATCCAGAACTATCTAAAACCGATTGCCCAGTAAGATAGATATCTTGATTAGATAAAGCATTATTAGGGGCAATAAAAAAAGACTTAGGAGCAAGTGAAACTTCTCCATTAGAGAACCCACCTAAAACAATTTGACCGCCATTACTTCGGATAATACCTCCTTGAGAGACAATATTACCCCCCAGTAAAGCTAGAGTTTTTTCAGGTCTAACCTGTAATCCTAATCCCTTAAAATCCCTAAAATAGAAAAAATCTTTAATCGTAAAGTTATGTCCATCTCCTAAAACTGTAATATTGCCAGGAGTTGCCCCAAAGTCTAGTCCAATCGGAACATTAATACTTAAAATAGGTTTAGCAGTCGATGAAGTTTGATATTGCAGTCCATCAGAAAATTTAATCGAATGAGCCGTACTAAAAACGACTGAACCACCAATATCTAAAATGGCATTTTTTCCAAGAATAATTCCATTAGGATTGAGGAAGAAAAAATTAGCAGCACCATTAGTGCGAATGATTCCATCTATATTTGAGATAGAAGTACCAGTTACTCTTGTAAAAATGTTTTGAAGAGTTGTTGAATTAAGAAACTGGACAACTTGACCATTAACGACTGAAAAATCCTTGAAGCTATGAAAAAGATTATTTTTAGCTTCTGTACCGCCTTGAATGAGAATTATATTTTGCTCCTGCCTAATTACAGAAGGATTGGGCAAGGTTTGATCGGGTGTAATTTGAGCGTGGACGGCTTTCCCGACTAAATTAGACATCAATAAACTTAAAATAAGGAGAGGTTTCATCATAAAATTAAGCTGAAAAAGTTAAAAATTGTTCGATTTGATCGCAGGCATCTTTTACGCCATTTTCTTGAGTAATGATTTCTTTAATGTGTTGAGCTTGGTTTTGAAAAGCTGGATACTGTAGCAATTCATTTAAACCTAAATGAATACTCTCATCATTAATTAATGTAAGCATTTTTCCTAGGTGTAGTTGTTCAACTCGATTGGCATTGTCGTATTGATCTTGTCCAAATGGAACAACCAGCATCGGTTTTCCTGCTTTGATGGCTTGTGCCGTTGTCCCTATTCCCCCTTGATGTACGATCGCTTTAGCATAAGGGAAAAGTAAAAAGTGAGGAGCATAATCAACGGCAATAATATCTTGACTAAGAAGATCGTGAGGGATATTTTCAGGATTTTTGCCAACTAATAAAATGGCGCGTTCTCCCAGTTGTTGAGTAGCTTTTGCTGCATAGCGATAGAAGTTTCTGGCATGATAAACGGCACTAGATCCCAGGGTAAAAATAATCGGAGGTGATCCTTGAGCGAGAAACTTAACTAACTGCTCTGATAGATCAGCGTCATGGGGTTCATAGAAAACAAAGCCTGTAAGATGATTGAATGCTCCCCAATCAGGCTGAGGCGGTGCAAAAATTGGTGAAAAGAGACTTAAATTTAACTTAGGTGAACGTTGTCCCCAGAAAAAGGGATCTTTGACTGATGATAATCCTAACTCTTGGCGAAACGCTTGTAAGGGTTTACTCCAAGAACGGCTTTGACTTTTTAAAAAGGCGATTATGAGACGATTTAACCAGACAGGGAAAGATTTTAAATTGAGTTTCGGATTAAAAAGCGGGGGATCATGGGCTGATAGTAAACTAATGGGGGATAGGATTGTAGAAATCCAGGGAATCTCTTGTTTTTGAGCAATTAAAGGTGCAGCAAAGGTAAAAGGATGAGAGATCAATAAATCTGCTTGTACGACAACTTTTTCTAAATCACTATAGGCTTCTTTTAGCCTAGTCATCAAAATCTCACAGACTAAATAGCGCAGTCCTTTGGAGGAGAAAATTTTTTGAACTAATTCCTGTTCAGAAGTGAAATCAAGCGGTTCGGGCTGAACGTGGGTAAAAGGAATGTGTTGAGCTTCAACAAAGGATTGATGAGTGCGATTTGCTGCAATAATTGGCTTGTGACCTCGTTTTTTTAATTCAAGAGCAATCGCTAAATAGGGAAAAAGATCCCCTAAAGAACCAAACGTATTGATGACAATTTTTTTACTCATAATGATTCGTTAACAGGATAAATCCCGCCCAAGAGAAAGGTCTTAACTCATTTGAATCTTGATTGATTGCTTGTAGTTGCGCCTGCCGAAGCGATTCAGAAAAATCATGAGGGGTCTGTTGCAACTGCCGATAGAACTCGATCATAAACTCAACCGTACTTTGATCGGATACCGCCCATAGCGAACCCATTGTATTATCGATCCCCGTGCGAAACCCAATCCCAGTTAGACCCAAAACCGCCGCAGGATTACCAGTCGCTGTATCGCAGGCGGATAAGTTTAAAAAGGTAATCCGACTGCTGCGCTGTCGTAACAACTGCTCAAATTCTAATAGGGTAATTTCTTGAGTTCCCAGAGTCAGCCGACTTTGCTCGACATTGCTCTCTAGCTGATTGCGTGTCGCTAGATGCAGTACATCGTAAGGCGTTTGTAATCGAGATTGGAGGCTTGATTTGGATAATTGAGAACCGAGTAAGACATCGGCTCGCAACAAGTCTTTTAAAGCCATGACTTCCTGATTGACATTTGGCAAGCTTTCAATGGAATTATTGACTACACCTGCAACTAAGGCGCGTTTGAGTGAGCCAGATGAGCGACGAGTGGATAAACCCAACGAGTATGAAATCGCATATCGTTCAAGCAAAAAAGTATGATGTTGATCGATAAGAGCAGCCATTGGCACTGTTCGCAATCTGCCGTCTTGGATAAAAACTAATCGTTTTTTGCCTTCTATAAGGGCATGGATGGGCTGAATGAGTAAATCGTATAAGGCTCGTCCCCCGTCGATGTATCGATCTCGAACAGGATCGGCTAAAGTCTTTCGCCAGTCATAAATCAGTTGATTTAACTGTACTTGAGCGATCGCCACTGACTGATGATAATATCCAGAATCAGTACGGACAATTAGATGAAGCTGTTCATCTAAAATAATCGTATAAATGATGGCAGTGTCCTGCCGAACTTGATTCACAGGTTGAGGAGCGAGGTCACACCAACTGCGAAAATAGGAATCTAACTCGCTTAGGAGTTCTAATTGTTGAATTTTAATCGCCATCTTGAGGTCGGCTTCCTGTGGAGATTTTAACAGCAACTTTAAGTAATCTCGTAAGATGGGTTGTATTTGCTGATAGAGTAATGGATTAACGCGATAGCCAGCAACATCTTTCCTAATCTGTTCGATGGCATAGACGGCGACTTGATAACTGACTTTTGCTTGATCTGGTCTTCCAAGCTGCTGATGAAGCCTTCCTAAATGTCCTTGCCACTGGGCTAAGGCGAAATGATCCCGCGCTTGATTCGCAAATAGTTGAGCCTTCCGTAAAGAAGCAAGAGCCTCATTTAATTTTCCGTCTTGTAGGTATTGCTTACCCTGTTCTCCATAAACCCAAGAAAGAAAGCGAGGCTCATTTAATCGGGTTGCTGTTGCGATCGCCTCTGTATGTTCTCCCAATGCCAAGAGTGTTTCGATTTTTGTCTGAGAATCTTCTTCTGCGATCGCCTCTTGTATAAGTTGTTCACGGTTGACCTCTGTGGGGCTTAATTGAAATAATATAGATGCGATTTCTAAATCTGTTTTGTTATCTCTTGCTAACTGGAGACTGGTTTGTCGATCTCTTTTTGCCAGTTGTTCTAAAGCTTGTAAGGATTGAGGATCGAGTTCTTCGCTTGCTTGCCAGAGATAATAAGAGCTTCGTTCCCGTAGGGTTTGAATATGATTAAAGATTAAACGGAATCTAATTTTTCCCGTTAATCGCTCCTGTAACTGCTCATATAAAGTAATGGCTTGAGTGTACTCTCCCAATCTGGCAGCCAAATTTGCTTCAATCACTTTTTTATAAAACTTAATATTTCCCTCTTCTGGAATTTTATTCAATATTCGGTTGACTTGTCCCAAATTTCCTAAATCTAAATACATTTCAGCCATTAATAACAGTTGAATAACTGAAGTTTCTTCTACCTTTTGTTGCTTAATATTCTGTCTTTGTACATAGATATCTTTACCAGATATAGACAAACTAGGCGGTAAAATAATAAAACTGAATCCGAGCAAAAAATACAAAAAATTAATGTATAAAAATTTCATCTTCACAAATTTAATGATTTTGGGAATGGTGATGAGCAGTAATTATTTTAACCCAAATGATACAAGCGGAGAACCGAAAAAAAGTACGGCTCAAGGCACTAGAGGATGTCCCTATAAACAAGGTGATTTATTTTTAATAGAATCAACTGAAGAAAACAACAAAATTTACTTAAATGTTAACATCAATCGTCCCATAGTCGTTTATCAAGTTCAATCTGAGCAAGCCGAGACTTTATTAATTACCTTGACTGAGATTCGAGGAAAGTTAGAGCGTCAGTTAATTTATGAAAAGACGATTCCTGTCAAAAAAAATGGATTTATTATTTTAACTTTACCAAATTTAAAGTCAACAACCTCGAATTATCTACTTTCAGCAGTTCTCTTGTGTCAAAATCAACCTTACTATGGCAAAACGATCAATGCCTTGTTAAATCTTGTTACCTATCCAACCGAAATTGAACAATTTCTCGAACGCCGCAAATTATCGTTAAATTATGAACATTAATCGGAAAAAACTGTTGCTTAGTCTGGGAATTATTCTAAGTTTAATTGTGATTCGACTTTTGGGTGGATTAGAAAGATTAGAACTGTCTTTATTTGATTTATATTTCAAGTTGAAACCAACTGAAGCTACTGAGCAACGAATTATTTTAGTTGGAATAACCGAAAAAGATATTAACAAACTCAAAACAAATCGTCTTTCGGATTGGCAGCTTTACAAAATTCTTAAATTGCTTGAACAAGGGAAACCTGCTGCGGTTGGTATTGATATCTTTCGAGATCATCCCGTTCCCCCTAATTATTGGGAAATCCAAGAACTTAAAGAGCAAGGTATTGATGCTCTTTCTAGCTCACCTTTTGGTCATTCAGAATTTCTTCGGATTTTTAAAGATAACCCAAATTTTTTTGCTGTCGCTAAATTAACGGGGATACCAGGTGATAAAGATTTTGATTTGATTCAACCACCGCCCCTACCATCCGAGCAGATCACAGATATTTCGATTGAACTAGATCCCGATGGAGTACAACGACGGGCTTTTTTATATCCAGTGACGAAACCGCCTGCTGTTAAGAGCCTCAGTTGGGCTTTAGCTGAACAATATTTACTATCTCAAGGCATAGTAGCTAAAGGTCATGAAAAAAACCACGATTTACATTTAGTTTTAAATAATTCTATCTTTTGGCGATTTCGCAACTATAGTGGGGCTTATGTAACGATAGATGACGCAGATTATCAGATACTGATTAACTGGCGCAAAGCTAATTTTGAGGTCATTCCAGTTTCAGATCTACTAGACCTTAAAATCGTTCCCAAACACTTTAACAATCGGATTGTCATTATTGGGGCTTATGCTCCTAGTTTGAACGATCAATTTCTGACTCCGCTAAGTCAGGAGTTTAATGATGTACCTCGTCAACTTTATGGCATAGAAGTAATTGGACAAGTTACTAGCCAAATCCTCAGTGCAGCGTTAGATCGCCGACCGTTGATTCAAGTTTGGTCAGAGCCTGGGATTTCTCTATGGATAGGTTTTTGGGGAATGGGAGCCTATTTTTTGGTTCATTGTTTCGGCTTATCTCGTCAAGGCTTAATTGTTATCAGTCTTGGAATTTTGCATCTAGTATTTTTAATGATTAGCTATAAGTTATTTTTACAAGGATTATGGATTCCTGTTTTACCTGCGTTGTTGGTATTGGAGCTAGTAAGTTTAGTAAATTTACTGATTGAATATGAAACGAAAAGGAAAAAAGATTATCAAGAAATTATCGTTTTAAATCAGCGATTAAAACAGCAGTTGAGCAAACAGAGAATTTATAAAGAGCTAGCTATTTTAGGGAATTATCTAAATGAAGAACTAAGTCAACCTATTCAGTATTTAGTTAATGCTCAAACGATGGCTCATAAGGAAGAATTACAGCTTCAGGTTTTAATCGCTCAAGCTCCCAAATCTTTACAAACTCAATTGAGATTGTCACTAGAAAAACTGATGAGTTCTTTTTACTACCAAGAAGAACAATTGGAAGCAATGTGCTTAATTTTAGCCAAGCGAGTTCCTAACTTAGAAGGTTTGTTGCAAAATATTGATAAATTACTTGTCTCTAACTTAATTAACGCTCATCCTGTGTCTGCTTTAAGTTTAGATTTCCTTATCGATAAATTGATTCAATTAACTCGCTCTATTATTTATGAGTGCTATGAAATCGATCTAAAAGAAGTGATAGCATGGCAACTTCAAAGCAGACCTTATCAATTTTATGAGTCTTTTCCTTTAATTATTAGTCTTTATATTATTATTGATGATGTATTAGAAGAAGCTATTCTCCAAGAGCTACAACTAGAGCAAATTTTTATTTCAGATCGGTGGGATGAACAAGGGTACAAAATTCAGATTACTTGCCAGCGATTTTATAAATTTCCCAAAGAAGATGTTATTTGCAGTGTTGAAGAAAGATTGAAGAGATATCAAGGACACATTGAATACTTATTAGAGGAAGAATGGGTAATTTGGGTGATCTCGCTCCCTTTAATGTTCTAATTCTTCTCAATTCATTGTCGCTTTTTATTTAAAACCGTTTGAGCCGTGGAAAAAATATATTTTGATTGACAGAATATTGTATTGATAGCTACTTTGAGCGATGGATAAATTTTAAAAATTTTGTTTGTGCTAGGAAAATTAGTAGTAAATAAGAATAAAAATATTTATTTTAAACTTGAGCATAAGTAATATTTCTGATAAAAGAAAATATATTGTTTGCCCCAATTAATATAGCTTTTATCAGTTTTGTATGAATAATGTTTTACACGAATGACATCGTTAACTTGTTCAAGGATTCTTTGAAGCCTTGTTCCACAGAATGATATTGGAGAAAGTTTGACGGTAGTATGATTATTTGGTCTGTTGTCGAGAAATTTTATGGTTATTATTGGCGAATATACGAAAATTTTAGCAAAGCATCTAATTTGAATAGAAGGAAAGTTTTGGTATGATTAATAGTTATGCAAAGTTAACTTCTCTGTTGTCTCAATTTTAAATGTACCTCAGCTTTCAGTTAGCTGAAGCAAAACAGTAAATTATACTAAAGCTTTTCGGCATAATTATTAACGTATTGTTTTTCCCTTATGTACTTTGAGTATGCAGACAGTTTCGGACAATCTTAGAAGTTGGGCTGATGATATAGCTGAGTTGTTGAAGCAGCTTCTTCAAGCTTCCTCAATAAAAGCAAGCGAGTGGATGGGAGAGGATATGTGGGGTGAACTTGATGAGTATAGCCGTCAGATACAATCCAAAGTTCTTAATGAATATCGACAGTTTTCATCAGTATTAGAAATCCTTTTTAAGGAACAACCAGAAAATACGATCAAAACTTTTCAAGAAGAGAAGAAAATTATTCTCAGTGTTATTCAGCAGGAATGGAATCAACATACTTATTTCCGTAATTGCGATCAAGCTCTCAGTAAAGCAAAAGAGGCTTTAAATACCCAAATTGCTCTGCTAAAGAGCGTGTTCTGACAAAACAAAAAGCCAAGCCTTACGCCGAGCGCATTTTCAGAGATTAGTTCATTATCCAAAAATCTTTATAATGCGCTCGGCGACCAAATTTTAGTGGCTCAAACCTATATATGATGAAGGCTTGGCTTTTTGTCTATGTTTTCTAAGGGAGAAAGTAGATAGTCTACCAACTTCTCCAAGAGCATTGTTAACTCGTCTAGCTAACTTGACGGAGGTAGAGAGAGGCAAGGTTTTAGCGATTCGTCAACAAATCCTACAATTTGATTCTCGCCTTGAAGAAATCGTCAGAACCAATTCTTTTCTTTACGGCAAAGGAAAATCAAAGCCTTGTGCAGAGATTTACTTTAATACACACCAGTTCTGCTACATCTTTCTCTGGCTGCCCTTACCTAATCGTCATACCAATAGCTTTGCTCGAATGCGAGTAGGGACAGATGATTATGTTACTGTAAGAAGTCTAGCTCATATTCCACAAGGAAAACATCATGCCAGTTCTTCATACAATTGGGAACTGTATAAAAGACAGTTGAATGTGTTCGATAAAAAAAAAGATTATCAAGCTCTCTGTAAAGTGGGTAATGCAGTAATTGGTTTAGTTGATTTTGCACTCTCTAAATGGTTGGAAAAAATTTAAGTAGATAAAGTGAAAAAACTGATTAATCCCAATTTAATTTATCAATTCTTTCTCCATAGAAATTTTGTATTTTTAAAAATTCTTCTTTAACTCCTTGAAAATATCCAAGTTCTAGCAGAAAATCTACAACTTTTGTTAATTCACAATTCCAATTAGCTTTTTCCATCTTATCCTTCGGACTGCTGTTGACATCTCCTAAATGATTCAGATGTTTTGTATACCATCTCTTCCAAGCAAATCTTCCAGGTTGACCAAATGAATAATAATTTTGGAACTGGCACTGCAATTCGTAGGTATAGATAATCGCTATTATATATTCAAATAAGTCAAAATATAGCTGATATTTATTTTCATCAGGTAGTAATTCTTGAAAGGAAGATTTTAATAAATCATTAATGTAATCACTAAGTGGAGTTTTACGGTTTTGCATATTGGGAATCTTACGTGCTATTTCAGATTTCAAAACTGCGGTAGTAGACAAAGATAATATAGCAGGATAAGTTTCATTAACATTTTTTACGATTGGCTGAAATAGCAAACTATAAAAAGTATTATATTGTTGATTTGCCAAAGCAGCTATTCCACCTGAATAAAATAACAAGAGTGCTGGGTATAAACGTAAGTTATGCCAAGGCTCATATCTTATTGAATTATCTATATAAGATAAATTACTTAATCTATCAAGACTATTTATCCATAAAGATTGATGAGATTCTTGCCCCCAATAACAACCATTAATAAACATCGAAATCAAAATTTCACTTATACTTTCATACAGATTTAACCTTCTAATGAGTTCTTGCTCATTAAATTGAGTATTGACTGGGAAACGTTCTACTGATGTAGCTTCGTAAACCCTTTCAACTTCTTGAGTGACCAAATCATGTAGCCGAATCCGATGACTATCATCAACTAAGTATTTTTTAAGAGTAGCTACCGCTATCTTTGCCGATAGAGGATGGGGTTTATTCAACTCTTCCAATGCCTGAACTTTTTCATTGAGTTCTGTGAAGAAAGAATCAGCATCTTTGATAGGGACGAATACTCCCTGTCGCCAGTTTAGAAGTTCACTAGCCTGGCCTTGCAATCGTCTTCTGGCAGCCCAGAAGGTAGTAAATCTTCTACTCTTACATCTTCTGATAGCATCTCTCAAAGCCTCATCCCAATCTCCCGACCAGCCACAGATAATTAGTCCGTACTCATCGAAGACTTTATCAAGCAGACAATTCAACGGCTCGTCATACGCTGCTAACTCAGAGGGCGTGTTTTTGATACGAGTATCTAAATAGTCCCCATGAACTTTGATAATCGTGCATTTTGTATGCTGTAACGGCAAAGCCCCTTCAACTGAGTCGGAGGTACTGATAACAGTTGGTTCAATGCCAATATCACGTAAGGCTATTTCAAGTAAGCGGTCGAAATTTGTTGTAACAATTACTTTGATATAACTATTTTTAACAAGTTCAGCTATAGCTCGATGAGCCTGTGTTGGAACCTTAATCCCTCCCTCTTCTCGTTCCTCATCCGTCGGCTCAAAATAGCTTCTTAAAAGTTGATTGCGTTCAGAGGACGACTTAGCTATCTGCTCTAACAGTTTAGAGTAATCTGGCTCCTCTCCATACTTCTGTTCGTACCAACTTCTAGGCTCAGGTTCACAATCTTCCTCACTCAGATGGGCAAGTTGACGAACTAAGTCCAGTACAAGATCCCAACCAGTAGGGATTCTAGCAGATCTGGAGATTCCCGACCCTAGAAGCAAAGCATATACTTCCCGATTAGCATGAACGCAGAGCGATAGTGAGAGAATTGGTTCAATCATAATGCGTTTTAAGTGTGATGAAGTAGTTACCGCTTTCTTAAAATGGATTTCTAAAAAAAGAGTACCCAAAACCGCAATTTTTTATCTATCGTTCGGGAATTTTAAGAGTATCGACAGATATTGGATTGAGTTATTGTCATGCCCCTTCGTGGTTCAATCAACGGACAGGAAATGTTAGCTTCTGATGTTCTGACAACTCAATGGCAGGCGTATAAGATGGACAAGACCAAAGTAGTAACGATGAGTTGTTGCGAGGGTCGGGGAATTTTAAAGACCAGTAAGAAAGGGTTTAAGTTCTTTGCCCACCACCCCGATAGCCCGAAAAGTTCGGGCTGCCCGTCTAGGGGAGAAACAATCGAGCATCTGAGGGCGAAACTGGCTATCAGGGATGCTTGCCTCGTACTTGCAGGAGTTGCCTGCGATGTGGAGGTGTCGGGGCAAGGCTGGCGGGCAGATGTCTTAGCCATAAAAGGCGATCTAAAAATCGCATTCGAGATCCAATGGAGTCGCCAGAGTATTGAGGAGACACAACTCAGACAGGAACGTTACCGTCAGTCGGGAGTAGAATGTGTCTGGCTGTTCCGAACAACTCCCGATTCATCCCCCAACCCTGAATTACCCATCTTTCAACTGGTAGAAACTGGTGGTGAGTTTAAGGTTAAATTTGAATCTCGTTATTTGTTGCTCGAAGATTTTGTCAAAGCTTGGCTCAATGAGCAGATCCAATACTGTACCCATCTCCAATTATCAGCCTATCAAAAAATTAACATTTGCATCAGTTCTTGTTTTTGTGCGAAATGTGAAGAAAAAAACCATTATTTTCAGATTTTAAACTCCATCTATCTTTCAGAGTGCGGTCTTTCTTTAGAGCGAAATCAATCCAAACGGACTAAATTAGAGTTTAGACCGGAAATCGTTCAACTCATACAAAAGTTTGCAGAACGGCAACAGAAAGAAGATTTATATCTAGCAAATATTGAACGTTCTAAAGAAAGATTTCAAAGTTTTACTTGCTGTTGGTGTGGCTATACCCTATATCACCGTGACGAGGTGTATCGTATTACAACATTGGAGGAAATAGTAAAGTTTAATTCGCCTATTGAAAGCGATCCTTACCCGCACTGGTGTTACTCTAAAGTACATCGATTCTGCAATCAACGTACTTTACCCGATGAATCACAGCAGTCTATAGTCTGGGTAGAAGGAAGAAAAACTGATTATAGATTAAAACACGTAACATTTCCTCCTCTTCCTGAAGTTTCCACTACGATAATTGACCTTGCTGATTTACCTTTATCAATAAAGAAATCAAACAATTCTACTTCTCTAAACACTTCTAACACTTGTCGTTTCCCAGATGAGATAGCCAGCGATTTGAAACTTATCTGGCAGAGTATTTTAGGCTCTCTACCTCAAGAGTATGAAGGCTTATTTCGTTGCTATGCGTCCTTAAAATCTTTTTATGGCGATACAGTAATTATCGATTTATCCTATTCTTTTAAATCAAAAACTCTTGATACTTATATGTCCACTTTTCTAAATACTTGTCAAGAGGTTTTAGCTAAGAAATCTTTATACATTAGAGTAGATTTGAAAGATAGTCCTCAAATCCTCTGGCAATCAGTTAATTCAACAGGAAAACTTTCTCAAGACGATAGCCAAGCTCATCAAATGACTCAAAACTTGAATGATATCTGGCAACAGCTACTAAAAATAATCCCTGACAATTACAATTCTTTACGTACTTTACTGATGCAGCATGGACTACTTCTCGATATCCAAAACTATCGAGTAATTATCGGTCTATCTTCACAGCCCTTGATTGACAGAGCTAATAGAGATAAATTACAGATAAAGCAAAGTTTTGAGAAAATTTTAGGACAATCCATCGAAGTTCAATTTACTTTATTACAAAAAATAGATAATAACTCTAAAACTTAGCTTTGATAATCATCTGTAACACTAATAACACATTTTCTCATCTTAGAAAACATTTTAACGGATGCTATATCTAAAAATTTAAACTCATTCAACTTATCATTGTGTATGTTATATTTGTTTTAGCCAATTAATAAATGAATTTTCAATAATTATTTTTTGAATAGTATTTGTTATCAAATATCTGAAATTTACTAACATCGCTTTATCCGAACATTCAATCCAAAAAACTAGATATTTCTTTCTGCTTCTTCTAATATATTCTTCATCTTCTAAAAAGGGGCTGAATTCATCAAACTGTCTAACAAGCTCTTTAATATCATCATGTAAATTCAAGGCATACCCTGCCCAGGCTTGCCCATGCTTATTCACCAGTGCATAAGCTCCAGAAACTTTCGGTAACTCATTACATCGTTCGACAGGCAAAGATTGAACAGCTAACACAGTATCTTGAAAGTTACTTTCCGATTTGGAAAAATCGGGAATTTCAGCACTTATGATAAGACTTTCTCTCCCAATTTTTTCCACTAATTCAGAAATTGATAATTCTCTCTCTTTTGCCAGTTTTTCTAAGCCTTGTCTAGCAGTCGGTGTTACAGTCAAATTTAATCGCGTCTTGACTTCATCATGAAGTTCAGGCACTCCTTTGACCCGTTTCTGTCCTTTGGGCATGAATATCCACTCGTTTACTTCAGGCTCTCAGCTTAAGCATAAAAGATTCTGTTTTTGTTTCATTCTCTTTTAGGTATTATTTTAGTTTTATTGTTTCATTCCCCTGGAAAAAACGCAGACATTGTAGGACAGCCGACACACTCCCGACTTTAAAAGTCGGCAAGCGGTGCGGTTACATCAAACATGAAGACTGTCCTACGCAAGTCAATATGAGCGTGAATCCCTTTTAGAAATTCGGAAGATCTTAAGAAAGTTTAAGTTAGTACAATTTTTCTAACAATTATATGCGTATTTAATACGCATACTCTAAACTGAGATATCACGGCCACAGGAGTGTTACCATGCTCTCTCAGGAAGACTTGGAAGCTTGGTGTAATCACCGTCAACTTTCCAGCACTACCCGTCAACTGATTACCGACATTCGCACCTCAGACCCTTCTCGTGCGGCTCAAGGCAACTATGGCAACGTCTGTGGTGACTACTGTAGTGAAAAGATGGGTAAAACCATTCAGTTTGAGAGTCACCGAGGCGAATTAGCTCATATCATTGATAATCTAGAGCATAGTAAAGCAGTTCTTGAGTTCTACGACCAACCACCAAAGATTGAACTGATTTATCTTAGTAAAAATGGCAAGAAAGTCCGTACAGGTCATACTCCCGATTTCTTCGTGATTGAGACAAATTGGGCAGGATGGGAAGAATTCAAACCAATTGATGAATTAGTACAGAAAGCCGAAGAACAGCCAAATCGCTATGTACAAGACGCTGAAGGTAACTGGGACTGTCCACCTGGACGAGAATACGCCCAAAAATATGGACTCGACTATCGTGTAAGAACGTCGGCAGAACTTCATCCAATACGGCTGCGGAATTGGACTTGGTTAGAACCGTATTTTCAAACGTCACCTCCTCCCTTCGATAGTCCTATTTTCCTAACCATCCTCACTCAAGTTCAGGCACAACCAGGGTTAACCTATGCTCAACTTTTGCTTTCAATAGAAGATATCGACCCCGACCATCTAAATTGGTTAATTGCCCGTGAGTGTAT
Organism: Aphanothece hegewaldii CCALA 016; assembly: GCF_003007785.1. Classification (GTDB taxonomy): domain Bacteria; phylum Cyanobacteriota; class Cyanobacteriia; order Cyanobacteriales; family Microcystaceae; genus Chroococcus; species Chroococcus hegewaldii. The sequence continues at coordinate 10,598 of NZ_PXOH01000041.1, read as the reverse complement.
TTTCATCAATTTTAATATTGCTTCTCTAGCTGAACATGACCAAGTACAGGTTTTTATTAGTGAAGAACTTGCCATCGTCTCTGAGAAAATCGTTCTGTCATCTCCTACTGTTCCGTCCTCTGACGGTTTCTCTACCCTAAATGTAGATATTGGAACTACTTTAAGTTGGGATGGCGAATATTGGGAAATTACCAATCCTGGTACAGACCGAGTTTACTTAACTCGACATGATGGTAAGACGACGAGTTTACCGAATGCTGAATTTTATCGTTTTTTTGAAACGGGTCATATTACGGGCTTAAATCAGATTACCGAATCTACAATTGATACAACAATTCAAGATCTCCTTAATCGGGCCAGATCTAAAGATATCGAAATTGCCAATCAACGCTATGACCTTATCCAGCCCTACATACAAGAAAATACGCTGCCAATTACTAAAGTCAATCGTAGTATCCGACGTTGGCGCGACAACTATTTAGAAGCCGAAAAGCTTTATGGTCAAGGAAATGGCTATGTCGGACTTCTACCCCGACATTTGGATAAAGGACATCACGAAAAACTAGAGCCTGGTTTGGTGGACTATATGAAGCAATATATCGACGACCATTATTTTACTCCTACAAACCGTAGAGCTTCTACTGTGTATCGTGAGTTTAAAGAGGCTTGTCAATCACTTGACCCACCATTTAACCCACCCTCAGATAGAACTTTCCGCTTCTACATACAAGGGAGAACCAACTACGAACTTATCAAAGCCCGTTTGGGCAGTCGGGTTGCTAAACAATCTAAACCTTTTTATAGTACAAAGGGCTTTCCTCGTAACGGCGATCTACCCTGGGAATGCGTTCACATCGACCATACGCCGTTGGATGTAGATTTAGTCAGTTCCCTGATTTCTCTTGCCACCTGTAACACCAGTTCTGCCATTACTCTTGATAACTTTGATTTAGGAACCTGTTGGGCAACTTTTATGGTGGACGGCTACAGTAAGCGTATTCTCGCTGTCTATCTGTCTTTTGAAAAACCCAGTTATCGAAGCTGCATGATGGTTATGCGCCAGTGCGTCAGACGATTCAAACGACTACCTCAAACCATTATCACTGATAACGGGAAAGAGTTTCACAGTATCTACTTCAAACAGCTACTAGCTTATTATAAATGCAATCATAAGTACCGACCGCCAGGAGAACCTCGTTATGGTAATCCTGTCGAACGAGTCTTCGGAACAACTAATACTCTTTTTGTTCACGAACTTAAAGGTAACAGGCAAATCTTGAAGAATAACCGCCAGGTTACTAAATCCGTCAATCCTAAAACTCATGCTGTCTGGACATTGGGTGAATTCTATCAAGTTCTCGAATATTGGACGGATGAAATCTACGACAGAAGAGAGCATTCGAGTCTCGGACAAAACCCTCGTTCCTCTTACGAAATTGGCATCGCTTTAGGAGGTAGACGGGAGATGCGGCGAATTCTTTATGATGAAACCTTTAAAATTCTCACCTTACCCTCTCCTGCTCAAAACGATTCAAGAATTGTCCAACCTGGTAAGGGCATCAAAATTAATAATATTTACTACTGGTGCAACGATTTTCGTGACCCAGAAATTGAGAAAACGACTGTTGATGTCAAAATTGACCCCTTTAATGTCTGCCTTGCCTACGCCTACGTTAGAGGTCATTGGCGAGAGTGTACATCCAACTATTACCAATTCTTACAAGGACGCACTGAAAAGGAACTCAAGGTCTTAAGTGCAGACTTACGCCAACGCAAGGCGGGTCATGCCAAACGGGTTGAAATCTCTGATAAAGAATTAGTAGAACACTTACAGTCTACTCAGGCAATGGAGGGTGTATTACTTCAACAACGACTGCAAGCTTTAGAAAATCGAACGGTACTCGACTTGATTGAAGGTAAACCCCTTCCACAACTCAAAACCCTTCAAACTATCGATGTCACGGCAACTATTCAAAAGGATAAATCATTAGATTCATCCGCTCAAGACGATAACAGTCCTAGTAAAAACCTTCAATTCTATGGAGAATTTTAATTATGGCCATAATTGGATTTCCCGAAACAATACTAGAACAGCCCATACAGGAACGTCTAGATTACTTCATCAATTACACGATGGCGCATCCCCATCTGACGATGGCCTATCAAGAAGTGATGCAAGCCGTTACTCAAGCACCCGGAACGGCACTAATTTTTGTTGTAGGCAGTACAGGCGTTGGTAAGACTACCCTGCTCAACCGTTTGGTACAGAAATGCACTGAAGCCGCTTTAGTTCAGATGGAAGTTGATAAAGGAAAAATTCCTATCTTTGGTGTAGAAGCCAAGTCGCCTGAATTCAGTCAGTTCGATTGGAAAGATTTCTATATCCGTCTCCTCAAAGCCGTTAACGAACCGCTTATCGATAAGAAAATTACCTATGAACATGAGAAAGCGAACAAACGTGATTCAAGGTCTACCTGGAGGCTTTCAGTAGAATCCGCCCTCATCAACCGCCGTCCTGATGCCTTTTACATTGACGAAGCTCATCATCTAGCTTTACTGCCCAGTGGTCAAAAGTTGAAAGACCAGCCTGAAGTCATTAAATCATTGGCTAATTTAGCAAAAGTGAAGATCATTCCTACTGGTACATATGCTCTGTTACCTCTCGTTGATTTGGGAGATCAATTGTGCCGACGTAGCAAGACAGTTCATTTCAAACGCTATCATGCCGATTCAGACGATGAACTAGAGATCTTTCAAAGCGTTGTTGCAACTTTCCAAGCTCATCTGCCTCTATCCAAAATGCCTGATTTGGTGCGTTATTGGGAATTCCTTTACGAACGTAGTTTAGGCTGTGTTGGGATGCTCAAAGACTGGCTTTCCGAAACACTCTCCGACGTGCTACATAACCATGATGGTAGTACGATTACTCTTAGGGATTTACAACGTCATGCCCGTCCTGTAGCTCAATGCCTCAAAATTCTTAAAGTTATTAAAAAAGGCGAAGAAAAATTTGTCGAATTACAGACAGAACTTGAAGAGTTACGGAAAGAGTTAGGTTTGTATCAAAAATCCTATGAATCAGAATTGAAAAATCTACAGAATCAAGATTCTACGACCGAACGGGCTAAAGGCGAGATAGGAAAACCCAAACCTCATCGTTATGAGATTGGAGGTTATGAGAATGGACAGGAGTAATTTGACTGCGGAGGGCAGTCGGCCGCAGGCCCCGACTTTTAAAGTCGGGGAACGGCTGACATTCTATGAATCTTGGGATTTAACAATGCCAGAAATTCCGCCTCGAAGCCATTTATATAATTTGTCACCTATTGGAGTTAAAACTTTTAACACAGAAAGCTTGACTAGCTATATAGGAAGGTTATCTTATGCTCATAATCTTCAACCGAAAGCTCTCATTAATGAGCTAATTTTTCCAATTATTAAGCAAAGTAATACTTATGCCTCCAAACGTTTATTTCAACAGATTTCGCAGTTTACTAATAATACTGCTGTAGAGAATTACCTGATTATCCACCACCCATTTACTTATGAATTTGTGAAAGCTCTTGAGCAATTGACTTGTCAATCTAATCTATTTTTTTTGACCTTTTTGTCTTTAAGTAAGTTTTTTAATTTTTCTCCGACTAAGTTTTATCGGAGATGGTGTCCATTATGCTATGAGGAGATGCTAGTTAAAAAAATACTCTACGATCCTCTAATTTGGTCAATTTATTCAGTCGAATTATGTCTTTATCATCAACAAAGACTATGTTCTAAATGTTTTTACTGTCAGGCTAATGTCTTGCTTTTATCCCCACCTGGCTACTGCTCAAAATGTCATAGCTGGTTGGGTTCTTCCCACACAATTAAAGATAGTAATTATCAAACTTTAACCGAGAATACTTGGCGGGAAGAACTTAAAATCTACAAAACAGTTAATTCAATAGACATCTTTCGAGAAATTACTCAAAACTTATCAAAAAACCAATTTAGAGCCATTCAAGCTAACGTGACTAAAAACATTTATCGTTACTTGAAAAAACATTATCCGCTCCCTTCAACGTTTTTTGATAGTTTATTAGGATTGCTCGACTCTTTTTCCATTAATTCTCTTGAAAAACAATACTTTCGCTATCACAATGAGTCTTCACCTCCTGCTTTGTCTCCAGATAATATTTTTTTACTAGGTTACTTTCTAAAAATACCTCTTATAGATTTAGCTAAATCCACTTTTAAATACTAACAAAGGAAACTACCTCAAGAAATTATCAATGAGAGAGTAGCGGTGAAAGCTATGGTTCTAAATTGTTTAGGTTTAGTGAATGCACTCTTGTAGATAGTCAAGAGAAATTTTTGAAAGGCAGAGGGCGTGAACTCAGCAAAACAGCAAAGCAGCCGAACACTTACTACGAGGGGATACATTGAACATTGACATTGTAGGACAACCTTCTAAAAAAGATAATACTTATGAACTAACTTAACAAGGTTGTTCTACAATGTCTGCGTTTTTTTCCAAGGGAAGGCAAATCTAAACGATGACCATCCTTGCTAAGTTCTAAAGCAACTCGACGAGAGAAGGAATTACCTCTCGTCAGTAGTTAAGAAGTTCAATCTTGTATTTCTGCACGTTGGCTGAAAATTTTGAACGTAAAGTTGGACACCGATTTTTTGAACGTAAAGTTGGACAAGTTGTCCACTTTCTTCTTCAAATCATAAAAATATCTGTTGTGCGTTAACCATCGGCTTTGAATTACTGTTGATAACATCTTTTTGAAACAGTAATTTTGAGAATGGAGTAAAATTGAGAAAATAAAGGGGTAAAGTAGAATGAATTGCTTTTTTAGTTCACAACCCCTTTAAAATGAATCGTAACATAGCCGTTTTAGACTTGCAAGGACAAGATCCTAATCCGTTGCAATTGCTAGAGCCTCTGCCGTTATCTGTTCATCCCGCCTGTGTCTATCTATCACAGTTGAGTGAGCGATCGCGCGACACGATGCGACGTCATCTCAATGCGATCGCTCGTCTGTTGACCGGGAATCGTTGTGATTATCTGAATTTGGATTGGGCTCTCTTAAGATATCAGCATACGGCTTTATTGCGGACGGAGTTGCCTCGAACCTTTGCGGCAACAACTGTGAATCAAATGTTATCAGCCCTTAAACAAGTGCTTTCTGAAGCTCGGAAATTGCATTTAATGAGTTTAGAAGACTATAGCGATGCCGTAACCCTCAAGCCGATGAAAACGTCCTCACAGCTAAAAGGGCGGTTATTAAGTTCATCAGAAATGCAGGCGTTGATGTCGGTTTGTTTGGCGGATCAGAGTTTGATCGGCTTCCGTGATGCGGCAATGCTTGCAATTCTTCTAGGAACGGGAATGCGTCGTGCCGAAGTGGTTCGTTTAAATCTAGAAGATTATCAGCCCCCAGGTACGCTCATGATCCGACAAGGCAAAGGCAGTAAGGCGAGAACTGTCTATTTGCCCAGTGAGTGCTGGGCGATTTTAAATCAGTGGCTATTGGTGCGGGGCAACAGTCCTGGGGCGTTGTTGATGAGTATTAGTAAAGGAAATCATCTGCTAGGACGACGCTTGAGTGAACAAGCGGTTTTGTTTTTACTTCAAAAACGGGGACAAGATGCCCAAATTAAACCTTTTACGCCTCATGATTGCCGACGCACCTTTATTAGTGGTTTATTGGCAGCAGGGATCGATTTAGTCACGGTATCGCAATTAGCGGGTCATACTTCAGTAACGACGACGGCAAAATACGATCGTCGAGGAGAAGAGGTCAAACGTCAAGCGGTGGAATCGTTAACTTTGCCGTTTTGAGCGTTGGGTTAAAATTGAGCTATATGCAATGTACAAAGCATTCAATGCCAAATTTTTCTCCGAGAACCGACCATCTCCCAAAACTAATTTCTAAGTGGCTACATCAGCCCACCAAAGCTCTGCGAGTGCCAGAAGTATTTATTGAACAAGTCGAAGCCTATGCGAGATTATTAGATCAAGGAGGAAGCGATCTATCCATTCCTGTTAAACCCCCACAACAACCCCATTCCTCCCAAGGGGAGAAGATTTGGCTTGGAATTCGACCGAGTTTAAGGCAGTTAGGATGGTCGATTTTAAAAGGGAGGGAAAATGAGCATCCCATTGTAGTCGATTATGGGTTAATCGAAACTGAGGCGAAATTTCCTTTGCCCCAACGACTGGTAGAAATTGAGTCGGATCTGACGGAATTAGTCAGACAATTTCAGCCTCATCACGTGGCTCTCGAAAAACCGTTTATTAATGCGAATTTTGCTTCTGGATCTTCTAGTCTGCAAGCATTGGGGGTGATTAATTTAGTGATCTATCGTCAATGTCAGGTTTTTCCAGTATTGCTCTATCGTGCCACCTGGAAAAGTCATCTTGGTTCGCCAAAAGCCGATCAAAGAGAAGTCGCCGAAACGGTTCAGCTATTATTTGATCTCAAGCGTTTAACGAGTCAGGTGGGAAGTGAGGCAATAGCGATCGCTTATGCTGGTTTTTGTGGATTAGGGATCAGCGAAAAATAAGAGTTTGGTTTTAAATCGTAAAATATAGTTACATAGTGTCTGTGATCTGTTCTATGGAGATTTCCTACGAATATGACAAATGGCTCCACTCAAAATGGCAAAGGAATACCCGATTTTACACTTTAACCCTTTGCCAGAATATCTATGGTGGGTGGATGATTACAAAAACTTGGGGCAGTGCGATGACGAGAGGGTTTGGTAAATCTAAGGATTTAGATTGCCAAGATTATCAATCGGGTTTGCAGACTTACCACAAGCTACAGCAACGCAGGCAAAGGCGAGGATATCAGCAGATCGATTGAGAAAACGTAAGAACAGACCCGACAATTGATGTGAATGGAGATATTATCGTGTTAGAGAGTTACAAGTGGCTCCAACTAACCCTGTGCCAGTAATCTTTTGACGTAGGAGCAGAATTTCTTTTTCTTGGTCGGTGAGTAAGCGCGATTCAACAATGCTTGCTGAAGCTACTTTCCCTTTAACTTCATAGGTTTGTCCACCCACAGGATACCAAGCTTCTGGTTGAGGTTCTCCATAATAACCGAAACAGCCTTGTGATTTGACGTGTGCTTGAACCAATTCCCTTGAATAAGCTGGAATTTTAACGACTTTGATTTCTTGCACTTTTCCCCAATGCTCTGTCACTTTTGGCGGATTGGTGCATTCTCCAGTGAGGTCGGTGGTGTTACACATTTTCCAGGTAATTCGAGAAATGGGAGGAAGATTTTTAGCAGCTTGTTTGATTTCGTCTGGAATTGGTGAAGTGGCGTTATTAGATGTGGTCGGGGTTGAAGCAGGATCTAAGTTAGAAGTTGCCTTCTGGTTGGAGTTGGAACTACAGGAAACAACAGCAATTGTCGCTCCAAGTAATAAAAAAATGGTTAAAGGTTTCATAAAAGAAAAGCGGATTTTTTGGCATTGTATTATATGATTGGTTCAATAAAGGTATAAGTTTAGCTATGGCTTCAAGATTTCGCCAAGATGTTGACCAGATTGAACAGTTTTTGAGTTGGGCAATAACAGGCGTTTCTTCTTTTTTATCAATCACTTTGCTTTTTTTTGAAACTGAGGAAGGATTGATTTTTTCAGCTTTGTTAGCTACTGTTGCTATTGTCATTTGTCCTCGGATTCAGCTATCCCAATGGATAAAGCTTGCCGTTGTTCTTATCGTTTATGTTGGAATTTTTCTTTGACTATTGTCTAATTTTTACAGTTGAAGCTGAAAGCTTCCTTTACAAGAGTTAACTCATGATATCCCGTTTTCTGTAATCATTAAATTTTTCTTAATCGCTATAATCCTTTTAAAGTTGATAATTTCCTTTGAGCAACAGATTTAAAAGGTGACTAGCCTATGTTTTTATTGGATATGATTTCTGTTTAGCTTTATCCGTTTTTTATAAGTCTTACTCATTTTCTATAAGCAATAGCTCTTGTTGCTCCTAATCATCTCCTCTGACTTTCCATTTTTATAACATTTTTGCTAAGTTTCCCCTAAGCTTTGAAATTACAGGCGAACAGTAATTTCAAAGCTTAGGGGAATTATATCCTAATTTTTCAGCTAGTTCTTAGTCTGTCAAAGCAATTTGTTCATATTGAGAAGAGTCTTGCTTTTTGCTCTTAGTTTTTAATACATTTTCATAATTCTGCTCTTATAAAAGAGAGATAAACGTAGCTTTACTAATTTCAATATGAAGTCATAACAAATGACTAAGCCCTAATCCTAAAAAATCTTGTGCTATGCGGAAGTTTTCCTAAGCGACGGCTCGCTCTTTAACTTCTTCAAGCAAATCAATTAATTCGTCTACTTGAGATGATGTAAACAATCCATCTGGCCCTTGGGGAGTAATATCGGTAAATGGTGATTCATAGAGAAGAATCGCATCCATTACACCGTGTTCGGTGAGATAGTCCACAATTAGATTGACAAATTCAATTTGATTGGAGTTTAGATTTTTATCTGATGAGAACTGCCCTAGTTCTTGAAGAGCGACTTCACGCTCTAGTCCTACTAAAGAGCGAACGAACAAGCCTAACCCAAATGATTCTTCTTTAGCACGAACGAGATCTTCCATCTCACCAACACCACTTTCTGCCAAGATTCTTTCTAACTCAGATAGGTCAGATGAAGTAAGTTGCTTGTTAGTTCGTAATTTGAAAATAACGACATGATCCTGATGTTCTCGCAAAAAAGCCCGCGCTTTGACTCTGAACTTTTCAAAGTTATCCGATGAGGTAAAACCAGGTAACTCCACTGTAATCTCATCACCCATTTCGTCCTCAAAGTCGGTGTAAATGGGTTGACGTTTCGGTTTTTCAACTAGCCTAACTAACTCTCGCAGACGTTTGCGTAATACTTCCAACATGGGCAATGTTACATCCTGCCACCACTCATCTGTCTGTACATCTTGAATCAGAGGCAACTGTTCTTTGACTAATGGGATGGCTGATTTTTCCTCCAGCACCTGTGCCAGTGACTTGACCTGTTCTTTTAAACGCTCAAAAGCAGGGTCAGAGCGTAATATAGCTAATTGTAGTTTTAGCAATAGAATATCAAACCGCTTTGTCTCCTCTGCTTCGGGTTCTAATTGAGAAGGTAAACCCGCTACTTGTTGACTTAGTTCGCTCAAATCCTCGCTCGATAGTGAGAGCCATTTTTCTTTCTCAGCATATTTTTCGACCAAGCGGCGTAAGGGGCGCACGATGAAGTTTTCGCTATTCATGGCTGAAACTTCTGTGTGAAGTAGATTAGCTACTTGTTGGCGTAATTCACCATCGGCGGTTTGAGTTTCAATTGTGCTGTTGTCATCCTCAACAAGCTTTTTATCTAGCTCTGTGATTAATTCTAAGCGTGTAGTAAACAACTTCTTAGTTAAGGATTTACCGATTGGAGCCTCAATCGTTTCTGGATTGTGCTGAAAGAACTCTAGATTTTGACAATAGTCGAACAGGTAAAAAAACTGTTTATCTTGCCCTAAACCAAATAAATCAGGACAGCGACGGGTTCCCCGCCCTACCATCTGCCAGAACTTGGTTTTGGAGCGTACAAGTTTAAATAGCACTAAATTGACGACTTCTGGCACATCAATCCCCGTATCGAGCATATCGACCGAAATAGCGATATGAGGTTCTTTATCTTTGTTGGAAAAATTATCAATCAGAGTTTGAGCATAAGCTGTTTTAAAAGTAATGACACGGGCAAACGTACCTTTAAAGTGTGGATAGTTGCTATTGAAGCGTTCAGCAATGAACTCGGCATGATCTTGGTTCTTAGCAAAGATGATGGTTTTGCCTAGGCGATCGCCACCTGCGACCTTCATCCCTCTTGTCATTAGATGCTCTAGTACCTTATCTACAGTATCTTTATTAAATAGCCAATTGTTGACGGCTGCCGCCTCGACACGTTCTGGTGTATTGCCATCTTCATCCCATTCTATGGTGTCCCATTCTTCTCTTTCTTCTAATGAAAGTTCATCATAATTAATTCCCTCGCGTTGAAACTTTAGAGGAACTAATACAGCTTTGGAAGGTACTAAAAAGCCATCATTTACAGCATCTTCAAGCTGGTAAGCATCGGTCGGTACGCCGTTTTCTAGGTCAAACAGTCCGTAAGTGTTGCGGTCTATTTCATCTTTCGGTGTGGCGGTTAGTCCGAGCAATAGAGAATCAAAATAGTTGAAGATGGTGCGGTATTTCTCGAAAACTGAGCGATGAGCCTCATCAATGATAATTAAGTCAAAATGCCCGACACCAAAACGACGTTGACCCTCACGAGTCTCATCAATCAGCCCCATCATCGTCGGATAAGTAGAAGCAAACACTCGTCCTTCGCTATCCTTTTCTGTTACTAAGTTCACTGGTGCAGCATCGGGGAGATGTTTTTTAAATACATTGATTGCTTGATTAACTAAGGCGACACGATCTGCTAAAAATAGTACACGTTTCACCCAGTTACAACGCATCAGCATCTCTACTAAGGCGATCGCTGTTCGAGTTTTCCCTGCACCAGTCGCCATGACAATCAAAGCTTTGCGGTCTAGATCTGTCTC